>CBDCEW010000038.1:0-72384 GCA_965215885.1 Candidatus Moanibacter sp.
AGGCGCAGTGACATCCGTGGTCGCATTAGATGGTTTGTGAAATGTTCGGGCTAGCCTCAATTATGACCGATCACCGTACACAACCTTGTAAGTCCTGACTTTGCCAGGAAAATATCTTTTACCTTCGACATCACGCGCATATACGGAGCGACGACACGGGATCGTTGTTCGGGTTAGGGGTGAGATTCGATTTACCTTCCAAGGGATTCAGCTTAAGATTCCTCATGTGACCTGGGATCTGGACTGTCCGATGCCGCGGAGGAGCGGTTCATGGAGCCACCGGCGAACCGCGTCCAACTCGAACCCCAATTCCAACTTCCCGTTTCGAGCTTCCGACGAGATTTCCGCTTCACCCAGCCATGCCACATCTTTTCCGTTGAGATTCTCAATCTGAGACTCTGCAAGCTCGGGGTAGGCATAGACTCTGCAGAGATCACCATTTCCGTTGTCCGCGAAATCGCCCACGTAACTGACCCATGGAAATTCGATACCCAATTGCTCTTTGAGGGAGGCATAGAGGTGTTCGATGACGTTGTCATCATTCGAGCCGGAGATCTTTTTCTTTGTTTGGGCAGACCCGCCCGGAAGTGACATCAAACCATTCTTCGATTTCAGGAACAGTACCCTGTCCCTGCACTCCAGAATCAATCGGGTCGAAGCGATCAATCGATTACTGTGATTATTCAAAAGATCACTGCCTCTGCTTTTGATTACATTGTAGTTCCGATCACTGAAGAGATAGGGACCGCAACCCGGCGGCGCGTTCGCTGCCATGTACTTATTGTAAATCCCAATTCGGTTCCGATCGGAGCGATTCGGATATGCCTCATGCCAGGTGAAACCATCCATGAAAAGCACTTCTCCCCGTTTCAACTCTGTGTCCACAAACTCAGGGATCTCTGTACCCTTGGCGCGCTGCCCTTTTGTTACACGGCCATAGCGTACGGTCCGGAAACACCGATGGGAACCGGGCGACACCAGCAAAGGCCCAATTTCTCCAATGCAGTCGACAAGCGGTATTATAGTGAAAAGCCAGTTCATGGAGGAACCAACCGGGCGGAAAGGTTTGTAATCACAATGGCGGCGCCCGTGTGTGCCCTCATAGTCTCCATCCGTGCCGAGCCATCCTGGTCTCTTAATATGAATGGAAAACGAAGAGAGACGGGCCGGCCCACCGAGCAGGCACTCAACAGCACCCACGATGCCTGGATGATCGACCATGAAGTTTATCCCCGGCTCCTGGATGCAACCTTCCACGAGCACCGAAAATGTCGCACTTTGTCCCTCTTTCGGGCCAGAGACGTCCCTCACCCGCCCTTTCTCAATTTCATTATCGACTGCGCCGGCGAAGCGGTCGAGTTCATCGCTACTGACGATACCGCCTGCCTTGATGAATCCGGATTCCCTATAAGTAACAATCTCCTCTTCAGTTAGCGTGCGCGACTGCATTGATACTCAAATCGTTCCTCTACCGACTAGTCCTCGAACAAGTGTGATTGGAATATACCTAACGCAATAAAACGCTCGAAACGCGCTTAGATACTGGGAAAACTGTTAATCGACCAAAAAAACCACCCAGAAAAAAAGGACGTTTCGAGTGAAAAGAAGATACCGCAAGAACCTCCACAATAGCAAGAGAAGAATAAAGCATCGGCTTAGAAATCGGGGCTGGCCTGAACAGGCCAAACCGATGTTCAAAGCGAGCAACATCCACTACGAGACGGCCGAACGAGGCAAAGGGGTGAGTTGTGGAGGGATAGGAGCGATTCACCTGATGGTGAAGAGACTGGGGTTGGTGGAAGAGCTCGACCAGAGCGTGCAGTTGCTCAAGCGCCACCTGCCGTATCATGAGAGTGATCATGTGCTCAACATAGCCTACAACGCATTATTGGGAGGGATCCGGCTCGAAGACATCGAATTGCGCCGCAAGGACGAGGTTTTTCTGAATGCCTTAGGAGCGCAGAGGATACCGGATCCGACGACCAGTGGAGACTTCACCCGACGCTTTGATGAAGGCGCGATCGAAAAATTGATGGAAGGGATCAACCGGATACGGCAAGGGTGTGGAACAAGCAGGCAAAAGGATTCATGGAGGAGGTGTTCATCGATGTGGACGGGACGATAGCGCAGACGAGAGGGAAGTGCAAAGGGGGTATGGGAATAAGCTATAAGGGGATCTGGGGCTATGCACCGCTGATCGTGAGTTTGGCAAATACCAGGGAAGGGCTCTACATGGTGAATCGACCGGGCAATGAGACTAGCCATGAGGGATGCGTAAAGTGGATTGATCGGGCGGTGGAACTTGTGCGTGCGCATGCGGGGAAAATCTGCTTGCGAGGGGATACGGACTTTTCGTTGACAGAAAACTTCGATCGGTGGGATGAAGAAGGAACGGGATTTATCTTCGGAATGGATGCGCATCCCAAAGTGGTGGGACTGGCCGAGGAGTTCAGAGAGACGGCCTGGAGCGAACTGGAGCGGTTGCCCAAGCATGAAATAGCGACCGAATCGAGAGCTAAAGCGCCGCGAGTGAAGGAAGGGATCGTGCACCAGAAGGGTTTTGAAAACAAGGTGCTGGAGGCAGAAAGTGTGGCCGAGTTGGACTATCGGCCCAACAAGTGCAAAAAGACCTATCGGATGGTGGTGGTGCGTAAGAACATCAGTGTGCAAAAGGGCGAAGTAGTGCTCTTTGATGAGATCCGCTACTTTTTTTATATCACAAATCGTAGGGACCTGACTAAGGAGCAGGTGGTCGCCTTTGCGAATCAACGCTGCGATCAGGAGAACGTTATTGAGCAACTCAAAAACGGGGTTAATGCGATGCGTATGCCCGTGGATGATCTTTTGAGCAATTGGGCCTATATGGTAATGACAGCATTGGCCTGGAACCTGAAGGCGTGGTATGGATTACTCATGCCCAACCGCCAGCGGGGGTTGGAGATCGTGAAGATGGAGTTTCGGCGCTTCCTTCACGCCATCATCTTGCTCCCCGCGCAAATCATCCGAAGCGGGCGCCGAATTGTTTATCGGCTTTTAAGCTGGAACGAGTGGATGGGAGATTTTATCAGCACCTGGGAGCGATTCCGATCTATGTCGCCTGGGTAGCAGATCAAGTAACCGCGAACGCACAGCCACAACGGAAGGACGGTCGGCGTATCCAAAAAAGGGGACAGAACTAACGTTAAAACAGAACGGATATGACTCAAAAAAAGCAAAACATGAAACCAGCCCAAGGGTGGCGGCGGCAAAACTACCGCCAGCATGGCAAATAACGTTAGGAATAACGAAGTTTCCTGTTCAACCTTTAAACGCGCTTATTTTAGGTCTAGTATTGGCTCCATGCTCTGAATACTGTCAAGGAATCAGCCTGAAAGAGAGGAAGTTGAAGGAATACCATAACGCCTCTCACTGGGACCAGAACGCACTGCCGGTTGAATAAATCGAAAAATCGTCTTCGGTCAGTGTGGCGCGGATAACCGGCGAATCCCAGCACATTCGTCGAATCCCCGATCAAAACTGATGATCTCATCGATCTCAAAACGCTCCATGATCGCTATATTCGCGTAATATTCTGTTGTGTAACCATTTAGCCGCCTGTTTACCAAACCGCCTGACTCGTTGCTCTCCACATAACGGTGCAAATCTTTATGATCCGATCGGATCGTACGTGTTTAGCGTCATGCCTTCGATTGCTGGCTGCCCCGGTCTTGTGCCGGGGTGGCGCGCGTTCCTTGCTATCAACCGTGTGCTTCTACCAACCCCTCCACCGCTCCTTTCTCGCCTCAGTCCCGACGCGCCGCGCCGGGACTGAGGCGAGAAAGGAGCGGTGGAGGGGCGGGCGGTGGCAATCGCGTATTGTAGCTGTATAGCGTGCACCACCCCGGCACAAGACCCATAAGCGCTAACTTGTTTGCTGACCTGGGAATCTGACCTCTAACTGTGGTCGGCGTTGCCGTGGAGACTCTGCTAAGCCTTGAGCTATATCGTTCCAATTTTCTATCACTTGTCGCAAAGGCACAGCGGGATCGACGGCCCGCTGGAGTTGATGGAAGACGAAGGCAAACTCACGCCATCGACTCTGCTGTTTTTTCCGGCTCCAGGACATATCCCAAGGGGGAAATAGAGATCGCACTTTGAATGATCTTCTCGGTGATCAGGGCCGCGAAGAGCTTGCCATAGAGCCACGCCTTGGCGCTTTCATCGTCATACTTAGGCAGATGTCCTAACTGTGCGATCTGTTTGAATCGTTTGAAGACCAGTTCCACCTGCCAGCGGATACGATACCATTCGAGCACCTCCAGTGCGGAAAAGAGCGATTCAGGAAAAGTCGTCAGCACCATGACGTATTCGGCGTAATAGAGCGTTTCGGGCATCAGCTTCTCGCCCCGCCTGCTGGCGATTCGCCGCAATCTCTTGTGGGCCATGGCGATCGCTTGCTCGCTTTTGCGGATGGCACACACCCGCGCTGGCAACGGGGGCTGATCCGATGCGGGCACCATGACTGGCCAAGCGCCCACCTTGCCACCGGCCCCGATCTGCTCCAGGCAGGCGGTCAGGTTCAGAACCTCTCCCCGAGGATCGAGCAGCCGTATGTTGTGCGGTGCCAGCCGTATACTTACAAAAGCCCCTTGGGAGGCTGCATATTGAAGCCCGGAAGCCTGGCAGTATCCCCGAGCGGCGATCACGTAGTCACCTGCTGCCAGCGGAAACTGTCTAAGCGACTCGCCGGTGCCTTCACCTTGCGCTGGCGTAAGTTTGAAAAAATCGCACGCCATCGAAGGAACTCGCAAGCATATAGTGCACACGCCACAAGCTGCCCGTCTTCCCGGGTTCCTTCACCATCGTCGCATCGATCAGACGAAACTCCCGTTGCCCCACCGCCCCCAAATCCAGGCCACGCTCGCGAAACAATGCCACGCACAGCGAATAAAGCCAGTCCTTGCACTTGCGCAGCCGCTTCAGCAACGCTACGTCTGACAGTTCCGCCAACTGCGCCTGGCGCGCACGCACCACGGTTTCGCGCAGCGAATACCCACATGCCAGGTGCACCATCAGAATCCTCAGCAACTTCCCAGGTGCCTTGTCCCGGCGCAATCCCTTCAACGCGTTGGTCTTCTTAGCCAATTCTTTCCATTGCGGCGGGAAAAAAGACATCAGCACGCTCCAGTCTTCATCCATCATGGTCGACCTCCCTTCAATTCTGCTAACCTGTTGCGGAAGTCCACAGCAGGAAATGCACTATGTCAAGCAAACAAGTTAGCGCTTATGGGCGCAAGACCGGGGCAGCCTCAGAAACGCTAAACAGGTACATCGATTCATAAAGATTTGCACCGTTAGTTTTCGGATGGAAGACAGCATCTCTGAAAGCAACGTGCTGGCATCGCCTGAGACCACCTTTCAGGCGGGGCCCGATGAAGTTCTCATGGTTGACATTTTATCTTCGCCTTATTCGCAAAGAGCGGTAGAAAATGTGCCTATGCGGTTAGAAAACAAAGTGGCGATTGTTACGGGCGGTGGTGGCGGGATGGGGAACGGAATCTGCAGCTGCCTGGCGCGGGAAGGCGCCGACATCGTGGTGTCGGACCTCGAGGTAGAGAGGGCGGAGAAGCGCATTGAGGAGATCAGCAATTTAGGCCGCCGAGGGCTCGCCGTGAAATCGGACGTCACTCGAGAAGAAGACTGCCGGACCCTCCTGGAGAAGGCGATACAGACGTTCGGCCAAGTGGACATTCTGGTAAACAACGCGGGGCATTTCGGTAAGGTGGTAGGTGCACCCTTCACCCAGCACACCGAAGCTGAGTGGGACGATAATTTCGCGGTACACGTCAAAGGCCCATTTTTTCTCAGCAAGGCATTGGCGCCGCACATGATTGAGCGTAAGTCCGGCAAGATCATCAACATCTCTTCAATCGCGGCGAAACGTGACCCGCAGTTTGTTCCGGCCTATGCCGCAGCCAAGAACGCCCTCTTAAGTTTGACACGTGTCATGGCCAAGGACCTCGGTCCCCATAACATCAACGTCAACGCAGTCTGTCCCGGTTTCGTCTGGACGAATTTCTGGCATCGGTTGGCGCCTCTCCTTGCCCGTGATAATCCAGCTTATGAGGGGATGGAAGCCCGAGCCATGTATGACGACATCGTCACCAAGAACACGCCGATGGGGAGGGATCAATCACCAGAGGATATCGGTAATCTCGTCGTCTTTCTTGCTTCAGAGGAAGCCCGCAACATCACCGGCCAGGCAATTGCTGTAGACGGCGGTTTGACGATGGGGTAAGACGCTACGACTCGGGCAAATTTTAGGATCTGATCGAAATCCTTCCGGATTCCGCTACGGTAGGTGGCCTTTCTGCATCTTCCTCGCAATGACACCGTGATTCGATACCTGGATCGCCGCGCCTCCCTTCGACCGGCTCGCGATGACAGAGAATTACTATCCAATTGGGGAGTAATAAGACCTGCTGTATTGTCTTCTGGAATCCGGGTGTCAAAATGCCATCCCATGAGCTTCGGAATCGAACGTTGGAAAGGAAAGGTTGCACTGGTTACGGGCGCTACCTCGGGAATCGGACGCGCTATTGCGGTTAAGTTTTCGAGACTTGGCATAAGGGTCGCCATCACGGGGCGCCGGGTTGAACGACTCAATGCCTTGAAAAAGTCGCTCGAGCAGGACGGCGGAGCAGTCCTAGCGTTGGAGGGTGACCAGCGGAAGGAAGATACGAATCGCGGCTTCTTTCGTAAGATTCGAGATTCCTGGGGCGGGTTAGACATCCTCGTGAATAATGCTGGTGTGAGCGGCGGCCATGGATTCGCAAAGGTCGATTGGGCGACCATCGAGAGCTGCCTGGACTTAAACGTGCGTGCGGTCGGCCTCTGCATGCAGGAAGCCCTTCAGGACATGGAAGGGAAGGAGGATGCGGCTATCATCAACATCTCATCCATGAATGCGCATCGCGTGGTAGCTGGACGCAGCTCCGTAACCTACAGCGCCAGCAAACACACACTACGAGTCCTAACCGACGGTCTTCGCGGGGAATTGGCATCACGGAAGAGCACGATTAAAGTTGCCATGATATCTCCCGGCCTGGTTCGAACGGAATGGCACGATCGCGCTCCGCACGAATACGAATACCGCCCCCTTGAACCGGAAGATATCGCTGACGTAGCGGTGAATATACTTTCCTCGCCGAGGCACGTCCAGGTATGCGATGTGCTCGTTCGCTCGGTCGAGCAAGTGGTTTAATTCCGGAAATCTCAGCACCCGAGTATGTTTCGTTGGCGGCACGATCACAGTTTATTGACTATCCGGATCGGGCTGAAACCCCCTTAAGCGGAATTGCCCCTGATTAGCTTTTCGAAGACCGTCAGGCGTAGGAAGGCCGCTTGTCGCAGACCCCGAGCTTCGTCGAGGGGCGGCCGAAGGGAACATCAAGGGATCTGGATCGCTCGCGAGCGAGCTTCCTACCCTCGCGGTAAAACAAGGCGCACGATGATCCTTGAAAGAGCCAGCGACCCCATTGCAAGCTGTGATGAATTCTCAAGTGAAATATCATCAGGCCCTCATCACAAGGCATCCTCCGGTTTTCTGTATGAGCGTTTCAGAGCTCGGCGCTGGGCTCCCGTGCGTGACAGAAATGGCGTTGCCGTCACCTGGCTTATGACTCTCGACAATCCTTTAAAGCAGCCTAATCTCTTGCGGTCGTGAAACTCGATGGATCTCTATCACAGTTTGACCTCGTTGGCCGCCCATTCGAACTGGACGCTGGCCTGGAATCGCGGTCGATCTCGTTAGAAAATCCAACTACTTTAAAGGAGGATTGCGAAATTTTGCCCCGACGCAGTGGCAGAGGTCGGTATATGGGAACTGTCATCGGTGTCCTCATTCTGGACCTGGAGCACTGGTGGGGCGAAGGGGAGGCGAAGATCTATCTCGACGGGGACCGCGAGTTCCCGACCATCTGCTTCACGGGTACGGAAGACTATGCTACTCTCGGATTCGCGGTCCAGGAAACCTGCCACCCCTACGGAGGATGCACTCTGTGCCGCGAAGAGTTTGTCTCTTTTTACCGTTGGCATCTGCCCGATCCTGTTTACTGGAAAGAAGACATTCGAGTCACCATCCAGCAACTCGGCATAGAGAATGCGATTCTTTTTGAACGGCAGGACGACTGGTGCTGCTCCAGCTTCTGGTATGAACCAATACCGAGCTCGCCGCTGCCGGTGCTTCCGGATATCGCGGATCGGCTGGCGGATTTATGGCAGACGAATGTCTAACGTTTATTTGATGATAATTTCACTTGGGAAGAACCCACCCCTAACCCCTCCGCAGGAGGGGAACTTGATCGATAAACCCCCAAAGTGAACAGATCCCCTCCTGGGAGGGGATAGGGGTGGGTCGCACTTCACGTTTGTGTCGGAGGTCGTGCAATTAGGCTAGACACAGCGCTACCGTCTCATTGCTCTTAGTGAGGATGAGATTCGGCTCCGAACCGGGACTGAGAGACAGACGGCAAATATTGGAACCTGGCCGATCTTTGCGGCAAGGCGGCAAGTCGAGCCGCTACCGCCTAACTCTCCTGATGTTGATTCTCGCGGCAAACACTTTAGCCTACCCCTCCTCGCAAACCTTAGACGAGGCCTGGGCGTTGAATCGAACGCTGCAATTCAAGGAAGCGGAGAAGCGTCTGCGGGACTACAAACCTAAATCGGGCGAGGAAACGTGGCGAAGTGCATTCGCCCGGGCAGTGACACTCCTGAGCGTGCAGCCCCGCACATCGGGCAATATTGAAAAGGCTTACTCATTGCTTGAACCGATCGTCACCTCGGCGGCGGGGGATGACCTGAAAGCGTGGACGCTTTACTACCGCGGCCGGATTGATCAGCTCCATCGCACGGAACCAAATATGGCCCAGGCGCTCCGTTTCTACCGCGACCTCATCGAACTCTATCCGGAACATTTAGCATCCCAGTTGGCATTCACAAAAATGACCATCATTCGGCTTTACGCCGATCCCAAGAATCGGCCGTCGACGGAGACCTTACTGTCGCTGGAGAAAGAAGCGGGCTTTCTACAATCAGCATTTGCAAGGAATCAGTTCCACACTGTAATGGCCGCCGGCTACCTCTTTTTCGAGCTGGGCAGGGAGCAGGCGCTCGAGCACCTCCTCGCAGCAAGGGCCTTGGGAAGCTTTGAAATCATCGATCTCGGCAACGATTTCCTTCAAATCGCCAACATCGCCTATGAGCTTGGAAAACGAGACTTGGCGCTGAGCAGCTACCGGCGCTTTCTTCAGATGCGTCCGGAAAGCTCCTTCTCGTTCATGATTAGGGAACGGATTGAAGAGCTGAAGGATTGGAGTGATGGAGCAGTGGAAGATTGGAATGGTGGGGTGACGGAGTCGAACCGGAATGGTGGAAAAATGGAATGATGGAATGTTCCGCGGTAAGATAATCAACACGATCGGGTTCGCGCTGCTGGCGACGGCTTTCGCCTTTTCACTTTGGAATGTGTTTGGCCGCACCGCGCGCCGGTTCTCCGGTGACCGAAAGGTCATTCGCATGGCTCATTGGCGATTGGAGGGGCCGACCATTGCGGGTTACCAGGCGGTGGCGGACGCCTACATGAAGATGCACCCGGATGTAATCGTCCAGCAGAACCCGGTACCATTGCGTATTTGGCCGATGTGGGTGCTCAGCCGGATGATCGGCGAGAATCCGCCCGACGTCGTCAATTACCTGTCACAATTTATCGACGACCTCAACCTCGTCCGGCATTTCGCACCCATGAGCGAGTACATCGATAAGCCCAATCCCTACAACGAGGGGACATCTCTCGAAGGCGTACCGTGGCGCGAGACTTTCGGCGGCGACCTCGCGACGTCGTTCAACGAGAGCCTGGTAGAGTTTTATGCGCTCCCGACCGGGTCGAACTCGATGCGGATATTCATCAACCTGGACCTTTTGGCCCGCGTCGACGGACCGGAGGCGCGTCTGCCGACAGATTTTCGCGAGTTTCTCGCCCTCGCCGAGAAGACAAGGGAGTATGGAGAACGCAAACAGGTCGATATCGTGCCCCTTGCCGGGTCGAAGGATCGTAGCTCGCCCGCGCTGGATCGCCTCCTCCAGGGACTGACGCAGAAAGTAGCGAGTAAGTGCGATTGGAATTATGACAACGCCGCCGCTCTCATAAACGACGTCTATTTTGGATATGTCGACGGGCGGTGGTCGCTCCGCGATCCGGAAATTAAGAGTACCTTTGCCGCCATTCGCGCTTTCAACCTTACGCAGGATCGCGGATTTCTGCAACGCATGCAGGACGAGGCCACATTTAAATTTCTACAGGGCCGCGCCCTCATGGCGCCAGTATTCAGTATCGATGCGCATAACCTGATTGAACTGACGAATTTCGAGGTTGGAATTCTCGGGAGGCTCCCGTTTCCCAAGGCAGACGATCCGGACTACGGACTCGGCACCTTTGGAGCGATGGCGGAGAGCGCGGAGGGAGTGGGCATTCCGTTTGTCTTGAGCCGGAATTCACCAAACTTCGAGACGGCCCTGGATTTTCTTCATTTTCTCACCAGCTATAAGGGTAACCAGATCTTTACCTCTATCAGCCAGTATCTATCACCTGTCGACGGGGTCCCGACGCCGCCAGGTAAGGAGGCCTTTGTGCCGATTCGCGACGGGTATCCCCCGGGAATAGGCTTTTTTGATAGCGGTAATATCCCGGATGTTTACACCCTGTTTCTCGCGAATTTTTATCTGCTGACAGACCGCAACGGCGGAGTGGATGTATTTATCGAAACCATCGAGAAGGACTTTGCACGCCTTCTGGACGAGAATCTCGCGCGTCTCTCGAAGCGCCACACGACCGGCATCCGGCGAAACGACAGTTTGATCGCGGCTTACAGTCGGGTTGCGAACAGTGAAGATGCATTGCGATTTCAAACCCTCATCGGCAAGCAAAACAGCCAGGAAGCCAATAATTACCGGCTCATGTATTATTTGGAACGCGAGGGAAAGAGGCACTGACCTACCCCAGGAACGCGCGACGGGAACCGACTCTGCCAAGAAAGTCCGAATCGCGCAGCAGTTCGACGGTGCTCACCACAGGCGATCCGGCTACCCTTATCGATGATATACAATATCTCTGTAGCTGGACCGCTATTGACCCTCGTAGTTCCGCTCAGCACATACGCGTGAACTTTACTTTTGTAATTTACTTATACTCAATTAGTTGTCGTATCTTTGCTGTGGAGGTATGCGGAAGCATTTCTCCCGCTTGAACCTCGCCACCTTGTTACAACTAGACCGATTGCTGCTTCCGCTGGCCAGCCTGCGGTGAGCTAGTCGAATCGTCGAAGCAGGCCTGCCCGCTTTCTCCTACGGAGCAAGGTCGGAAGGGCGAACAGGTTTGGACGATCCTCCCATAGCCTGCACTGAGCCGATTCGAAGCGTCTGCACCGCATGTCCATCGTAGACCCAAGGCGGATTTTGGAGCGAAATTGGAGCTTAAGGGCTTTCTTTTAAGATTTTTCCCACGGTGGGCTCCGCCCCATACCACTGTTCTTGTCAGTGACCCTCGCTACCATGTTCGAATAAAGACTGGGTTGGGCTTTTCTCCTTCATTGATCGATCACCGCAAGGAACAGTGGTATGGCTACTGCATCAGTGGGTTAACTCTTTGTAATTTGCTTTCCATTTGGAGCTTCCCCATCGTCCTAACGCTTCCGCCTCTGTCAGTCTTTTCCTGCTCCCTGCACCAGGTTTGCTTCGCCCAGATGTAAGATCTTCAAAGAAAGCACCTTACGATCTAGGTTAACGCCAATACGCTCAGCGGCAGCGAAGTGGGTTCAGGTTCAGCTTTTCTAACACAGGCTGGCAAGAACCAGGGAGGTTCGGCGAAATCAAGAATTGTGGACTGACCCCAATCTTCCTACGAAAATGACTTGATGTGCGAAACAATCCAAAATGTAATGTCCAAACTCTATAATTCGCTATGATCTCATCACCGTATTACGCATTTCCCACCAAAGTTCTCGCACAGGCAAACGAACAGTTTCCCCGCCGTGACGAACCGAGCATGGTCGAACTTGCGGACGACCATTGCCTCTTCGCCTACGCCAACCACGAGGGTCGGAGCGATAACGACAGATCGAATATAGCGGGCATACGCATTTCACCGGAGGGAGACCCCGTCGGCGAGGAATGGATTCTCGTCTACGCACCCGAAAACGGTTTCAACGCCATGTCACCGGCTCTGCGGCGTCTACCGGATGGCCGGCTTGGCATGGTCCACAGTTATCGCATCAGCACCAAGATCGCGGAACGGCATTTTCGCTACTCGGAAGATGAAGGCGCGACCTGGTCGGATCCTGCAATCGTCGCAACCGGCAACTATAAGACAGGTCGTCACGACAGTTTCACGATCCTATCGACGGGCCGATTCCTGGCCCCCTGTCACTGCTCGGAAGATTGGGATGAACACCACCTGGATGTTCGCGTCGGCCGATCGGATGACGCCGGAGAATCCTGGACGCTGTGCGAACCCATTGAATTACCGCGTGTCCGTTGGCCTGACGGATCGGGCAAAGGCTGGATAGAATCGGGATGCATTGAACCATTCGCTGTCGAAAGGTCAGATGGAAGCATCCTCATGACCATAAGAACGGCCATGGGCACCCAGTTTTTCAGTGAATCAGCAGATGGAGGTGAATCATGGTCGTTGCCCAAAAGCATGGAAGTGATCAGTTCGGTCGCTCCTGCCCATCTGACACGGATTCCGGGATCCGATGACCTCCTTCTGGTCTGGACTTCCAATTTTGATGTTACTCAATCGGGAATGGGCCTGAGGCACACCATTACAGCCTGTGTGAGCTCCGATGGCGGAGGGTCGTGGCCTCACGATCGGCGGCGCATCCTCGTGCACGACACTCAACAGAGCAACGATTATCCCTTCGTGATGTACAAAGACACGGTATTTTGATTCTCGGAGCATTAGGTGATGATATTGATGGCCTTATGTAAGTTAAAGACGAAATCATCACAGAGTGCGGGAGTGGATTCAGCGCCCATGGAAGACTTGAGGCTGAGAACCAGTTGCCTGCATGCAGCAAGAATTCTGGCTGCGTTATGATTACGGATCATACATCGATCTTCATCGAAGAAGCGATCCCTGGGGTAATGATTTTTATTTTCGATCGAGCAATGGTTGCGAATTTTCGAGAGGAACTGTTGAGGGCTCAAATCGGCGGGATCGAGACTGCTTACGTAGTAAGAGCGTTCAGAGGAAGGTTCAGCTTTGTTTGGATAATGGAAGGTGCGTTGCACACAGGCGAACTGGCGGGCATGGGGCAGGCCGGCAGAGGGAGCGCTTAGAGAATGGGTTGCTATTTGACGTATTTCGAGTCGCCCATGGTCATTGTCCACGGTTTGGTGGAGAAAAAGGGGGTGGAGCTGAAGAGATTCTGAGCGTATTGATGCATGTTGGGCTGATTGTCTTTAATTTGAATAACATAGTCAGCACTGAGTTCTTCGACGACGATGTGGGCAGTTTCTTTTTGATTATGCATGGCGTCGAAGGTGAAGGTGGAGCCGTCCAAAATGGGCATCTTTCGCAAGAGAGTCTGGGCGGCGGTGATCTCGTTGGATTTATCGGCGGTAGCGACTTGGGCTAAGGTTTGAGCGCTTTGGTGATCGACTGCGGCCACCAGGTGCAGAGCCTTTGATTCTTCGGTGTTTGTGCCTTTGAGGGTCTTGCCGTCGACGGCAATATCGCGGGGCAAACAGCCGTCTTGTAAGCAGATGAATTCGGTGAGGGTTTTATCGAAGAGCTCGGCCTTTACGTTTTGCAAGACCCGATAGAAGACATCATAGCAAGACCCCATTCGAAAAGCCTTTCGAGCGGGCGGTTTAAGGTTCTCCGCCACGGGCGGACCAGCCTATGGCTGGCAGGTTTCGGGTTTTAGGCTGCCGGCGCTGCCGATGAGCAGGTATTGAGCGGCCATCGGCGTGGCTTGCTGCACAATACGTATATTTGCCGCTGTCTGGAGGCATACTCATCCCGTGGTGCTTTTTTCTCTGAGCTTCAAAGCGGTCAGATTCAGGCTGCCTGTTCCAGTTCCTCCCCTCGGCGTTTCTTCATCAGTATGATGCGGCAGAAGTTGTAGGCCAGAACCTTCTCGAGCAGTTCATCGCCTACCGCATCGATGCCGCGGCGGCCGAGTTCGCCAAAGGCAAATCCATCTTTAATCGTGAACATCAGCGACTCCACTGCGGAGCGATCGCGGCGTGCCTCGCGATACGCCTCGCTCTCCCAGTCCTCGGGGGTGGTCAACTTCTTGCCCTTCGCCCCACTGATACTGATCTGCTTTACCCCCATGCTCAGCACCTCCTTGCGTCCCTTCGCCGAAGCATATCCGTCATCGGTGCTGACCAGTTCAGCAATGACACCGGTGCGCTTGATCGAATCGCCGATGGCCGGCGCCAGCTCAATGGAGTCTGCCGCGTTGCCTTGCGGTACGATCAGGCTGGTGACAAAACCGTTTTCGCTGCGAACCAGTTGTGGCTTGTACCCGATCACTGGATTGCGGCTGCCCTTCTTGATGTAGGCCGCCGATCCGTCCGAGAGGCTCAGGACCTTCTGTGTGGACGGTAGCTTCTTTTCGTGAAACACCCGATCATGAGCATACTCAACAACCCGCTTGGCGTCGGCAATATCGCCCCTGATCTGGCTCAATGCCCGCTCCAGAAGCTCCCGGCGAGTGGGAGGCAGTGAATCCATCGACAGGCCCTCTTCAAGATGGCTCAGTTCCCCCGTTAGCGAGTCGGCCGCCTTGCGGCCCCGCTTGAGCAACCGCCGGTAGTGTTTCTTCAGCTTGCCCTTCGACTTCGGTTTGCCCGCGGCCAGACAAATCTGAAACTCCAGCTTGTCCATTTCCTCCAGCCAACGCCCAACCCATCCCTTGCGAAAATCCTCCAGCCCGAAGACATGCAACTTCTGACCCAAACGATTGGCCCGCATCAAAAGACCGCTCAGAATCTTCCCATCGGTGGGCCAGCAGCTGTTTGCTTTCACCGAGGTGCTGTCGATCGTCAGCTTCCCGAAATCGTCCCATTGCTCCTGGAGGATAAACCCAATCTGTTTATCAAAGATCAACTCGCGGGTCGTATGGCTGACCAGGTTCACGTTCTCCAGAATCGTCGTCACCGCCGGCATTCTCAGTCCCCCGCTCTGCAAAAATCCGTACAAGCTCATCGACTCGCGCACAAACCGCCGTGCCGGTTTCGTGGTCAACGAACCCAGAAACCCTCGAATCATCACGAACACGTATACCGCATAAGCCGGCATCCGCGGCCGGCCTGCCCCAAGATTCAATTCAGCAGCCAGAATATTCTCCTCCTCGATGTCCAGCTCCGGCAGGTCCGCTGTGCGCCCTTCAAAGAACCTTCGATCTTCCAATCGAAGTTTCTTCTTCTCACGCGCATGGGCGTCCAGATCCTTCTCGATCGCCTCGATGATTTGCGGCGCGAACCCGGCCAATTCTTCAACTTCATCCAGAAAATCACGGAAATCCGTGTCTGGAACCGGCAGAATGAGGTTGCTAAGGGGCGTCTTATCGCTTTTGTTCTCCTCTGTCGCACATGTTGGCATGTTTAACTCCTTTCTTAATCTTAAGTTGTTAAACACTAGCATGTTGCGACACTTTTTATCAAGCCAAAAAATGATTTTTCTCAAGTTTTTCTTGCGCCTCTTTGCGGCCAATCAGTAGCTTTTCGGATAAGGTCTAGCAAGGGGCCTTATAGCGGCCTGTTTTGGGGTTTTTCCAGGAGCGTAAGGCGCGCAATTGGGCTTGATTGAGATGATGGGCCAGGCGCACGATGCCCTTGAGGGTCTGTTTGCCGCACATCGTGCCGAGCACAATCATGCTCAGGACCGTGGCGAGCCGATATCTAAGGCCCGCTTTACGACGGAAGTCTTCTATCTGATTGAAGCGTTCCCACAGGCTGCTCATCTGTTCCACTTTGAGGCAGACCGCATGGGAGTTATCGGTTTCATTGAGCGCCTGGCTCTGTGCCGCGGGCAATGGCCCTGAAGCGCGCAAAAGCTCAAGGGCATTAGCCTTGAGGGGTTTGACCCAGATCTGCTTGGGACGCTCATGGCGTTGATAGAAATCTTCGCGTTGGCGGCCATATCCCGCGCTCAAGCCCAAGGGCGTCCACCCGCTCGCTTCGTAGCAAGTGCCCCGGTGAATCTGTGGGTCCACGAACGTTTCCGCTACTAAGGGACGATAGCCAAAAGCCTCCTGCCAGTGATCGGCTAAGACTCTCAGGCACATACCCAACGTCTTGGAGGCCAAATTTGCAAGATCCACCCAGGGCAAAATCAGAAAACGCCGGTTCTGTACTACCAGTTTCAATCGTGCATGCCGTTGCGCCCCGTCCCACCCGATCCATTCGTCTCGATCCTTCAGCCGGTAGGATGCGGCCCCCCACAAGAGCAGGCCCATCCATTGCCCGTCGATCTGCGCCACATAGCGCAGGGTCTCTCCTGCGCTGCCCGCACTGTGTAAATAATGATGTTGTTTCAATAGATCATTGAATCGCTCCTGCTCTTCGGGCAGGACCAGACGCAGAGTTAAACGATCTATCGAAGGATTCAGTTGGTAAGATTTTTTGTCTTTCATCCCATCTTAACATGACTGATTCCCTCGGGTTTGTCTAGCTCTTTTTTTATCTTCTTGCTTATCAGCTAGTTGCTTCCTGGAATCCTTTTACCCTGTGTACAAAGACAATGAGGCCTGGATCGTCTTGCGCCATTCTGAAGGTTCAGGTATTCTATCGAAGGCGGTCTCAAGCATCCTTATGCGCGTCCCGATCGACTGGTTCTACGGAAGCGACGGGTCCTGATCTCATGTGAGACTTCTCTGCCGTACAGCAGAGCGGATTCGCGGGAGGTTCCTAATGAATAATTTTCGTGGGATTTCCCGAAGTGGCACAGGCTTCCAGCCTGTGGAGTAATTAAATGTCTTTCATGACTTCTCCACAGGCTGGAAGCCTGTGCCACTTTGCTGCCAGGAGTTTCAAACTGTCATGCGGCAGAATCTGATCCGGCAGCATCCTGTACGCCGGCTGCCACTCAGTGAAATCCGAAAGGCCGCTAAAATAGCACGCGCGTAGCGGCTGTCTGAATGCAGAACGCCTTCAGGCAAACCGTATGCACATTCCCGGGTCCAGATCCAAACCCTCCACATCAGGCGATTCATGTCCTCATACGGATCGCGTCCGTGAAAAAGCCGGTAATTATCGATAATGAAGGCCTCGCCGGAAAGTAGCTTGAACCGCGGGATAATATCGGCCGCCGATTCAACCAGCCTGCGCCAAGTCTTAATCATCTCCGAGTCCCGTTCAGGATTCGCGCTGTCGTCCATCGGCCGTTGATCCTGATCGCCCGCCATGAGCAGCATCTTTCGACCCTCAGGATTCATCTTCACAATCGTGCCCATCGAGAGCTGCATTCCCGGTTCGGTCTGATTGACCTGCACTGTGCTAAGCGCATCCGGCAACCATCCGTATTCCGGATCATCCCCGATCAGATCGAGCAGTGCGTAGCCGTCCACAAGAAAGGATTCTCCCCCGGCCTCACAGTGCCGGGCACAGAGAAGGAGGATATAGTCGGGATACTTTTCACCATAGGAGTACCCGTCCGTGTGGGTGTGCGAACGAGTTGCGTTCGAATGTCCCTCCGGTATGCGGTCTTGCTCGCCACCGATGAAGACTCTTGCCGCACTCGGCACCGCAAGAACGTCGTCGCCGAATACTGCATACGACGCCTTCCGCCCTTCCTCACCATCGAGTCCCAACCCCGTAAATATCGCTGCCCCGTCACTCCTGACAAGAGACAACGCTTCCAACGGATCGGCCGTTCGTTTCGGAACAACTCCGACACTGCTTAAGTCCATCTCAATTTCTCCTCTGTCAAATCCAGCCGTTTCAACTGCATACCGCTTTCAATTCGATGAAAACTTCCCGCAACACTTTGGTCATTAGGACTCTATTTGCCCAGGCTGTTCTCAAAGGTGAAACAAACGTCCCCGGACCCGCCTACACTCTGCCGTACGGCAGAGCTGCGGCGTGGCAAGGGGGCCGCCTGCCTCGGCGCAGTTGCGCTCGCGCAACGAAGACGGGTTCCACCACAAAGATCCTTGCTACGGGTGGATCGGGCGCTCCGCGCACGATGATGATTTAGAAACTCTGCCATCCCGTGCCTGTAGGCCGGGAAAGGGAATAAATAAGCTAAAGCTGGTCAAAAAGCTGGCGCGCCGTCAAACGGAATCGTTCCGCTTCCGTTGGGCTATTTCTTCTGACGATTCGGATGACGATGTACTTCAACACTTCGTAGAGGAGGTAGAAGACGCGTCGAATCTTGGCATCGCAGTCGTTGGGTCGCGGCCTGCCATACCCACGCCAAAACTCCGGCGTTGATATTCCGCAGTATTCCAGCACCGCATACTCGATCTCGGGATCGCCCCACAGGGCCCGGTCCCAGTCGATCAATCCGGCAAGCCGTCCCTGGCTGGATCCATCCTTTGCCGCATCAACTCCGGATGATCGGCTCGTGAAATCAATATCTCACGAACTCCCGCCGGATCCACATCTCGAATCGGGGTGTTTTCCCGAATACAGATCGCAGCGGCTGTCCCGGCCGCCTGTCCCAGGAGGCAACAGGTCGTCATCACCCGCAAGCTGGACCAGGCATGAAAGTCGGCAGAAACACACCTTCCCACCACGAAGAGGTTATCCAATCCCTGGGCTATGAGCGACCGTAGCGGCACCTGATACGGAGGCACCCAGTGATCGACGTAGTGATTGACCGTATCAATACCGGCGCCTCCAAAGGCCACACTATCCTCAAAAACCCTCTGCTGTTTGATGTCGCCGACACTTAGAACATACTCTCCCATAATGCGTGGCCCCTGCCGTAATCCCAACATCGGCGACACGCTGTCGATCTTCACGCCCGATTCGAGATTCAGCCCAGCACAACGAACGATCTCTGGAATCAGTGAACGCGTGAACTGTTCCGCCGCATTCAATCCCTCACCTGTGGACGTATCAAAACCGTGAACCCTCAGCTTGACCGCCCTTGAGCCATTGGGCAAAAGATGCCCTTTTACGCCTCCAGGGGGAATCCAGATCTTGCCCCGTCTACACTTCGACACCCAAAAGCAATGATCTTCTTCGTACTTGCTGGCGATATCCGTCCGTTCTTCCTCGGAGAATTCGGCATAGCTGAGCTTTTCAAATGGCTCCTCACCTTCGGGATACAACTCTGGAAGTACCTCGAGTTTATTGTTCTCACCCAGGAATAACATGAAACCGGCCGGCATCCTCGTGTACTCCTCCCCTTCGGGAATGACCTGAGCACCCGCATGCCGGCCCAACACCCCATCTCCCGTCGCATCCACGACGATCCTGGCCCGCACTGCCTGGAGCAGGCTCCGATTGTGAATCACCACCGCATCCACTACCTTCCCCTTCATGACGACGTCGGTCAGCTCCGTGTGATAGAGCAAGTCCACTCCCGCCTTTTCGGCCTGATGCTGAAGCACCACAGGAAGAATGTTGTGATCAAAAAGGTTATTGTAATATCGGATGTCCTGACCGCGTGAATTTTCCCTGATATTGAGAAACGCAGGCCACCCCTTATCTTCCCCGATGGCTCCCATCCGCCCCATGATCCTGAGTTGCTCATCAAAGACCCTGCCCTGCCCTTCCAGTGGTCCGCCATAGGCCCAGTTGCACACCCCCCCGATCGTCGCCATTCCGCCTAACTGGGCAAAACGCTCGATCAATAGTGTCCGTGCCCCGCCATGAGCTGCCGCGCAAGCCGCTCCAACCCCACCCATGCCACCCCCAACCACCACGACATCGTAGTCGGCGATCTCAGGGATCGTTCTCGAATATGCAAAACTGTTCATGGCCACGGACTATTACACCTAGAGCCGCCTGCGCAATCACTAGCCTGAGAATCTCACAGGATATCCAGGCGAGAATCGTAAGTGTTTAGCGTTACTTTCGAGAGCCGCCTGCGCAATCACTAGCCTGAGAATCTCACAGGATATCCAGGCGAGAATCGTAAGTGTTTAGCGTTACTTTCGATTGCAGGCTGCCCCGGTCTTGTGCCGGGGTGGCGCACGTTCCTTGCCCCACATCGGTTGCCCCTACCTTCCCCTCCACCCTTCCTCTCTCCACCCATTCGCGTTTCGAATGGGTGGAGAGAGGAAGGGTGGAGGGGTGTGTGGTGCCGATCGCATATTGTAGTTTCGTAGCGTGCGCCACCCCGGCACAAGACCGGGGCAGCCTCAGACACACTGAACAGGTACCTGGAATCAGTCGAACTCAGAATTCCTAGCATCACCTCTGGAGGAGATTTCATGGTGCCTGTCATTGCGAGGAAGAATGACGAAGCAATCCACATATTCGACCTTCGACCTTCCGACTTTCGACTCTTGTCTTCCGACCTTCGACTTTGGACTTTCACTAAATTGCAAATCGGTTTCAGTACTGTCCGGTTATAAGTCAAACAACTCCAACTGTTTAGGAATGCGGTGTTCATTGAAAGTGTAATCGGTTTCTGTAAGTAGTTCAGTCATAGGAGTTTTCTCAAATAGGGTGAAGCTGAGAATCTGTAGGATTTTGTGCAAACTGATCTCCAGGCGAAGGCGTTTGCGGATGATGGCGATGAGCACATAGACGCTGACGGCAATCCAGATTTGAGTCTTCACAGCATTCTCGGAGGTGCCGAAAAAGCTCTTGATGCGCAAGTGCTGTTTGATCCATTTGAAGAACAATTCGATCTGCCAGCGTAAACGGTAAATCTGGGTGATGATTATGGCTGGGAGGGCAAACTGGTTGGTGAGAAACACGAAGCGCTCGGAACTGTCGGGGTCGAGGTAAGTGATACGCCGGAGTCTTTCGGGGTAGGCCTTGGCAGGATAGAAGCTGACCAGGGCAACGGTCTGGTCCGAACGCAGACCGGTTGATTTGTCGACCTTTTGAGAGTAGAGGCGGCGAAACTGAAAGCCGCGGCGGGCGCGTGTGACGAAGAAAGAACCGCATTGTGCGATCCGATAGAGGCGCTCGTAATGCAGATAGGCTCGGTCCATTACATAGTAAGCACCGGCCTCGGGGATGATGAGATCCAGAATGTTTACGTCGTGAACTTTTCCATCGGTAATCTCGATAAAATAAGGGATAGAGCCTCTGAGATCGAGAAGCGTATGGACCTTCACCGCCCCCTTGTGCTTGCGGAAACGTGCCCACGGGAAGAGTGATAGACATAGATCGATCGTGGTGGAGTCCAGAGCGTAGAGCGTATTGTCCAGGTCGATGCCCAGATCCTCGTTTGAATACAAAGGACGAGCCATTGCGATGAGGACCTGTGCAAAGTCGGCGTAGATGCGCCAGTCTCGTTTCTCGTTGGCATCGGCGAGCGTGCTTTTGGATACTCCGCTTCGAATCCCTGCGTGGTATAGTTTTGGTTGTACTGCCCGCAGGCAGGTTTCGATGTCGCGCATGGTGCCTGACTCTCCCGGTAGGTCAACTCGGCAAAACCCATGCAGAGAAATTGTTCGAAGCAACTGAACTTTTGAACTTTGTAGGCGCCTCCGTAGCGTTGGACGCAACGATGGAACTGATGGCGCGGAAGATAATCTATGATTTGAGAAAAAACGAATCGACCTGTATACATGATTTGGACCCTCGAAATTTTTGAGAGTCCACAAGGCTTTTTGCAATTTCAAGTCGAAAACAGCAGAAATCATATGTAAAATGTTGGTTATCAATCGATTAACCTGCGTTCCTAGAAAAACAACCGGACAGTAGTGAGATTACGATTATGATTACGACGGGCAGGTTCATCAGCTTCCAGCTCTCCCCTTCTCCGTGTTCCCGTGTCTCCGCGTCTCTCCAATTCTCTCTCCCTATCGTGACTCTCAATCGTGATCTCCTGTCGATCTTCTTTTCTTTCGATTATATAGATTACGATTATGATTACGACAGAGGATCTAACGGTTCTTTCCCCTCTCCCTGATCACCGGAAGATCTCTTTTCCGACTCTAGATTACGATTCTCATTACCTTAATCGTGATCTAACGCGTCTCTCCAATTCTCTCTCCCTATCGTCTCTCAATCGTGATCTCCTGTCGATCTTCTATAGATTACGATTATGATTACGACAGAGGATCTAACGATCGTGACTTCAATCGTGATCTCCCATTCTTTCGACTTTAGATTACGATTATGATTACGACGGAAGATCTAACGGGTTTCCCCTCCTCCCTATCGTGCTTCTCAATCGTGATCTCCTGTCGATCGTCTCCTCTTCCGACTTTGGATTATTATGATGAGGTAGCCGGACGCGCAAGCGTTCGGTCTTCCCGTCGAGTTCCGGCTACGATCACGATCGGTCAATCTGTTCGCTCCAGTCTTCAATTCGAAGATCCGGAACTCGCTGGAATTCTCTAGCCCGGACATTTCACACACTTCGTAGCGAGACTGCGTAGGTTGCTGCGTATCAGTGCCTTTCCGCAGCACGGCGGGCGATCCCGGCACGCCGGGATTGGAACCCACTGAGGTCGCCGGGCAAGGGAAGGCTTTGAGACGCAGTGACATCCGCGGTCGTAGCAGAAGATTTGTGAAATGTTCGGGCTAGTATTATTGGTCACGACGGTAGAATCCAGGGAAAGGGCGTGCGCGGCAATCATTGTGTCCATAGATCCGATGGAAATTCCTTCACACTCGAGTTTCATCTTATTCGTAATGGATAAACTCTGGCGATTTGGTTGAAATCTCGGTCCTTGTGAAGGACTTCCAGATCGTGCTCCAAGGCAAGCGCATCTCCCGCATTTCATTCAGATCGCCCTCCCAGCGTACCTTGCCTTCATGACGAAGCATGTCCTTCTGGCGACCGCGCCTCACCAGATCTCTTAACGCTCGATCGATCAAGGCCTTCTGAGTCTTAAGGCCGGTCATTTCCAAGCCCTCATTTATAAGTTTCTCATCAAGCACAACATTAGTTCTCTTCATACACATAAATTGTAGGTTTTTTGTGTAATTGGTCAAGGGCATGTTGTCTTCCACCTTCTTGCGAAGGCGGCTACACAATGGCGACTATATTACGGAGGAAAGTCCCGGAATAAGCATGAACGCCTTTTGAACCAGCAACCTCAACTCATACAACCTTGTCAATTTCGATGTTCCTCACGGCACATGACACCAGTAACTTCCCTGTCCATGCGGGTTTCCGCGCGATAGGCTAACGAATTCTCCTTAAGGAAGACCCCTGAGTGGCACAGGCTTCCAGCCTGTCAGAGGTCGTGACAGAGATCCACGCTTTACACAGGCTGGAAGCCTGTGCCACTATGCTGTCAGAAGTTTCACACCCATTTGATCCGGCAAGGAACGCGCTGGGGCCCCACGGATCTGAAAATCATACAATTTTGTTGGAAGAGACCAGTGCCGCCCGTGCGGAGGTATTCCACCTTCTCACGAAAGTGACTACGGAAAGGAAAAAGAGTAGCCGCGCTCGCAAGAGCATGGTAGGACTGCTGGATCATTGAACTGTTAACGTAGTACTGAATGAAAGGCACCCAGACAAACAGAGATAAAATCTGGCATACATGCCCCCAGGCCGGTGACTACGGCGAACCAAAGTTGGCGGTGGAACCACCGCTAAATCCGCGTTTTGCGCACCTCGCCTGGCCCCGAATGGTGCGAACGCAGGAGGGTATCATCATTGCCTCCTACATCGCGGCACGGTTTCACGGTTCAGGCGGCGAAGGCAGTCCCGCAATCTCCATCTCCGAGGATTGTGGAGAAACTCTCACACCGCCGCACATCGTCCATGAATTCGGGGCACATGACCAGTATACGCACAGCGGGAATACGGCTCTCGGAATCGCCGGTGACGGTGCCATCGTACTTCTGGCCATGGCCTTCCGAGGCAACGAAGCCCACACTATCCTCGGCTGGAGATCCGAAAATGAGGGAGCAACCTGGATTCCTGTGGACACTTCCAACTTGGCTGATGATCGAAGTGGATCGGTCTATGGCAACATCCTGTCCCTCCCGGATGATCGCCTCCTGGTTTTCGGTCACTTTCGCAGCCCAAGATCCGAGAATGGGATCTGGGTGGCCACTTCCGACGACAATGGCAGTTCCTGGAGCGGCCCAAGGCAAATCGCCGATGCCGAACTCGTGGAACCGGCCGCCACATTTACGGAAGGACGCATAGTCGCACTATACCGCGAAAGTAATAAGCCTCTCCACAGTCGCACCTGGCAGGCTGTCTCGGACGATCTTGGTCGGACTTGGGACATCAAGCAGGACGCCATCGTGAGTTCCGAACCGGGGAAATACCGGCTTCCCTCACCATTTGTCACTTCTGACCCGCCCAGGCCTTCCCTCCTTTATTCACTGGTTACTGAGCGTCGTGTGCCTGGGAGCACTCCGGGCACGATCAGTCTATGGACCGCTGACCTGCATGAACTGGACTGGAAAAAGATCGGCTTGATTACCACGCTACCGAGCGATGAGGAGAATCTCAACCGGGATTTCGGATATCCCTGGATGGTGCCGCTCGGCGGCGACAGGTGGTTTCTGCTATTTTATTTCGGCGAGAGCGCCGGGCCCTGCGCGCTATGGTCGCTGGAGTTGAAAATTGATCACGGAAAATAGGGCACCCCTTATTTGACTCTGCCATGGATGACCCAGTATTCTCATCTACATCAAAACAGCCGCCTAACTAGAGGCTGTTCGAAAAGGGTAAACGGCCTCTAACTAGCCGTAACTGATAGGTTTGGAAGGAGAAGAACAAGAAGAAGAAGGAGATGAAGATTGTGAACGAGCGACCGAATATTGTTTTCATCACTACCGACACGCAGGGCAGAAACATGGTCTCTTCCTATGTGGACCGGCCGGGGGTAGAGACTCCCAACATTGACCGCTTGGCGTCCGAGGGCGTGCTTTTCGAGAACGCATTTGTAGCCTGCCCGCTCTGCACCCCCTCCCGGGGCGCATGGTACTCGGGGTTATATCCCAATCGCAACGGAGCCATATGTAACGAAACTTCGGTGCAGCGCAAGCATCCCCTGCTGGCCGAACTGGTAAAGGAAGCCGGCTATACCTGCGCTCACTACGGAAAATGGCACCTCGATGCTGCGGGTTACGACGGCGGAGGACATCCAGACGGCGGTTTTGATTCCTGTTACGACGTGACGAATTTCAATGACGAGGTCGGACGAGGAGGCGTCAACCGGTTTGGAGGTTGGAACAAGGGTCTTCACGACGAAAACTACTGCTTTGCCCATCGAGTGGCGGATAGGGCGATCCGACGAATGCGGGAGCATGATTACGGGATGCAACCGTTACTGCTGGCGGTCGAGTTCGACGAGCCGCACGGGCCTTACATCTGCCCTCCGCCATTCAATGGGAGATTCAAGCAAGATGAAATATATATCCCGCCAACCTTCCGGTCAGACATGTCGAAGAAACCGCGGCTGCAACAGGAGTATTCCGCCTACCTCGAAGCCACCCGGCCAACTGCCGACACCTACACCGGTTATTACCACCGATATTATGACTGCAATTCGTATGTCGACTACGAGATCGGGCGGGTGCTGGATGCGGTGAGAGCGCACATGCCTGAGAATACGCTGTTGATCTACACCTCGGACCACGGGGATCACCTTGGCGCCTTCGGGCTGAATCCCAAAGGGCCCACCATGTATGATGCCACCACCGCCGTTCCGCTCATCATTACGGGAGCCGGGGTGCAGAACACAGGTCGTCGTGTCGATGACCTGATCATTTCCGTGGATATCTGGCAGTCGATTCTGTCGGTAGCAGGTGCGGAACTGCCGGAAGACCCTGGTTACATCGGGCGGTCCCTGCAACCCGCTCTCGCAGACAATTCGTTAGGACCACGCGAAGCGGTGTTCATGGAGTACAACCGCTTTGGCCTGGGCGGTCTTGGAGCAGACGGATTTTACCCCATTCGCTGTGCTCGTACCCAAGAGTGGAAACTGAGCATCAATCTATTCGACAAGGACGAACTCTACCATCTCAGCGATGACCCGGAGGAGGCGGACAACCGCATCGACGATCCCGCGTGCGCCGATATTCGCAACCATCTGCACGACCTGATCCTCGAGCACATGGACACGACCAAGGACACCTTTTATAATCCGGCCTGGGGACGCCGGCCCTGGCGGTCGGATTACCGGCACGAATTCCAAGGCTTCACTACCACCGGCTTCAAGGATCAATGGGAGTTTGGCCGGTTGGATGATTGAGCCTTATGTCTGGGAGGTTTCAATGGCACGCGACCCATGACGCATCACAAACACACATCTCGGGACAAGATCTGCATGAAAGAGCTGAGCTGTGATGTGGCCGTCATTGGGGGAAGCCTTGGAGGAGTCGCCGCCGCCCTGGCGGCTGCGCGCCTCGGCAAGAACGTAATCCTCACAGAGGAAACGGAATGGATCGGCGGCCAGGCAACGACCCAAGGAGTTCCGCTGGACGAGCACCCCTGGATTGAGTCGTATGGGCGGACATTATCCTACCACACGTTCCGCCAGGAGATTCGGGAATATTACCGGCGCAATTATCCCCTCACGCCAGAGGCCCGTTCTGATCCTTTTCTGAATCCGGGGGCAGCTTGGGTGACGGCGCTGGGATATGAACCACGAGTCGGGCTGGCGGTGTTGTATGAGATGCTGGCGCCTTACCTGTCCGCCGGAAGTGTTAGGATCCTGACCCGACATCGTCCGGTGGCCGTATCGGTGGAGGGGGACCGAATCGAAGCAGTGACGGTAACCGACCAACGCGATGGCAGCGAAAGGACCGTTCACGCGACTTATTTCCTCGATGCGACAGAGCTCGGAAACCTCTTACCGATGGCGGGAGTTGAACACGTCATCGGAGCGGAATCGCAAAGTGAAACGGGCGAGCCCAATGCCTTGCCCGGCGAGGCCGACCCCATGGACCAGATGGGATTCACGCATGTCATTGCATTCGATTACCTGCCTGGGGAGGACCATACGATTGGAGAACCTGAGGGTTATAACCCATGGCGAAATCCGCCTGGAGGGAGTTCAAAGTTCAATCTACCGGACCTCTTTGGCGTCGAGAGGGATAATTTTGGCAGGCCTCCGCGGGTAGATGGTTATGTGGCGGCGACATGGAGCTTCCGCCGCATTCTGTTCAAAGGCAACTTCGCTGATGGGGTCTTTCCGAGCGACATCACGGTGGCGATTTGGGGCGGCAACGAATATCGCGAAGGCGTACTTCTCGGTGTTGCTGAAGACGAGCAGAAGCGTCACCTGGCGGCGGCGCGAAATCTCAGTCTAGGCCTTTTGTATTACCTGCAAACGGAAGCACCTGATCCTGCGACCGGCAGGGAAGGCTATCCGGGATTGCGGCCACGCGGAGATGTTTTCGGTAGCAGCGACGGCTGTGCGCAATATCCTTACATACGCGAGTCACGGCGAATCCAGGCGGAGTTCACGGTCCTGGAGCAACATTTCCGCCGCGACCTACCCGGACAGGAAGACGGACCCATGAAGTATTCGGACAGCGTGGGAGTGGGCGGCTACCGGGTCGATATTCACAAACCGGCGAAAAAGGGTGGTAAGGGCAGCATGACCGCCGCCAATCACGGGATGCACTGGCCCCAGCAGATTCCTCTTGGCGCGCTAATCCCCGTCCGCATGGAGAATCTACTGCCGGCCTGCAAGAACCTGGGTGTCACCAGCGTCACCAACGGCGCTTTCCGGCTTCATCCAGTGGAATGGAACATCGGTGAAGCGGCGGGGGCGTTGGCGGCCTTCTGTCTTACCCGCAGTACCACACCACGGAGCGTGCGCAATACGCCGGTGGAACTCGAAGATTTTCAACGTTCACTTGTCAAACAGGGTTTGGAACTCGATTGGCCTCGCATGCAATTTGCCAGGTCCTATTACAGCCACTACGGCCAAGGCGAGGGCGCAGGTGACTGGTATTTTGGCGAAGCGTCGCGCAGGAGTCTGATCTGAGTTGGGTTCGGAATCCAGGCTGAATTATGCAACTACGAATCGCGCGAATCTACGCGAATGAAAATGAAGAAGGCTGATCGAAATTGACATTTTAACGGAGGAGAGTTTAGGGTAGAATCAGGAGCCAAGAAATGAAGCAAATACCAGGAATCGAAAAGCAGGTACTCGTCGCCTCGGACGAACTCTCGCCGAAGAACTCGGAAGGAAGTGCAATCACTCTCAAGGACGGACGCATTCTCTTCACATGGACACAGTTCTTCGACATCGAAAAAATGCCGGGCGAGAAGCGGCCACCTCATTCCGAACTGCGACGCTCGCCGCTGAGCGACGATGGCTACGCCGTGGTCAGCGGCATGATTTCGGATGACGATGGCAGGAATTGGTCGGAGCGCTTCACCGTGGCAGACGATCGCGATGCCTGCGTCAACACCATGTCGCCCTGCCTGACGCGCATGCAGGACGGACGCATTCTGCTCGCCTACAGTTGGCGCAATGGCGGTAATCACCAGGACAATTACGGTCCCTGCACGAAACGGGTGCGCATCTCGGAGGACGAAGGAAAATCCTGGTCGGATCCGACCGCCATCACCTCTGACGAGTCTAGCTACCACACCGGCTGCCACGACCGTGCCTGGACGCTCCCCTCGGGGCGTGTGTTGGTGCAGTGCCACACCAATTCAAAGACCAATTTCTTTCAAGGACGGTCACGAAAGTCGGTCTACGTTGCGTATTCGGATGACAACGGGCGCTCGTGGAAGCATTCCAATGAGCTCACCGAAGGACGTTCCCAAGGGTTTAACGAGGGCTGCATTGCGCCCCGACCGGACGGTTCCCTGCTCATCGTGATGCGCAGCTGGCTTGGCCATTCGTTTCTTGCCACATCCACCGATGACGGCGCGACCTGGTCGGCGGCGCGGCCATCCGGAGTCATCACGCCGGACGCCCCGACCTACCTCTGTCGTCTACCGGACAGCGACACGTTGTTGATGGTCTGGAATTCGAACTGGAATCCAGACTGCAGCCACGACGTGACGCGTTGTCCTTTGCTCTGCGCTGCCAGCGAAGATGGAGGCGCAAGCTGGGGTCTCCCCAAGGCGATCGAGACCGATCCTGAACATGAGTGGGCCTACCCAGGGATTCTTTTTCACAAGGCTCACGCCCTGCTTCATTATTTCCGTTGTCCCCGGGAAAAACGCGGGCAACGGGAAATGATCTTGGCGCGGATTCCCATCGAGTGGTTTACGGAATGAGGGAGATGAATGCGGTTTCGTTACTCTTTCACTCCGCCTATTTGAATCCCGGCCACAATCTGTTTCTGCATGACAATGAAAAGTATCATGAGGGGCAGGATGTACATTACGGTTGAGGCCATTAGAAGCTCGATCTGTTGGCCGTACTCGTTCAGGAAGCTCAGGAGACCGATGGGCAGGGTCCGAAGATGATCATCCTTAATCATGACCAAGGGCCAGAAGAGACTCCCGAAGTTCGATAGAGAAGTGAATATAGCCAAAGTAACGAGACCGGGTCGGGATAGGGGAAGAATGACATCGAAGAAGATGCGCAGGTGGCTGGCGCCGTCGATCTGTGCCGCTTCATCATAGGAAGGTGAAATCGTAAGCATAAACTGCCGGAGCAGGAATGTACCGAACGCGCTAAATGCATGAGGTAGAATCAGACCCGTGTAGGTGTTAACCAGACCTAAGGTCACCATGATCTGATAATTTGGCAGAATGAGGACAGGAAACGGGATCATCATGGTGGCCAGATAAAGCAGGAAAACCTGGTCCCGGCCCCGCCACTGAATGCGGGAAAATGCATAGGCGGCAAGAGCGCTGGTCAGCACCTGTAGCGTCGTCACCCAGGATGCCACGAAAATGCTGTTCAAGTACCACCGGGGAAAATCCAGGTTCAATTTGCGGTCTGTGTAAGGGTCGGGCAGCAGGCGCAGGACGACGGCATAGTTAGTTGGCTGGGCTTGTTCCGGCAGCAGGTCGATGCGGTGAATCTCGTCACGCGGTTTTAAACTCGCACCTAACATCCAAAGAAACGGAAAGAGCATCGTAACGGCAAAGAAGATCATGCCGAAATGCTTGAACAATGTCTTTATGTCTTCCCAAAGCATCTCAGTAGGAATATCCCTGCTTTCCGTACTTCCAGTTCACCAGCGTGAACGCGAAAATTACGGTGAAAAGAACCCAGGCTACCGCGGAACCGTATCCTAAATCTAGCCGCTCGAAACCCTGCTGGTAAATGTAATAGACCAGCGTGGTTGTGGTACCCGCGGGCCCGCCTTCCGTCATTAGCCGAACCTGTTCAAAACCTCCCTGGAGCCCACCGATGACGCCCATGACGAGGATAAAGAAAGTTACCGGAGCGAGTTGGGGAATGGTAACATAGCGCAATTTCTGCCACCAGCCGGCGCCATCGATTTCGGCTGCTTCGTAAAGTTCCCTGGGTATGTTTGCGATTCCGGCGAGATAGAGAAGCATCTGATTGCCTCCGAACCCGGCCCATAGTCCCATTAACATTATGGCTTCTCGAGCTCCCAACCCGAAGCCGCCGCTGTTGAAGTGGGGGGGAAAGGGCAGGAGGCCCAGTATGCTTTGAGTGCTTGACAACCAGCCCGGAGAATTAACTGTCCATCCTCCGAAATCGGCTGTCCGTTCAATGACTTGGTTGATAATTCCGAAGTTGGGATTATAGAGTTGCGACCACATCACCATCGTTGCTGCTCCCGCCGTGAAATGAGGCAAGTAGAAAACAGTGCGGTAGCAGATGGAACCGAACCGAAACCCAAGCGCGCCGACCAAACCGAGTGCCCCCAGGAAATAACCGAGATTGGGCCGCCCGCCTAACACCATCAATCCCGATACAAATATCGTGATAACAAGTGATGCCGCCGCCAATCTTCTGTTTCCACCGAACCCTCGAAGATTGAATTTGTCGCTCAGGAAGACAGCCAAAAGAAGCGATCCAATAATAGAAACGGGAAGCGTGAGCATAAAGTAGAAGGTATTGTAAAAGTAGAAGAAGAAATGCTTGTCACTGAACAACCTCAGGTAGTTATCGAAACCAATTATCTCAAAAGGGACCGCCGGCGATAGACTCCAGGTCGTAAAGCTTCCCAGAAAGCTGATGATGATGGGAACAAAGGTGAATGCCAGGAACCCGAGGAAATTGGGCAGCAGAAAAGCAATGGCTATGCTCAGATTGCGGGTTCGGACGGTCATAACGTCCCGCCTTTGTTCAGAGTTTCGTAACGTTGCCGCAAAGCCGGGTCGCGTCGAATGTTCAACTGGATGAGTTCCTCGCATTCGCGCTGAGCGATATCAAGGGCTTCACGAACATCCAAAGTGGGATCAAGCTCCAGTCGCGCCAATTGGGACTGAATTGCGCCGCCGACTTCCGAATCCAGCAGAAAAGGACTTTTTCGCGATTGGTGCCTATACTTCATCGCCCGCAGGTTCGCTGCATATACTTCCTGCTCCGATAATTCAGGTTCTCCCTCCTCCACACCGACCATCGCGTAGGCTGGATTGGGAGGGATAAAGTCCAGAGTCTGGTTAACGACGCGGCTGTAATCCTCGCTGGTGAGAAACCGCAAGAATTTCAGCGCCAGGTCTTTACGTGGACTCAATCTATTCACGACAAGTGACCTTGCCCGCAGATAGTAGGCGGGTACGTGGTCGCTGAACCGGGGCAATAGACACGCCCCCACTCGCAGGACTTCCGGTCTATCCTCTTCCTTTCGATTGGGATCATTCTGCCATCGGCTCAGTCGCTCTCTCTGATTTTTGACCACAATGCGGAAGTATCCCAGTGTGTCCCTCGGTCGAACCAGCATGGCGAACTTTCCATCCGCAAAAATCGACCTGTATGCCCCTCCCGCCTGGCTTTCCGTGACGAAGAAATCGAGTCTGCTCACTGGAAGCGTTACCCTGTGTTTGAACACCATATCCAAATGAGTCTGAACCGCCTTGATCATCTTTTCCCCGTTCACCAGCGGTCGAGTGCCGTCCTCCGAAAAGAACTCCCCTTTAAGGCTATAGAAAAATGTGCGCCAACTTGCAGTATCTATATAGCCATAGATTGAATCTTCAGGGCTATCCGTACTGCGGGTTACTCGTTTGGCTGTATCAATAAATTCATCCCAGGTCATGGCATCTTGAGGATAGGGCACGCCAAACCGATCGAATATGTTCTTATTGTAGAAAAGAACATTGATCTGCAGAGAGAGAGGAAAGCCGTACTGAATGCCGTCGACCACGCATTCCTCCTCAATTCCCGGCCAGACATTCTGGCTTAAATCGAAGCCGAATTTCTCTGTGTAATAGCTGAGATCCAAGCAAACGCCACTCGCCGCGACCATTTGCAATATTGCCCCAGTGTTGACCTCGAAGATGTCGGTTCCCACACCGCTGCTGGCCTGAAGGACGATGCGACGGAAATCGAAATTGGCGTGGTCGTGAACCACCACAAAGTCGTGGTTCTTCTGGTTGATGATCTTGATCTGTTCGAGGCGCGGATAATTGTTTCCCGCCGTCCAGATCAGCGGTTCCTTGCCACCGTAGTCCTCAACCGGAATCGTCAACTGGAGGTAAGCAGCGAAGGCGACCAGAAGGATCAGAATGGTGGACCAGAATCTTGCCATCAGAAGTCAGTCGGTCATGCATAGATAGTTACCGAGAAAGTGGTCGGTGACGCCATGATGTCAGCTTAGCGTCTTTTTGAAGAAATCAATCTGTCGCTTGCTTGATCGCCCAAACTCCAACTTCTTCACTTTCATTAACTTCCTCTCAAATGCCCGGCATCTAAGCCCGACAGTTTGCTAGGGTTCAGTGAACGTGCCGGGTTCGGCTGGCGCTCGTCGGTGGTAATCACGCATCGCATAGAACCAGGAGAGTGGGAGCACGGCCATGTACTGTTGGTCCCGCGGGACGCCGTCGACCAGGGCTCCCGCCCAATAGCCGAGATAGACTCTTTCTTCGTCGATCAGAATCGAGGGATAGCAGACCTTGACTTGAAGACCGGTTTCAGAGGGTGGGTCAGGAGGCGCGATGGACTCGATGTCGCGAACGTATTTCCAAGTCAGGCCATCGTCCTCGCTGATGGCGCTCGAGAGCGTGAGCCGGTGGCCGTTCATGGTGTGGCGGTTATCGACGCAGCAGCGGTTCCAGATAAGAAGGAGGTCGTCGCTGCCGGGCACAGTTACGACGTTGGCCGGGGTCGCCGCGGAGGGCAGTGCGGAACGCTTTGGCCGGGCCCAGGTTTCCCCTTGGTCATTGGATTCGCACGTATACAACCAGCCGGCAGAGGTGCGTCCGATCATAAACAGAGAACCGTTTGCCCGTTCCGCAACCGCTACCTCGTGGAAGTTGGATTTTAGGTGTCCGCGGTAACCGGGTATGAGGTCGGTCACTTCGAGAAACTGCTCGCCAAGTTGCCAGGTAAGCCCGTTGTCGTCCGATCTGGCAACTTTCGTCAGGCTGATATCGGGATGCTTGTCGGGGTGGGTATGAAGAGGTTGGATGAGGCGCCCTGAAGAGAGAACGAGGAGCCGGTCGTGGGCGCTGGTCCAATAGCCACCGGTGGGCGAGATGACAATCTCATCAGACCAGGTTTTGCCTTCGTCTGTGGAATATCGAAAGATCTTGTTTGCGGTCCTGACTGAACTGAGCCAATCGGAACGGTTCATCTCCTCTACCGAAACCGTATCGATGCGCTGGTAAGTCGCGCCGAGTTGACCGTTCGGTAGGCGGCGGATCGCCGGGTGGGAGGCGTTCATCCCGGTGTTGCTTTCGAAGAGAGTCTCTGGCGCGCTCCAGCTGCGTCCACCGTCCTTGGATTCCACCTTGGCGATAACGGTGGGTACGTAGTGGGCGTGGAAGCGCTTCATATCCGGGATGCGGGAGCGTTGGTTAAACGCATGCCAAAGGGTAGCGTCTTTGAGTTTTACGGTAGTGCCTTCGGACTGGAACGGATGCTCGTCGTCTGCGGGACCAACGGCGATGCCCCGGAGGCCGCCAAGCACCCAGGCGACCGAATCAAACTCGTAAGGGATTGGTTCTTGCGAGGTATTCATCCTTATTGAAATCAATTGATAAGAAATCGCTTTTCGGGCGATACGGACGCGCACCCGTTGAGACCGGTCTGAAGAAGTGCTTTCATCATTCAGCGTATGCCGGAACGACAGCGGAAACGCAAGAACGATGTCGAAGGCCCCTCTGGGGAGTCCGGGGCATGCCCTGGAATTCCCAGAGGGAGCGCGGTTTGCCCGCGTAGAGGCTAAGGCATCACTTCTCCTTCTTCGCCCAGCGGGCCTTCATCCGTTTCATCTCGCTGTTGGGCTCGATCCTTGGTGCGGGACACTGATTTCGTCGGGTGTCGAGCTAATGCCCCTGGTGCTATCTCTTCGTTGGATTTCGTTTAGACCTGCAGTATTATCGGGGTGGAAGTGGGTGCCTCAAGGCGCTACGGCTTCGGCGCCGAAGTGTTCCTCGATCCAGGCTTTGAGGGGAACATCCTCATCGGAGGGACTGGTATATCCGAAACCGCCCCTGCTGCTGGCGCCGAGCAATTGCCGGCGGATGGGGTCGCAGTGGTCCATGAGATGAGCGACGGTCATGAGGCCCCGGGGGCGGAGCCACCGGTAGCTGTAACCGTAAAAGAGCACTTTCCGCGTGCGCTTCGAGTGATTTGGGGTTCCCTTGTGCCAGAGGCGCCGATCGAAGAAAACGGCGGTCCCCGGCGGGACACGTATTTCGATGGAATCGCTGGGTTCGGAGTCGGAACCCGCGGGAGTGGGCAGCGTATTCCACAGGTGGCTTCCCGGAATGACGGTAAGATTACCGCAACCGGGTTCGGTGGTATCTGTGAGAAAGTAAGCACCCTTGAGGGAGACGCGGGGCCGCGGATCGCCCTCGAGTTCTTGATTGAGGCGGCCGGTATCCTGGTGCCAGCGGGCACTTATTCTCTCTGACCGGGTATCTTTGTCGCTAGGCGGTGTGATGATGAGATGGATATGGTATAACTGGATATTCCAGCCGAGGATACTCCATACCTTGGGGAACGTCTTCGGCCAGTCGAGGAGCTCGAGAAAGCAATCGTTTTTCCCGATAAAATCGAAGTCACCGACGTAGTCGTTTTCTCCTAATTCGTGCGCCGAACGGTACTCTCTGCCGATGATATCGACCGCCTTCGTCAGGGCTGCCACCCGTTCATCGGAGAGAGCGTCTTCGACAATGAGGTAACCGTCCGTTTCAAAGTGATTGCGTTCCTCTTCCGTGAGGCGGTATTTCATGCAACTAAGTACTCGAACTCGTAAATACGGTGACGTATGCCGAGGCGATTTTGGATGCTGGGGGAGGCGGTCGAGTCGTGCCAGGCCCGGAGGCCTTGCGCGACTCGACCAACGCTGCCCAGCGCCAAAAACGCCCGGTCCCAAAGCGATGGGGCGGCATTGGGGGTATTGCGGCGTTGCGCCGACGAGGAGAGCCCTTCAGGGCTGTCCATCGCCGGCGCGCCTTGCTATACCCCCAATGGCGCTCCCACATACGTGACCGTATTTACGAGTTCGAGTACTAAGGTTCAATGAGGCAAACCGGTTCGAGAGGCGCCGTCAACGCGTTTTCGATGACCAATTGTGGGTGTCCTGAAATTCCCATTTCACTCCTTAAAAACCCAGTAGATATCGACTTCAAATGCCGGTTTTTCGTCTTCGGGCCCCCCACTCACCTCTCCCACCAGGCGCAGCCAGTTGCCGAACTTCTCCAGGCACAGGTGGTAACCGCCCGGCTGCGCAATCGTTTCGAATTCCCGTCCCAAGTCCATCCACCGGGCTCCATCAACTGAAATCTGAGCTTTGACCCGAAGCTCTGGAGAGGGCCCGTGAACCGAATGCACATAGATCATGGCAAGCGTTTCTGAAGCCCACCCGGCTTCGTGCGGTTCCGTTTCGAAGGTGCCGTTGGACTTGAGCGAAAACAACTCCACCGGCGCGGTATGTATGCGTCTCATTTATCTGACTCTCCCATCATACCAGTTCGTTCACTACCGAGCGAATGTGAGATATTTCAATTCCAGAAACGATGTGGGTTAACTGACCTTAGTCGCGGACACGACGACCGAATCCAGGTAGAGAAAACACCTCCGGTCCGATTCCGCCGTTATTCGGAAACTGGGGAAAATCAACCCGGAACACCTGTCCGTGCTGGCCCGCCACTCCCATCCATGTTCTTTGATGACCGGGTCCTCCGGATCCCAGATCTTGATCTTCTGTCCGGCTACGTTGAATTCCTGCCCATAGCAGTAGGTCTGCCAGCCTTGCATGCCATTTTCAAAATCGTGGGCCAACAGAATTCGTTCGAGCGGATCGTATTTTCCTAAGAGCGGATCTTTCGTGTGGAAGTCCATTGCTTGTCCTATAGGCTGATCGGTCTTCCCCTATGTTGCCAAGGTTATTATCAAGTTCAAGACACTACTGTCCGGTTGTTTTTCTAGGAACGCAGGTTAATCGATTGATAACCAACATTTTACATATGATTTCTGCTGTTTTCGACTTGAAATTGCAAAAAGCCTTGTGGACTCTCAAAAATTTCGAGGGTCCAAATCATGTATACAGGTCGATTCGTTTTTTCTCAAATCATAGATTATCTTCCGCGCCATCAGTTCCATCGTTGCGTCCAACGCTACGGAGGCGACTACAAAGTTCAAAAGTTCAGTTGCTTCGAACAATTTCTCTGCATGGGTTTTGCCGAGTTGACCTACCGGGAGAGTCTGCGCGACATCGAAACCTGCCTGCGGGCAGTACAACCAAAACTATACCACGCAGGGCTTCGAAGCGGAGTATCCAAAAGCACGCTCGCCGATGCCAACGAGAAACGAGACTGGCGCATCTACGCCGACTTTGCACAGGTCCTCATCGCAATGGCTCGTCCTTTGTATTCAAACGAGGATCTGGGCATCGACCTGGACAATACGCTCTACGCTCTGGACTCCACCACGATCGATCTATGTCTATCACTCTTCCCGTGGGCACGTTTCCGCAAGCACAAGGGGGCGGTGAAGGTCCATACGCTTCTCGATCTCAGAGGCTCTATCCCTTATTTTATCGAGATTACCGATGGAAAAGTTCACGACGTAAACATTCTGGATCTCATCATCCCCGAGGCCGGTGCTTACTATGTAATGGACCGAGCCTATCTGCATTACGAGCGCCTCTATCGGATCGCACAATGCGGTTCTTTCTTCGTCACACGCGCCCGCCGCGGCTTTCAGTTTCGCCGCCTCTACTCTCAAAAGGTCGACAAATCAACCGGTCTGCGTTCGGACCAGACCGTTGCCCTGGTCAGCTTCTATCCTGCCAAGGCCTACCCCGAAAGACTCCGGCGTATCACTTACCTCGACCCCGACAGTTCCGAGCGCTTCGTGTTTCTCACCAACCAGTTTGCCCTCCCAGCCATAATCATCACCCAGATTTACCGTTTACGCTGGCAGATCGAATTGTTCTTCAAATGGATCAAACAGCACTTGCGCAGCAAGAGCTTTTTCGGCACCTCCGAGAATGCTGTGAAGACTCAAATCTGGATTGCCGTCAGCGTCTATGTGCTCATCGCCATCATCCGCAAACGCCTTCGCCTGGAGATCAGTTTGCACAAAATCCTACAGATTCTCAGCTTCACCCTATTTGAGAAAACTCCTATGACTGAACTACTTACAGAAACCGATTACACTTTCAATGAACACCGCATTCCTAAACAGTTGGAGTTGTTTGACTTATAACCGGACAGTACTGAGTTAAAGAAGGTAAAGAAAGGTAATCGACAACACTCTTTCTTGCCTCGGTATCGCTCCCCGTGGGCGGAGCGAAGAGACCGGCCTGCTCTCGTCTCAATTTTTGTCGTGCCTGGTACCATAAAATGATGCATATTCGGAATCAACGAACCTGCAGATAGGAAGATTCCGAATACAGTGACACCACCGATCAACGACCACCGGCTCGGGCGCTACCAGCCGCTGGAGCACGTCCTGACCTACGATGACTTCGACGAGGGCTTCCACGGATGGCATGCCTACTTCGCCGATTATGATGGGTGGGTCGATTACCCCGGCCGTTATCCACCTGTGAGTCCGGTTACCGAAATGGTAGCCAGGGAGCGATCGGGAGACGATGTTCGGTTCGACCGCAAATTCCGAATCGGCAAACGCGGTCTGCCCATGCGCAGTTCGATGTCGTATTGGGATGGAACCTGCGGGCTCATGAGTGGAACCTACGCCTTGAAGATACCCACGCTGCCGGAGAAGTATGATCGCACCTTTGCCCAGAAGCGCATGACCTCTCCCTGGCGGGGTAAATTCCGCGTGGAAACCTACTTCTGCCTGAAAACGGACCCCCGAGATTTCGAACTCGGAGAGCGCGACATCCGCTCCATGATCGTCAGCTTCGATGTCATGGACCGGCCACCCGATGAGAATGTCCGTTGGTGGCCCTCAATCCGCTACCATAACGCAGAAAACGGTGAATTCGTACGCACCTGGCAGGTGATTACAACCGGTTCTAAAGGGGTCAAAGACGGGCCTTGGACCGATCTTGCCGACGGCTATCAGGACCTCGGCTATAACCGGGCCCCCACCAAATATCAATGGCATTACCTTCGGGTGACCTTCGATCTCGCGGAACACGTTTTCGTGGACCTCAACTGTTACGGTAAGGAATTCAAGGTGGCCGGAATCAAGAACGTGCCGGAGCCTCCCTTAGAGGGGTGGCGGGGAAGCACCGACAAGTGCCAGGGATTGGTCAACATCGGCTTCGGCGTCGAAGCCGGCGCCGACAAACGGTGCTTTCTCTACCTCGACTCGGTTCTCATCTCGGCAGCGGAGAGCTAACACCGCATTCGAAGGTTCAAGACGGACCACGAATGTGCCCAGCGCTGCAAAGCCGCAACCAAGGAATATGGTAGTCAAAGATTCGGAGACCCCAGAGTAAACGGATTGCACGGAATCCCATTGAGAAATCTGGTCTAATCTGGGTAATCTGCGGTTCCTTTTCTCAGCTCATGAGGCATCTCTTTCTCGATCCGGAAATGCTCGAAGTGTGTCGAGAGGCCGAGTTGAGGGTTAACGCTCCCCAGCGGAGGGAAACGATCATTAGACCCGATCGTCCCTGGGAGCAATTAATGATTACTTTCTATCTTACCGTTCGCGATGAGGCCGGAAAGCTGAGGATGTGGTACACCTGCCGTGACAAGGAAAACCAACCCAATGTGGCCTATGCCGAATCGACTGACGGGGCTGCTTGGACCAAGCCAAATCTAGGGATCTATGAATACAACGGTTCCAGGGCGAACAACCTCGTGGGCCTTCACGACCTTGAAGGAGTCGTTTTCAAGGATCCTAACATGCCTGCCGGAGAGCGTTATCAGTACGTTTCGACCAGCAGACCATCCGGGAAGTCAACGGATCAAAAAGGGATCTACCGGTTCCATTCGCCCAATGGTTTGAGTTGGAAAAAGGACGACGTTCCGCTGATCCGCGCCGGCAGCGACACGCAGAATATCGTTTGGTGGGACGAAGGGCGGCAGGAGTATGTGATGTATCTTCGCGGTTGGGACCCTTCACGGTCACGCCGCAAGGTTCTTCGTCTTTCGCTATCGCGCTTGAAGCAGCCATTGGAGTTGACTCTTAGCGGTCAGGGCCGGGGACAATACTTCTACAACGAGATTCCCGCTGTATTGCAATGCGACGAACAAGATCCCGTCCGAACGGATATCTACAATATGTCGGCACAACCGTACCCAGTCGACCCTACTTGGTATGTCGCGTTTCCAACCCTTTTGCGCCGCTCGGCGGAGACGGATGTTCCCGGCTATAAGGGACGCCACATCGGGCCGGCCGAGGTAATGTTTGCCGGCAGCCCAGACAGCATCGCGTGGCATCGCTACGACCGCTCTGCTTACGCCTCACCACCGCTGGTAGACCCGGACAAGCGCAACATGGTTTTTATGGGCACCGGTATGGTAATACGCGAAAACGAAATTTGGCAGTACGCCACCGAATTTCACTCGCACCATGGTGACATTTCAGCACGTGAGAAACGGACCGATGGGTTCATCGTACGGTATGTTCAGCGGATCGACGGCTTTGTCTCGCTCGATACGGGCATCGCCAAGGGCACAGTGCGCACGAAAGCGGTTGAGGTGAGAGGGAAGCGTCTTCTGCTGAATGCAAACACCGGTGCACTGGGTGAAATTCGCGTCGGCCTGGTCGATCCGTATGGGAATCCCCTCTCCGGCTTCGGCCTCGACGATTGCGAGCCATTTACGGGCAATACCACCAATGGGATCGTGTCATGGCGAAACGGTAAGGACTTAGAGGCGCTCGAAGGCAAGCGGATTCAGCTCCTGCTGGAATCGACACGGACCAAACTGTTCTCGTTTCGCTTCCGATGAACCTGCAGGGGGTCGAAGCAGTTGAGACGTAATTACTAAGGGAGACACCTCGCGCACTGCATATCGGGACGACATCGCACTCCTTCTCTTGCCAGAGATTCGGGACGACTTGATAAAGCTCAGAGATGGGGTATCTTGCCATTAGCAGCTTACGACTTGCCATTCTTCTCAACTTCAAATACGCCAAACTTGATTGGAAACGTCTCGTACGCTGAATGACCCGTGTTTCGGTTTCCCTAATAGAAATCTTCTGCCATGAATACTCACGAAATCCCGAACCTCTCTGTTACACCACATGAGGTGTTTTCAAATGATTTGAAGACGCAGGAAAGAGAGTTAAAAAATAGCCCGCTTATGAAGCGGTTTGCAGAATCACGTTTAAAACAGGCAGGCGACCCCTATCGTCCAATTTATCATTTTGTGAGTCCTGAAAGTATGCTCAATGACCCAAATGGTCTTTGTTATTTTCAAGGGAAATGGCACATGTTTTATCAAGCATATCCGCCTGACGAATTCCCAAAGCCCACAAAGTCTGATATTATGAAAAGAAGAGCACACTGGGGACATGCCATTAGTGATGATTTAATTCACTGGCGTGATTTACCGTATGCCATTTATCCGGGACCGGAAAAAATGTGTTATTCGGGAGGGACATTAGTTGAAGGTGACACAGTTTATGCTTTCTACCCGGGAATTGACGCAGGTCAAATGTTAGCAATGTCTAGCGATCCCTTGTTGTTAAATTGGGAAAAGGTGACCGGAAAGCCAATAAACAGTCCTCGAGGAGATTCATTTATTTGGAAAGACGGTAATTCTTATTATGCTCTATTAGGAAATTCCCGCTTAATAGAATCAAAAAATCTTGTAGATTGGAAATCGCATGGAGAGATTCTTGAATTGCCTTCAAATGAAAAGTATTCGTTATCTCTCATCCGCAAAACTCCAAATCCCCTCTTGTACAGTATGATGAGAGATAACGTCTCTTGTCCTTATTTCTGGCCTATTGGAGCCAAACATATGTTTCTGTTTTTTAGTCATGAAAACGGAGGACAATACTATCTCGGAGATTATGATAAAAGTCGTAAAAAATTCAAGCCATACATACTTGGAAGATTCAATCATGGAAAAGCGAAGCCGGGAGGAGTTCATGCGCCATCAGCCTATCCTGACCCAAATAATCAAGGCGAATTGGTCAATATTTTCAACATTAACAGTGGTATTCCTGCAGTGAATTGGAATCAAATCATGTCTATCCCGCACCATTATGCATTAAATGATGATAAAACACTGAATATTCGACCGGTAAAAGCGGTAGAATCGTTAAGAACCAACCATCGACATGTTGGCGAAACAGAAATGAAGGCAAATGAAGAGCTGGTTTTCGAATCTATTCAGGGTAAATCGATGGAACTGAGTTTTGAAATAGATCAAGCTGATGCACGCGCCATACAAATTAGCGTATTCCGATCACCCAATGCTGAAGAGAAAACAACGATTACTTTTTACAATAGGGCGCTTAGCACGTCCTCAGTCTCCTCGATCTGGCATCCTACGGATGGTCAATTAGTGTTAGATGTTACAGATTCTACTACCTCTTCAGATGTATGGCTTCGACCACCGGAAAAAGCAATGTTGCCTTTGAGTTCAATAGAAGACTCGGGACAAGAAGTTGGTCCTTACGAAAATTTGAAGTTGAGAATTTTTATTGATAAGAGTGTGGCAGAAATTTTTGCAAATGAAAAATTATTTATGGCAGGAAGGGTATATCCTGCGCTGGAAAACAGCACTGGGGTTTCGATAAAAGCTACAGGCCGTGATGCCGTTCTGAAATCGCTTGAGGCTTGGGATATGAAACCTATTATGCCAACCAACTAGAAGCGGACAATTCTGTATTCGTTTTTTGCTCCTTTGGGCACTGCCCTCCGTGGTTTCTCCTCCACCCACAGGTTGATATTGTTGCGGTTTTCCTGCGCCGCCGAGTTCGATTTTTACTGGATCTTGAAGGATTAGGTTGGAGGATATCGCTCTTGAAATCGGTTCATGTCCAAGATTTAGAAGCGTTAATAAATCTTGCTTAGGCCAACACACTGCACTAGCAAGGTGGGTCGAATCCTTCCATTTAAATCCGTTCGAGACTGTGATGAAGACTAAATTGATAAGCATTCCCATTCGGCTCATATTAATGGCACTGGGTGGTCTCCTGAGCTTCGTCTCAGCAGTCCACGCTCAACTGGCAGGCGACGATAACTTCCTCGGCAATGTCGATCCTGAGAAATGGACCTGTAATCCCATCGTTGACGGTATTACCTGCCCGGAAAGCACGCCCGAGGACGAACGCGACATCATTATCGGGAACGGGCAGCTTTTTCAGAATGTGGGGCGCGCCATTTACCTGACCGGCGATCCACCGGGCGTTCCCGAACCTGAAGACGCCTTGATCCGGATTTGGCGCCCGAATGTCGCGCCTGCCAACCAGAGCTTCTCGGTGAAAATAAACGTCAACATGGCGTTGGACCTTATCACCCGTTACCCGGATCAAGGCGATCACCACTACGCCGGACTTGGCATTTTCAAGACTTCGACCATCGATCGGTCCGCTTCCGGCTTTGCCAAAGTTCCCGATCGTATTGTCTTTGCCATCCGCCGTGAGAATTCAGGCGGAATCAATAATTTCATGCGCCTTTTCGGACATGAGGGCAATGGGCCCGAATTCGTCGCTTCGAATATTGAAATCGGCGCGACGCGAGCGCGATTCGACATCATTATCGACTATGATGCGTCTTCCCAGACCTTCACGGCGCGCTTCCAGGAGTTTCTCACTCCGCCCGGCCCGCTGGAGGAAGGGGGCTCGATCAGCCTCGGTGCGGGTGGACATCTCGATTGGGGGCTGACAAACGAAGACACGTTTACGATTGGGATGATCCCCGCAGCCATTGGAGAGGTATTCATCGATGGCGAAGACCAGCGAACCTTTTATGACAACTTCGAGGGGGAAACGACGGGTGAGCCGATCGACATCGGCGGCGGGCCGCAGAACCAAACCATATCCTTTGCCCAGCTCGGGAATACCACTTATGGGCTGGACAGGATTTTCCTCAGTGGGACGGCTTCGAGCGGCTTGCCGGTGACGTTTGCGTTAGTGTCCGGTCCGGGATTGATTAATCCGGACAACTCCCTCAGCACAACCGGTCCGGGTACGGTAACGGTGAGGGCTTCGCAGGCGGGCAATGCAGCGTTTAATGCGGCACCGGATGTGGACCGGAGCTTCACCGTCACCCAGCCGAGCACGGGAGCGTCTTCGTTGCTGGATGCGGGCAGCGCGAAGCTTGTCAACGACGGCACTTTTTTTGACGGAAACACCTATAACGGCTTTGAACTGGCCGGGGATCACGGTACGTTCAGCTCGATCGCGGGAGAGATTACCCGTATCTCATTTCTCGATCGGGACGGGGATCTGATGTTTGCAGAGTTTGGGAGCGACGATCCGAACACGGTGTTGATCATCACGTTCGAGGAGTTCATGAGCGCGTCGGCCGCTTCACCGTATATTCAGTCCACGACGGTCTACGCCCAGGGTCATCCCAGTTTCGAGATTCAGAATTCAACACCATTGACGTTTGTCTCCTTTTTCAGCTTGGGAAACGATGTCCTGCGGGTCGACGGGTCATTAATCAAGAGCGATACTTTCGATGATGACGTCAATGGGGTGGCGGAAATCCAGTCACTCACTATCAGCGACGGATCGACCGCCATCGGCGGCATCAATTCGGCTAATGCAAATTTTATCGGTTCCGCCGGTGTTATCGGCGTTGATGCGCCTGATGTGTCGGTGGGAGTATTTCTCTTCGTGGGAGATATCACTCCCTCCGCCACTGCCATGCCCATGCTTCGCATAAGCCCGGATTCCGCGATTTCCGAAATCTTAATCAACGGCGGCGATCTCGCGGAAGCGATCGGTAATCTCCAGATCGACACTAACGCTGTGGTTTATTCGTTCCCGATCATGGCGACAGGCGGCCAAAGATCGATCAGCGATTCTCCCTTGCGTACGGATCTCGGTGACGGAAGTCTTCCGCCCGTTACCAACACCTTTGTGGCGAATCCGGATGATTTCTTCGTCACCGACGGGCAGACTGTGATCGGGCCTTAGTCGTTGTCGGCGGGGGCGCCGGTTTCTGTTGCTACATTCGTAGCTGCCTACTTTCCGCCCCCTGGCAGGCGCTCGACGACGCGAGCGCCTGATTGGCTGATCGTGACCGCAAATGTCCTAGCGAATTTCACATTTCACCCTTTATCCACTCTGATCCTTGCGCTTCCAGCAGGTCTCGGATATTCCTTTCCAGTCGTCCAGGCACGGTGCTGGCACCGACTGCCCCAGTACCCCCATCAGCGACTAAGTTATGTCCGGTGATCGCCGATGATTCATCGGATGCAAGAAAGAGCATGGCATCAGCCACCTGCTCCGGACGCGTGGGACTGCCCATGGGATAGACAAATTTCTGTCTTCTGACCTCCGCCGGATTATTCTTGAGCATTTCGAGTTTTTTCTCAGTAAGCATCCGGGCCGGAGTGAGCGCATTGGCCCGGATCCCATGGGGGCCATAGGTAACAGCCAGACACATGGTGAAATTGATCAAGCCCGCCTTGGCCGGGCCATACGATGAAATACCGGAACTTCCAAACAGGGCGTTTCCGGACGAGACATTAATAATGCTCCCACCCCCCTGTTTGATCATAGAAGGAACCACCTCCTTACAGAACAAGAGGGGCGCTGTCATATGGCAAAATATCCCTTCTTCCCAGTCTTTCAGCGTAACTTTCTCCAACAGCCCGCGAGGGTTATCGATGATGGCATTATTGACCATAACATCAACTCGCCCATATCGCTCCAAGGTGAATTGAGCCAGGGCGGTGATGTCCTCTTTTTTCATAACATCACACTTTTTATAGGCGATTTCGCCGCTGAGACCTTCGGCCTCTTTGAGCACCTTCTGGGCATTCTCCGGGGTTCTGCCCCGGTCACAGATGACAACGGAAGCTCCCTCCTTGGCGAACAGCAATGCTCCTGCCTTTCCAAGTCCTAAGGTTGCACCAGTTATGATGGCTACTTTACCTGCTAATCTCGTTCCCATGAGTTTCTCCTTGTGTTAACCCTATCGTTTCAAAATCCACCGCGAATTGCACGATTTCATCAAATTGGTTACAGATCAATCGTAAACGACCGGTGAACTGCCCTATGGATCGCGGCATGCGCGAGGATCCTGGCAGTGTCCGGGTTCAAGAGGCTGCGAGCGGTTCGCCTGTTCGGGTCGGCTTCCAATTCGCCGGAGCGAGTTCGGCGATCTCGGTGATGTTCATGTCCGGCAATCTTTTGAGGACGTCAGTGAGGTAAGCGGATGGTTCAATTGCGTGCCGCCGGCAACTCTCAATGATCGAGTAAATTACGGCGCTTCTCCAACCGGCCTTGGGGTGGCCGATGAACATCCAGTTTTTCTTTCCCAGGGCGGTCGGCCGGATAGCATTCTCAATGAGGTTATTGTCGATTTCAACCTTGCCATGCTCGAGGTAGCGCTTGAGTGATTCCCACTGGTTCAGAGCATACTCAACGGCTTCACCCATTTTGCTCCGCGGCAAGGCCCGCCGTTTGAGTATAGGCAAGGCTTTGCCCAAGCGTTCCACGATCATCCGACCATGGCTTTTCCGGTAGGCTTCGCGCAAGGCGGGACCGGCCCGCTGTTCGCGCAGAGGGCGCTCGTCTCTGTAGAGATTGTGGATCTGCCGCACCACCCAGCCGGCCAGCTTCGGATTCTCATCCATCGCCTCCACAAATTTGCGTCGCAGGTGTGCCCAGCACCCAAACAGGGTAATCCCGTTATGCTCCCGGGCGAAACTGCCATAGGCTGCGTAACCGTCGGTTTGGAGCAACCCTTCGTATCCGTTGAGGAACTGCTCGAGACATTTTACCCCACGGCCTGTGTGCCAGTCGTAGAGCACCTCGCCGCCGGGTCGCCCGTAGACCCCCAGGTATCCTTTCCTGCAGCCCTCTTTCTTGCCTGCGTCCGGATCCAGGTAGCGGATGGGCGTTTCGTCCGCCTGGATGTAACCGCCCTCGAACAATTGTAAGCACATGTAGTTGTAGATGGGTTTTAGCCATTGCGCTACCTGGTGGATCCAATCGAGCATGCTCTGGCGCGCCACCCTTACTCCGTAGCGTTCCCGGAAAATCTTCTCCTGCCGATACAACGGCAGGTGATCGACGTATTTGCTCAGTAATATGTGCACCAAAAGCCCCACTCCAGGGATCCCTTTTTCAATCAGCCGCGATGGTAATGGCGCCAGCACGGGAGGTTCCTGGGGCTTTTCGCGAGATACATATTTGCGCCGTATATAGCGCCGCCTGATAAATCGGGCCGGGAGCAAATCTAACTCTTCAGTGACTTCCTCACCGATCAACCGCCACTTTTGCGGTTCAACCTTCACCGCTTCGGGTTCGATTACGATCTCTTCGACTTCCAGGTGCTCGGGCAGACGCTGTCGCCTCGCCCCAGCTCCTTTGCGCGCCTTCGGCTCGGGTGGTGGCTCTGCCGTTTGCTCAGCGGGTTTGTTTTCCTCGGCCTGCTCCAGCCCGGCCAGGAGCAATTCCAGCTGTCCCGGATCGATCCGCTCGCTTTGGTTGCCTCCAAAGTAGCGCTTAATGAGCCAGCCGATCTTCTGACGTAAAAGCCGATTCTCCTCTCGGAGTTGCTCCAGCTCTGTTTGCAAAACCTCGACTTCAGGCATGAAAACAATACTAAACTAACGGTAATAAGAAAAGCACTACTTTTTTCAAAAAAATCACTTTTTTTGACCTAACGCTGATACCAGGGCCGCATCTTCCCCTCCCTCAGGTCGATCCCGTTCAAGAGCATGCTCAACGCTTCAGGGCGCAATGGAAGCTTCTGATCTTTCAAGTCCACTCCCTGCGGCCAGCTGAACCGACCCTTCTCTAATCGCTTTGCGAAAACCCATAACCCCGTGCCGTCCCAATACAGAATCTTGACCCGGTCCCGGCTGCGATTGCAGAAGACAAAGTCCGCTCCGCTCAACGGGTCTTCCTTGAGCTGATTGGCCGCCAGGGCGTAGAGACCATTAAAGCTCTTTCGCAGATCCGTTACTCCCACGGCCAGGAAAACCTTCATCGTTCCCGGTAAGCTCAGCATCCCGATTCCCTCAACGCCTTCACCAGACTCGCCACTTGTTCCACCGCAACACCGCAGTCCACCTCCACCCGTATCGGGTCCCCTAAGACGATCTCGATCCGATCCTCCGTGACCGCGCTGCTCTGCACCGTAACTTCGGCAAACCGCGCCCCCGCCGATTTTACCCCGCTGCTTCTGTGCCCGGCCCGGTCCTTGCGCAGCCATCCCATAAAGGTCATATACTTGATACCGTGCCGCTGGGCAAACGCCCTCTGCGTCTGATTGCTGCGACGGTATGCGCTTATCAGTCGCCTGCGCTCCTGCCGACTTCGTCGAACGATTCGCTTCGACCGTGTCCGCCCTCTCGTTTTTTCTCCCATCCCATAATCATATCACGGTCGGCATCTTTGCGCTACAAGGTCGTTGCCCGGTCGCTTACGATCAATCGGTGAAAGAGAACGAATAGAGCGTCGCCTCTCCCAGTTCGAAGATCAGCTGAACTTCCTGGCCCACCAGCGCCGACAGATCCTGTCCATCGCGCCAATGCACCGGGGCATCGGTCCCATCCGTTTGAATCGGTGTGCAATCGGCGAGGCTCATGGCATCGACATCCGCCACCGCCGCTCTGACCACGCCGCCATCTGCATCTGCACTAAGGCAGAGTTGACGCCCGGTGCAGTTCACGGGCTGCGTGACCAGCGTAGCGGTTTGAGTCTTGTTGGCCGGCGTTACCCCGGCAAACCCATCCGGTCGCAAAGTTGCCAGACCAAGAAAACCGGCCCGCCAGTCGGTGTGGCGGCCATTGCTGCCGCCGTAATAGGCCTGCAATCTCCCGTCCTTGAGAAACGGATAAGCCGCCCCGTAGACACAGCCCCAGTCAAAACTGCCATCCGGCCCGCGCGGGATCAACGGTGTTCCCGGGCAGACTCGCTCCCACTGCACGGTATCGCTACTCCAGGCCAATTCGCAATCAACGAGGTCTGTCTCGGTATTGAACATCATCAACAGGCCCAGATATAAGTTAGCGTAGGGGAAGGCGATGAGGGTATAGGTCTGGCGCTCCGGCTCCTCCGGTAGGGCGCGCAGAACCTCGACAGCTTGAGTCCAGGTGTTGAAGTCCTGGCTCTCAGTGCGACCGACGATCCGCTCTCCGTCAGGGAAACCGCCGTCCCACAGACGCGTCATGCCTACATACTTGCCATGCCGTTCATCCCAGAACAGATTGTTGTGGGTGTCCCATTTGGATTTAATCTCCGGACAGTCCTGGAGTTCGGACCAATGCAGTCCATCCGGCGAACTCGCAACTCCGCCTTTCAGGAACGCCTTAAACTTTCCCGACCGGTCCGGATCGTGGCGGTCCAGGGTTACCCCGGCACCGAGAGCATTGCGCATGACCAGATTATTCTGCGCGGAGCCCTGGAACTCGATTAACCCCAACTCGGGCTTTGTCCACTCAATACCATCGGATGAAATCGCATAGCAGACGCCCATTTCTCGCCAATCTTTGATCTGACGTTCGGCCTTAGCTTTATCAAGCGCTGCCCGGTAGGTACCGCCCTCCCGCTGTTCAGGCGGGTAATCAGTAGTGGGTAGATCAATGATGAAAGGGTTGTATCAGCACTTATAGAGGCCGTCCTCCGGATCGAAGATTACATTTGCATACAGGTTGTCGAAACGAACCTCCCAGGGAAGCTCCTCACCAAACAGTGGATTTTCCGCTGCCTTGCGAACCAGCCCCGGAATCACCTCCAAATTATCACCTCTCGCCCAGAGCGACCTGTCCAGCATCAGGTATTTGCTGTTGCTCATAGGGAATTGTTTCCCGTTGTCCAAAAATTGGGGAGGCGCTCGCCTTGCGCAAAAAAGAAAGCCCGGACGGGGAACCATCCGGGCCTTCTCAATTCAATTGATGAGCAATCGATACGCCGTCTTCTCAATTCACAAACGACTCAGAAGCGAGCCGTGATCTTTGCTTTGATCCAGCGAGGATGGCCGCGCTGGGCAAAGCGCGCCGAAGAGATGGTTCCGAAAAACTCCTTGTCGGTGAGATTCTCTATATTCAGAGCCACCTCGTAATGCTCAGCGAACTTATAGCGGACACCGAGTTGGAACCAATCGTAGCCCGGAACCTTGAAGGCGTTGCCGCTGTCGCCCCAGCGTTCGGAGACGTGATTGTAGCCCAAGGTAATCGATAATCCCTCGAGCCCACCCTCATTGAATTCGTATTTGCCGAAAATTCCGGCCGTAAAATCGGCAATGCCTCGGAAGCCACGGCCGACGCGCTCTGGCCTGGTGTCTTTAGAGATGACGTTGTCGAGCCACCCCAATCCGCCGAAAATCTCGAAGGAATCGGTAATCTGAAATCCGAAGTCGACGTCGTATCCATCAGAGATTACTTCACCGGTGGTCGTGAAGTTGCCGATATTAATTACGTCGGGCACGATAATGTTCGTCCGCGTGTAGTCAAAGTAGGAGAAGCTGAAGAACAAACGGTCATTCAAGACACGAAGTTTAGTTCCAATTTCGAATTGCTCCGTGGTCGGCTGGGGAAGAGGATTTCCTTGGGCGTCACTGCGTCCTGAAGCGGGCTCAAAGGTATCACTATAGCCCCCAAAGATGGTGATGTTCTCGGTGACCTTGAAGATACCCGCATAACGCGGAAAGACATCCGCGTAGGTGGTTTCGATCACACGCTCTGTAGGATTGTCGCGGTCCCCGGGAAGCCGGGTTACGGTCGTATCCTCCCAGGCGTAGCGCATCCCGGCAGTCACCACCAACCGACCGTCAAAGAACCCAATCTGGTCCTGCACGAAAACGCCGCCCACGAACGCGTCAGTCTCCGAATCACGGAGTGCGGAACGCACCTGGCCATCGGGCGGAAAGGCGCCGCTGATAGTGGTGTCATCGTCGATGTTGGGACGAGACTCCCCGTAGACCGGGGCGAAGATGTTAAAGTCCGGCGTGAGGGCGGTGCGTTTATTTTTCCCTTTCGAATCCCTCTTGTGGGCTTGCACGCCCAAGAGGACCTTGTGACTGATGCCCCCAGTATTGACCTTACCAACGAGATTCCACTCCGTGTTGATCCCGTCTTCGTCGAGAGGAATCTCCTGAATGAAGCGCGGCCACAATTGGATCTGTGGACCTGGATTGCTGATAAAGGTCTCGATGCGGTCCTGGTTGAAGTTGGTGTAGACAGTGTGAAGCTTCATGGACCAGTTCGAGTTAAACCGGTGTTCAAAAGTGGTATCGAAAAGATGAGTCTGACCTTTGAGCTTATCGCGCGTGTCTCCACGCATACAGGTGGGCGGAAGGTCGAGGAAGATACCCCCGAACCCAAGGTGCGTTCGTCCCTGCGCCTCCGGCGGGATTTCGTCCGGAACGGAAGGGTGCCAAGCGGGGCAGGCAAAGTTCTTGCGTCCATCATCGGCTTGCATAAAATAGCGAACGATCAGACTCGTTTTCTCGCTGAAGTTGAACTCGAGCATGGGCATGAATATCCACCTCTCGTTGAAGGCGAGGTCCTTTGCGCCGTCGCTGTCTTCCCAGGAAAAAACGAGGCGCCCGTTAATGGAGCCCTTTTCGCCCTTGTGCAACTGACGGTTGATGTCGATGCCGCCACGGTAGTGGTTGTGCTCGCCGGCTTCGAAGAAAATCTCGGTAGCAGGATCGGCGCTGGGGCGCTTGAAGACGAAGTTGATCATACCACCCAGCGATCTACTGCTGTAGAGCACGGCGGCCGCCCCCTTGATCACCTCGATGCGCTCATACGGGTACATGTCGCGCTGGCGGTCAGCGGTTCTAAAGGACAGCCCGTCGTTCTGAATGCTTGGGCTGAAACCGCGAATGAAAACGCCGTCTCTTCGATTCTCTCCGACCCCCACGTTGCTGACATAGCGCAGGGCATCCTGCACCTGCCACGAGTTGGTGTCTTCGATAAACTCCCGGTTCAACACCTTGAGGTTGAGGGGCAGATCCATGATGGGTGTATTAGTTTTGAGCCCGGAGATGGCACGGGCGGCGAGGTAGCCGGAATCTGACTTGGCATCGACCACGAATTCCGACAGTACCACGATTTCCTCTTCGTCGCTCTGGGCTTCCCCCTGGGAGAAGAGCTTACTCGTTTGCAGGATAAGCAAAGCAGGTACCGCAAGAAGCGATCCCGCGATTTGATATAACTTCAATGTTTTCATTGTCATTTGTTTGAATGGTTAAGGTTAAATGTTTAATTTATGGGTTATGGGTTATGGGTTATGGGTTATGGGTTAAAATGTTAATAACATCTAATGAAGCTCTGCGGCGCCATCGATGTGTCAAGGAAAATCTTCTCGATCGTACTGAAAAATCGAAAGCCTCTCCCGGCCGCTTCCAGGCACGCATTAGTCATTCCCGAGTACGTGCCCGGCGAGTCGCTGGCACCACCGCCGCAGGCGACGGTTGCCGCAGGGTGACGATGGGTCCTCATACCTATCAGTCGTGTAGCCGGACGCGCAAGCGTGCGGTCTTGGAGGCACGGAACTGACCAGCGACACCCAATTCCCTCTGGTCTCGCCCAAATACCACCCCTATTCCCTTTACTAACCGCCACCGGTTCAGCTACAATAGAACCCATCTCCATGGGAAATTCTGAAAAGATATGGCATACGCGTCCACTGGCGGGTGATTACGGCGAACCCGGGCTAGCGATAGAACCGCCCGTAAATCCGCGCTTTGCGCACCTCGCCTGGCCCCGGCTCACGCTGACCTCACAAGGCACAATCATTGCATCCTATATCGCGGCGCGGTTTCATGGCCAACACGGCGAAGGCAGTCCCGCGATCTCCATCTCCAAGGATCGTGGAGCCACCCTGACGCCACCACATATCATCCATGAATTCGATGCCGGTGGAGAGTATACGCACAGCGGCAATACGGCCCTCGGAGTCGCCGGCGACGGTGCCGTCATCAATTTGGCCATGGGCTTTCGCGGCGACGAAGCCCACACCATCCTCGGCTGGAGATCCGAAGATGAGGGAACAACCTGGGCCCCCGTCGACACATCCAAACTGGCGGATGACCGGAGTGGGTCCGTATATGGCAACATCTTGTCTCTCCCGGACGATCGCCTCATGGTTTTCGGACACTTTCGCAGCCCGAGACCGGAGAAAGGGATCTGGGTGGCAACGTCCGAAGACAATGGCAGGTCCTGGAGTTCACCCAGGCAAATTGCCGATGCCAAACTTGTGGAGCCGGCCGCCACATTTACGGAAGGACGGATAGTCGCACTATACCGCCAAAGTAATAAGCCTCTCCACAGTCGCACCTGGCAGGCGGTGTCCGACGATTTCGGAAAGACCTGGGAGATCAAACGGGATGGAATTGTCAGTTCGGACCCGAAAGAGTACCGGCTTCCCTCACCGTTCGTCACCTTCGATCCGGCCAAGCCGTCCCTTCTTTATTCACTTGTTACCGAGCGTCATTTTCCCGGAAATACGCCCGGGTCGATCAGCTTGTGGAGTGCGGGTCTGCATGAACTGGAATGGAAAAAGATCGGCTTGATTACCACGCTACCGAGCGATGAGGAGAATCTCAACCGGGACTTCGGCTATCCCTGGATGGTGCCTCTCGGAGGAAACAGGTGGTTTCTGCTGTTTTATTTCGGCGAGAGTACCGGGCCCTGCGCGCTATGGTCGCTGGAGTTGGAAATTGATAATGTAGATCTGTGAGTATTCACCCAAAATCTGGATTAACTCGAACTCGAATTAATCCTGCCTAACGAAGCCGCCCTGCATAAGTCCCAGGACTCTGCGGCTTCCCTGCGGTCAGCCTGCCGAACCGTCGAACGGGCACCCAAAGAGTCACGACTGACATATGTCCAGTCCGGATCAAAGTTGACACGAATTTATGGGTTTCAAATGTCGGGTCTTAGTGATCAGGAGACCTTCAAAGGTGAGTCACACTTAGTTCCTACACTTCGTCGGGAACACTTAGTCTTACCACTTAGTCCCTCGCAACAAAGCTAATCGACTAAGTGGCGGGACTAAGTGCAATCGACTAAGAGTTCTGCAGTGTCGCATCGTCCCTCCTATCGGTTTTCGTGTCAACCTATGCTAGCCCGGACATTTCACAGATTTCGTAGCGAGACAGCGTAGATTGCTGCATATCAGAGCCTTTCCGCAGGGCGGCGGGCGACAGCGTGTTGGAACCCTCTGAGGTCGGCGGACAAGGGAAGGCTTTGATATGTAGTGAGATCCGCGGTCGTAGTAGAAGGTCTGTGAGATGTTCGGGCTAGAACAACACATATGGCAGTGTACCGATCCCGCTCAGCGGGAGACACCTTCCTATATGCGGGTTAGCTCCCTGTTGAGCGGTAGTGCCGCACCCCGAATTCCCAGATTCTGAGGGACACGGCGAGAAAGAGGACGCCCACCGCTGGCGCTATCCAGTGAAATATCGGGTCGGTTTGAGACATCCCATCTTCGCGCTCGAGAATTGCAAGCGCCGGGTAGTAGGTGACGCAGGCAAGTGGTATCACAAAGATGAAGAGTTTCTGGAACCACGGCCGGTAGATTGGAATTGGGTACTGCGCCGCTTCCGTTCCCCCATATGTGACCATATTCATCAATTCGAGGCTTTCCACCGTCCAGAACGCCATTGTCGCCTGGAGGACAAAGAGCCCGATGAAGAGGCACATGCCGCCAAATATCGCAAATCCCATGAGCGCTCCTTTGGCCATCGTCCAGTCAACCTGCAGTGCCCCCGACGCCCAGAAGAGAACCAGGAGCCCCTGGCTCAACCGACCGATCCTCATGAGGTGGATCTCCCGCGCCGCCACCTGCAGCACCGTGCTGCGCGGACGGGCCAGCATGCGGTCGAATTCACCCGTGCGCACGAGGTTGGGGAAATCATCAAATCCGCGGCCCACGCTCTCCGCAATGGCAAATGCCACGTTGATTATCCCGTAGAATAGCGCCACTTCCTCCAGTTGCCATCCGCCGAGATTTCGTGCGAATATCTCCGTTGCGGTGACGAAGAAATGCCCGACGGACATGAGGATAAAGGATACCCGATACTGCAACTGGCTCTGCACCGAAATCGACAGGTATCGAAGATACAGCCGAGCGCATTCTCTCCCTTTCACTCTGCCTCGTCAGCATTGGGACTTTCGGGTTCAGGCAAATTAGAAAGCACTTCGAAGCTCTTAAAAGCCAAGCTTTTCTGATAGTGAGATTTATATTGCGGTTAAAGCCCTCCACAATGCCGCAGGAAAAGGCCTTTTTGGCCCGAAACCAGTTGAGGATGAGCGGCTCGTGTTTGCGCACCGAGCGCACCGAACCTTTTGATCGGTTTGAGGCGCGAACAGCATGGCGCGCGTGCACCATTTTTTCAGATACCATTGGGCCCAGTAGGGACTTTTATAATGCCACAAGAGCTGAAAGCTCTCCTTTAGTAGATAGGCCCGCACGCTCTTCAGATCGTATTGGAGCACCTCCTTGAGGCGGATCTGTTGGGTGGGGGTGAGATTTGCGGATTTTTCAAGAAACAGTATTTGCTTTTGACCAGCACGTTGATGTAGCCGTCCCGTTGCAATCGCCTGGCTTCCGCAGCACGAATCTCATTGAGGGCCTTGTTCAGGTTGGCTACCAAGTGGAAGCGATCGAGGATGTGCAGCGCCTGGGGTGCCTTTTTCTTGATCACTTTGAGGTAAGGCTTCCACAGATCCGAGCAGACGTAGAGGATCTGGCTGCTCTTTTGCGCTCCCAATTCCCAGAAAAAACGCAAGAGCGATTTTACGTTGCGCTTATTGAATACGCCCAATAGCCGCCGCCGCCCCTCGTCAAGCTGGTAGACCACGGTGAGATAGTGATGGCCTCGATGATACTGCACCTCATCGACTCCGATCGCCTCAATCCCGCTCATATCGCGCCGTTTGAGCCCCCAACGCACCATCGCCTCGACCGACTCGAAGACGTTGCGCCAGTTCGTGCACCCTTGCCGTCTCTTCCCAGCTCAAGCGCCTCGCCCACTGGGCCAGAAACCATTGCATTGGCCAACTCAGATGACTCTTGCCCTTGGCCCAGGGCACCTCTTCGACCTTCACCCCGCACCGCCGGCAATTGACCCGCCGCATGCGGTAACGAAAATACACCTTCATCCCCCACATGCCGCACAAATTCAAAATGCCTCGCCTCGCTCATGTGGTCGTAGCCGCTGGCCGTCCGGCCACACCCCGAACAGCACACCCGACTATTCTTGCGCGGCTCAATCTGCACCACAATCGCCTCCACCGATTTCACCATTTCCATACTCGCCTTTGCGTAAACAAAGCTCTTGAGCCAATAGCACCGATTCAGTAGCGTTTTGATGAGCACTGGGTCCTCGTGTTCAGGATGTATTTTCGGTACTACTTTCATCCTCGGAACGGCCCGGTGCTTCAACCTTTCAATCCCATATGCAAAGAAAACACCGACCAGCCCCTCCGGCTGTGGAGGAGCGGGTTTCAGGGCAGCGCCCTGACTTCTCCTTGTGCTCACCGACTCTATTTCCTCTTGTAAGCGACGTTACCCACCCACAGATTCTGCTGTAGACCCCAAAATTCTTTTTTACGTATCAATTCCAGAATAACAAGATGAAGGCGGTCTAGCCTCCCTGGATGACGAGGCGCTTTACCCCAATTCCCATCACGAGGCGCCCGACGAATACGATTACAACCACCCAAAGAATCTGTTGTGCAATCAAAAAGGGGGCTTCCGTAACCGGCAAGTGGCCCATATACAGCCGAAAGGGAACATCGACGATGCCCCGAAACGGAAGGGCGTTGAGGATTGGCTGCGCCCAGTCCGGAAAAAGCGGCAGCGGCACAACCATACCGGAAAATATCATCACCATCCCGGGTACGAGACGAATGATCCCCTCGCCCGATATTGTCCAGAAGAGGGACACCGTGATAAGAACCGTAAAGGCGCTGCTCAGGAGGATCGCAACTCCGACGGAGACCGCGAATGCAACCGCCGATCCCATGGAAGGAGGAGGTTCCAAACCGAGGAATAACCCGGCCACAACGAACATCGGCAGCGCGCGGAGAAACGCCGGCGCCATGCGCATCGCCATCGCCCGAGCATACCAGAGCCAAAACAGCTCCACCGGCCGGATCATTTCATACCCCACGTCACCCGTCCTGATCATGGCCGCGATTTCCCGGTCCATGTTCCACGGCATGAGAACGAACATGGCCTGCCCAAGCCAGATGTAGATGATGGTTTCCCGTAATGTCATCGGTTGAGGCGCGGTCGTCGAATGGTAAAAGGCGGCAAATATCATCACCCGCATCAGACCCCAGAAAAGCTGCGTTGCAAAACCGGCGAAGGCTGCCGCTCGATATTGCAGAAGTACCCGGCAGCGAGCACTGAAGATCGCCCAGTACGGCCTCATGTCTCTCCTTTTCCGTACAACTTCGCGACGATTTCCTCGATGGGAGGATTCTCCACGAACAAATCGCGGATTACATGCCCCGCGGCGATCCTGGATATGAGTTTGTCCGCTGCAATCTCATCCGGGTCAAACCGAAGCCATACCCTGTGTCCCTCCTGACGGATTACCTCCACGTTCTCATCGACTATGCTGTCGCCCTCATTTTCAAGGTCCACTATCAACCGGCGTTCACCCGTCACTCGGGAGCGCAACTCTTCAATCGAGCCGTCCAGATAGAGGGATCCCTCGTCGATGACAATCAGCCGGCGGCAGAGCGCCTCAATATCATCCATATCATGCGTCGTAAGGATCACCGTTACTCCGCGCTCCCGGTTGAGACGCCGGATGAAATCCCGAACCGCGAGCTTGCTCAAGGCGTCGAGCCCGATGGTCGGTTCATCGAGGAAGAGAAGCCGCGGTCCGTGCAACAACGATGCGGCAAGGTCGCACCGCATCCGCATCCCAAGGCTTAGCTGGCGGACGGGAGTATCGAGCATCGGTTCGAGAGACAGCGCGGCAACCAGTTCGTCCCGATTCTCACGATATATCGATGGATCGATTCGGTAGATGTCGCGCAGCAGGTCGAACGAATCCATTACGGGGAGATCCCACCACAACTGCGTCCGTTGCCCGAACACCACGCCGATTTGACCGACAGTTTCCACCCTGCTCTTCCAGGGCACACGCCCCAACACGGATACGGTGCCGGCATCGGGGACCATGATTCCCGAGAGGATTTTGACCGTCGTGCTCTTCCCCGCGCCATTGGGGCCGATGTAGCCCAGCAGTTCGCCCTCTTCGAGCGAAAAGGATATCCCGTCAAGAGCCTTGACGGTTCGGTGCTTTCGCCTCAAAACGCCCGCAAAAGCGCCCCTCAGCCCCTGGGCACGCTCGGCGATTTTGAAAGTCTTTGTGAGGTTCTCAACGGTGATCTGCGGCATCGGAAGCCCTCCGTAATCCGAGATTTCCCCTACAAAAATTCATAAATATCAAAAAATTACAATTTGGTTTCGCTTTCTAGTCCGCTTTTCGTGTGAAATAGGCGGAATGATTCTCTGGTAGAAACAAACGTCCCCGGAGGGGCCGTTCCACCACTAAATACCTTGCTACGGGTGAATCGGGCGCTCCGCGCACGATGACAATTCACTCAATTCGACGTCTCCGCCCGACTTGCCGGGTTGGAAAAAAAACAAGATAATATGCCTGATCAACCTAACTTCCTCCTTGTAATGACGGATCAACAGGCGCCGCAATTCAGCGGCCCTTATGGTCATCCACTTGTTAAGACACCGAATCTCGATCGCCTTGCCGATGAAGGCCTCGTGTTCGACAACCACTATACAAACTGTCCCATATGTGTTCCTGCGAGAATGTCTTTCATGACAGGAAGATTCTTGAAACACATCGGCATCTGGGATAATGGCGTGCCGCTTTCGGAAGACAGTGTGACCTGGGCGCACCGCCTTCGCAACGTCGGTTACAACGCCGCCCTGAGCGGCAAGATGCATTTTCGCGGCGACGATCAACTGCACGGCTTCGAAGCACAGCTGGCCTACGACATAAACGGACGCAACCGGCCTACCCCACCCGATTGGTCAAGACTGCGGCCCGAACCGGAACAGAGACGCGACATGAAACGCGGGCCGGGAAACTCGATCGAAATCGTGGCCGACAGAGCGGTGACCGATGCCGCTCTCAGTTACATTCGAAGCGAGGAGCGAAAGAAGAGCCCGTGGGCTCTTTCCGTCGGATACGTATGCCCACACCCTCCTTTTATCGCGCCACCACAATACTACGATGCCTACGACCCCGCCGATATTGATTTGCCGGAGGTACCCGCGGACCACTACGAGAAACAAAATCCTGCCATTCAACGAATGCGGCGGGGACGAGGATATGTCGAAACCTTACCCGAGGATGTCATTCGCGACGCCCGCCGCACCTATTACGCTCTCGTCACCTACGTCGACGATATGCTGGGTGAACTACTCCACGCGCTGGAACAAACCGGACAGATAGAGGATACCGTCATCGTATTCTTCTCCGATCATGGAGAGATGCTCGGTGAGCACGGGATGTGGAACAAATCGAATTTCTACGAACATGCTTCCCGCGTCCCTTTGATCGTATCGAACCCCAAACGCCTTCCAAGTGGAAAACGTATTTCGCAAGTCACTTCCAACGTCGACATCGTAGCAACCATGGTCGAAATGGCCGGTGCGCACGAACCGGACGAACCGATTTCCGATCTTGACGGCGCCAGCCTGCTTGTGCTCATGACCGAGGGTGATCCGAACTGGAAGGACGAGGCCTTTTCCGAGTACTACGCGAACTTCTCCACCGCGCCCATGGCCATGCTGCGCAAGGGCAAATACAAACTAAACTACTACCAGGGTGACCCGCCTGAACTCTACGACCTTGAACTCGATCCGGCCGAAATGAACGACCTTGCCGATAAGCCGGAATTCGCCGAAGTGCGCGACACCACGGTTTCAGATATTCTCTCCCGGTGGGATCCTAACCATATCGAAAAGGAAATCCTTCGCAGCCAGGCAAACCGGCGCTACATCAAGCCCTACCTGTATAAATACCTGGATCAGTGGTCTTAGGAATCTGTCGGCTGAGCTTTCGCGGGAAAATTCGACAAAGCTGACGACGAAGCTCGCGACGAAGATTCCCTCGCGGGGAGAGTCGCTTCTTCAAACTTGATCGCAAGCTTCGTCGTAAACTTAATCGAAAGAGAGACCGAAAACGACAAAACTGACGACGAGGCTTACGACAAGGGTTCCCTCACGGGGAGAAAGGCTCCTTCAAACTTCATCGTAAGCCTCGTCGTAAATAATCACTTGGATAAAGTCAGCAATCTAGGTGTGTTATTGGAATGCAGAGTAATCAACCACCGACATCTTCCTAGCCTCTCTGCCTGGCGGCAGAGAGAGGACCCAGTTAAATGGGCGGGACCGCCTGCTTGCTGATCACCGTGGGTCCGCCCGGCCACCACAGACCGGATCAAACCAATTTGGAAATCCGCGCATCGTCGAAGACGAAATGCTCCCGCATTCCGCTACACCATATACTACTTCGAGGCGTATTTAACAGAGCATCCGTAAGGTCGGGTATCGCTACTGGACACCGCCTTACCGCCCATCAGTTCTTCGAGGGCGAGGGCAACGAAATTCCTGGCGCCGGCAATATCAGCGGGGTTCGCCGACCGCACATCATCGATCGCTCCCTGATAGACGAGCTTCCCTTCTGGATCGATAACATACATATGTGGTGTCGTCTTCGCCGCGTATTTCCGACCGACCGTTCCGTCGTAATCGAGGAGGTAAGCGGTTGGAGAAGCTCCCGCCGCCGCCATGATTTTATTGGCCTCTTTTGCACTGACACCGCCCTGCTTGCCTTTGGCCGAAGAAAGGATAGTGAGCCAGACAACTCCTTTTTCCGTGTAGGTCTTCTGCAGATTCTGCATATTACCGCTGCCATAGTGCTTTCTCACGAACGGACACTCGTGATTGGTCCATTCGAGTACCACATAGCGGCCCCTGAATTCGGAGAGCGCCCGATCGGCATCTTTGCTGTCGCGAAGAGTGAAATCGGGAGCGGACGAACCCGTTTCCACCCGTCCAATCATTGCTGTGGGCATCATGAGTAAGAGCGTGCCGAGGAATGCGAGAAACCAGTCTTTTTTCATAAGTGTATTCAATTCTGAAGATTCCAGTGTGGTGTATCAATCTGAGCCGGCCGGTCGAAGCACAGGTTATGTTTCAACAACTGACCGCCAATAGCTTACTGAAGGTCCGAACGCTGTAGCGTTGTATTATTCCCTCGCTCTCTCTTTTGTATCATGCCGCAATGGTAAGATAGAAACATGAAAATCAAGTACTCCATCAGAGAGCCGATGGCTCCCGGTAACACTATTCTCGAGAAGTTTCGCAACCTTGCTTCGCTTGGCTTCTCGGGGATCGAAATAACAAGCTCGAGCGAGGAGGCATACGCTGGAGAGATAGCCAGAGCTGCGGAGGAAACCGGCATTTGCCCGAACATCTTTACGGCAAGAGAGTTGGGGCTCCTCGACGCGCGCCCCGAAGCACGTAAGCGTTCCATCGCCAGTCTGAAGGAAGCGCTGACTCTCTGCGGTCAGTTAGGTGGAATCGGCGTCATATTCCCTCCCCTCATCGACATCAAGATGCGCGGAGGCCAAAGGATCCCGGATCTGTCACCCAGATATCGGACCGCTGACCTCGAGGCTTCTCTCCTCACCGCCATCCTCAAAGAGGAGATCGCGCCTCACGCGGAAAAGTGCGGCTGCAGCCTTATCCTTGAACCCCTCAACAGGTATGAGCAGTGGTGGCCGTGCACGATAGCGGACGGCGTAGTGATTTGCGAGTCTGTGGGCAGCCCAGGCATCAAGACGATGGCCGATCTCTTCCACATGAACATCGAAGAGTCCGACATGGCTGCGGCAATTCGGGCCGGTGGAAGTCACATCGCCAACGTTCACCTGGCAGACAGCAACCGCGTCCTTCCAGGATACGGCCACACCGATTTCACTCCTCCTCTCCGCGCTCTTTCGGATATCGGATACGATGGCTACTGCGGATTTGAGTGCAGTATACCACCCGATAGCGACCCCTCCGAGGAACTCCGTAAATCGATGCGATATTTGAACGAAAGACTCTAGGAGGCTGTCGGACTTCGAATGAAAAGATGAGAACGTCGGCGCAACCAGCCGCTAAAACATGCGAACCCTGTCATTGCGAGGAAGAATGACGAAGCAATCCAGGTTTTCGCACCTTCATAACCGTGGATTGCCAGTCTGCCGTACGGCAGACCGAGTTTGGCCCTCGCGTAGAAACTGTTAATTCTTAAGCGGCTTGAAAGAGGGAGCTGGCAAGATGGGGGCTGAGTTTCTCCGAGTACCACTTTTAGGATCAACGAAGTGGGAGAAACTCGATGGTGGACTGCCCGCCCAAGTCTCGTATCTGAGTTGCTGCAGTAAGTCTGAAGTGGTTGGGCCCTGCATGGAGCGTTTATCGGTGCGCCACTTGGCCGGCTCGAAGATGCCTTGTTGATGGCGCTTGGGATCGGATTGGTAGGAGGCCAGCCACAACATCGAGTAGGCTGCCACGTTGAGGGCGGGAAGGTTTCTGTTGGACGCTTCGGTCCTGACCTGGGCCTCGCCCATGCCTAAGAGGGTCTTCTCATCGCGGAAGTTGGGCTCTATCGACAAAGATAGTATTGGAGAAACTCTTCAAGCGCTAATTGGGGATCGGTGCAAATCAGGTAAGCGGGCTTTCTGTAGAGCACTTTGCCTTCTTCTGAAGCCGGTATCGGAGCGGAGCAATGATCAAAAGCTGCAAAGGGCGTTTTGCTCCGCTCTTGCGCCACAAAAGATCCTTCACCCCGACCTTAAAGCGGTGGCGCTTACCGGCCGCGAAGGCCTCCACATATTCCCACGGCACTTCCTGGTCTGCGAATCTGTTCGGGCGTGGGAATCTCTGGCCCGTAGCTTGGTCGGCGTCCGGTTTTGGGCGCCTGCCCGGGCATTTTGCAAAGCGTAGCGTCCTTGCGGACATGGTGGTGCGTTCGGGCAGAGCCGGAAGTCTCCATTGGTATAGCTGCCGTCGGCCACGACGATCAGTTCGCGTTCGACCTCCATAGAGTCTCTGAGCAGTGCAACGCGCTCGCCTGTCGATTGATGAGCTGCTTTTTGCTCTCTTTATAGCATTGGACCTGCTCCTGTGTGGCTTTTGCCCCCGGCTTGCGCGCGGAGGGCGCATGGGTCAGATCAATAGGAATCATGCGGGCCGAACCGTCCTCTGCGGCAAGGGCGACAGTTGGATGAATCGCTGGGCGAGCACGAGGTTAACTTGGAATTTGGGACCGAGGGGATCTCTGCGCCAGCCCACTCCGTGGATACGAGTTCCACTTTTTTGCCGTAGGGTGTCGTCAAGTGCTACGACCATGGGCCTATCGGGCGGAAGCATTCGCTCGATCTTCTCGCGGATCGCGAAGCACTCACCAGGGTCGACTCTGCTCTTCGAATACATCCTGTAGTGTGCGCTCCAATCCTCGTATTGGCGTCCGCCCGTCGTGATGATCCCGGTCACAGTACGCCTGCCCAGACACAGAAGGGTGCACAAGATGTGCTCTCAGGCTTTGGCACACGATCCAATTATCCCTTCCTAGAAGTGAGGAGCCGTTTTTTTTACACGCACCGGATTGGGAGGGGCATGGGATCGGGCCAGGATCAGACGGCAATAATCCACTCCACCATCTCTCCTTTGCCAAACTCCATCGCCTGAGCTACCGCCGAAGGCAGATTGATATACCACTGTTCGCTACGCTTGCGCCTGATGAGTTGAACTTTAGTTGGGAATCCCATGGGCCATGATCTAGTTACATAACTAGATCACAGTCAAGCTAAATACTTGCTTTTGAAGAAAAAAGGAAATAAGGGAGCAATATATCTAGTAAAAGGCCAAACTCCAGAGTCTGCCGTACGGCAGACCGACCTCGCAATGACAGGCGAGTGGCTGAGCAGAATCACTTGGACTGGTCCCATTGAAAGCAATGTCCGACAGGCTGCTAGCCCGCATTTCTCACGAATTGCCGAGGACACCCTAACGACAAAAAGACAAAACTCGGCACTCTGCCGTACGGCAGAGCTCGCCGATCAGGAAAAGCTGGCTATCAACATGCCGCCCACGTGTAGCGGAAGCCGGAAGGCTTTCGTTCATATCAAGGTCGCCTGGATCCGTCTTCACTCTGCCGTGCGGCAGAGTTACGCCGAGACAGGTCGCCGCGTCAGCGGCTGGCCCGCTTCCTCGCGATGACAACAGCGAGCCGAATCATCAGGGGCTTCGAGTGAAAGCGTAGCTGTACGGTTACAAGCATCTCAACTTTCATCTCGATGTTCTTTCCAATCACAGATTAAGGTTCCTCGTTATCCTATTAATCTCTTCTATTCTACCCGTAGCTGGAAAGCCTTCGGTTTGGCTCTTATGAAGATAACTGCTGCTTTCTCAATGGGACCGTTAGTCGCAACACCAGACTAAGAGCTAACTAGAGGCTGTTCGAACAGCCTCTAACTACCAATTTCATCATGCAGTATCGATCACTAGGTAAAACGGGACTCCAAGTCTCTGAGATAGGGATTGGTTGTTCCCAAATCGGAAATCCATCCATTTCCGAGAAACAGGCCGAACAGGTCTTACGAACTGCATACGATTGCGGAATCAGCATCTTTGACACCGCAGCTCGCTATTTCGCTTCCGAGGAGCGTATTGGGCGCTACCTCGGCCGTTATCGCGAAGAGATCGTCATAACTTCGAAATGCGGAGGTTTTCGCATCAGGGAACGCGAAACCTACAGAGATGGAAGAGACTACTCCAGGCAGGGGATTCTCGACACAATCGATCGCAGCCGTCTGCGACTGCAGACGGACATAATTGATGTCATGTTGTTTCACGGGGCCCCTCGTGAGGGCGAAAACGCTGATGAAGCATACGGTGCCCTAGCCGAGGCACGAGACAAGGGATGGATCCGACATTTCGGCCTCTCCGCGGACGACGATGCCGCCTTGGCCGCGACGAGAGAACGAAACCTCGAAGTTCAGGAATTCTCCTACAACCTGATTCGACAGGAGCCTGAAGCCAAGCTTCTGCCCACACTGCAAAGACTGGGTACGGGAACTATCATCAAACAACCGATTGGGAATGTCGTCTATCTTTTCGACAAGGAGCCTCCCGATGCTTACCGGGCAGGACCCTGGAATCGAGCGCGGGCGATCCCAATCGCAAAGCTCGCTGGAGACATGCCGTTGGTGGAGTTTGCCCTTCGTTTCACACTCTCACATCCCGCTGTTTCGACGGCCATCATTGGCACGACAAGCCCGCAGCATATCGAGGCCAATTGCCGCCTGTCGGACGGCGAGCTTCTACCAGAGGAGAAGCTCGCCGCGGTGCGGAATGCCTTCTCTGCTGCTGCGCTTTCTTGAGGGAACGGAGGCTTGAAGGCTTTCCATCGTAACACTGTTATGGGATTCTTATAGGTCTTCATTTTCAGTTGAGGATCCCCTTCAAAGGGGAGAAAAGACAATGCCGGATTCCACCACTCGTCCAAACATCGTCTTCATTACAACCGACACCCAAGGCCGAAACATGGTGTCGGCTTACGTTGACCACCCCGGTGTCGACACCCCGAACATCGACCGTCTCGCCTCCGACGGAGTCCTTTTTCAAAACGTATTCGTCACCTGTCCTCTTTGTACTCCGTCGCGTTCATCCTGGTACAGCGGACTCTATCCGAACCGCAACGGCGCAATATGCAACGAGACGGCTCCGAGTAGAGCAATCCCGCTTCTGGCCGAGCTCATGTGCGTGGCCGGATACCGTTGCGCACACTATGGGAAATGGCATCTCGATGCAGCCGGTTACAATGGCGGCGGCCGAATGGACGGTGGATTCGAAACCTGGTACGATCTGACCAACTTTTACGACGAGGTGGGCCGCGATGGCTTGAACCGATTCGGAGGCTGGAACAGGGGTCTACACGACGAAGAGTTCTGTTTGCGCACCGAGTCGCTAACCATGCAATCAACGAGATCACGGCCAACCGCCATAACGATCGCCCCCTCTTCCTTACTGTCGAGTTCGACGAACCTCACGGACCCTACATTTGCCCACTCCCCTTTCGCGGAATGCATGATCAGGAAAGTATCTACCGGCCGCCAACCATTCAGGCCGATCTGTCCAATAAGCCCCGTTTACAGCAGGATTATGCACAATACCTCGAAACAACACGGGCGGCGTCTGATACTTACCCCGGATACTACCACCGCTATTACGACTGCAACAGCTACGTGGATTACGAAATCGGCCGCGTCATCGACGCCGTCCGCTCGCATCTGTCGGGGGACACCTACATCATCTATTCTTCAGACCACGGCGACCATTTGGGAGCCTTCGGGCTCAATCCTAAGGGACCCACCATGTACGATCAGACGACTGCGGTGCCGTTGATTGTCACCGGTCAGGAAATCGAAAAGCGCGGATGCCGTGTTGAGGATCTCATCACATCAGTCGATATTCCGGCCACCATACTCGATCTGGCTGGAGTCGAGTTTCCCGCAGATCCCGGCTACGTCGGTCGCAGCCTTCGACCGCTCCTTCGTGGCGCATCCCAAAACGAGCGCCACGCGGTCTTTCTGGAATACAACCGGTTCGGCCTCGGTGGACTCGGAGCAGACGGATTCTACCCGATCCGTTGCGTTCGAACTCAAGAGTGGAAATTGAGTATCAACCTCTTCGACACCGATGAACTTTACAATCTGCACGAGGACCCGCACGAAGCGCGTAACCTAATCGACGATCCGTCGTCGGCCGCTGTTCGCAACCACCTGCACAACTTGATCGTGGATCACATGGCACAAACCAGGGATACATTCTACAGCCCCCAATGGGGCCAACGCCCATGGCGTCCCGATTACCGGCACCAGTTTCAAGGCTACACTACCACCGGATTAAAGGATGCGTGGGAATTTGGTCGGCTCGATGACTGACGCGCAAACCTGGCAAACATTATCCACGAAACCCAAATAAAAACTAGAAGGCTGGACTGGATCGCCGCGTCAGCGCCACGGGCGCTTCCTCGCGATGACAATTGGGAGTCGATCAATCGGGTTCTCACAGTCAGTGCTTTTAAGCAGGAACGAGCGGCTTAACCTCAATTTCGATCTTCTTTCCGCTCTTGAGTTCAGCTTCTTCGATATCGTAGCTTTTTTGCAGGTTGAGCCAGAATCCGGGAGTTGTGCCGAAAAATCTTGCAAAGCGCAGAGCGGTGTCCGCGGTTATTGTGCGCTTTCCCTGAACGATCTTCGTAATTGTCGGGTGCGCAATACCGGTGTCTTTGGCGAGCCGATATTGTGTAATTTTCATCGGCTTCAAAAAATCTTTAAGAAGCACCTCACCGGGATGTATATTGGGTATCCTGTTCCTCACCTTCTTCATAATGGTTTCCTATCTCTTTGTATGTCGCCGATTTGTCAGTGGTAATCTACGATTTCCACTTGTAAGGCATCCCGTTCTTTCCAAGTAAAGCATATTCTATATCGGTCATTGATTCTGATGCTATGCTGGCCTTTGCGATTTCCGGCCAGTGCTTCAAGAGAAAACAGAGGTATCATGCTCTTCCAGAATACCTTGGTTCCACCTGGCCAATTCGCTGTCTCCTATTCCATCGAAGGCCTCTGAAATTTCGAGCCGGGATAAGTTTTCGACCCTCGCTCTTGAGCACAAGGGGGCCTGCACCGCATGTCCATGGTAGACCAAAGGCGAAATTAACGCCTAAGGATTCTATTTTAAGAATTTTCCCGCGGTGGGCTTCGCCCCATACCACTGTGCTTGTCAGTGACCCTTTATACCTTGATCGAATAGAGACTCGGTTGGGCTTTCCTCCTTCATCAATCGATCACCGCAAGGAACAATGGTATGGCTACTGCATCAGTGGGCTATCTCTCTGTGTTTTCTTTACCTTCCAGCGGCTTCCCCATCGAACGATCTTCTGCACTTACCCCAGTACATTCCAGCTCCCTCGAAAAGGTCCCTCTTTTAATCATCATAGGACTTATAAAGGAAAGCTCGCTACATCCCAACTTAACGTCGATGCGCTCGGTGGGGTAAGAACCTGGGAATTCTCAGCGAAAGCAAGGACTGCCCCCAACTTCCATCAATCCCTGGCCTCCCACAACAGCGGGAAGGTGTCGCCTTCCAGGCGTTGGCCGTCTTGGACCCCAATAAATGGCTTCATGATATGACTGCCGGAAGCGTCAAACAAGGTGTCCTCCCTCATGAAATGGTAGGCAATGGCGCGTCTGGGACGATCGCTCGTGTTGGCGTGGGAAGCGTGCCAGGCAAGGGAATGGTGAAAGTGGACGTGTCCCATCTTCACCGGGCAGAGGCGGGCCTCAATGCGGCCACCTGTTGGATCCTGTTCGGGAAGGGCATCGAACTCCTCAATCGTTCGAAGATATGCCTTGCGATCGCCCCACCGATGGGAGCCGCATACCATACTCATACAACCATTCTCCTCATCCACGTCATCGAGAGCGATCCAGGCTGTGACCTGGGCATCCTTGGGCTGCAGAGTTGGCCAGAGCGGGGAATCCTGGTGCCAGAGGTTCACACCACCGGTAATGGACGGTTTATACTGAATCTGGTCATGCCAGATACGCAGCTCGCGGGCGCCCGAGAGATAGCCGGCCATCTCGAGGATTTTCGGGTGCTGCATGTGACGGCGAAAGGCTGAGCTGGCCTGCCAGATATTCACGATCTGCCAAACAGGCGCTTCGGGGTGGTTCCGATTGAGGTTTGCGATGCGCACAGGCTGTGGCTTCGCCTCGTCATTCTGTTCGCGTATAACGCGCTCGAGTTCCTCACGTAGTTCCTCCACTTCATCATGAGACAGGACAGCACCCCCATTGATGAAGCCGTCCCGCTCAAACTGCTCCCTGGCAATTGCGCTACTCGTATTCATACTGTTCTAAGAGGCGTAGAGTTTTGTCCCGCAAATTCAATGCGTATTGCGTAGATTCGTTATGGTATTGAGTCAGCAACAAATAGTTAAACCAGAGCGAAATAGAAGCCAAGCGCAGTGAAGCCGCAACCAAAAGAGAGAGGGAGAAACGGTGACGGGGAGAGGGGGAGACGCCGAGACGCAATCAAAACAAAAGAGTGAGCAGCGGAGATTGAATTGACCACGGATGACCTAGCGCAGCGTAGCCGCAACCAAAAAGAAGAAGAGAACCGCAAATGGACGCAAATGAACGCGAATAAAGAGGAAGGAACCACGGATTCGAGAAAACCGCGGATTTGATGAAGAGGGATTCCCAACGGTTCGACAGGTTCACCCCGAACTCATAAACAGTGAGGAGATTTTTGATCGAATCGAGAAGGTACCTCGGAATACCTTGGTAACCTTGCATGCCTCGGCAAAGCGGAGCGACGACGGGTCCCAAACCTTGCTCGCCTCGGCAAAGCGAAGCGGCGAAGGGTCGACTGCATTTCATTGAATATCAGCCTCTTCTACGCCAAACCTTGCTAAAAAAACAAGAAATGGACGGATTGTAATACGGATTTACACGGATGGGAGAGTGCGAATTTGGAAGCCGAGAATCCAGGAATATGCATGCTGCGCGAGACTAAGCACCAAGACAGAGTCGACTTCGCCTCTCTGCCGTACGGCAGAGCTTGAAACGCATAAGCGAGTTGGCGAAGTCGACTCCCGATTCGCCGTCCCGTTCAGCGCGATCAGTGTTTCAGCTCCCCATCCGTGCAATCCGCGTAATCCGTGGTTAAACTCTATTGATCTCCCTTCGAAAGTCGTTTCCTGGTTGCGGCCAACGGCTGCTTTGGGGTATGATTATTCAGTCACTTGGAACGAGAAGGAAATGATGAAAATAATCTATCCTGATTCCACTTGAGCGAAATCATTGCCGCAAAGTCAGACCTTCAAGTCCCTTCATTTTCGCACTCCTTCGACCTTAGACTTGAGACTTTTGACCTGCGCCCTGCCACTGACCCGAAACTTCTCTGCCATTCGGCAGAGCGGGCGAAGATCGAAAAGCTGCCGCTTTCCGCTACACCCTCCGATCCGAAACGTAGCGGAAAGCGGCAGCTTTTCGTCTTCCACGACGCCCTCGGTTTCACCCTACCGTAGGGCAGAGTTTGATCCGGCAAGTGTCAGCGCGCCGGAGGCCCCACTGACCAGTGACGCGGCCAAAGGCCGCAAATGACAACGGATGGGAGAGTGCGAATTTGGACCTTCCAGTCCATTCATTTCATAGCCTCTTCGACTTTCGACTTTTGACCTGAGACTTTCGACCTGCGCCGCGCAAACCAATGACGCGGCCAAAGGCCGCAAATGACAACACCGCAGGTGTGACTGACGCGACCGACGGTCGCAGCTGAAAGGCTCCCAAGCCGCTCCCCTACTCTTCTAAACCCAGCTCCCTCAAGGTCGCGTTACGCCGGAAAACAGCGAGGTAATTGGCCTGTTGCAGGTCCATGAGGATGCTCAGGCGATTAGCCGCTTCTTCTCGTTCCCTAGCGTCGCCGTATATCGATAACCAGAAATTCGCTCCGATGAGGCTGTCCTGGCGACGGACGTTCTCCGTCACTGTTTTGTTCGCCTTCCGCATGTCCCTGACCAGGGCCGGGTAGAGATCGTCTTCGACGGCGTCGAGGAGTTGATCCACCGATCCCTCTTTTTCCCAGAGCCGGTAAAGATTGCTATTGATTGCACCCTGATACTCCTCGCCCCCCATGGCGCTGATCCCGAAACCGGCGGGGTATCCTTCCATGACCGGTTCAAATGGTTTTACGTGTTCGGGCAGTTCAATACCCTCGATAGCCGGAAGCCATCCGGTCCTCTCGACAAAAAACTCGCTCGTCTCCACAGAAGTGAGAAAACGAAGGAAGTCGATGGCCGTGTTCCGAATTTCCTCTGGATGGAAATTGACAATCCCAAAGGGACCGTAGGGCGGGGTATTCGCTTCCGTGATCGATCCCCGGGTATTCGCGCCATAGCGCGGATGAGACGTCGACGGCAGGGGAACCGGAAAAACACCAATCTCGAACTTCCCCTCAATCTGAGCGCGGAAGCTGGGCGCATCCGCGGAAGTGGTCGCGATCATCGCCGCCCGCCCCTGGGCAAATCGAAAAGTGGCGTCCTGCCGGTCGAGCTGGGCGAATCCCGGTTGCATGTACTGGGCCACCTCTCGCATTAATTCGAAGCCGTCCCAGATCGGTTTGTCACGCACCGTCCATTTATGGTGGAGAAAACCCATCTGGATATAGATCACGGTGTGGAGCAACTCATTGTAAACATCGATAACGGGAACGACCGCCTGCGACTGGCTTTGAAAGAGCCGGTCAAGAATAAACGGCGCATTGTATTTTGAACCGGCTATGGGGACGAGAGCCGTCCCCGACTCTACGGCATAGGCTTTTACGGCTTCACACAACGCAATGAAGTCTTCGTAAGTCTTCGGGCGAATGGGACGCCCCAGGCGCTCACGGAGCTCGGCAAATTCGGGTCGCGCAACAACCCGTTCCAATAACGTCTCATTACAGAAGATCCGCGTCGTCCTCATGCTGTATGGAATGCCGTAATTCTCCTGCAGGTTGTGGCGATACCCGGCGCCTTCCTCTTCGAGTTGCCCGATAAAGGTTTCCCGCCACGGCACTCCCTCCAGGGCCGTATCGGTGTTGTAGATATTGGGTTCCTCCAACTCTGCGCCGAGGGCATAGAAATAGCGCGCGACCATTTCGTTGGTGAATCCGGCTCCGCTGGTCTTGGTCATTATGACCTCGGGCGCGGTTTCGCCAATCAACTGGGTCTTCACCCAACTGGGGAAGATCCTCTCCGGTATCGGAATCTGTATAACATCGACGCGATTTCCCTTCCTGCGCTGTTCCTCTTCGTAGCGCTCCGCGATCGCTTCAAACGTCTCCCGCAAACCACTTTCCAGTTGCGGGTGAGCGAACCGCACGACGAGACGATCATCCTTTCCTAGCCCGGCCGAAGTAGAGAGCACCCGAGCGAGAGAAAATGCGAAACACACAGCGAGCAGGACGAACCCCGTCCACTGGATGACTCCGCTCAACCGGCCGCCACTTGCACCTTCTTCGTTCAATCCGCGCCCTCCAATTCAGTGAGTAACGATTCGAGGCGTTTTTGCGTAATATAGCGGTAGCGCGATCGCGTAAACTCCGCCAGCAAACGCTCGTAGTAGGATCTGGCGGCCGTTCTGTCACCTCGACTGCGCGCCAGTTCAGCGATCCGCAGCAGCATTTTAGCACGGAGAACCGCGCGGTCGAACCCGATCTCCATCGCCGCAATGAAGAAATCTTCGCCTCTTTTTCGGGACACATCGTAATACACATGGGTTTCTCCCATCAAACGGTAGAAATTGCGTTGGATTTCCCGAATCGAGAGGAATTGTCCCTCCTCTTCGAGAGGGTAAAGCGGCGCTGAGATTTCCTCCACATCGAGTTGCTGGTAGAGGGTGATCGTAGCGTAATTAAGAAACGCCATTTGCCCGAAATAGTGATCCGGAAATTCCAAGCTTAAGGCTCGAAACATCCTCGCTGCCTCAGCCTGGTCGGGATTCATCCGGTGAATCTGCACGATCCGGGCAAGAAAGTAAGCGGA
>CBDCEW010000039.1:0-12799 GCA_965215885.1 Candidatus Moanibacter sp.
GAACCTGTTGACGAAGTATTCCATCTGTCCGGTCAGAAATAGGGGCAATTGAGGGTCCAGTTTCCGCATTTTTTGGCGTACGATCGGTAGGAGATCTTTTTCCATTCTTTTGCTTCGAAGAAAAATACTAAAAACACGCCGTTCGTGCTGAAACATACACTCGTAAGCAAACGGGCGGCCACTTTCATCGGTCAATCCCAGATGGCGAACATCCTTAGCGACTCCAATGATGGCCGGCCAATCTTCGTCGTTTTCCGGAATTCCGGAGAAGGTGAGATACTGGCCCTCAGCATTTCCTTCTGGGAAATAACGCTCCGCCAGCCGTAGATCGATGACCAGGGTGTTGCGATTCTCTTCTGAATCCGAATAATCGAATACACGGCCGATCTTAAACGGAATTTGCAGCGCCGCAAAGTACCCCGGGGACACCCAAGTTCGAAAGGCTCCCATCATTTCCTCTCCTTCCGCCATCGTGTAACCCTTTATCTGGAATGTGTTTACTGGATTGCCCGTGGTCATTGGTACGTGTGTAGATAAACCAACCGCCTCGACACCCGGAATACTTCGCAACGTCTCCAATATACGCCTCTGAAAACGGTATATATCTTCGCTTTCAGGATATCGAACATTCGGAAGGTCCACCCGGGTCGTTAAAACGTTCTCCGGATTGAAGCCTGGATCGACGGCCAATATTTTGGCAAAACTTCGGAGAAGTAACACCGTCGATGAGAGTAAGATCATAGCCATTGCTACCTGGAAAGACACCAATGCCGCACTCCCAAGGCGTGCAGCCGGACCAATGGTTGCGGTGGGCGACGAATCTTTAATCATCCGCGAGATATTCAGACGAATGGCACCCACGATAGGAAATGTGCCGAAAATCAAGCCCGTCAGAACTGCCAAGACTAGAGCAAACAGCAAGCACTTCGAAGTAATCCGGTGTTACTCGACGAGCTTTAACACGAGCTGGAGCGTGCTCTTCGCCTAGGTTGAACTCGCTATTTTGATACAGGGTCAGATCTGAATGGCGGTAAGATAAGCCAAAAATAATTGTAAAAAATATGTAAAAAAGCTTGTACTATGACCGTTAGTAGGCTAATCTTGTTGTATGAAAAATATGACAAGATTCCTGCCTGGGTTTAATCACATTCTATGCGGTCGCCCGCCTAAGTCGGCCCTGGCACAATTAAAGCAAAAACTGGCTCATCTAAGAGAGTCAACTCTATCGGAGTTGTCGGATCTGTTTGATCGGTGGATTCCTCTGGGAGTTTTGCAACCCAAGAGCGAAAAAGAAAACAGCCGGGAACGAGTCTACTCACTCAGAACGACCTTCTGGGGCTTTCTGTTCCAGGTGCTCTCCCCGCAGACAGCCTGCCGGGAGGTCGTCAGAAAGGTGCAGAGCTACTGTAGTGAGCGGGAGTTGAACCTGCCCAGTTCCTCCACCTCGGCCTATTGCCAGGCACGTCAGCGCATAGGTATAGAGGACTTACAAAAGATCGGTGAAGAGGTCAGCGAGCAGATACACAAGGAGGTAAGGCAAGCGCAGCGGTGGAAGGGGCACGAGGTCAGAGTGATAGACGGTACTGGGATCAGTATGCCCGATACCGAGCAGAACCAGAGGGCCTTTCCCCAACCCGGGGGGCAGAAAGAGGGGTGCGGATTTCCCGTCATGCTTCTGGTGGGCTGTTTCTGTTTGGCCAGCGGGGCCTTGCTGCACTGTGTCGAGACCACCTTAAAAAACCATGAAAGCGGCATTTTGCGCAAATTCGTTGGGTATTTGAAAAAAGCAGAGGTGGTTCTGTGCGACCGCGGTTATTGCTCTTATGCCAATCTGGGGCTGCTTCTAAACCATCAAATGGACGCGGTCATGCGCCTGCACCAAAGGCGCAAATGCGACTTCCGTAGCGGCCAAACACTGGGCCGATACGATCGGCTGGTGACCTGGAAAAAACCGCAGAGACGGCACGGGTTCAGCCCGGAAGAATGGGCTCAATTACCGGCCGAACTGACTCTGCGAATGGTGCGTTTCTTCGTTCAGATCAAAGGATTCCGTACCCGAAAGATCGATCTTGTGACCACCTTTACCGACCCCCTCCAATACACCGTAGAGGATCTGGCCGATCTCTACTTCCGCCGCTGGTCAGTGGAACTGTTTTTTCGCGACATTAAAACGACTATGAAGATGGAAACGGTACGCTGCCTTACTCCCGAAATGGTGCGTAAGGAAATCCAGCTGTTCTTTATCGCCTATAATCTCATCCGCGCCCTCATGCAACACGCCGCCACCCTCTATCAGCGTGACCTGCATCGGCTCAGCTTCAAGAGCACGGTCGACACCGTTCGGCAGTACTGCACCGCTCTGAACGCCACCCGCAAGCAACCTCGAAAGCAACAACGCATCATTGACGAGATGGTTCTGATTATTGCCGAGGAGACTGTTCCACTACGAGAACACCGCAGCGAACCACGAGCGGTCAAACGAAGACCGAAACCTTACCAATTACTAACGAAGCCGCGAGGGAAAATGAAAGTCTCGCGCTCGCGCAGAAACAAAGGCAAAAATCGTCGTTAATCGGGCTTATCTTAGCGCCATTCGGGTCAGATCTTGGAATACATTGGTCTCATTACGGTATTCCAAATAGAGCGGGATGTTGCTCGACATTTTTTCGAATCCCGCCTTTGGATAGCTATTGAAAACCTCTACGAGGCGATCCGAATCCGGAAACGGCAAAGGTCGCAATACAACGGCGTAGAGCATACTGAATATAGCAGTGTTCGCGCCGATGCAGAGGCCCAGTGTTAGGAGCGATGCAACCGTGAACCCCTTACTTTTCCATAGAAGCCGGAACGTGAACCGGGCATCACGAATTATCGCTTCCATCAATACACTTTCTGGTCTCAAAAAGAGTGACTAGGAGATGGTGCGAACATACTTTGACGTGATCAGCACCTCATTCTCGAAGATTCAGGATTCGAAGTCGTCTCGATCGACCCGTTGTCTTTCGCTGAGCGGTACTCGAACCTTGTCTTTTCGCGATTTCCCGTGGGCCACAAACGAACAGATTGCGCGATCATAGAGGAGTCATTGACCCGCCTCGCTGAGCACGGCGAGATTCCGAATTGGTTCGAGGTTCGGAGCGTGTTCGAGATCGATGGTGACGACCCAGACTCGGCGATATTAGAAGAACGGCAACTTGGGCATCCCTGGACTAAGTACTGGATCAGGTAAATACGGTCACGTATGTGGGAGCGCCACCGGGGGTAGTGCAAGGCGCGCCGACGATGGACAGCCTCAAGGCGCTTTCCTCGTCGGCGCAACGCGGCAATACCCCCGGTGCCGCCCCATCCCAATAGGACCGGGCGGTATTGGCGCTGGGCAGCGTTGGTCGAGTCGAGAAAGGGCTCCAGCCTGGCTCGACTCGACCGCCTCCCCCAGCATCCAAATTCGCCACGGCATACGTGATCGTATTTACGTGATCGAGTACTAACGACTACGACGCAATCGAAGGGGAAGGGCCGACACGCTGGACCAGACGCTGGGATGTCTCCAACTGGGGTTTGCTTGCTGCCTTCTTGGAGGGACGGCGGGTCGCCGGTTGTGTGCTCGCCTACAATACCGATGGCGTCAACAAGCTCGAGGGGCGGAATGATGTGGTCGCTATCTGGGATCTCCGCGTTCATCCAGATTATCGACGAAGAGGGATCGGGCAAAGGCTGTTTGAAGCGGCGGTGCAATGGGCAAGCGAAAGGAGCTGCCGTGAATTGAGAGTGGAGACGCAAAACATAAACGTGCCGGCATGCCGATTTTATAAGCGACAAGGGTGCAGTCTCAGCTCGATTGATCGATCTGCCTACGAGGCGTTTCCAGATGAAGTGGAGTTAATCTGGATTCTTCATTTGGGCGAAGTGGAGTAGGTCAATGCTTTGGCTTTACCGGAACCCCAAAGGAAATAAATCCTTCTTCGTGATTGTGCGGATATATCTCCAGGCTGAATCCGTCGGCGCGAACATACTCGGACGGGGGCAGCCAGACTTCGTCGATATACCTTACGCCTTGTCCCCAGTCTTCGTGGTAGAGCCTGGTCGAAGCAATTGCATAGTGCGTCCTGGGAAGAGTGAAACGCATCAGCCCTTCCGGAATCTCCTCAAAGACGCTCTCCTCAGCGGCAGCGAAGTAGACAAGGTTGTCCTGCCCATTGGCATCTTCCTGAATTAGGCCAAGTGGCCCCCAGATCCCAATCATGTCGGCTTCGGGTTCTTTCTCGCGATCAATGCAACGGGTCAGCTGACCCCAGCATTTCTTAATACCAGTCTCTTCAAACGCGATCCCCTTCCTATAGCGCGTTTCAGCACCAAGAAATCCCTGCGGGCCCTAAGTCTTGAACTCCGTACTGAGTATCTTCTCAGCAACTTCGGCAATCTCTGCTTCGTTCATGAGCGTTGCAAGAGACATATTTTAGCATGATCAGCAGGGCAAGAGCATTAGCAGTTTCTGCAATGCCATGAGATATTGGACTTGATCATCCCTGTCCCGGCAGGACGAGGTACGTGTTAGCGCTATTTGAAGTCTCGCAGCATTCGGCTATACTACGGGAAATTAATGGTGTTGCTGCACAACAGTTAAGCTGCGGATGGAAGAGCGCAGTTCAAATACCAGGGGTGGGGTTAGGATTTTTTTGCCTTTGTCATTGCGGATCCCGCGTAGCGGGTGAGGCAATCCAGAGAACACACGCATGGGTTCTTCCTGCTACTGGATCGCTACGCCTCCCTACGATCGGCTCGCGATGACAATACAGGAGTAACGCAATAAGCGGATTTCAATGTCGTTGCGAGGGCTTCCCTACCGCAATCACGGAAAGCGCGTACAGGCTGGTTCAGGATCTCGAAAGATCATCTCGCAGGACGACAGCGGGTCCCGTAGGGTCCAAAGCTGTAGATTCCGCATAGTCCCGCTTTGCCAGATGGGAAGCAGGATTCTCGAGGCTGTCGTTCAAGAGCCCATCTCCAAATGGCGACGGTATTCCAAGACCATCACCACTCGTATTTGAAGCCGCTGTTAGCTGACCAACCATTGTACTTATAATTCACGATGCTGTCCGAGGTACCTTCAAAGCTAATGGAAGCGGGTGTGTCGGTGAGGAGGCGGATTCGGCCAACCAGACAAAGACGTTTGGTCAACTGGTAGCGGGTGGAGAATCTGAATTCCGTTATGTCCTCGTTGAAACGATCGTGTGGGCGTGCATAAGGTCCAAATCTGTTGGACTCATTAGTGAAATGAGTGCTAAATTTGAAGAATGCAAAGCGCACTTGAGCATTCTATGGATGTCCTCGCCTCCGATGACGCCTTTTCAATCCCGGATCGGACGAGCAGGAGGAAGTGGAAGGGGCCGTGGTGGCACATGGCGACACTCTGCGAGATGGGTGAAGCCAGGCGAATTCCCAAATTGGCTGCTAAGAGAGCATTAGAACTGCTCAAGCTTGGGGCGTGGCCAAAATTCGTCATCACGGAAGAGGACGCGCCGAAGAGGAACACAGATCGGTCAAAGATGGACTGTTGCCACTGTGAGCTGGGAGTTTTCTACATGATTCTTTCTTCGTGTGGCTGCGATGTTGATGGAGAGCTTCCCTGGGTGCGGGAATGGTTCCTGCAGCACCAGCTTCCGGATGGCGGTTTAAACTGTTCACCGTCAGCCTATCGCAATTCGCGAAAGAGTTCGATCGTATCGACTCTGCCTCCACTGGAAGCGGTTCTGTTCTCTACGAAACGCCCTTTTACGGATGTAGAGGAGAGATTTCTTGATGAAGGGGCAAGATACTTGATCGAACATAGCCTTGTCTGCTCCAAGAAAGATGGAAGCGTCATCAACCATGAGTGGCTCAAACCCTTCTTTCCCCGTTTTTTTGAATACGATATTCTTCGGGGACTCCATTATCTAGACCCCATTCGAAAAGCCTTTCGAGCGGACGGGTTCAGGTTTTCCGCCACAGGCGGACCAGCCTATGGCTGGCAGGCGTCGGGTTTCAGGCTGCCGACGCTGCCGATGAGCAGGTATTGAGTGGCCATCGGCGTGGCTTGCTGCACAATACGCATATTTGCCGCTGTTTGGAGGCATACTCATCCCGTGGTGCTTTTTTCTCCGAGCTGCAAAGCGGTCAGATTCAGGCCGCCTGTTCCAGTTCCTCCCGTCGTCGTTTCTTCATCAGTATGATGCGGCAGAAGTTGTAGGCCAGAACCTTCTCGAGCAGTTCATCGCCTACCGCATCGATGCCGCGGCGGCCGAGTTCGCCAAAGGCAAATCCATCTTTAATCGTGAACATCAGCGACTCCACTGCGGAGCGATTGCGGCGTGCCTCGCGATACGCCTCGCTCTCCCGGTCCTCGGGGGTGGTCAACTTCTTGCCCTTCGCCCCACTGATACTGATCTGCTTTACCCCCATGCCCAGCACCTCCTTGCGCCCCTTCGCCGAAGCATATCCGTCATCGGTGCTGATCAGTTCAGCAATGACACCGGTGCGCTTGATCGAATCGCCGATGGCCGGCGCCAGCTCAATGGAGTCTGCCGCATTGCCTTGCGGTACGATCAGGCTGGTGACAAAACCGTTTTCGCTGCGAACCAGTTGTGGCTTGTACCCGATCACTGGATTGCGGCTGCCCTTCTTGATGTAGGCCGCCGATCCGTCCGACAGGCTCAGGACCTTCTGCGTGGACGGTAGCTTCTTTTCGTGAAACACCCGATCATGAGCATACTCAACAACCCGCTTGGCGTCGGCAATATCGCGCCTGATCTGGCTCAATACCCGCTTCAGAAGCTCCCGGCGAGTGGGAGGCAGTGAATCCATCGACAGGCCCTCTTCAAGATGGCTCAGTTCCCCCGTTAGTGAGTCGGCCGCCTTGCGGCCCCGCTTGAGCAACCGCCGGTAGTGTTTCTTCAGCTTGCCCTTCGACTTCGGTTTGCCCGCGGCCAGACAAATCTGAAACTCCAGCTTGTCCATCTCCTGCAGCCAACGCCCAACCCATCCTTTGCGAAAATCCTCCAGCCCGAATATATGCAACTTCTGACCCAAACGATTGGCCCGCATCAAAAGACCGGTCAGAATCCTCCCATCGGTGGGCCAGCAGCTGTTTGCTTTCACCGAGGTGCTGTCGATCGTCAGCTTCCCGAAATCGTCCCATTGCTCCTGGAGGATAAACCCAATCTGTTTATCAAAGATCAACTCGCGGGTCGTATGGCTGACCAGGTTCACGTTCTCCAGAATCGTCGTCACCGCCGGCATCCTCAGTCCCCGCCTCTGAAGAAATCCGTACAAGCTCATCGACTCGCGCAGAAACCGCCGTGCCGGTTTCGTGGTCAACGAACCGAGAAACCCACGAATCATCACGAACACGTATACCGCATAAGCCGGCATCCGCGGCCGGCCTACCGCAAGATTCAATTCAGCAGCCAGAATATTCTCCTCCTCGATGTCCAGCTCCGCTGTGCGCCCTTCAAAGAACCTGCGATCTTCCAATCGAAGTTTCTTCTTCTCACGTGCAGGGGCGTCCAGATCCTTCTCGATCGCCTCGATGATTTGCGGCGCGAACCCGGCCAATTCTTCAACTTCATCCAGAAAATCACGGAAATCCGTGTCTGGAACCGGCAGAATGAGGTTGCTAAGGGGCGTCTTATCGCTTTTGTTCTCCTCTGTCGCACATGTTGGCATGTTTAACTCCTTTCTTAATCTTAGGTTGTTAAACACTAGCATGTTGCGACACTTTTTATCAAGCCAAAAAATGATTTTTCTCAAGTTTTTCTTGCGCCTTTTGCGCCTCTTTGCGGCCAATCAGTAGCTTTTCGGGTAAGGTCTGGCTAGGAACATCCTGGGTTGCGGTGATGGTCCGGCAAGCTTTAACACGGTGTGCAATTCCAGGGGCGGTTATGTAGTCTCAGTTGATCCGATTTATGAGTTCTCGAGAGAACAGATTGCCGCGAGAATTCAGGAAACCTTTGAATCCGTAATTTCGCAAACGAAGGATAACCGAGGGAAGTTTCGATGGGACAGAATCACCTCAATTGAGGAGCTTGGAAAGATTCGAATGGCGGCAATGGAGGAATTTTTGAATTCCTTTGAGGAGGGAAGAGAGAAAGGACACTACGTTGCGGAAGGGTTGCCAAAGCTGAGTTTTCCCGACAATAGCTTTGAGCTGTCACTTTCTTCCCATTTTTTATTTCTGCACTCTGAGAACCTGGACTACCAGTTCCATTACGATTCGATTGTGGAGATGCTCCGGGTCTCTCCCGAAGCCAGAATATTCCCTCTCTTGAATGTAAATGCGGAGAAATCGAAACATCTGGAGAGAATTTTATCCGCATTCGAATCCTGTCGGATCTCAATCCGAAAGGTAGACTACGAGTTTCAAATTGGAGGAAATGAAATGCTGGTAGTGTCCAGAAGCCAGAACCGGACTTAATCGTGGTGTCGCAATTCCCAGTACTGACATTGGAACTGGCTCGACAGATTGAGCGAAATATTGCGGAAGGCTATACGGGCGGGAATCGTTCGAGCCAGGCAAACGAGATTGATGTTGAGCAATACGGTCGCGCCGTTGCCGTCAAAATGCCCTCTTCACCCTGGAAGAACGGTGTCTTCTGCTTTTCCAGCGACGACGTCGACCGGTTGGAGGAGATTATTTCTTTCTATGAGAAGGACAACGCCGACTTCAGCTTCTACCTGACACCCATGGGCTTCACAGAGGACGTAGGGCGCGCATTGACTAGTGCTGGGATGCGTCCAATAGATAACTCTCAGGCCCTTCTTTACGGACTGCCTGCCACGGAGTTAGAGAGTGCGGCGCCGGATGTGACCGTCGAATCCGTTACGCCGGACACGTTGGAGATTTTCACAGATACTCATGTTAAGGGTTTTGAATATCCCGCAGCCTGGCATGGTAAAACCAAGGGCGATCTCCACCGTCAGTTCGGCGAGGATGGATTCTATCCATACCTGGTCCGTTATCAGGGCGAACCCGTAGGATCGGCGTATCTGGAAGTTCGTGGAGGAATTGGCAACCTCCTTGGATCTGCCACGATGCCGGCGTTTCGTGGGAAAGGATGCCATCTGGCATTGCTTCGTCATCGGCTCCATGCAGCGGGCGAACTTGGCTGTCGGTTGGTGGTGAGTGGCGCCTCCTTCGGTTCGACCAGTTTCCGGAATCAGTATCGCGTCGGACTCCGGCTGGCATACATTGAGACTATTTGGAAGAAAGCGGGCGGCCGGGCTGAAGGATAACAACCACATCAAGCGGATCGACCAATTCACCGGGGTTACGGACGGCATTGGCCGGATTGGTGTTTTAATCGCTTCGGGTTTAATTCCCCGAAGCTTGCTTCGTTTCTAATTCATAAAGTCTAATATCAAATGCCTCGGGGCTTGCCCCGAGGATCTTTACTCCTTTCCAAAAATGAATCTGAGGTCCAGACCATTCAATGAAAATGCCGATTGGGAAAAGGCGGTGGATTTCTTGCATCCAAAAGTCCCGGACAATGGAGCTCATTGGAAATGGTGTCTCGCGTCGGCGCGGGCAAAATACGTTCATCTGCTTTCCGGAATTCACCAGTTTTGGATCGATGATGAGGACGAGATCGTTGCTCTATCGAATATCAATCCACTTGCGGGCTATTTTGACATCTTGTGCGAGAAATCCCGTCGAACACGGGAAAACCTCGAACAGATCGTCACCCATGCAGAGAATGTTCTGCGCCTTCTGTCGAATGAGAATTTCTACCTTACCTCCACTTACGAAGCCTCGGATACGTATTCCAAGGTCCTTGTTGAGCGCGGCTATCTTGTCGAAGAGTGCTGCGCTCATTATATGGTTCTGGACCTGCATCGCGTTCAGACCGGCTCGAGTCTTCATAGCGAATTCGTGATTCGACCACTGGAAAACCGGAATAGATGTGAATTGGAGCGCTGGGTCGAGATGATCGCTCGTGCTTTCAATCCTGAACTTCGCCGCATAAGCCCGGAAATGGAGGTCTATTACCGGCAATATCACAGATTCTGCAGTTACGCCGACCGCGGAAACATTGAGATGATCGACATTCGCGACGACGGAGTTATCGGCTCATCGGCCAGCGTCGATATCGATCCGGTCAACGGCGTTGGTGAATTTGAAGAAGTCGGTACCTTAACGGAATTTCGCCGACAGGGCTTAGCGCGCAAAGTGATGCTATGTGGCCTGCACTATATGGCGCAACGGGGTGTGCGAAAAGTCCTGGTGCGTCCCCACCCGAAAATCGAAGAAGCAATCGAGCTCTACAAGGATATCGGCTTTGAGACGACCGATCACTTGCGTGGATACCGTAAGAAGAAGAGCGGAGGGGGAGAAACGGAGACGGGGAGACGCGGAGAGAAGTGAACAACGGGTCGACCCGTCGTCTCCCGCTCAGCGGGATGCGCCGAGGCAAAGAAAACCGCGGATCTGCCGTACGGAAGACTCTACGAGATTGAATGAAGAGGAATTGGCAACGTGACCGAAGTGTGGAGTCCGGCATGAAGATCTCTGTCCCGGCACGCCGCGGAAGGGGAATTTCCAATCTGAAAGACGGAATATGAGAATAAACGATATTCGACCTGCTGTCAGTTTGCGTGAGCTTTCACTCGAAAATATCAAAGCCGTTCTCGCACTGAAAGTGACGAAAGAGCAGAAGAAAGTCTACCCGAGATCAAACGGTTACTCAATTGACGAAGGTCACTTCCCGCCAGATGATGACCCGGTCTGGATGCGAGCGATCTATGCGGGCGATACTCCAGTGGGATTTCTCATGACCTCAGAGATTCCGGAGAATGGAGAGTATTTCTTGTGGAGGATTATGGTAGACGCCAAATATCAGGGAATGGGCTACGGACGGCGGGCAGTTGAGTTGCTCATTGAGCGCATCAAGAGAAACGGGAATGCAAAAGAGCTGGTTACAAGCCATCTCAATGGTGACAAAGACGCTGGCGGTTTTTACGAAAAATTGGGGTTCAAATACACTGGCGAGATTCAGGGTAAGAATGATCATGTCATGAGATTGGGATTTCTACCCTGACCAATTGACACTACAATGAAAACGAGAACTGAGGACGAGATGCTTGAGCTCATCATCGACTTCGCTCAGGCGGATGAACGCATTCGAACAGTATTGATAACGGGATCTCGAACGAACCCGAATGCAGACAGAGATATATTCCGAGACTTCGACGTCGACTGCTACGTCACTGATGTCGAACCATTCAGGGAGGAGCAGTACGTTGTTCCTCGCTTCGGGAAGGCCATTCTCGTGGAGAAGCCCGAGGATCATATTTACTCACCGGGAGCCGGCGATGGTCGTTACACTTACAATATGCAATTGGCGGACGGGAATCGCGTCAATCTGCAATTCTTTCCCCTGGCAACGTATCAAGATCGATCAAGGGACAGTCAGACCGCGGTAATCCTTGACAAGGACGGACTCACCCCCGATCTCCCTCGCCCGAGCGAACGTAGTCACTTCATAAAAGAACCTACCCGGCACGAATTTGGCGACTGCTGTGAGGCATTCTTCTTCTGTCTCGGCTCGCACATTCCAAAGACGCTTTGGAGAAAGAAACTGCCGCTGCTCAATGCGTTTATTGAGGGATTACGCAGAGATCTTGTCACGATGCTCAAGTGGGAGATCGGTGTGAGAGAGGGGTTCGAAATATCTGTCGGCGTTGCCGGGAAGCACTTGGAGAAGCACCTCGAGCTGGAAGTTTGGACGGAGTTTGAGAGAACCTATGCCGGTGCAGATTACGACGAGATTTATGAATCGCTTCTTACATTTTATCGATTGGTCAAGAGCGCCGGCGAATCTGTTGCGCAACACTATCGGTACACCTTTCCCGTTGAAGATGGAGAGAGAGTATTGGCTTTCCTTCAACATGTCAGGAAGCTGCCGCAGGATGCCGAATCAATATTCTAGACGTTGAATATCCAATCTTCGTCGCGGCACGATGATGCTTCATAAGATTAGCGACCCCGTAGCAAGTTGGCTGTTCGAAGCATGATTAACGTGAAGTTGCTTCTCTTCGATATCGGAAACGTCCTCGTGAAGCTGACCGGTGCAAGCATTATTCAGAGGAATTCAAGGCAAGCGTTGGAGCAGGAATACATCTGGGAGACCTGGGATAAAATTGACGGAGTCAGGGAATTTGAGTCCGGACGATGTGACGCAGCCACTTTTGCCGGCGATATTATTCGCTTTTATGACTTAGTCCTTGAAATCGAGGAGTTTATTGAACTGTTTCGCGCGGCTGCAGAGTCCAAGTTTGATGGCGTTGACGAATTCTTGGAGAAGTTGTCCTTGAATTACGATTTAGCATGTTTGACGAACACGAATTCGCTGCATTGGCCGAAGATTCGAGCCGATTTTGGATTAGGGAGATTCTTTGGGCGACAGTATGTTTCTTCTGAGATTGGGCACGTGAAGCCGGAACGGGAGATTTTTGAGCATGTGTTGAACGATACTGGCTTGCAGCCGAGGGACATCCTTTTCGTGGACGATAATGCTGAAAATATCCAAATTGCTAAGGAACTTGGCTTTCATTGCTGTCATGCGGTCGGCTTTGAAGAGGTACGCGTGAAAGTCAGCCAGCTGTTATGAGGTCTTTCGACACGGGTAACCGTCCTCTATAACTAAGGGAATTGAGTAGAAACACACTGTCATCGCGAGCCGACCGAAGAGAGGCGCGGCGATCCAGGAAGCGGAGAAATACGGTGATGGGCTCCACCATCTGTTTGTCATCTTCGAGTGGGAGGGTG
>CBDCEW010000040.1:0-26939 GCA_965215885.1 Candidatus Moanibacter sp.
GGGACCCCGGAAATCAAATGCGCTACGCGGGCCTTTATGCCGAAGGAGACTTGGCTTTCGCAATTTCACAGCCTCTCAGAAGTTCAGAACTCGCTATCATGCGGGTTGGCGGGCAGGGGGCAATCGCAGATACAATTCCCGGCTTTTAAGAGCTAAAGAAAACGGTAGGCTTCATCTTCGAACCATCAAATTCGAAGAAAAATGGAGAAACCTACCGTCAAAGAAGAGACCTTCTTACAGTGCATCCTTGGAGTGGACAAGGGTAATCCCTCGATCACGGTCTATCGGGATCTGAGGGAAGGCAAACTGCACGTCTATTACGGGCATGAGCTTTTTGAAGTCGTAGAGGACGATCGGGAGCAAGTTGAATTCAAGCTATTGGAGGGGCGCCTCTACAATGCGGGGTTGAAGAAAGGGCGCTTAGAGAAGCAATTTGAGGTTGACCCCAAAACGATGAAGCGGTGGGGGGAGGCGCTTCAAAGCGGAGATGCCGAGACCTTAGCGCGAGTGCTGGCGGGACGCAGCGCTCATCGCAAATTGACGAGGGAAATCCGGAGTTTTGTGCGGGTGCGCTTCGGGCAGATCTATGGGGAGAGTCGGTATGGCTACAGCAAGAAGATACGGGGGGAGATCGAGGAGGTGTTCGGAGTTAACCTCAGTGGGGAAACTTTGCGCCCTGTCTTTAAGGAGCTTAAAGAGGCCCGGGCAAAGGAGGCCGAAGCCGAGAGGGCGCAAAATCGGGAGACTCCCTGGGATTGCCCGGAGGACTCGGGGAGGGACGAACAGGAGCAAGAAGCAGAAAATAGCCCCGAAAGCGAAGGGGACAATCGCAAGGGGTCTCCCGATTTTTCGAGGGAGAGCTCCGAAGCGGTGCAATGGTATCGGCACTTGGGAGTACTTCTGTTCAGTGCCGCGCTCAGAGAAGTCGCTCAGATTGATCGCGAAGAGGGCTGGCTTTTGAAACAATGGGTGGCTTGCGGGTTGTTGGCCGCGGTCAATATCGAGCAGAGCAAACTGCTCGATCTCGAAGACCTGCAAAAACTCATCGGGCGAGTCCTGTATACCCCCTATCTGCAACGCCAAAGCCTTAGCGCCCTGGCCGATGAAGGGCTTTTAAGAGAGATCCTCAGAGTGAACGCGAGGGGCCTGAATGCTTCGGATGAAGAGAGCTTTTATTATGATCCGCACACCAAACATTACACCGGAATGAGCAAGGTGCTGGCGGGATGGTGTCCGGGTATCCGTCTGGCCGACAAAGCGCTCCACAGCGATTTTATTCATACCCTCAAGGGCTATCCGGTCTATTTTGCGAGCACTGACAACTATGAGGATATAAGGGAACGGTTTATCCCCAACTGCGAAGCGATGCTCGAGCTGGTGCAGTTGCCGGCTGATAAGAAGGTGAGCATTTACGTGGACCGGGCGATCGCCGCGGAGTGGTTTTACGAAGCCATCGTGGAGCATCCTCAACTCGAAATCATTACCTGGGAAAAAGGTTACAAGGCCAGCGCCCAGCCCCTCCAACGGATCGACGGGCAGTTGCGCCTGCAGCGCGCGCGCAACCATGCCGAAGATCTCCAGGAGTATCATCTTCGCTATCAGCGGGGCCCCTGGAAGAAAAATCCTCAACTGGTGCAGTGGATCGTGGAGGCGACCAATCCAAAAAATCGAACCATTACCGTGAGCATCCTGGCGACCGATCAGCAGGCCCGAAATGAAGAGGTAATCAAAGGGATGTTCAGTCGCTGGATTCAGGAGAATGACTTCAAATACCTCGATAAGCACTTTGGGATTAATCAGATCACCTCTTATCGCACCGTCCACTACAAGCGATTAGCCCAACACCTTGAGGACAAGCAGGAGAAAAGCGGTGCCGCCAAAGCCCTCCTGAAGCAAAAACAGCAATGCACCGAAGAATTGAAAAGACTGCTCCTGGCCGAGCATGCCCACCCGGGCAAAAGCGCCTCAAGGGGCGAAAAGATCCGTCGACTCGATCAGGCCCTCAAAGCCCTCCAACTCGAACTGGAGCAAATCGACACCGAATGCTCGAGGCTGCAGCGCCTCATTGATGAAAACTATGTCCGCCTGGACACCGCTAACAAGTCCCTCATGGATGCCTTGAAAATCTTCGCCCGTAACAGCTTCTACAAGCAGCTCGAACCCTTTAAAGCTCGCTACAACAACTATCGTGACGACCACGATCTGTTTCGCAATTTGACTCACAGTGACGGCGTTCTTATAGAGAGGGGCTGTGCGGTCGAAGCGCATTTATTCCCCACCGCAACTTATCCCCCTCGGGTGCAGGCGGTGGTGCTTGAGTATCTGCAAACTCTCAATCAGAAGCCCTTACTGATGCCCGACGGTTCAGGCCGAAGAATCATCTTCCGACTGGGCAAAAAATCGGGATTTAAACTTGCGATTGCATAGTGCCTTTAGAGGGGCAATCTAGTCCTCGAACAAGTGTGATTGGAATATACCTAACGCAATAAAAAGCTCGAAACGCGCTTAGATACTGGGAAAACGGTTAATCGACCAAAAAAACCACCCAGAAAAAAAGGACGTTTCGAGTGAAAAGAAGATACCGCAAGAACCTCCACAATAGCAAGAGAAGAATAAAGCATCGGCTTAGAAATCGGGGCTGGCCTGAACAGGCCAAACCGATGTTCAAAGCGAGCAACATCCACTACGAGACGGCCGAACGAGGCAAAGGGGTGAGTTGTGGAGGGATAGGAGCGATTCACCTGATGGTGAAGAGACTGGGGTTGGTGGAAGAGCTCGACCAGAGCGTGCAGTTGCTCAAGCGCCACCTGCCGTATCATGAGAGTGATCATGTGCTCAACATAGCCTACAACGCATTATTGGGAGGGATCCGGCTCGAAGACATCGAATTGCGCCGCAAGGACGAGGTTTTTCTGAATGCCTTAGGAGCGCAGAGGATACCGGATCCGACGACCAGTGGAGACTTCACCCGACGCTTTGATGAAGGCGCGATCGAAAAATTGATGGAAGGGATCAACCGGATACGGCAAGGGGTGTGGAACAAGCAGGCAAAAGGATTCATGGAGGAGGCGTTCATCGATGTGGACGGGACGATAGCGCAGACGAGAGGGAAGTGCAAAGGGGGTATGGGAATAAGCTATAAGGGGATCTGGGGCTATGCACCGCTGATCGTGAGTTTGGCAAATACCAGGGAAGTGCTCTACATGGTGAATCGACCGGGCAATGAGACTAGCCATGAGGGATGCGTAAAGTGGATTGATCGGGCGGTGGAACTTGTGCGTGCGCATGCGGGGAAAATCTGCTTGCGAGGGGATACGGACTTTTCGTTGACAGAAAACTTCGATCGGTGGGATGAAGAAGGAACGGGATTTATCTTCGGAATGGATGCGCATCCCAAAGTGGTGGGACTGGCCGAGGAGTTCAGAGAGACGGCCTGGAGCGAACTGGAGCGGTTGCCCAAGCATGAAATAGCGACCGAATCGAGAGCTAAAGCGCCGCGAGTGAAGGAAGGGATCGTGCACCAGAAGGGTTTTGAAAACAAGGTGCTGGAGGCAGAAAGTGTGGCCGAGTTGGACTATCGGCCCAACAAGTGCAAAAAGACCTATCGGATGGTGGTGGTGCGTAAGAACATCAGTGTGCAAAAGGGCGAAGTAGTGCTCTTTGATGAGATCCGCTACTTTTTTTATATCACAAATCGTAGGGACCTGACTAAGGAGCAGGTGGTCGCCTTTGCGAATCAACGCTGCGATCAGGAGAACGTTATTGAGCAACTCAAAAACGGGGTTAATGCGATGCGTATGCCCGTGGATGATCTTTTGAGCAATTGGGCCTATATGGTAATGACAGCATTGGCCTGGAACCTGAAGGCGTGGTATGGATTACTCATGCCCAACCGCCTGCGGGGGTTGGAGATCGTGAAGATGGAGTTTCGGCGCTTCCTTCACGCCATCATCTTGCTCCCCGCGCAAATCATCCGAAGCGGGCGCCGAATTGTTTATCGGCTTTTAAGCTGGAACGAGTGGATGGGAGATTTTATCAGCACCTGGGAGCGATTCCGATCTATGTCGCCTGGGTAGCAGATCAAGTAACCGCGAACGCACAGCCACAACGGAAGGACTGTCGGCGTATCCAAAAAAGGGGACAGAACTAACGTTAAAACAGAACGGATATGACTCAAAAAAAGCAAAACATGAAACCAGCCCAAGGGTGGCGGCGGCAAAACTACCGCCAGCATGGCAAATAACGTTAGGAATAACGAAGTTTCCTGTTCAACCTTTAAACGCGCTTATTTTAGGTCTAGTGAGGTCTGAATTTACTGAAACCTACCTCCTGATGCAAGATCGTCGTCTGCTATTAAAGACGGGCAGACGCTGCGAGACTGCGAGATACGTCAGAACCCTTTAACGGTCCTGAGATGTCGGCCTTGCGTGGGTGGCTTTAGCATGTTCGTGGCTGTCTTGGTGCTCTTTTCGGTGCCTGGCTATCGCCGCCGGTGTCGAGCATCTTAACCCGGACATTTCACACACTTCGTAGCGAGACGGCATTGACACGCGGTGAGATCCGTCGTCGCAGTAGAAGATTTGTGAAATTTTCGGGTTAACAGGCCTGCGCCTTTGCGATAGGGCTCCTACTGTTTATCCTCGAGCTCGTCGACTTTTCGGCCGCTACTGTAAAGTCCCCAGGCCAGGACCAGCACCATTAGAGCAATGACGAAGCCCAGAAATACTCTGTTGTCGAAGATGCTTCGTCGAGCTCGGGCCGATTTTATGTCAAAATCAGGGTTACTTACACTCGGGCCGAGGGACATTTCCACGATTTTGTAGCCGTGCCGGAAGGAATTGAGGACCGTGGCGGTATCGTAACTTGGTTTGGCGACGCCTTCGGAACCGTAGTAGAGCCTATAACCGGTGTTTGGCTGAGTGAGGAATAATGCTCGATACACGTTTCCGGTCGCCTTGACGCCCGTAAATTTTAGGGGAGGATTGTCCTCGTTGTATATGATTAGCCGATACTTGAGCTGACGATTTTCTGGAAAGGAGATCGACAACTTTTCGCGATGATAACTTCGAAAATCTATCACGGAAAGGTTTCCCCGGCCGATCTCAATCCACCTCTCTCCGCTCTTTCTTTCTTCGAGAATCGAAACGGTGGCTCGGCGGCTGAAGTTGCGATCGGGAGTTTCCAGTAACAATTCAGTGAGGGGCTCGAAACGCGTATCGATCTCTATATTCGTGCGCTTATTCTCCTCGTCCTCGCTGACAACGATGTTTTCAATCGCATATTCAACTTTGTGGTCTGCTTTGAATTGATCCTTTTTCACTTCCTCCCATAAATCGATGCGGTTGATACGGAATGACCGTCTTGTGATTTGAGTCTGTTCGAAGCGCTCTATCTCCACTTCATCGCTCAATCGCCTCCGAATGTAAGTTCGAGGGGATTCCTGTTTCTCAGTGATCTCTTTAAGGGTAATTCGGAACTGTCTATGATTGTTTTCCGGCAAGTGCACTCTGCGGTTCTCAATATCCAAAAAGCGGGAATAATCAAAGATGAGCGCATCGGATACGAGGTGCTCCCAATCTTCGCCGTCGTTACTCCCGAGTACGGTTACTCTTTTTTCGTAATCTGATAGGGGGGTCAAAATAGTGATGCCATCCGGGGACGAAGCCTCTTCATCCAGCTGCAGGTGAATCTCGATTTGATTGCCCGGTTTCTCGTCCAGCGAGAGCACTTTACTGATGCAGAGCTTCTCCGAAGTCTTTGTTCGCGTTTCCCTTGCCTTTTCGAGTAGGAAAGGGATTTCCCGTTCGCCGTTGCCTACAAGGCGCAGATCGCTGTATTTTAACTGAGTGGCGGAGAATATCTCACTGTCCAGGTGAATTGTGCTGATCTCTTCCTCCATCGGATCTTCGATTACAACCTCCTTGTAGAATTCAAACGGGCTCGCATCAAAACCGGCGGCGGCGGTCTGACCCATAAGTATTGTCAGGAGGGTGAGCCCCGATGAGATCTCAAGTCCGAGTGTGCTATTCATTCTTCCGAATTCCCCTTTTTCTCTGAATCCGCCAAGCTAAATGATTCGCGATACTTCAAATATAGGAACGAGCCGGCGAGAACGAGCACCCCGAGGCTGATAAAGGCAACGATTCGGTAGAGTTGATCCAGTTTGGCCAGATCCACGAAGAACACTTTGAACGCAATAATGGCAAACAGGCCAAGGCCGACATAACGTAATACGAGAATTCCCTTGCGAATCCCTCCCAGGATAAAGGCCAGAGCAAAGATGGCCCAAAGGATCGAGACTCCCCCTGCCCTTAATCCAGGGACAAAATGATGGAGCAATGTGTTAACTTCCATTGAAGAGTAGGTGAAAAGGAGGCCGAGAGCTGCCGAGCCGAATATGATTCCCGCGGGCCGCGCATCTGTTGTGCGGCTCAGGAGGGTAAACGCGAAAACGAGAAAAACGATCACGACGCCGAAGTCGAGCAAGCGCATTCCACCGTCAAGAAACGAGTAGTGGCCGGAGTAGAGCAAATTGCCGAGAATGCCCCAAACCCCCAAATCAAAAGAGAAGAGTTTAACAAGAGTCGCGGTAACAGCTATTGCAAGAGCGATGAGGAGCGGGCCGCTGGGTGAGGAGAGATAAAGGTAGAGTAAAAGGGAACACAATCCTATCCAGAGAAAAGTGAGCGCCGGCATCCGGAGTGGAGTGTAGAGATGAAGGAATGCCTGGTTCAATTCCAGGTGAAGATAAATGAATACCATGCCTAACGCCGCTATCAATATGCCCTGCCCCGCCTTGCGCTCACCCAGCCATGCCTGGACATCGTTAGCCCGTTCGATTTCGAGTGCGACCGCCTTGAGGGGCTGTTTGAGGAGGAAACCTGCCCCCGCCAGGGAGGCAACCGGCACACCGAAAATAATCAGTCGCTCAAATAGAATTGGAAGGTAATCAAGAAACGATGCATCGGTAGGAATGGGACGCGCAAAGAACTGGCCTCTCAGATCGACAAAGGCGAATCTCCAGAGCACGATCGCATAGAGCAGGTATGCCACCTGACGTAGAAACTCACTCTTCACTTTTCCGGCAATCCAGAGCATTACATATGCTTGGATAGCCCAGCTCACTGTTATCCATTCGCTCGAAAGGATCAGCGGCATGGTGACCGTCAGAAAAAACGCGGCCAAGGCGGTAAAGCTGAGAAGCAGTTCGCGGTCGAGGAGACGTTTTCGCAGAAAATGCTGAATATGGAGGACGTAAAAGAGTGCCAAACCCAGAGTTACGGCTGCGACCCATTCGATGCGGTAGGCACGATCAATGAGATTGTAGCTGAGAATGAAGAATAAACCCGCATTCAAGAGTAACGCGAGGAGATCGAGGAGACTGGACTTGGTTCGGTTTACCAATTGGTAAACAAATGTCATCGTCGAAAAGAGAACGAAAAAAGCGACGAGGAAGGGCATTACCTGCCAGAAGTAACTGTTCTCGTAGTGCTTATCGGTTGCGGCTATAAAAAGGCCGTAGGTAAAGACGAAACTGAGATTATTCAGAAGGTGCCAGTTCTTATGGAGAGACACCCCAAATACTCCCACCCCTAGCAAGAGCATGTGGCCGAACAGTCCGACAAAGTTCACTTCCCCGGTCGAAAGCATGATGGGGGTGCCGAAACCTCCGATGATCCCGAGGACCGCTATCAGGATCGAATTAAACCGAACCGCCATGCCGCCGGCGCCGAAAGTAATGACTCCCATGAGGGCGAATGCCGGATAAAGTTCGAGCATGTCGTAGAAGTTCGCGGCTGCGAAGACGGCGAAATAGAGGGTCGCAAGACCGCCCCCTATCAATCCTTGCCCAAAGAGGTGGTATTTTCGGCCAAGTAGTTTGATTCCGGTCACAAGCAGGGTGAGGCCGGCGAGAATGCTCAGGGAAACACGTCCTACGGGACCGAGGATCCCGATTTCGATCGAGTACTTCAAAAAGAACCCAATTCCAACGACGAGGATAACGATACCGATACGGAGCAACCAGTTGCTGGCTATCGCGAACTCAATGGACACACCGGCCGGGCGATGATCTTCTCCCACGATGATCCAATTCCAGATCTTCTTGAGTATGATTTTTGCTGCCGATTCAAAGCGGCTGGGTTCCCTTTCCTGTGGCTCGACTCCACTTTCCGTGACAACTGATGAAACAGTTGATACGGGTGTCATGGGCGGTCGGGGTATGTATACGGGAGGGGGCGGCGGCGAAGGTGCAGATTTTTCGATCAATTCGGGTGTCGGCACCGGTGGAGCGATAGGCTCTTGAATTTCCTCCTCTCGAACCGGAGTCGGTGAAGGTGCCGCTTCTATGGCGGTTTCCATCTCAGGCGGTGCCAATGCTGCCTCAACCTTCTTCGCCAATTTGTCGAGCAACTCCTTGCTCAGGCTGAACTCCTCCTTTACCTCCCTCTCAAATGCCAGCGAGGCATAGTCGGAATCCTTCTGACGCCGCCCAATTTTAATGACGATGACGAGGAGTATGATCGGGAGAATGGTGATTGCCACCAAACCGAGAATGAGGAGCAGTATGAGAAACTCTTCCATTGTATGCACCCGAGAATCTGTCGGACCCTAAGTCCGGCAGATTCCCAAGGATAACGCAAGGTTGAGCAGCTGTCATACCAAAAGTGAGTCGGTCTTGCTATATTCTTCAATCTCAGCTCACAGTTAATGTTTGCAGCAGTATTCTGGTGCCAGTTCATGGGCACGTTGTGTCAGGGCATGATCATAAATTGTACAGCTCTATTGTCACAGATTACCCGTTAAGTCTCTATTGTGAGGTATTACCCGCTGAGGATTGTCCCTCGTCGCCCAAGGGCTTCCAACTACGGAGACTACAGATTCCCGGCGTAAACGGCCTCGCTGCCCAACTCTTCCTCGATACGCAGAAGCTGGTTGTACTTGGCGATGCGATCTGTACGGCTGAGGGATCCCGTCTTAATTTGTCCGGCGTTAGTCGCCACGGCTATATCGGCGATAGTGGTGTCCTCTGTCTCTCCGCTGCGATGTGAGATGACCGTGGAGTAGCCCGCTTCTTTGGCAGTTTCTATGGCATCGAGCGTTTCCGTGAGGGTACCGATCTGGTTCACTTTTACGAGGATGGAATTAGCCACGCCCAGTTTGATACCTTTCCTGAGAAACTTCATGTTCGTCACAAAGAGGTCGTCGCCCACGAGTTGTGTCTTGGCGCCCAACGCGATTGTGAGTTTTTTCCAACCCTCCCAGTCATTCTCGTCGCAGCCGTCCTCGATCGATACGATCGGATATTTCCGCTGCAGTCGTCTGTAGAGTGCGATCATTTCCTCGGCCGATCGCTTGGAACCATCCGACTTTTCAAAAATATACTGCTTGCGCTTCGCGTCGAAAAATTCCGATGCGGCTACGTCGAGGGCGATAAAAACTTCCCGACCAAGTTTGTAGCCGGCCTTCTTGACTGCCGTGGCGATGACGGCGAGGGCAGCTTCATTACTCTCCAGGTCGGGAGCAAAACCACCTTCGTCTCCTACCGCGGTGGAAAGCCCTTTATCTCTCAAGACACTCTTGAGTTCGTGAAAAATCTCTGCGCCCGTTCGTAGCGCTTCACGGAAACTCCCGGCCCCTTTGGGGACAATCATAAATTCCTGAATGTCGATCGGTGCATCGGAGTGAGCGCCACCGTTGAGGATGTTCATCATGGGGACGGGAAGGACCTTTGCGTTGGTCCCGCCAAGATAGCGATAGAGAGGAAGTTCCAAGGCATCCGAGGCAGCCTTGGCCGTGGCCAGGGAAACGGCCAGAATGGCATTGGCGCCCAGGTTGCGTTTGTTAGCGGTCTTGTCTTTTCGGATCATCGCTGTGTCGATCGCAACCTGATCGACGGAATCGCGCCCGATGAGCAAAGGCGCAATGACACGATTGACATTGTCTACAGCCTTGAGCACTCCTTTCCCAAGGTATCGATTCTTCAGGTTTCGACCCCTGGGCAGCTCTTTCACGGAAACAGACCCGTCGCGTAGTTCAATCGCTTCATTCGCCCCGGTGCTGGCGCCGGAGGGAACTGACGCACGACCGATCACCCCACTTTCCAGTTCAACATCGGCTTCAACCGTCGGATTGCCCCGCGAGTCGATAATTTCTCTTGCTCGTATGTCTGCTATCGTTGTCATCAGCTCGATTTTGTGATTCTATCAACTCAGTACCGAAATCTCACCCGATATCTGCTGGCTCGCGGGAATTCAGCAGTCGCCCCGCCATAGCGAGGCATTGCTGAAACGGCGCAGCATCGAATTTCCTGACCGGGACTCTGTTGGGGTTACCGAGGAACGATATCAAATGATGATTCATCCACTCGCCATACCATACGACTTTTGTCATTGCGAGGAAGAATGACGAAGCAATCCAAGCATTCGGAAGTAGGATATTGTCTTTACCGACTGCAGTAGTATTCTCCCCCTATATCAATGAGCCACTGTAAAATCTTTCATAATCCGAGATGCAGCAAGAGTAGGGCGGCGTTGGAACTACTGGAGAATAGGGGCGTGGAGTTCGAAGTCGTTGAATATCTTAAAGAGCCGCCCACACCGGACGAGATGGATGAGCTCTGTAGATGGATCGGCGTGGAACCCGCGGAGCTCTTGAGAGGAAATGAAGACAGATTTGCTGAACTCGGGCTTGGGCTCTCAGACTGTCGATCCCGACGCGAGTGGATCGAGATTATGTGCGCCAACCCCATCCTGATTGAGCGACCTATTGCTATTGTCGACAAACTTGCCATTGTGGGGCGCCCTCCGGAACGGGTTTTGGAGATTTTGCCTCCCCCTTGTTGATTGAGACTTGAGTATTCGATGTTCGATAATTTCATGTCTCACCGATGCCCTATGCGAGTGTAGCGATACCTCCTCCACCGGACGAGAGCGAATCTCAATGGACCGAATTTGTCGCCCGAGTAAGAAATGGACAGTCGCGACCGTTTGAGGAGCACTGGGATGAATTTCAACGGATTTTCGCGGAGAGAAGCGCTTCCCAAGGCCCTTCTCCTGCATGGCGTCCGCGGGAAGTAGATATTGCCTCGTCAAACCTCGGCCAGCTCATGGCAGCACTCGAGGTAGAGAGGTATGGGGATCTTTTTGCCTGGTCTGTCAATAACCGCCCCGGTCTGTGGCAGTACGTGATTGACCGTCTCGGAGTCGTCTTCTCGAGGCCGCCGGACTGCATATTGGATCTGAAGAACGGCGCGAGCGACCCTCGCTGGCTGTCGGGCGCCGAGATGAATTGTGTGGACAGCTGCTTTACAGCGCCGGCTGACAATACCGCCATCGTTTCGGGCGCCGAAGGCTCTCCAGAGGTGACCGTCACCACCTACGGCCAATTGGAAAAATTGGCCAACCGATTTGCCAACGGGCTTTGCGAGCATGGCCTCAAGAAGAGAGATGCGATCGGGATTTACATGCCTATGACGACATCCTGTGTAGCCGCTTATTTGGGTATCGTGCGCGCCGGCTGCCGCGTCGTCTCAATCGCGGACAGTTTTTCGCCCCAGGAGGTTAGGACGCGGATGGAGATCGCCGGTGCGGATATCATCCTGACGGTCGATTGGTATCTAAGGGCCGGCCGAAAAGTCCGGCTCTTCGAAAAGGTGAAAGAAGCCGGCATCGCCCGGGCGATCGTGATATCGGCAGAGGATGGGATAGCGCTAAGAGAGGATGATATTCGCTGGGACGACATGCTGTCTTCGAAGGCATCGTTTACAAGCGTGTCCGGAGACCCCTCTGAGAATTCAAACATTCTGTTCTCCTCGGGCACCACCGGTACGCCCAAGGCGATACCATGGACGCACCTGACACCGCTTAAGTGTGGATTGGACGGCCACTTTCATGGGGACATCCATCCGGATGACATTGTCGCCTGGCCCACCAACATTGGCTGGATGATGGGTCCTTGGTTGATTTACGCCTCGCTGTTGAATAATGCCGCGATGGCGCTCTTTGAGGGGGCGCCTGTGGGGCCGGAGTTTACACGCTTTATTCAGGATGCCCGCGTTTCCATTCTCGGCGTCGTGCCGTCACTGGTACGCGCTTGGCGCTTGGGCGAAGCCATGCAAAGCGTGGATTGGTCGGCCATTCGGTTCTTCGGCTCGACCGGTGAACCGTCAAATCGCGAGGATTATTTGTGGCTGATGAGCCAGACTAGGTATCGCGCGCCGGTGATCGAATATTTGGGAGGAACGGAAATCGGCGGCGGCTATATCACGGGAACGGTAGTCCAGCCAGCCTCGCCCGCCACATTTACCACCCCATCCCTGGGCATCGAATTCGTGATCCTTGACGAAAAGGGACAGCCTGTCGATGAGGGTGACATGGGGGAACTGTATCTCATTCCGCCCTCCATAGGATTATCCCAGTCCCTCTTGGACAAAGACCATGGAGAGGAATACTACGCCGGATGCCCAGCGGGACCAGATGGGGAAGTCCTGCGACGCCACGGTGATACCATAGCCCGGATGCCGCACGGTTTTTACAGGGCACAAGGACGGTGCGACGATACTATGAATCTGGGTGGCATCAAAGTAAGCTCTCTTGAACTTGAGCGCATCATCGATACGCATGAGGTAGTCTATGAGAGTGCGGCTGTCGCGGTGCAGCCACAGGGTGAGGGAGCGGAAGAGTTGGTCGTGTTTGCGGTTCTCAATGAGGAAATGGATCGCGATACCCTTGCTGGTGAGCTTCAGGACCTGATCAGCGGGTGCCTGAACCCTCTGTACAGAATTCATGATCTGGTCATCATCGACGAGCTGCCGCGGACCGCATCGAATAAGATGATGCGGCGTGAGCTCCGCGCACAATACAGAACCTGAGTGCTGAAATGGGCGAACCACTTGTAGCCATCGTAGCCGCGAGCATACGCCCCTTAGAAAATCTGGAAAGGCCTTCAAAGTAAGGCGAGGAGTGGATAATGAAGAGAGTTGCTTACGCTTCCAGTATTTTAATCTTGTTCTTTGAGAGGAAATTGCCGATAATATATAGTTGATACTATTACCTGCTTTCCAGATCTTTTGAGATGTTAAACTGGGGATGGAAGCAATTATAATCTTGTGTCATTGGGGATAGACCGGGATTTCCCAATCAGAATGTCCAATAAACAAAAAGAGCAAAAGCCCGTTCAGGAGACTCCCATTGGCGAAGTTTTCTTTGCGGCTCAAGTCGAAACCGTAATTCGGGAGAGCCGGAGGGGGGTGCTTATTCTTTTAGCGATCTCCTTATTTTCCGCTATCTGGTTTTCCAGGGAGTGGTCGCCGCGAGCGGTCTACACCTGGTTGCTTTACATGGGGGTGGTGTGCCTGGCCTCCTATTTCATCCTGAGGAAGATGCTTGCGGATCCGGATAAAGAGCTGAAAGCCAGGGGGTGGGTAAATGGTCTTATCTTAGGCAGCCTTCTTATCGGGACAGGTTGGGGCGCGTTCTGCGGTTTGTTTTTTCCCTACGACAATGCAGCTCAATTAGTTTTCCTCCTTTTGGCTACGGGCGCTGTAACCGCGCTTGCCTCGTCGGTTCTATCCCCGGTTCTACCGGTTTTCTGGGTGTTTCTCCTGTCTGCTGTCTCTCCTCTGTGCGTGCAGGTTTTTATTTACTTCGGATACTCCCTTTTCCATAGCGTCCTCGTTCTTGCTGTTTTTTTGCTCATCATGGGCTATATTGCGGATCGGAACGAAAAACAGGAGCGTATCAACGTTAGTGAAAAGGTCACATTAAAAAGGGAGATTGAGAGTCGACGGCTCCTCGATAAGGCGCTCTTGCTCCAGCAGGAGAGGGCCGACACCGCTGTCACTGAGCGCCGCGAGTTCATGTCTAACGTGAGTCTCCAGATGCGCACCCAGCTGAATTCAATTATCGGCTTTTCCGACATCCTGAAGAAAAACGCACGTGGAGACCTTTCTTCGGAGCATGCTTCCCGCGCCGAGAAAATCAATCGCAACGGCCGGGATATGCTTCTCGTTTTCGATAACGTGCTTGAACTCTCCAAGATCGAAACGGATCAGTTGGAATTGGAAGAAAGGAAATTGAACCTCCACAATTTAGTCGAAGAATCCGTCGAACTCCAGCGTGTGAATACCAATGAAAAGGGGCTGAACCTCTCCTGTGAAATCGCGGATAATGTTCCCGAGCTCGTCATAACAGATCCGACGCGCTTGTGGCAGATTCTTAACAACCTCATCGGGAATGCGGTCAAATTTACCAAAAAAGGCGGGATCGAAGTCAATGTGGACTCCGGCGGTCGCACAAATGGCAGCACCGGCCTGAAATTCTCCGTTACGGATACCGGCGTCGGAATTGACGAGAAAACGCGGGCCGAGCTCTTCTTGCCGTTCTCGCATAGGGAGAGTGGCCCCGACGAAGGGGACGGCGGGATGAGCTTGGGCCTCGCCGTCTCGAAAAATCTCGTCGAGTTGATGGGCGGCGAAATCACCGTCTGGAGCGAGCCCGGTAAGGGTTCCGTTTTCGATTTCACGATCCAGTGCGTCGAAGTGCCCCAAGGGGACGACACGGCAAGCGAGGACCTCGCCTGATTAGGAATCTGTCGGACCCGAAGTCCGATAAACTCCCAGGATAGAGCGGTGTTTTCCGAACATCCCGTTGAATGTGTAAACAGAAAAACCGCTTCATCATCGTGGAAAATGGCCGAAGAGTAATTTGAAGGAAGACTCGCAGGTTTTACTGAGATTCAATGAAAAAGTATTTTTAGTCGAAGACAACAGGGATAACGCTGACTTAATCGATGACTTTCTCTCTGATAGTTACGCTATTACTTCCTTTGAAGATGGCCCAACATTGCTCTCTTATTTGGAACAGCCTGACATAACACTACCTGATATTTTCCTTTTGGATATAAGTTTACCGGGTATGGATGGCGTAGAGCTGTTGAGAACTATTCGGGAATCAGACAGGTTTGAGAAAATACCCTGTATAGCGGTGACGGCTCACGCCTTGGCTGGAGACGAATTAAGGTTCGTAGAAGCAGGTTTTAATGGCTACGTGAGCAAGCCAATTGCTGATCAAGAGCTGTTACTCGATGAGATTGAGAAACTCTTGATTGGAGACGGAGGAACGGGAGAAACTGAAAATGCGAAGGACTTTGGGAGCGACATTCCATCTCAAGAGCTGCCGGTTAACGCCTCCCTGGAACACCTTCATCGCCAGTGAGATTCGCGGTCGCAGGGGATGGCTTGTGAAATATACGGACTAAGTCTTACCTCTGTAGAATCAGATAAGGGGCACAGTTAAGCGTCTCGGTTTTCCCAGCGATTGGCTAACATTTTTGCTGGCGTAGACTGGCTTGTAAAAAACCCCACCCCTTTCCGGGAAGGCGACCCACCCCTAACCCCTCCAAGGAGGCGATCTGTTCACTTGGGAGCTCATTTATTAAGTTCCCCTCCTTGGAGGGGTTAAGGGTGGGTTCTTACCAAGCCCGCTTCCACCTCCAATAAACCTTAGGCCACCGCCCGCAAAGCCGCTCTGCCGTACGGCAAATAAGTTTCACGTCAGTAACCGGCGGCGAGGCCGCCCTGTCGGCGGGGATCGGAGTGACCGTAGAGATAAGTGTGTGAGCGCATAATGCTTTGGGTCGACCCGATGGCATTGGAAGGTATGGGGGCGTAGCCGTAGTCCTGGAGGAGAGTTCGTGTATCTGGACTGAGGCCGGACTCTAAGAGGAGTTGATCGGGATACCATTGGTGGTGGAAGCGAACCGCATTGGAGGCTTCCGCGATATTCATCCGGTGGTCGATTACATTGAGGAGGAGTTGAAGAACGGTGGTGATAATTCTGCTGCCGCCGGGACTGCCGGTTACGAGGTAAGGTTCCCGGCTTGCAGGACAATGGTGGGTGTCATTGAACTGAGCATACGCTTTCCTGGTTCAATGGCGTTTGCCTCGCCTCCAATGAGGCCGTAGGCATTGGCTACTCCCGGTTTGGCTGAGAAGTCATCCATCTGATTATTGAGCAGGATTCCTGTTCCGGGGACGACTTTGTTGCAGCCATAGCTGAAGTTGAGAGTGTAGGTATTGGCGACAGCATTGCCCCAACGATCGACGATGGAGAAGTGGGTCGTTTCGATGCTCTCCCGATATTGAGAAGGGTTGCCCGGTTTTATGTCCGCGCTGGTGGTAGGACTCTCGAGAGAGATGAACTGTCGCAGGTGTGATGCGTATTCCTTTGAGATGAGTTCCTCAACCGGGACTGAGACGAAATCGGAATCGCCGAGGTGTTTGGAACGATCCGCATAGGCCAGTTTCATACATTCGGTCAAGAGGTGTATGTAAGCGGCGGAGTTGTAGCCAGGGTAAAAGGATTCCAGGAAGCAACTAGCTGATAAGCAAGAAGATAAAAAAAGAGCTAAACAAACCCGAGGGAATCAGTCATGTTAAGATGGGATGAAAGACAAAAAATCTTACCAACTGAATCCTTCGATAGATCGTTTAACTCTGCGTCTGGTCCTGCCCGAAGAGCAGGAGCGATTCAATGATCTATTGAAACAACATCATTATTTACACAGTGCGGGCAGCGCAGGAGAGACCCTGCGCTATGTGGCGCAGATCGACGGGCAATGGATGGGCCTGCTCTTGTGGGGGGCCGCATCCTACCGGCTGAAGGATCGAGACGAATGGATCGGGAGGGACGGGGCGCAACGGCATGCACGATTGAAACTGGTAGTACAGAACCGGCGTTTTCTGATTTTGCCCGGGGTGGATCTTGCAAATTTGGCCTCCAAGACGTTGGGTATGTGCCTGAGAGTCTTAGCCGATCACTGGCAGGAGGCTTTTGGCTATCGTCCCTTAGTAGCGGAAACGTTCGTGGACCCACAGATTCACCGGGGCACTTGCTACGAAGCGAGCGGGTGGACGCCCTTGGGCTTGAGCGCGGGATATGGCCGCCAACGCGAAGATTTCTATCAACGCCATGAGCGTCCCCAAGCAGATCTGGGTCAAACCCCTCAAGGCTAATGCCCTTGAGCTTTTGCGCGCTTCAGGGCCATTGCCCGCGGCACAGAGCCAGGCGCTCAATGAAACCGATAACTCCCATGCGGTCTGCCTCAAAGTGGAACAGATGAGCAGCCTGTGGGAACGCTTCAATCAGATAGAAGACTTCCGTCGTAAAGCGGGCCTTAGATATCGGCTCGCCACGGTCCTGAGCATGATTGTGCTCGGCACGATGTGCGGCAAACAGACCCTCAAGGGCATCGTGCGCCTGGCCCATCATCTCAATCAAGCCCAATTGCGCGCCTTACGCTCCTGGAAAAACCCCAAAACAGGCCGCTATAAGGCCCCTTGCTATGATGTCTTCTATCGGGTCTTGCAAAACGTAAAGGCCGAGCTCTTCGATAAAACCCTCACCGAATTCATCTGCTTACAAGACGGCTGTTTGCCCCGCGATATTGCCGTCGACGGCAAGACCCTCAAAGGCACAAACACCGAAGAATCAAAGGCTCTGCACCTGGTGGCCGCAGTCGATCACCAAAGCGCTCAAACCTTAGCCCAAGTCGCTACCGCCGATAAATCCAACGCGATCACCGCCGCCCAGACTCTCTTGCGAAAGATGCCCATTTTGGACGGCTCCACCTTCACCTTCGACGCCATGCATAATCAAAAAGAAACTGCCCACATCGTCGTCGAAGAACTCAGTGCTGACTATGTTATTCAAATTAAAGACAATCAGCCCAACATGCATCAATACGCTCAGAATCTCTTCAGCTCCACCCCCTTTTTCTCCACCAAACCGTGGACAATGACCATGGGCGACTCGAAATACGTCAAATAGCAACCCATTCTCTAAGCGCTCCCTCTGCCGGCCTGCCCCATGCCCGCCAGTTCGCCTGTGTGCAACGCACCTTCCATTATCCAAACAAAGCTGAACCTTCCTCTGAACGCTCTTACTACGTAAGCAGTCTCGATCCCGCCGATTTGAGCCCTCAACAGTTCCTCTCGAAAATTCGCAACCATTGGTCGATCGAAAATAAAAATCATTACCCCAGGGATCGCTTCTTCGATGAAGATCGATGTATGATCCGTAATCATAACGCAGCCAGAATTCTTGCTGCATGCAGGCAACTGGTTCTCAGCCTCAAGTCTTCCATGGGCGCTGAATCCACTCCCGCACTCTGTGATGATTTCGTCTTTAACTTACATAAGGCCATCAATATCATCACCTAATGCTCCGAGAATCAAAATACCGTGGAGTTGTAGCCCAGTTCGCGGAGTGCATAGGGTTCAAGGAGATTCAGGAGTTGGATGAGATGGACTCCGCCACTGCTGGGTGGAGGCATTGAGAGGATCTCGTAGCGGTGGTATGTTCCGCGAACCGGTTGTCGAATGACAGGGTGATACTCCTTGAGGTCGACAGCATCAATAAGACCGCCATTGGCATTCATGTCCGCGACGATCCTTTGGGCAATTTCTCCTTCATAAAAGGCGTTGGGGCCCTCTTCGGCAATGAGCTTGAGAGAATTTGCCAGATCACTCTGACGAAGAATCTCACCGACTTCGTAGGGAGAACCGTCAGATTTGAAAAAGATACGCATGGCAGCTGGCCAGTCCTGCATGCGATTCATAGCAAGTATAAGCGAGTGGTGGAGATCTTCAGATACGGGGAAGCCGTCTTCGGCGAACCGGATGGCAGGCGTCAGCGCCTCTTTAAGGGTAATCGTTCCAAACTTTTTAAGGGCGAGTGCGAGACCGCGCACCGTTCCAGGCACGCCGACGGAAAGGTAGCTGTAGCGCGACCGTTCCGGATCGACCTCACCTTTGGAATTAAGAAACATATCCCTGTGCGCCCCATGGGGGGCCGTTTCGCGGTAGTCGAGTGCGACCGTGTTGTTGTCTTCGGAGAGGTGAATGAGCATGAAGCCGCCACCTCCGATATTTCCCGCTCGGGGAAGGGTAACGGCCAGGGCGAAGCCGACTGTCACAGCCGCATCGACCGCGTTTCCCCCGTTTCTGAGAACTTCCAGACCGGCCCTCGTGGCCCATCCTTCTTGAGAGACGACCATTCCATTTTTACCGGTAACAGGATGGAAACGCGCGGCGTCCCGGCTCGCCGGGATGGGGTTTTCGACACCTTCGGTTGACGCTGATGCGATTGTGGGAAGGCTAAGAATCAGGAGAAAAGTGGCGTAATTCAAAACGGCACTCACAGTATCTTGGAGGCGAGCGACGTGACTTCCTTTAAACGAATGGTCCATATGTGATTCCGGTGAAAAAGCCGGCGTCTCGGTATTCGCGGACCACGTTCTTGCGAACGCGGCTACAAATATCAACGACTTATGGAATCGCGTGGCCGCGTTCGCAAGAACTTGGAGGATTTTGTTGCGGAATCATCGTCGTCAATCCCGCTGAGCGGGATCGCCGTTATCGGTTGATATCTCGATGAAGTTTACGATTAAGCTTACGACGAAGTTTGCAGGAGATTTTTACCAGGAGCTTCTCTCCCTGTGAGGGATGTTTGTGGTAAGCTTTGTCGCGTGCTTCGTCGATATTGTTCATCAACCTAAGGGACCCTTTGTCGTAAGCATCGTCGTAATCTTTGTCGACGTCACCTCGGAGATCTCGATGAAGTTTACGATTAAGCTTACGACGAAGTTTGCAGGAGGTTTTCACCAGGAGCTTCTCTCCCTGTGAGGGATCTTTGTCGTAAGCTTCGTCGCGAGCTTTGTCGCCATTTTTTGTGGAAATCTCGATGAAGTTGACGATAAAGCTTACGACGAAGTTTGGAAGGAGCTTTTCTCCCCGTCAGGGAATCTTCATCGTAAACTTTGTCGCGAGCTTTGTCGGATTTGCTCCTCGACGAAGTTTTGGGAAAGACAATCGGTGCTATCATCAACTCAGATTTTTCCTTTCAGATAGGGAGCGGTGGGACTGTCAGGGCAATCGCACAATCCGCTCACCGGACCCTGGTAGAGGATCTCACCGCCGGCATCTCCTCCTTCCGGTCCGATCTCGACAACATAATCTGCTTCCGCGATCAGATCGATGTGGTGTTCGATAACGATCACAGTGTGCCCCTGGTCGACAAGGCGATGGAGTAACTCTATGAGCTTTTCGCAGTCACTCAAATGGAGGCCGATGGTCGGTTCTTCCAGGATGTAGAGGCTTGTCGGGGTGATGGCGCGTGAGCGTTCGGTATAAGTCTGAAGGCCTTTCGCCAATTCGCTCACCAGTTTGAGGCGCTGCGCTTCCCCACCTGACAAGGTTGGACTGCTTTGGCCAAGAGTGAGGTATCCGAGGCCGGTTTCGACCATGAGATCGAGCATCTCTTTGAGCCGGCTATGAAAGTCGAAGAATGAGGCCGCCTCTTCAAAAGACATCTCGAGGACTTCGGCGATGTTCTTCCCTTTCCAGCGAATCTCATTCAGCTCGTTTCCGTATCGTTTGCCGCCGCAATCCTCGCAGATAACGTAGGTGTCGGGCATAAAGCTCATTTCCAGCTTTATACGGCCCGCTCCTTTACATTTCTCACAGCGGCCGTTTTTCGTATTGAAAGAATAGGTGCTGGGTGAGTGACCAAGCATTCGCGCTTCCGGGAGAGATCCGAAAAACCTGCGGATAATGTCAAAGGCGCCGATATAGGTGGCGGGGGTGGAGCGTGGCGTCTTACCTATCGGGCTTTGGTCGACTTCGATTACGTGTCGGAACCTGTCACCGTATAGAAGTCTCTTAAAGGCAGGCTTATTTCGCGATTCGGTCTCGATACCTCCACCCAATGTAAAAGTGCGCCCATTGAGGATCCGCTTTCCGTTTTTGGAAGAGTAAACAACGGCAGGTTTCAGGAGATCTCTGACCAGGGTCGACTTACCGGCTCCGGATATTCCGCAGATCATGGTGAGCCGGCCGAGGGGCAGAGCCAGGGTGCCGCCCTTGAGGTTTCTGAGCGCTACCTCCTCTGCAATCAGCCAATTGGCCTCGCCCTTGGAGGCGTGTCGGCCGTTGGGCGGCGGCAGGGTGCGATAGCTGCCCCGGAGAGGATGCGTTATGCCCTTTCTCAGGTATTGACCTGTCAGTGAAGTCTTATGCCTCTTGATTTTGGCAAGGGAACCACTTGCCAGCATATCCCCACCGTGGATACCCGCCCCTGGACCGAGATCGATTATTCGGTCGGCAAAGCGCATAGTGTCCTCATCGTGTTCCACAATGAGCAGGGTGTTCCCCTTTGCACGCAGCCTTTGAAGCGATTTCAGGAGATTATTATTGTCTCTGGCATGTAGTCCAATGGAGGGTTCATCAAGGACATAGAGAACGCCGCTCAGGTTGGAACCGAGTTGTGCCGCCAGACGAATGCGTTGTGCTTCGCCCCCCGAGAGCGTGGCGGTGGCTCGTTCCAGAGAGAGATACCCAAGTCCGACGGCTTCCATGAATTTCAAACGCTCCTCAATTTCGGGAACAACGTCTTTAACAATAGCTGTCCCCCTCTTGTCCAGTTTCAGATTTCGAAGAGACGCAACAAGCTTCCTGGGTGTAAGACTCAGGAGATCGGGCAGCGCCAGCTTTCTTCCATCTTTGAAATAGAGAAAGACCGAACCGCTATTCTCATTGAGGCGGGAGCCAGTGCAGCGCGGACAGATTGTGCCGGGCTCAAAATTGTCCACTTCATCGGGATAATCATCATTTTTGTGCATCCGTTTGAGAATTCGACCATAGCCGTGACAGGTTGGACACCAGCCTTTGGGAGAGTTCCAGGAGAAGTGTTTCGGATCCAGATCCGGATAAGATTCCCCAGTGACCGGGTCGGTTCTTTTGGTCGAGAGCCAGGCGGCTATTTCTCCTTTCGGATTGGCCAGAAAACAGGTGCCTCGGCCGAGCTTCAATGCCTTATTGAGAGTAGCTGTGGTGATTCGGTGCTTCTTTCCGTCTACGGTTTGGAATCCGTGGATGACTACCTCGATATCGTGCTCGCGGTAGCGGTCCAGTTTCCTGAAATCGGAGATTTCGACGAAGTGACCGTCGATTCTAAGCGTGGAGAAATGATGGTCGGCGGCCCAGTCAGCCAGGGGCTGATAGTGGCCCTTGCGGCCGCGCACGAGAGGGGAACAGAGGAAGAGAGGAGAGGGAGCCTTCTTTGCAAGGCTGCCAATTACACGATTGAGGCGTTTAAGAAGAGCGGCAGGTTTCCTTGTGACGAGAGGCCGGCCGGTCTTCCGACCGTGTTGGATACCGATTCTGGCATAGAGAAGGCGCAGGTATTGAGCGACTTCAGTAATTGTTGCGACTGTGGATTTCCGTGTTCCGTGAGTAACTCTTTGCTCGATCGCCACGGTTGGTGGAATACCGCTCAAGAGATCGATATCCGGTCTCGCCATTTGCTCGACGAATTGCCTGGCATAAGGAGACATGGATTCCATGAAGCGCCGCTGACCCTCCGCGAAGACGATATCGAAGGCTAGAGATGACTTCCCGGAGCCGGATACTCCGGTGACTACCGAAACTTCCCGATGTGGAATTGACAGGGAGAGATTGCGTAGATTGTTCTCCCTCGCGCCGACGATCTCGACAGCTCGTGGCGTGTCGCTCCGATAGGGGCCAAGTTCTTCCGCCGCGAGCAGATTCAAATTTTCCTTAGTAGAGTAGAATGACTGAATTTTGCGTCCGTCCGATTGAGCGGCTCCTTTAGCCTTCCTCTTTTGAGGAGAATTTATCTCAGAACGGCCAGAAAACTTTGCTTCAATGAGTGTCTCTTTAAGGAAAGGAGAAGTGGGCGCCTTGTAACGAGATACCTTTTCGGGAGTGCCCTGGCAGACAACCTTTCCACCCTTACTTCCCGCTTCAGGACCCATTTCGATAAGCCAGTCGGCGGATTTCAAGATGTCGAGATGATGTTCGATAACGATGAGTGTGTGACCGAGGTCGACAAGCTTTTGGAGGACGGTGATGAGTCGTTTTACATCGTGGCGATGCATTCCCGTAGTGGGTTCGTCGAGAAGGAGGAGCGAGTGGTTTTCGATTCCACCAAATCGTGACAGATATTTGACCAGTTTGAGGCGTTGGGATTCACCTCCGCTGAGGGTATTGAGGGGTTGTCCAAGGGGGAGATATCCCAGTCCGACTTCGTCGAGAGCGAGAAGACGGGATCTAATTCTCGGTTTGTCCTCAAAAAAGTCGACGGCGGCCGAGACATTCAATTCGAGAATGTCGGATATGCTCTGTTCGCGGTAAGAAATAGTGAGAACCTCAGACTTAAAGCGCTTCCCATCGCAAACCTGACAGGTAACATAAACATCGGCCATAAACTGCATTTCGATACGCTCGTAGCCCAGACCTTTACAGAATTCGCAGCGACCGTCGCCGCTGTTGAAGGAAAAACTGGAAGCGGTATATCCGGAAGAACGGGCTTGTTCTGTAGCCGCAAAGAGTTCTCGGATTGGGTTCCAGGCTTCACTATAGAGGACGGCATTTGATCTGGGGGTGCGACTTATGGGTGTTTGATCTACCATTACGACTTCAGAGATCTCCGTATCGCTTTCAATGCGTCGTATGGAAGCAGGATCCTCCACAGCCCTTCCCATTTGAGCCAGCATCCCCTGGTAAATAACGTTATTCAGGAGAGTGGATTTTCCCGAACCGGAGACGCCGCTGATGCCGACGAGACGTTTCAGGGGAATCTTGAGCGAGAGACTACGGATATTGTGTTTTGTGGCGTGGGAAATTCTGAGCGAGGCGTTCCCGGTTTTCCCACGAGCGCTTTTGCGTCCGTTTAACGACACTCGCCGGCGCCGTTTCGGAAGATCGATTGACCTTCTACCATGTAGATAGTCACCGGTGATGGATGCGGAAATTCCGTGTAGTTTTTTCAGCTCACCAGCGTATACGAGATATCCACCTTCGTCTCCAGGGCCGGGACCGAGTTCAATGATCTCATCGGCGGCCCTCATTATGGATTCGTCGTGCTCAACGACGATGACGGTATTACCCTGACGGGTGAGGCTCTTAAGAATAGAGATGAGGCGATCGATGTCTCGTGAGTGAAGACCGATGGAGGGCTCATCGAGCACAAAGAGTGTGTCCACAAGGGAGGTTCCCAGACAGGAAGTAAGATTTACCCGCTCGACTTCGCCTCCGGAAAGTGTCCGTGAAGAGCGATCGAGGGTGAGGTAGCCGAGACCGACCTGTTCGAGATATTGGAGCCGGGTAAGAATGGATTTTACTGCGATGTCGACCTGGTGGTTTCGCGTAGGCCGGTGGTGCCTCTCGATGAGGGCAAGCAGATCGCTTACGGGCAGTTTGTAGAGCTCAGGAAGTATTCGGCCGCGCCACTTCCAGTGGAGGGAATCCGGTTGAAGTCGTGTTCCCTGGCAGGCGGGGCATTTGGTGTAGGCTCTGAATTTGGACAGGAAAACGCGAACGTGCATCTTGTAGGTGTTGCCTTCGAGCCACTCAAAAAACCGCTTTACACCGTACCAGGCCCGCGGCCACTCTCTACCCTTGATCCCGTAATCAGGTTGTCCGTCAATTACGAAGCTGCGCTCCACCTCAGTGAGTCGACTATAGGAACTGTCGATGGGAATCCCCGCTTTTCGGCAGGCTTTAATCAGATCACGTTGACTCTCGCTGTAAACGGTCCCCTGGAATGCCCTGACAGCCCCCTCCCGAATGCTGAGGGATAGATCCGGTATTACGAGGCGGTAATCAATTTCGATGATGCGTCCGAAACCACGGCATGTTGGGCACGCACCCACAGGGGAATTGAAAGAAAAGAGAGGGGGCGAGGGGCGCCGGAATTGACGACCGGAAACGGGTGAGTTCAGACCCTCGGAGTAACGGTTGAGAAGTTTACCTCTCGAAGAAAAAATGTGAATCTGGCCCTGGCCAAAGTGTAGAGCCGTTTGTGCGGCATCGATGAAGCGAGCTCTCACCGAGGTTTCCATACGCAAACGGTCCTGAATAACGTAGATGTTGTCATCAGAGAGGTCTTTCGGGTTGAGTTGCTCAAGTCTCCTCATCCCTTGTCGAGTGAGAATTCGCTGGAAACCCTGCCCGGATAACGATTGCAGAATCTCATCCCAGAGAAAGTTTTCCGGCCGGGTAAGTTTGAAAGTGATGATAACTCTCTTATTTTCGTAAGCCAGGAGTACCTTCTTCCATATCGACTGAGGGCTGTCGTCTTCGATCTTTTCTCCGGATTCAGGGTCGTATACCGAGGCCACATGGCAGAACCAGACTTTGAAGAAGTCACAGAGTTCGGTCATAGTACCGACGGTCGAACGCGAGGTCCTTACCGTGTTGCTCTGTCCGATGGCGATAGAGGGGCGGATGTTTTCGATGCTTTCCACGTCCGGACGATCGAGCATCTCCAGGAACTGGCGGGTGTAGGGGCTGAAAGTCTCTACGTAGCGGCGTTGGCCTTCGGCGTGGAGAGTCTCGAAGGCGAAAGAAGATTTACCAGAGCCGCTGAGGCCTGTGACGACAATCAATTTTCCGAGGGGCACATCGATGTCGAAGCCCTTTAGATTGTTTTGCCGCACACCCTTGAGACGGATGCAATCTCGAGACTGGTAACCGGGATTCTTCACCCCATCATTTCAAATGGCTTCTTAAGGGTCTTCATCACTTCTCGAATTTTTGAAACAATGGGGTTCGGTAGAATCAACTTTGGCTGCGGGTGCAGAATTTGGCAATACCAGGGCGTTAATTTTCTATGGCGGAGTATGTTTTGGCGCTAAATTACTGGTTCCGCCATAGAGGGGCTGCGTATTTTTGAGTGGCAACAGGAACGAAAAGCTTCCGCTTTCCGCTACAATCCGGATCGAAGGGTGTAGCGGAAAGCGGAAGCTTTTCGTCTTTCCGCTGCCACCCGCTGCACTCTCAATTAAATCCAGCCGGACTGCACGCTAGGAAACGCACCTACTCAAAACTCGGTGCCTTCAGCGAAAAGCGGGCTTGTCAATCAAGCTTAGCGGAAGTAGATGAGCAATGTCAGAGGAGGGAATTAATGGTCCATGGGAAAGAGATTTCCGTGAGAGCGGAGGGGTTTTCGGATATCCGGAATCTCACCGAGCAGGTAGAGGAAGTCATCGGGGAATCCCGGGTCAGGAATGGGGTGGTTGGAATTTCCGTGATCGGATCGACCGCTTCCATAACTACTATCGAGTTTGAGCCCGCGCTGGTCGAAGACATGAAGGAGAAACTTGAAGAGATCGCCTCCCGCAAGATGAAGTCACGGCATTCGGAGACCTGGGGCGACGACAACGGATTCTCACACCTGCGGGCCTCCCTGATGGGACCCGGAATTTGCCTGCCGGTGCGGAACGGGAAGCTGCTCGTGGGGACCTGGCAGCAGGTGGTCCTCATCGACCACGACAATGCGCCGCGAGAGCGCAGAGTCTATATACAAGTAGTGGGGGAGTGAACCCCATCATTTCAAACGGCTTCTTAAGGGCGGAAGATAAATGGTTGATATTGAAAGAGTTATGATGAAGAATCGGAGAATCACTATCGCCACTACTTGTGAGGATAAGAAAATGCCCTTAAGAAGCCTAAATCCGATTCTGCTGTACAGCAGAACGAATAGCTGCGTTCCAGAGCGGAGACCGCTTGGTTACGTAGAAGAATACGCGCCCAAGGCGTTCTCCGGTCTGCGCCTTGCTCTTCATCACTTCTCGAATTCTTGAAACAATGGGGTGAAGCGATGGCGTGGCGCATAGATGAAGCGGTCGTCCGCGGTGAAATCGACAACCGGATAAAAGGCAGCGTGACGGGCAAGAATTATACCTGCGCTTTTATGCCGATGAGGAGTGGCGCAATCAGTGGGCGGAGGATTTTCCCAAGGACGTCATCCTTCCCCATGAGGACCCTCCTTATGAAAAAGACCATTTGTTGCCCCAGATTGAGGAGGAGTTGCCTCCGGAGGAGGAATCTGTCGACTGAGCGTTCGGAATTCGCGGAG
>CBDCEW010000041.1:0-48987 GCA_965215885.1 Candidatus Moanibacter sp.
TGAGCCAGATCAGGGGCGATATTGCCGACGCCAAGCGGGTTGTTGAGTATGCTCATGATCGGTAAGCGACCGGGCAACGACCTTGTAGCGCAAAGATGCCGACCGTGATATGATTATGGGATGGGAGAAAAAACGAGAGGGCGGACACGGTCGAAGCGAATCGTTCGACGAAGTCGGCAGGAGCGCAGGCGACTGATAAGCGCATACCGTCGCAGCAATCAGACGCAGAGGGCGTTTGCCCAGCGGCACGGTATCAAGTATATGACCTTTATGGGATGGCTGCGCAAGGACCGGGCCGGGCACAGAAGCAGCGGGGTAAAATCGGCGGGGGCGCGGTTTGCCGAAGTTACGGTGCAGAGCAGCGCGGTCACGGAGGATCGGATCGAGATCGTCTTAGGGGACCCGATACGGGTGGAGGTGGACTGCGGTGTTGCGGTGGAACAAGTGGCGAGTCTGGTGAAGGCGTTGAGGGAATCGGGATGCTGAGCTTACCGGGAACGATGAAGGTTTTCCTGGCCGTGGGAGTAACGGATCTGCGAAAGAGCTTTAATGGTCTCTACGCCCTGGCGGCCAATCAGCTCAAGGAAGACCCGTTGAGCGGAGCGGTCTTTGTCTTCTGCAATCGCAGCCGGGACCGGGTCAAGATTCTGTATTGGGACGGCACGGGGTTATGGGTTTTCGCAAAGCGATTAGAGAAGGGTCGGTTCAGCTGGCCGCAGGGAGTGGACTTGAAAGATCAGAAGCTTCCATTGCGCCCTGAAGCGTTGAGCATGCTCTTGAACGGGATCGACCTGAGGGAGGGGAAGATGCGGCCCTGGTATCAGCGTTAGGTCAAAAAAAGTGATTTTTTGAAAAAGTATTGCTTTTCTTATTACCGTTAGTTTAGTATTGTTTTCATGCCTGAAGTCGAGGTTTTGCAAACAGAGCTGGAGCAACTCCGAGAGGAGAATCGGCTTTTACGACAGAAGATCGGCTGGCTCATTAAGCGCTACTTTGGAGGCAACCAAAGCGAGCGGATCGATCCGGGACAGCTGGAATTGCTCCTGGCCGGGCTGGAGCAGGCCGAGGAAAACAAACCCGCTGAGCAAACGGCAGAGCCACCACCCGAGCCGAAGGCGCGCAAAGGAGCTGGGGCGAGGCGACAGCGTCTGCCCGAGCACCTGGAAGTCGAAGAGATCGTAATCGAACCCGAAGCGGTGAAGGTTGAACCGCAAAAGTGGCGGTTGATCGGTGAGGAAGTCACTGAAGAGTTAGATTTGCTCCCGGCCCGATTTATCAGGCGGCGCTATATACGGCGCAAATATGTATCTCGCGAAAAGCCCCAGGAACCTCCCGTGCTGGCGCCATTACCATCGCGGCTGATTGAAAAAGGGATCCCTGGAGTGGGGCTTTTGGTGCACATATTACTGAGCAAATACGTCGATCACCTGCCGTTGTATCGGCAGGAGAAGATTTTCCGGGAACGCTACGGAGTAAGGGTGGCGCGCCAGAGCATGCTCGATTGGATCCACCAGGTAGCGCAATGGCTAAAACCCATCTACAACTACATGTGCTTACAATTGTTCGAGGGCGGTTACATCCAGGCGGACGAAACGCCCATCCGCTACCTGGATCCGGACGCAGGCAAGAAAGAGGGCTGCAGGAAAGGATACCTGTGGGTCTACGGGCGACCCGGCGGCGAGGTGCTCTACGACTGGCACACAGGCCGTGGGGTAAAATGTCTCGAGCAGTTCCTCAACGGATACGAAGGGTTGCTCCAACCCGACGGTTACGCAGCCTATGGCAGTTTCGCCCGGGAGCATAACGGGATTACCCTGTTTGGGTGCTGGGCACACCTGCGACGCAAATTTGTGGAGGCGATGGATGAGAATCCGAAGCTGGCCGGCTGGGTGGTGCGGCAGATCCACAATCTCTACAGAGACGAGCGCCATCTGCGCGAACAGCGGGCCGGTCCCGCCTTGCGCGAAGCCTACCGGAAAAGCCATGGTCGGATGATCGTGGAACGCTTGGGCAAAGCCTTGCCTATACTCAAACGGCGGGCCTTGCCGCGGAGCAAAATGGGTGAAGCCGTTGAGTATGCTCTGAACCAGTGGGAATCACTCAAGCGCTACCTCGAGCATGGCAAGGTTGAAATCGACAATAACCTCATTGAGAATGCTATCCGGCCGACCGCCCTGGGAAAGAAAAACTGGATGTTCATCGGCCACCCCAAGGCCGGTTGGAGAAGCGCCGTAATTTACTCGATCATTGAGAGTTGCCGGCGGCACGCAATTGAACCATCCGCTTACCTCACTGACGTCCTCAAAAGATTGCCGGACATGAACATCACCGAGATCGCCGAACTCGCTCCGGCGAATTGGAAGCCGACCCGAACAGGCGAACCGCTCGCAGCCTCTTGAACCCGGACACTGCCAGGATCCTCGCGCATGCCGCGATCCATAGGGCAGTTCACCGGTCGTTTACCATGATCGGGTGTTTCACGAAAAGAAGCTACCGTCCACACAGAAGGTCCTGAGCCTCTCGGACGGATCGGCGGCCTACATCAAGAAGGGCAGCCGCAATCCAGTGATCGGGTACAAGCCACAACTGGTTCGCAGCGAAAACGGTTTTGTCACCAGCCTGATCGTACCGCAAGGCAATGCGGCAGACTCCATTGAGCTGGCGCCGGCCATCGGCGATTCGATCAAGCGCACCGGTGTCATTGCTGAACTGGTCAGCACCGATGACGGATATGCTTCGGCGAAGGGACGCAAGGAGGTGCTGAGCATGGGGGTAAAGCAGATCAGTATCAGTGGGGCGAAGGGCAAGAAGTTGACCACCCCCGAGGACTGGGAGAGCGAGGCGTATCGCGAGGCACGCCGCGATCGCTCCGCAGTGGAGTCGCTGATGTTCACGATTAAAGATGGATTTGCCTTTGGCGAACTCGGCCGCCGCGGCATCGATGCGGTAGGCGATGAACTGCTCGAGAAGGTTCTGGCCTACAACTTCTGCCGCATCATACTGATGAAGAAACGCCGAGGGGAGGAACTGGAACAGGCAGCCTGAATCTGACCGCTTTGAAGCTCAGAGAAAAAAGCACCACGGGATGAGTATGCCTCCAGACAGCGGCAAATATACGTATTGTGCAGCAAGCCACGCCGATGGCCGCTCAATACCTGCTCATCGGCAGCGCCGGCAGCCTAAAACCCGAAACCTGCCAGCCATAGGCTGGTCCGCCCGTGGCGGAGAACCTTAAACCGCCCGCTCGAAAGGCTTTTCGAATGGGGTCTAGCTAAGGGATAACCTAAAAGAATGACATTCTGATCATGTGTATCTAAGACTGCACCCCTATCACTTCCCGTCGCGATATTGAACATCATAGCAGCCAACAAAACAGAATCGGTCTCACTTGTTGGAGGAACGAGTGTCGTGGAATGTGCCAGCCCTAGAGCGTGACCGACCTCATGGCAAATTACCTCCGCCAGATTCGCTTCACTTCCGTTGAAGAAGAAGTCTTGCTCATGAGCGATAATTAGCCAACCGACTGAAGTTCGGTTAAACGGTCGCGTATTAACCGTACCCCCGAGGCCACCATTTGGGAATAATGTATTAGCTTCAAAAGATATTGGCCCTCCTTCACCCAGTTTGTTTGGCTCCGCCATGAGATCGATTTGGCCGTGAGAATTATTCAATTGGATGCGCAACTTGCCATCGAGTTTGCATCGCTTTCATCCTCTGCATCTTGTCCGAACCTCTGTAAACCCTCAAATTTGAATTGCAACGATGAAGCATTCGCCCACGCATCTAACGCGCTGCTGACAGCGCTGAGGGCCTGTTCACGTGTAATTCCAGTAGGCAGCAAGTTACTAGTTTCGTCATCGGAATTGTTAGGATCAAAAAGGTCGACCAAATATGGAATCGGCTCGCCCCGATCAGGAGTGACGAAGCGAGTTCCGGCTCCGCTGTTTCCCGTTGGAATAAAGTCACCAGCCGCTAATATGTGAATATCATCACTAGATCCGCCAGCTGATGTAGCGTTAAATGATCCCGATTGGTCCCGAACATCGCTACCTTGATTACCCATCCTCCGGGCAAAGTAGAAAATTTCGCTAATATACTTCCGAGATTCAAAAGAGAGGATTCCTGACTTAGATGAAGTCCCATTATTCCTAGCAATAGGAACGGCCCCAAACATTCCATTAGTAAAAGCTAAGCTTCCGTCTGAAAGTCTGGAGAAGAAGAATATTCTCTCCTCACCGATCGATAAACGCGGCGAATAGTTGGCAAGATGCACAACATCATCTACATTCTCACGCGCCAGCACCACTTTGACATATTGTGGGAATCTACCTTTAAGAGTCAGGCGAGTCTTAATCAATGCCTCTAAGAAAACATCCGCGTTAGGTCCACGAGAGGAGTATTGTATGTCGGCGACTGTACCCCAACAGATCGCATCAGCCGCATTGATCTGGTCATGAACCGTGAAAGGGGCATAGCAACCGGCCTCTGCGATACTGCCCAATAAATAGATCGCGAATATCGACCCTATTGACCCTCTGATGATAGCAGCTTTCTTCACAGTACCAATCGACTAACAATGGATTAAAGCGTAGCAGAAGCAAGTCGAATTAGCAAAACAAAATCGAAGGGTTACTTCGATGTCGTATGTATTTTCTTAAGATAACACAGTGAATCATTCGGCCGTTGGGGCGATTTCCCAATTCAGGATAATGGACCTCTCCGACACTTAGTTCTCTCCCAAATCGGTCAAAGGTGGGCGTTCAGATCGATCTCCCAATTGCGAAGGATCTGTCGGATAGCCGCGCTCCCGATGCGTTGGGCATATCGGAATGAGGGCCGAATTCGAGTTAGTGGGCTTCGTCGTCTTCCTTTCCGAAGGGATTCTCGGTGGGGCTCGGACCTGAAGGCGGAACTGTAAGATTACTCGCAGAGCCAGAAGGAGCGATTCCTCTCGGTCGTATCATGATTGAGAAATCGAGCGCAAGATAAAGTCTCGTGTCTAATAGTCGTGGGAGGCGAGGCCGGGGGAGCCAGCAACCGAAAGGATGACGCTACACACGTACTGGACTTCGCCAACTGTAAGGCTCTAGATTGGACAAAAATGGCCTTTTCAATCCCCTTTCAATTAGTCTACGATTTTCGATTATCCATTACACCTTCTTAGTTAGTCTGATAATCAGATCCAGATGAAGATCGTAATTGTAGGGGCGGGCGAGGTTGGCAGTTATCTATGTGAATTGTTGAGCGGGCAGGCTCACGACGTGACAGTCATCGAAAGCTCGGAGGCGACGGCCCAGGAAATAGACGAGCGCTTTGACGCGCGTGTTCTGTTCGGCAACGGCGGTTCGGCGGAGACTCTGACGAGGGCGGAAGTGGGAGAAAGCGACTTTTTCGTCGCCATGACGAGCGACGACAAGACCAATCTGGTATCGTCTTCGGTGGCGAAAGCGCTGGGGGCGAAATCGACCATCTGCCGGATTCACGACCAGACCTACACGGACAATTCTTATGTCAACTATCAAGTGCATTTCGGGGTAGACTATATGCTCAATCCGGAACGTCTCTCGGCGGTGGCTCTGGCGAAATCGATCCGCAACCCGGGCCGTGTGGCGGTGGAGAATTTCGCTCGCGGGCAGATCGAAGTACAACAGGTAAGGGTGGCACCACGCTCCAAGCTGATTGGAAGAAAGCTGAAGGATCTGCGCTTTAACTCCGAAATAAAGATCGGTTACGTTCAGCACGGAGACGACCTGGAAGTGGCCACCGCGGAGACCGTCATCGAGGGAGGAAATCTCGTAACGATATTCGGCTCATCCGAATCCCTCTTTAAGATAAATGCAAAGCTCGATCCCGACAGTGCGCTGGAGAGCGTGCGGGTAGTCATGTTTGGTGGTTCGGAGACGTCCATCGCCCTTGTTCGCATGCTGTCCAATCCACGCTTTAAGATTCGAATTTTGGAAGGAGATTCGGTCACCTGCGGGCAGCTGGCGGAGAAGTTTCCAGACATAACGGTCATACACGGCGACGCCACCTCTCTAAGGCTTCTGGAAGAAGAGCAGATCGGCAGCACGGATTATTTTGTAGCCTGTACGAAGAAGGATGAGGACAATATCGTAACGGGTCTTCAGGCATCCAAGCTGGGAACGCCCCACGTTTACCTGGTAATCAACAAACCGGACTATGAGGAAATGGTAAACGCCTTAAAGAGCGCGCTCGGAATCGAGCTGATCGTGCAACCCCGGGTGGCCACGGCGAACGAAGTCCTCCGCTACGTCTCTTCGGAGTCACTCATCGACCTCGCTACGCTTCCCAATGAGGTGGGAAAAATCCTCGAGATCAGAGTGAGCCATAACAGTCCCTACGCGGGCAAGACACTGCGCGATATTCCACTCCCTAAAGGATGTGTCGTAGTGGCCCTGTTGCACAAATTTCAAGCGAAGGTTCCGGGAGCGGAGGACCCCATTCTGGCGGGCGACCGTGTCGTGGTGATCACAAAAGAGGGAAACGTCGACGAGTTGAAGACATTGTTGACGGATGAATGATCAGGAATCGGTCTCACTTAGCATTCGGAGTTCGCGGAAAATATAAGCTATCCGAGTGTGCCTGTGCATTGCGTGGAATTCGACCGCCGACCGATTCCTAGTCGCTCTGCCGAGCGGCAGAGCGAGGACTTGATCAATTTGTGCGAATGCTTTTCCTGGTCCAGCTTGATGCAGTTTTTACCGCCCAGCTTTGCAGCCGAAGCCAAAAGGGCTGAGGTCGGAAATGAAAACTCCCCGTCCCGGCATGCCGCGGACGGGGAATTACGAAGTTAAAACACAACGGGATGACGGCGGCACACTCTGTTCAGGAAATCTGAGGCTCCCCCGGCGCGAGGCCCCGGGGGGAGCCGGTAACCGAGGCCGGGGGGAAGCCGGTAACCGAAGGAGTGATGCGAGACACGTAGCGGACACGGTATTTTGATTCTCGGAGCATTAGGTGATGATATTGATGGCCTTATGTAAGTTAAAGACGAAATCATCACAGAGTGCGGGAGTGGATTCAGCGCCCATGGAAGACTTGAGGCTGAGAACCAGTTGCCTGCATGCAGCAAGAATTCTGGCTGCGTTATGATTACGGATCATACATCGATCTTCATCGAAGAAGCGATCCCTGGGGTAATGATTTTTATTTTCGATCGACCAATGGTTGCGAATTTTCGAGAGGAACTGTTGAGGGCTCAAATCGGCGGGATCGAGACTGCTTACGTAGTAAGAGCGTTCAGAGGAAGGTTCAGCTTTGTTTGGATAATGGAAGGTGCGTTGCACACAGGCGAACTGGCGGGCATGGGGCAGGCCGGCAGAGGGAGCGCTTAGAGAATGGGTTGCTATTTGACGTATTTCGAGTCGCCCATGGTCATTGTCCACGGTTTGGTGGAGAAAAAGGGGGTGGAGCTGAAGAGATTCTGAGCGTATTGATGCATGTTGGGCTGATTGTCTTTAATTTGAATAACATAGTCAGCACTGAGTTCTTCGACGACGATGTGGGCAGTTTCTTTTTGATTATGCATGGCGTCGAAGGTGAAGGTGGAGCCGTCCAAAATGGGCATCTTTCGCAAGAGAGTCTGGGCGGCGGTGATCGCGTTGGATTTATCGGCGGTAGCGACTTGGGCTAAGGTTTGAGCGCTTTGGTGATCGACTGCGGCCACCAGGTGCAGAGCCTTTGATTCTTCGGTGTTTGTGCCTTTGAGGGTCTTGCCGTCGACGGCAATATCGCGGGGCAAACAGCCGTCTTGTAAGCAGATGAATTCGGTGAGGGTTTTATCGAAGAGCTCGGCCTTTACGTTTTGCAAGACCCGATAGAAGACATCATAGCAAGGGGCCTTATAGCGGCCTGTTTTGGGGTTTTTCCAGGAGCGTAAGGCGCGCAATTGGGCTTGATTGAGATGATGGGCCAGGCGCACGATGCCCTTGAGGGTCTGTTTGCCGCACATCGTGCCGAGCACAATCATGCTCAGGACCGTGGCGAGCCGATATCTAAGGCCCGCTTTACGACGGAAGTCTTCTATCTGATTGAAGCGTTCCCACAGGCTGCTCATCTGTTCCACTTTGAGGCAGACCGCATGGGAGTTATCGGTTTCATTGAGCGCCTGGCTCTGTGCCGCGGGCAATGGCCCTGAAGCGCGCAAAAGCTCAAGGGCATTAGCCTTGAGGGGTTTGACCCAGATCTGCTTGGGACGCTCATGGCGTTGATAGAAATCTTCGCGTTGGCGGCCATATCCCGCGCTCAAGCCCAAGGGCGTCCACCCGCTCGCTTCGTAGCAAGTGCCCCGGTGAATCTGTGGGTCCACGAACGTTTCCGCTACTAAGGGACGATAGCCAAAAGCCTCCTGCCAGTGATCGGCTAAGACTCTCAGGCACATACCCAACGTCTTGGAGGCCAAATTTGCAAGATCCACCCCGGGCAAAATCAGAAAACGCCGGTTCTGTACTACCAGTTTCAATCGTGCATGCCGTTGCGCCCCGTCCCTCCCGATCCATTCGTCTCGATCCTTCAGCCGGTAGGATGCGGCCCCCCACAAGAGCAGGCCCATCCATTGCCCGTCGATCTGCGCCACATAGCGCAGGGTCTCTCCTGCGCTGCCCGCACTGTGTAAATAATGATGTTGTTTCAATAGATCATTGAATCGCTCCTGCTCTTCGGGCAGGACCAGACGCAGAGTTAAACGATCTATCGAAGGATTCAGTTGGTAAGATTTTTTGTCTTTCATCCCATCTTAACATGACTGATTCCCTCGGGTTTGTTTAGCTCTTTTTTTATCTTCTTGCTTATCAGCTAGTTGCTTCCTGGAATCCTTTTACCCTGACGTAGCGGACGAAGTCCCACAGATAATTTTGACAGAGAGGAATCCGTGATGTTAAATCCCAGTGAGAAAATCCCGCTGCGGGTTGATGAATAACTTGGAGTAACTATAAGGCTGCTAGACCCGAATGGCACTAACTTAAGGCAAGAATCGCTCGCAAGCGAGCTTCCTACGACGAACGTAAGTCTTTGTAGGAAGGCCGCTTGCGACCGAATCGGGAACATCGGTGATCCCTTAAGTTAGTGGCGTTCCTGCTAGACCCGAAAAAGGCAAAAGGCATGCTCTACGACCGTCCATATATGCGCCAGGAGGAGTTTAAGCAGGATATACCCGCGCTCAAATGGATTATCATTGTGAACCTGGCGGTCTTTGTTCTGGCACAGGCTTCGTTTCACTGGTTCGGAAGCCTTTTTCTCTACGAGGCATTTCTTCTTTCCTGGGAGAACATCCGGAGTGGCTTCTTATGGACGTTAGGGACTTACAGCATCCTGCACGGCAATTTTGCCCACATCCTCTTCAATATGGTGGTCATATTTTTCTTCGGAAGGAGCCTTCAGGAGCAGATAGGAGGTCACAAAGTGCTGGAACTTTATCTGGTAGCGGTATTTCTGGGGGCCTTCATGTGGCTACCCTTCAATATTTCATTCAGAAGTGAAGTGGTAGGCGCGTCGGCGGGAGCGATGGGACTGATAACGGTTTTCTGCCTGAGACATTTCAACCAAAGGATAACTATCCTTCTCTTTTTCATCCTCCCTTTGACATTAACGGGGAAACAGATGTTGGTGTTTTTTTTGAGCTGGGAAGCAGCAGGTTTTGTCTTATTTGAAATGGGTCCACTGACAAATCTCTGGCCCTTTTTCTTTAAAGGAATCGCCTACTCCGCTCATCTGGGCGGAATGGTTGGCGGTTACCTATATTACAGGTACCTGAGAAACCGCGAGAGCTGGTGGAAAGGCAAAAGGCCTCTAATCGAGGTTCCAAAGTGGGTCAAGAAACGTAACAAAGGATCAACCGGCAGCCGCCATTTTCGAGTAAACATTTCAAGCCGCAAGGATCTGAGATCGGAAGTCGACCGAATCCTCGACAAAATCAACAGCGAGGGATTCGGATCACTCAGCGACGAAGAAAAACGCACCCTGGACAAAGCCAAAGATCTCCTAAGCCATTAGGAATCTGTCGGTCTTAACCCGGACATTTCAGACAATTCGTCGTAGAAGGTACTTGAAATGTCCGGGTTAAGACCGACAGATTCCTAGCTGAATGTCATTCTCCTCGGAACTACTCGATCTGCACAGGGATGAGGGCCGGAATGGTGTAGACAGGGCGATTGATGGTGAAGGGATGCAACGCCTGGATCACCTTGCCGACTTCAGCCCTGTCTATCGAAATCTGCTCCGCCGCTATCCTAAATATCTCCCGTGGTTGGAAGATCCGAACAACCGCGATGAGACCTTTCGCTTTTCAGCATTTGATTCGATATGGGAAAAGGATTACAAGCCGTCGTTCACGAGAGCGAAGGAAGAACTGGCCGCGCTACAACGCTTCCGTCGCCAGATGTCACTTCGCATCGCTTACCGGGAGTTGAACGGCTTCGGGACAATAGATGAATCTCTCTTCGAGCTGACCCTGCTGGCTGAATTCTGTCTGGGTAAGGTCCTCGCGTTGACCATTGGTCAATGGGAGAAAAACCTTGGGCAGCCCTGGGATGAAGATATCGGGCAACCGGCCAAGTTCTGTATTCTCGGCCTGGGCAAATTCGGCGGCAGGGAGCTGAACTTCTGCTCCGACCTCGACTTGATTTATTTATTCGAAGGCAGAGGGCATTGCCGAAAGCACAATCGCCGGACCCGCATCGGCAACGAGGAATATTTCGCGCGTCTCTGTAAGGATATCACTTCGAACCTGCAGGAGCGAACGGAGGAGGGTTTTCTGTTCAATGTAGATTTGCGGCTGCGGCCCGAGGGCGACAGCGGCCTTATAGTACGCTCACTCTCGGCAATGGAGAACTACTACTTTTCCGCCGGGCAGACTTGGGAGAGGCTGGCACTCATTAAGGCCCGGCCGGTGGCGGGAGATCTCGCCCTGGGTGATGAACTCTTTGAAGGGTTAAATTCCTTTCGCTATCCGCGCTACCCTCCACCATCGCTTTTGTCCGAAGTAGCCGGGGTAAAACTTCGTATCGAGAAAGAAATGATCGGTTTCAACAATCTCGATACCGACATCAAAAGCGGGCATGGGGGGATCAGGGAAATCGAATTCTTCGTCCAAGCATTGCAACTACGGCATGCGGGACGAAATCCATTTTTGCAGGCGAATTCGACATTGGAGGCGATCGAGCGCCTCTCCCGCTATGATCTAATCGCCTCGCCGTTAGAGGTATTTTTAAACGAGGCCTACCGCTTTCTGCGAAAGGTTGAGCACAGGCTGCAGATAAGAGAAGAGAGACAGACCCACACTCTGCCCTCCGATGCTGAGGAGAGCGAACCGCTGGCTCGCTCCCTCGGTTTCGAGCGGGAGGAAGAATTTGCCAAGCATTTAGGAGAGATGCGAAGTCGCGTCCGAGAGAATTACCTGGATCTCTTTAAGAGAGATTCGATGGAAGAGGAAATCCAGGAGTGGACGCTCTTTCTATCCGGCGGGGACTCGAGCAGCGGCATACGGGACAAGCTGAAAGAGTGGTTTGGCGATGGCGCAGATGAGCGAGAATCCCGACTTCGAAAGCTCGCCCTGGGGGCACCGGGAAACCTCATTACACGAGAACATCTCGTGCTGTTTATGGAGCTCTCCAAACAATTCAAGGAGGTGCTGCGACCACTCGCCAATCCCCTTCCTACTCTCGAACGCATCACTCAATTCGCGGAGCGATACGGCGCTCGCAAAGAGTTCTTCAAGACTTGCCAACTCAATCCTCAACTGTTTCAGGCCCTATCCCTCCTATTCGACCGCAGCGAATTCATATACGAGCTTCTATGCCGGTATCCTGAAATCCTGGAGGAGATCTTTGCAACGGGACTCCGCCGAAGGAAAGGAATCCATCAGATCGAGAGGGAAATCTCACACCTCGCCCACGAAAGTGATTTCACAAAGTGGCTGTGGCTCTATGTGAAGGCTGAGCAGGTGCGCCTGGCCATCGCTGAGCTACTGGGAGCATGTGACGAACTGGAGACTGAAGAACAGCTCACCGATCTGGCGGACGCTGTCCTGAGTCATCTTCTGAAGCAGTTCGGGCTGGATGAGGCTCTCGTTATTGTCGGTATGGGAAAATTCGGAGCACGCGAAATGAGTTTCGGTTCCGACCTCGACCTGCTTCTGCTTTCCGGCGACGATTTCGACGCCGGAGCCCGAGGAAGCGAGTTACAGAATCTTCTACAGATCATTACATATCGTGAACCGCAGGGCAGGATATTCGATCTGGATCTGAGACTGAGACCCCATGGGAAGGATGGGCCTCTCGTCACGAAAACAGGCGCTTTCAGCAAGTACCACCGATCAGGCGCGCATACCTGGGAACGACAGATACTCACGAGAGCGAGAGTCGTTGCGGGCAATAAGGGATTGGCCGAGCGGTTCAGCGAAATCAGAGACCAACTCCTCTACGCCAAGCCAATAACGGGTCGAGAGATCGGGGAGATTAACACCATGCGGTTGCGTATAGAAAATGAGAAGGCCAAATCGGATCTCCCTCAATTCGCCTTCAAGGCGGGTCCGGGCGGAATACTCGACATCGAGTTTCTCACCCAGATATTTCAGCTCAAACACGGCGCCGAGATGCCTCCCTTCCGGTCCGCAAACACACGCAAGACTCTGAATCTCATGATTCAGGAGGAACTCATGGATAGGAAGAGTGGTCTGCAGCTTCTGGAAAATTATGAGTTTCTCCGAAAGATTGAGCTCTACCTGCGCAGGTCAATAAATCGATCCGTCTCGGTTATCGACGGAGACACAAACCAGCTGAAAACCCTATCAACCTGGCTGGGGTTCAGACGACATGAAGAATTCTGGAAAGAGCATACCAGCCGAATGCGAACAAATCGTAAAAATTATGAGAAGCTGATAGACAGGTCGATTAAAGAGTAGACATTTGATATTGCATGAGTATTAAGGAGTTACCAATTAAGCCAGAGGATAATCTCTTACAATACCGATACAATGAGGACGGTTAAACTAAAGCGAGCGAGACGAATGGCGCGCCCGCTGTGCACCTTTCTGGTCTGGTCCATTCCCTTTTTGGGGTTGGCCGGGAAAGATTTCCATATCGACCGGGCCGAACTCAACCATATGCGGAAGGAGACCAAGCTTACGATCGATCACCTGCAATACTACCACTACAACAAAGAGTCCATTTACACGATCGATCCCGAGGAGCTTCTGGTGTCGTTTATGGAGGAGCTCGATTACAATCGGCTCTTCTTTCTCGAGCAGGACAGGGAGGATATCTTCCTCACCTTCAACCGAACTCTTATCGATGTCTATCTGAGGCAAGGCCAATTACACCCCGCCTTTCAGATTTTCAAGACCTACCGCCGCCGGGCACTCGCCAGATTGGATTGGATATTCGAGAGACTTGAGGGCGATTTCGACTTTAATACGAATGAAACATTCCGACCGGACCGTTCCGAAATGGACTGGCCAAAGGACGAGGCGGGAGCTGATGAATTATGGGAGAAACGGCTCACCTTTGATTTGCTCCAAGAACTGCTAAACGATGAGACATTGGACCGCGCCGTTCAAAAAGTGGCACGGCGCTACAGGCGCACGCGTCGCTATATCGAAGAAATGGAATCGAGCGACGTGCAAGAATTGTTTCTCAGCGCGTTCACCCGAATGTACGATCCTCACTCCAGCTTTCTATCGGCGGAGTCCCTCGATGATTTCTCTATATCAATGCGCAATTCTCTGGTCGGCATTGGCGCCCTCTTGAGAGACGAAGATGGCTATTGCGTGATACAGGAGCTGATTTCGGGAGGCCCCGCGGAGAGAAGCAATCAGCTGCATCCAGGGGATAAGATTATCGAAGTCGGCCAGAATGACGGAGAGGCTCTCGACGTAATCGACATGAAGCTGCGGAAAATCGTCGACAAGATACGTGGCAAGAAGGGCACCAAAGTATTCCTTACTGTAATTCCCGCGAGCGCGGCCGATCCATCGGAGCGCCGAGTGGTTATCCTGGTGAGGGATAAAATAGAGCTGACGGAAAATCTGGCCCGGGCAGAGATCTTTGAAGTCCCCGTTAAAGGAAATCGAACCGCGCCTTTCGGCGTGATCGAGTTACCTTCCTTTTATGGGTCCGGAATCGGGGGAGAATCGGATTCGAGCACCACCCGCGACATCGAAGAGTTGATCAAGAAGTTAAACGATGTCGGTATCGAAGGGCTTGTGCTCGACCTCAGCCGCAATGGCGGGGGTCTTCTCAGCGAAGCAATAGACTTGACCGGCCTCTTTATTCCGAAAGGTCCTGTCGTGCAGGTAAAGGACACTACGGGACAGATCCGCAAAGATTGGGATACCAACGACAAGGTAGTCTATGAAGGGCCTCTCGTCGTCCTCGTCTCACGTCGTAGCGCCTCAGCCAGCGAAATAGTCGCGGGAGCGTTGCAGAATCATCGCAGGGCGATCATCGTGGGCGATTCAGCGACCCACGGGAAAGGGACGGTACAAGCCATCTTTGAGCTCGACCGCTCTATCAATAAGAGTCGATTTCGGCAAAGAAAGTCCGAGAAATTCGGAGCCACCAAAATAACGATTCAGAAATTCTACCTGCCCAACGGAAATTCGACCCAAAGCAAGGGTGTGCTTTCGGACATCCCGATTCCTTCGATTAATGAATTTTTGCCCATTGGAGAGTCGGACCTGCCGAATGCCCTGGTGTGGGACGCTATCGAGCCGCTCGATTGGAATCCGAAAGACACAATCGTATCGAGTGGCGTCCATATCGACGCCCAGCTTCTCGACTATCTCCGCATATTGAGTGATAAGAGAGAGGAGAACCTTGATGAATTTGCCTATCTCATGCGAAATATCGAGTGGGTAAAAGAAAAGCAGGACCAAGAGCAGTTTGCTCTGAATCTGGGAGTGCGCCGCGCACAGAGAGAGCTCGACGAGAAGTTCAAGGAAGATATGGATCTCTTGCGGAAGACGCTAAACGAAGACCGCTTTGCGAAGAGGGAAGTGCTCCTCGATGTCAGTCGGGAAAAGCGACAAGAGCATCAAGTCAAGCTGCGCAACACCCGGCTTCCTGACGGTAGAGCAAGAGCTAATGAATATTATCAAAAGGTCTTCTACTATCAAGCCGAAGAGGGCGCCAAGATTGAGGAAGTCTGGGTGGAAAATATCGACTATGAAATGGCTCTCAAAAAGAGCTATGATATAACCGCATTCCTTTCCGAAAAATCCGGCATCGGGGTTGACGACAGCGCTGTCAGTAGTCTCCTGCAATACTTTAAGACGGCCGAAACAAGCGACGAGTTCAACGTCGAAAACGCTTTCAGAACCACTCTCGGTGATTCGCTCGACGATGAGGCCATCGGCAAACTGATACCTCAATTCTTCATCAAACTGATTGCCCTGGATCCTGAAGTCCTCGACGACCACCGTACGATTAATATTCCTTTGCGTGAAAGCCTTCGCATCCTGGCAGACTGGATATATTACGAGGAGAATAATCTGCAGCGAAGCATTGCGGCGACCCATGCTGTAAGTTCAGGGTAGGAATTTGCCGGACAAGGTCCGGGTACGCGTTTAGCGTGATTGCAAATTCCTAGATCCAGGCAAAGAAGAAGCGATCGTGCTTATTGAGGTCTTTGCGCGATTCCCAACGCTCAAAGCCTATCTCAGCCGCTATAGTCGCGAGCGCGTCGTGTTGATCGATGCCAGTCTCCAGCGCAATCAATCCTTCAGCATTGAGGTATTGTGGAGCACCTCCCAAAATCTCCCGCAGATCTGCCAGGCCTTCCTTCCCCGCAACCAATGCTGAAACCGGTTCGAATTCTCTCACTTCGGGATCCGAAGAAATCCAATCGTCTTTGCTGAGGTAGGGTGGATTTGCAATAACCAGGTCAAACCGCGAATCGACCGCCTCATACCAATCAGAGGCGAGCACGATAATTCTATTCTGAAGGCCGACCGACCTGACATTCTCGGCGGCCAGTTCCAAGGCGGCCTCATCGCAATCGACGGCCGTAACCATAGCGCGAGGGTAATGAGAGGCCAAAGCGATCGCGATCGCGCCCGCCCCCGCCCCCAAGTCCAAAATGGACCGAGGCGGCCGTAGCAAGGTCTCCGTAACGGCCACAATAAGCTGTTCTGTTTCCGGACGGGGTATAAGAACCCGGTCATCCACTTTGAGGGAGACGTTAAAGAAATCAACTTCCCCGAGGATGTATTGAATGGGTTCATGTTTCGAGCGCCTGAGAACGAGCGGCCGCATAAGATCCAGTTCACTTTCCTTGAGAGGCCGGTCGAACTGCAAATAGAGATCGAGCCGGCTGCAATCCAGGGTATGAGACAAGATGAGTTCGGAATTCAGTCGAGAATTATCAATTCCTTTTCTGTCAAGAAAGCGGCGCGTCTTTTCCAGAATTTCAAGTACCGTATGCATAGCGCGGCCTTACCTAATGATTTACCCCGCAGCCAGGGTAAAAGGATTCCAGGAAGCAACTAGCTGATAAGCAAGAAGATAAAAAAAGAGCTAAACAAACCCGAGGGAATCAGTCATGTTAAGATGGGATGAAAGACAAAAAATCTTACCAACTGAATCCTTCGATAGATCGTTTAACTCTGCGTCTGGTCCTGCCCGAAGAGCAGGAGCGATTCAATGATCTATTGAAACAACATCATTATTTACACAGTGCGGGCAGCGCAGGAGAGACCCTGCGCTATGTGGCGCAGATCGACGGGCAATGGATGGGCCTGCTCTTGTGGGGGGCCGCATCCTACCGGCTGAAGGATCGAGACGAATGGATCGGGTGGGACGGGGCGCAACGGCATGCACGATTGAAACTGGTAGTACAGAACCGGCGTTTTCTGATTTTGCCCGGGGTGGATCTTGCAAATTTGGCCTCCAAGACGTTGGGTATGTGCCTGAGAGTCTTAGCCGATCACTGGCAGGAGGCTTTTGGCTATCGTCCCTTAGTAGCGGAAACGTTCGTGGACCCACAGATTCACCGGGGCACTTGCTACGAAGCGAGCGGGTGGACGCCCTTGGGCTTGAGCGCGGGATATGGCCGCCAACGCGAAGATTTCTATCAACGCCATGAGCGTCCCAAGCAGATCTGGGTCAAACCCCTCAAGGCTAATGCCCTTGAGCTTTTGCGCGCTTCAGGGCCATTGCCCGCGGCACAGAGCCAGGCGCTCAATGAAACCGATAACTCCCATGCGGTCTGCCTCAAAGTGGAACAGATGAGCAGCCTGTGGGAACGCTTCAATCAGATAGAAGACTTCCGTCGTAAAGCGGGCCTTAGATATCGGCTCGCCACGGTCCTGAGCATGATTGTGCTCGGCACGATGTGCGGCAAACAGACCCTCAAGGGCATCGTGCGCCTGGCCCATCATCTCAATCAAGCCCAATTGCGCGCCTTACGCTCCTGGAAAAACCCCAAAACAGGCCGCTATAAGGCCCCTTGCTATGATGTCTTCTATCGGGTCTTGCAAAACGTAAAGTATATTTGCCGAGCTCTTCGATAAAACCCTCACCGAATTCATCTGCTTACAAGACGGCTGTTTGCCCCGCGATATTGCCGTCGACGGCAAGACCCTCAAAGGCACAAACACCGAAGAATCAAAGGCTCTGCACCTGGTGGCCGCAGTCGATCACCAAAGCGCTCAAACCTTAGCCCAAGTCGCTACCGCCGATAAATCCAACGAGATCACCGCCGCCCAGACTCTCTTGCGAAAGATGCCCATTTTGGACGGCTCCACCTTCACCTTCGACGCCATGCATAATCAAAAAGAAACTGCCCACATCGTCGTCGAAGAACTCAGTGCTGACTATGTTATTCAAATTAAAGACAATCAGCCCAACATGCATCAATACGCTCAGAATCTCTTCAGCTCCACCCCCTTTTTCTCCACCAAACCGTGGACAATGACCATGGGCGACTCGAAATACGTCAAATAGCAACCCATTCTCTAAGCGCTCCCTCTGCCGGCCTGCCCCATGCCCGCCAGTTCGCCTGTGTGCAACGCACCTTCCATTATCCAAACAAAGCTGAACCTTCCTCTGAACGCTCTTACTACGTAAGCAGTCTCGATCCCGCCGATTTGAGCCCTCAACAGTTCCTCTCGAAAATTCGCAACCATTGGTCGATCGAAAATAAAAATCATTACCCCAGGGATCGCTTCTTCGATGAAGATCGATGTATGATCCGTAATCATAACGCAGCCAGAATTCTTGCTGCATGCAGGCAACTGGTTCTCAGCCTCAAGTCTTCCATGGGCGCTGAATCCACTCCCGCACTCTGTGATGATTTCGTCTTTAACTTACATAAGGCCATCAATATCATCACCTAATGCTCCGAGAATCAAAATACCGTGACCCCGCAGCTGCATTCAAAAACAAGCATTGATCTTCACTACTGGTGACATCAAAATAATCTGCGCGTCTATTAGCGACCCAAACCTTTAGCCCGTTTTTCTCAGAGATTTCCGAGTTAGAGGAGGGTAAATACTTCGACAGATTTCTAAGTGCTCCAATTCGTGTAAGTTTTGGCGGGGTGATACGACTACCTGATAGGTGCGCGCCTAAAAAGCATGCTGAAGCGAATATACACTAGCATAATTGCAACGTGCACACCAAATTGTGACGAAGTGACCCGATTGATCTCGGAATCGCTCGAACGCAATTTGTCACTGCGCAAAAGAATCCTTTTGCGACTACATTACGGCATCTGTGTAATGTGCCGGCGATGCCGTGACCAGCTTGAGTCAATTCACAAATTGGTGAGGGGAGATGGGCAGAAGATTCCCGATGAAGAGGGAGCTGCGCTCGATCAAGAGAGCAAAGAGCGCATGAAGGCCCGTATCGAGCGGGAGAAAGAAAGGTAGCCTAACACCATTATTGAGAAGTCGAAGACGAACCTGCCCAAAAGCGTTTGCCAGGGGGGTAGCAATCGCGACTGTTTACTGAGCAGACACCTGGATTGCTTCGTCATTCTTCCTCGCAATGACAAGCTTCGAACAGTGTGTTTAGTAGCACATCGATGATTCGCAATTGATCCATACCAGGTCGGACGGGTTCTTAGCCGGCCAAAGAAGGCAAGATGTTATTCTCCTCAAGACATTGCCGAAGCGCCATTCGGGCGCGATAGAGAATCGTCCAGAGATTCTGGCGTGAGATATTGAGTCGATCACAAATTTCTTCGCTCGTGAAATCATCAATCTCACGCAGTGTGTAGACTTGCCGAATCCTTTCGGGCACTTTCGCAAGACACTTTTCTAACTGGTGCCAGAAATCCTTTCGATCGAGATCCATATGCTGCTCGGGTCTCTCTTCAGGGGGTGTCAGCGCCTCCTCGACTTTCCAGTGTCCATTGATCCGAAACAGACTCTCAAATTCGCCGTCATAGAACGAGGTCAGATCACCAAACGATTGCATACGGCCACTCTTCCTGTAATAATCGATAATCTTATTTTTCAATATTCCTGTAAGCCAGGTCTTCACGCTGGAGCCGCCCCGAAAACGGTTCACGGATTTAAGGGCGGCGAGAAAGGTATCCTGGACCAGATCCTCCGCTTGCGCCGCGTCGTTCACTCGATAACAGGCAAACCTGTAAAGGGCATCTCCGAAATTCTCCACCCAGTTGGAAGGGTCGAGATCTTCAGGATCTGGATCAGCTTCCTTCTCCACTTTCCACCAACTGCAGAATCTTCACTTCATTATCGGCCGACCGCAGCGAATCCACTACTTCGCCAAGGAGGCCATCCATAACCTGGGGAAGATTGTAGAGAGTTAAACCGATGCGATGGTCGGTGAGGCGGCTCTGAGGAAAGTTATAGGTACGAATGCGCTCGGAACGGTCTCCCGTCCCGACTTGACTACGCCGCTGGGCAGCATACTTCTCGCGTTCTTCATCTTCCTTTATTCTCAGCAGCCTGGCGCGCAATACTTTCAAGGCCTTGTTCTTATTCTTCAACTGAGAGCGCTCATCGGCACAACTCACTGAGATGCCCGTTGGTTTGTGGACAATTTGAACCGCTGAATCGGTCGTGTTGACCCCTTGTCCGCCCGGGCCGCTGGCGCGACAAACACTTATCTCTAAATCGCTAGGATCAATTTGAATATCGACTTCTTCCGCCTCGGGCAGGACCGCCACGGTGGCGGTGGAGGTATGGATGCGGCCGTTCGTTTCGGTAACCGGAATTCGCTGCACACGGTGAACACCACTCTCGAATTTCAGCAACTTATGGACATCCTCTCCCGAAATCAGAAAGGCCACCTGTTTGAACCCGCCTCCCTCCGATAAACTTGCGCCCAAAGGCTCGACCTTCCAACCATTGGAGTCGGCAAAACGGCAGTACATGCGATACAAATCCGTGGCGAAGAGGCTGGCTTCATCACCTCCGGCCCCCGCCCGAATCTCCATTACGGTGTTGCGCGAATCAGCTCGATCGGGAGGAATCATCGCAACCAGCACTTCCTGGTAGAGGTCTTCATACTCGGAGAGGAGTTGCGGCAACTCCTCTTCCGCCAGTTCCTTGAACTCCTCATCAGTCTCACGGTCTGCTACAATCGATTGGTGCTCAGCGATATCGCCCTTCAATTTCTCAAGTCTCTCATAATAAGAGATGAGCTGTTGCAATTTCTGATGCTCACGCGACAGTTCCGCCGCCCTCCGAGAATCTCGAAAAAAATCAGGCGTCGCCATGAGCGAGTCGATTTCCTCAATTCGCTTTCGAAATGGACCTATGTCGGGAAGACCTTCCATGAGACACTTGCAACAATTGCGGAAATGTTGCTATTTGGTTCGGATCAGGAGGATAAGTTTTTAATCGCTTCGGGTTTAATTCCCCGAAGCTTGCTTCGTTTCTAATTCATAAAGTCTAATATCAAATGCCTCGGGGCTTGCCCCGAGGATCTTTACTATATCCTCGGATTTTTTCAGCTCTCTTATCAGAAATACCAAATAGCATAGCCCCCCATGTCACAAATCAAGCGTATTCTTAACCTTGCCCGATAAAGATCTCCACAGTCAGAATATCGTAGCCTGTATCTGGGATTTCGACAAAACGCTCATCCCCGGTTATATGCAGGCGCCCCTCTTTGACCGATATGGAGTCGACGAGAGCCGCTTCTGGGAGGAGGTCAATCAGCTTCCCGAACTCTATGCAAACCGCGGTCTTGTGGTCAGCAAGGATACGGTCTACCTAAATCATCTCCTCACATACGTCAGGAGCGGACCCATGCGCGGCCTTAACAATGCCACGCTACGGGAACTCGGGCAGGATCTCGCATTCTACCCCGGTCTTCCCGATTTCTTCCTTGAACTGAAAGCTCTCGTATCCGCGAAACCGGAATACCGCTCTCATGAAATCTCACTGGAGCACTATATCATCAGTACCGGACTCGCTGAAATGATCCGCGGGAGCGCCCTCGCCGACTACGTGGACGGCGTATTCGGGTGCGAGTTCGTCGAGAATCCGGCGCCACCCGGTTACCATTTGCAGAAGGAATTCGACCTCCCTGCGGAGAGAGAAATCAGCCAGATTGGCGTGATGGTCGATAATACGATCAAAACGCGCTTCATTTTCGAGATAAACAAAGGGGCGAACAAGATCCCGGAAGTCGACGTCAACGCCAAGATGCGCAAGGAAGATCGGCGTATCCCGATGAAAAACATGATATACGTGGCCGACGGACCAAGCGACGTACCCGTTTTCTCGGTCGTAAAAAAGTGCGGCGGCAAGACTTTCGCTGTTCACGACGCCGGATGCGAGGAGGAATTCGCACAGAACGATACTCTACTCCAGTCCGGTCGCATCCACGCCTATGGTCCCGCTGATTATCGCTCCAGCAGCAGCACTTCGGTGTGGATAAGAATGCATCTTCGTAATATCTGCGATCGCATTACCAGAGAACGCGAATCCACCCTCGCCAATCGAGTGACAGATCCTCCGCGCCATCTCCACGAGTCCGAGGATTCTTCGGCCAATGCCCCGGTTCAAGGTAAGCTGCTCGATGATGAGTAAGTCCGGAAATTTGTGATATTTCCGGACAGCGGCCATAGTCGAAAAGCTCCCGCTTTCCGCTACACGCTTGGTTTCGAAACGTAGCGAAAAGCGGGGGCTTTTCGAGCACGAGAACGATATCAGCGATTTTCGCTATTGAAAGGACTGAAATTCGTTACACGGAAACCTGCTCTGAAGCACGGCATTGAAGCTTCACATCAAAGTAGAGTGATCTGGAGTCGCAGGAATTTCTTGTCCACACCACCGATCGCCTCGAGCAGTCGCACGGTGACGGTTTCGGTGCCGTCGCCGTTGTTTATCGCGGAACCCACCTGCTGGACTAGAGAAGGTCCCTCCATCCAGTCACCTGCCACGAGATCGGTGGCCACCTGGACGGTGTATTGAATCCCTTCAAAAGTGTAGTCGACTCCCACCGTGCCGGCACCCCCAATGAACTGCCGGTAGGTGATCTCAAGGAAAGTTCCGTCCTCCGTTACCACCGGCAGGTCTCCGGTGGAGCTGATCGTGGGGTCGGAGTTCAAAGCAAACTCGATGCCGTTGGGGATGCCGTCGTTGTCCGGGTCGGCCGTAAATCCGCTGATCAATGGATCCGTGAAGTCGTCTCCAAAGAAGAAGAGCGACTTCCAGAAGTCGTAACCGTCGAGAATTTCGACACCCGACTGCACATCGAGGCTGACGGTGGAATTGGAGTCAACCACCGTGACTACCAATTGGACCATGTCGCCCACTGTAAAGGCCGAAGCATCAATGTTAAATGTCTCGTCGATCTGCGTTGCGGGCGTAAAATCGCTATAGGAGCCGTTTACGGTAATCGGCGCGTTACCGCCAAAGCCCAGAACGAGCGAATAATCGATTTGCACGATGTTCGGAAGTGGCGCCGTTTGTACGTTGTTCTCGACAAAGAGGGAATAGGGCATGGGCGGACCCCAGATTGTGTTTTGCTTCTTCGTGCGAATATACAGAGTATGCTGTCCCAGCGACTCCGACGTAAGATCACCGGTAAAGAGCTTCTCAACAGAAGTGCCGGTGGTAATACTCACCGCTGTCCCCATCCCAAAACCGGGATCCGCGTCGATGAAATATTCCATCTCGTCGATGGGTCCGGCAGCGTCCGGTCCGTTGCTTATATCGTTAAAGAGAGGAAACTGGATCGGCGGCCCCCAGATGCCGTGCGAATTTTGCGCGCGCAGATTGAGAACATTGAAGCCCGTCGACTCTGAGGAGAGGTCCAGTACCTTATTCGACGTGACCTCATTTGCAGCCGGCGAGACGGTAAACGCCTGGCCACTCCCCTCTCCTCCCGGATCGTCATTCAGAAACGCTTCGATAGCGGTGATGTCCGTGGCTGGATCGGGTTCTCCCGTTACGTCGTTGAAGAACGCGTAGGGAAGCGATGGCCCCCAAATTCCGCTCGAACCTTTGACGCGGATAAAGGCGATATTAAAACCGGTATCCTCATTGGAGAGATCCAGAATTTCCTGCTCAGTGACTTCGTTCCCAGGAGTCGTGACAGGTATGGGGGTACCCGAGCCGCCGACTGGAACGTTTCCGCTGTTGTAGAAAACCTCCATCTCCTCGATCTCGTGGTCGCCCTGTGTATCAACGCCCGGCTCGAGGAAGAAAGGTGTAGCCATGGTTGGACTCCAATCGCCGTTGGTGTCCTGCACGCGGTGATAAATGACGTGATGGCCGGAGGAAAGGGCTGAGATGTCGGGATTGAACATGATCTCGACGTTGGCGGCGGAAGGAACAGCGATCTGCTGGCCGGAATCGAACCCTGTATTGGTGTCGATGAAATACTCGAGAAGGTCGATGTTCTGGGCTTGGAGAGGGATGGGAAATGCCAGGAGGAACATCGGCACTAACCGGCTCTTTGCAGAGCCGGCTACACGAAAGGACCCGAAAATTCCCTCCATCGTAGCCGGTTCTGCAAAGAGCCGGATCAGACTTTTTAATATCTCCCGCATGGTATCACTATTCCATCGAATCTTATCCCAAAAGCGTAGCGGAATCCGGGAGGATTTCGTCAGTAAGTTCGGATCAAAAATAAGGAGGCGTCAGAAATGCTCCCCCTCCTTCGCTTGAGTAGCTTCGGACGGCAGGCGCATTCCTCTACAAGGAGAGGATCAATTTCTCGCCTTGGCTTTGACGGTGATATCCAACCCCGCCGACGGGGAGCCGAAGAGGGGAGCGATAATTTCGGTAATGGTCGGCAGGGCCGGAACACCGGAGAGGACATAGGGCTCCGGGCCGCCATAGATGCCGGCGTCGACATTGCCTACGCCGAACATTTCGGCCGGGCTGCCACCAGCGAGTTGAAATTGGCCGTCCGGGCTGCTCGTTCCGTCAAACAGTGTGCCGCTTTCATTGATGAGATTTTCCGGGACAGGCATGGCGATGACATTATGGGGAGAGATATTGTTGGTGATTGCAGTATTGGAATCGAAAAAATAAGATTCATTTCCTAACAGTAGATTGTTTCTAAAGACGCTGTTAACGATGCCCAGATCTCCGAGATTAAAGATGTTATTCTCAATCGTGGCGGTATCGCTTGTAAACATCGTGATGGCATCCCCACCAGAGGTGTTATTTTGAATGAAATTATTCCTGATAATAATGCCCGTTTCAAAAAAACCGTACCGCCGCTAAAATGAATCATCCCCAAACTACCACTACCCGAGGACCCGATGATGTAATTCTGTATAATTAACACATTTGAAACGGAAAAATTACCGGTTGTATTGAGAAAGATCGGCAATGTCACATGGTTACGCTTAATCGTGATATTGGACGCATTAACATCGATCTGACCGGTGGTGAGCCCGGAAATCATGGCGCCTGAAGGATCGTCCGGTCCGGACGCCACGAAGGTTACTAATCCGAAGAGCGCGGGACTCACTTCCGCCGATTCACCGAGATTGGAGGTCAGAAAATAACCCGGACCATAGACGAAGATTGATTTGGAGATGGTGACAGTTCCGTAGGAAGTCCCCGATCCCGCGACATAGAGAATATCCCCGTCGACCACTCCTTCGTCATCATGGGCGGTCTGGAAGTCGGTGAAATCGGCAACGTGGCCGGGGTTGTTATCGATGCGGAAGATGTTTTGTGCGTTGGCGTTCAGGCATAAGATGGCAACGGAAATAAACAGGAGTGCTTTTCTCATCATTTTCTCTTCAGGTGTAGTGAATTGACCAATTGCGAAAAAAACCGAATTCAGTGAAAATAACGGCGAGGAGAGAGCACGTCAAGGAGGATGGTTGGATGGGAGTTCTTCGATCGACGAAGTTTACGACGATGCTTACGACGAAGGTGGGGAGGCTGGGTAGTTCTCGAACATCGAACGCCCAACATCCAACGTTCAACGTCCAATCTTCGCGGTCCGACAGTCCGATGTTCCTATTCAATTGTTTTACTTTCGGTAGGGAAATAAGCAGCTGCCCCGTCACAAGACCGGGGCAGCGTCAAATACGTTCAACAGGTAGCAGGAGGCAAACCCACCCCTTAATCCCCTCCCAGGAGGGGATCTTCTGAGAAATGCTTCTGTCTCAGGTATTCAGAGTTTAGTGACTCTTAGAAAGCGAAACTGCTTGCGAACTGGCTTAACAATTGTTAGCTAGAGTAACGGGAGCTCTGCCTCGCTATGACAATGAGGAGAGTATACTAGAGAAAATGCCGGTAACACCAGGGAGCAACCTGAACTCTGAACTCCGAACTCCTTGGCACGCCATAGCCCTTGGGCGACGGCGGCTGAACTCTTTGTGCACAAGGAAAGCCCGTTTTGATAATTACGTGCTCCGATTGGGGCTGTGCGCCACCCTCTCTTTTACCGTCGGCTGCTCGGTCAACGATCTGGCCATCAAGAAGATGGCCGACACGCTGGCGGCGGGAGGTTCGGTATTCTCCTCGGATGACGATCCCGAACTGGTAAAGGCGGCCGTGCCCTTCAGCCTCAAGCTGATGGAGAGCCTGCTCGAGGAAGTTCCGAGGCACGAGGGCCTGCTCTTCGCGACAGTCAGTGGATTCGCCCAATACGCTTTCGCCTTCGTCGAGACGGAAGCCAATGAAGTGGAGGATGTCGATTTCGCGAGAGCGACGGAGCTGCGGGACCGCGCCGTTCGGCTTTATCTGCGCGCGCGCGATTACGGTCTACGTGGAATCGGAGTAAGTCACAGCAATTTTGAGGAGAAACTGCGCGAGGAACCGGTATCCGCCGTAGCGTCAACCAACGTCGATGATGTGCCCTTCCTCTACTGGACGGCAGCCGCATGGGCGGCAGCGATATCCCTTTCAAAGGACGACCCGGACCTCCTGGCCGAACTTCACATAGTCGAAGCACTGATCGACCGAGCCCTGGAGTTGGATGAGAGCTACGACGAGGGCGCTATTCATTCCTTCCTTATCTCCTATGAAATGTTTCGGCCGGGCGGTGCAGCCAATGCCGTCACCCGGGCAAGGAGACACTTCGATCGGGCCGTCGAACTGTCGGGTGGAAAGCTGGCAAGCCCGATGGTAACCTATGCCGAAGCGGTCGCGGTGCAGGAACAGGAACTGGAGGACTTTCGTTACACGCTCGAACAGGCCTTGGAGATCGACGCGGATTTGACACCGCAATCGAGGCTCGTAAACTTGATCATGCAGCGGCGAGCGCGGTGGTTGCTAAGCCGGAGCGACGAGCTTTTTCTTATTCCGGAATGAAAAGGAGCGGGAGAATGATTGAGGTCCTTACTTGGAGAGGAATATTGAACAGAAGGAAACAAAGGAAGACGAAGAGGAAAGAATTCTCACGCAAAGGCGCAAAGGGTGAAGAGGAAGAGATCCATATTTCTTGAACATCAACGGGTTATATTTTCGAGTGGAGAATTTCTCCTGAAAAAAACTAGCCCTTTCGAGTTTGTAATACAAAGAAGCCTAGCGCAGCGAAGCCGAAACCAAAAAAGAAGAAGAGAACCGCAGATGTACGCAGATGGACGCGAATGCAGAAGGAACCTCCTACTTCCCCTGGTAACCTCGTCGCGAATCCCGCTGAGCGGGACCCCAAACCTTGTCGACTGCAATACATTGAATTCCAACCTCTTCTATGCCAAACATTGCTAGAAAAAAAAGTTTTTACGGATTGTAATACGGAGGACCACGGAGAATGGTACCTGGAAATGTAGAAAATTGGGAGGAGTCGGATTCTTCTTCTCCATTGTTATCGATGCAGCGGTCAGTCCGAAGTGGTTGTCACCAGGGCTTGAACGACCTTCCCGAAGCAAAGGAAGATCGCAATTTCACCTTGAAATTGTCCACGCAATTCACCTCTGTGCACCTCGGTGGTTCTTCGTGGCACTCTGTGACCCCTCTTCTGTCTTATAAGCCTTTCTGTTTGGGTAGGGCCATCGGTTGCTTTAATAAACTCACGCTTGTCGTTCTGTTAGTCTTTTTAATGGTCACGGGGCTGCACGGGGCGCGGCAGATTCGCCTGAACCTGGGAACAATCGCGCCGCGTGGTTCCTCCGCCCACAAAGCGCTCATGACCATGCGGGAGAAGTGGAGTGAGGCGCCGGGCGGTGGTGTGAGGCTGGTCATATATCCTGATGGGGTGCAGGGAGGGGAAGCGGACATGGTGCGGCTTATGCGAGTGGGCATGCTTCAGGCGGGGTTATTTACGGCAACCGGACTCTCCGACATTGAGCAAAGCGTGAAAGCGCTGCAGAATATGCCCATGGTGTTTCACAATCTCGAAGAGTACGATTACGTCGGCGGCATCCTTCGCCCCAAGCTTGCGAGGCGTCTCGAGGAGAAAGGCTTCATCGTGCTCTTCTGGATCGATGCCGGCTGGATACGCATATTTTCAAAGGAGCACATTGTGCGTCCCGATGATTTGCGGAAGCTAAAATGGTTTGTCTGGGAGGGCGATAATGAGCAGGCGAAGATCATGAGAAGTATCGGCTTTCAGCCCGTTATGCTGGAGACATCCGATATCATACCCGGCTTGCAAACCGGTCTCATCGACGCCGTGGCCGCACCCCCCATCTTTGCGCTGGCGGGACAGCTCGACACTCGCGCGCCCTATATGCTCGATTTGGACTGGGCACCCCTCCAGGGCGCAGCCATCGTGACGAAATCGTTCTGGCTCCGGATTTCCGACAGCACGAAACCGGCGCTTCTGGCGGCCGCGGCAATAGCGGGGGCAGAAATCAATCTCCGGGCCCGCAAGGAAAGTTACGAATCGGTGAATGCGATGCAAAAACGCGGGCTGAGAGTCGAAAACGTGACTTCTGAGATTGAGGCTGAATGGCGTCGGGAAGCCGAAAGGGTCTATCCTCAGATTCGGGGCGGGATGGTTCCTGCCGACATATTCGATGAAGTCCGCGAATTGTTGAAGAGGTACCGCTCGGACAGAGTGAGCGCCGAACATTGAAAAAAATCGCCTTTAACAGACCGCAGGCGACTCACCGAGATCCGGGAGAACTCATGGGATGGCGCCGCGTCGCCATTGGAAGCGAGAATACAATCGTTTCCATAGCCCTGGCGGTGCTGGTTCTGTTGCCCCTATCAGAGATTGTCCTTCGTTCCGTGTTTCGCACCGGCTTGCCTGGATCGAGCACCTATGTCCAGCATTTTACCCTCATTATCAGCATGCTGGGCGGCGCAATCGCGGCGCGCGAAGATCGATTGCTCTCCATTTCCACCCTGACGACGTACCTGCGTGGAAAGCTTCAAACAACTGCCCGAATATTCAGCAACGTCGTGGCCGCGGCTATATGCGCACTTCTCTGTCAAGCAAGTATGGCCTTTATCCTAACCGAACGCGCCGGAGGGAAGAGCCTCGACTACGGAATCCCGGTGTGGGTCGTCCTGCTCATCCTACCCCTTGGGTTCGGCCTAATTGCCTTCAGACTGATCTGGCACGCCTCGCATTCCTGGAAGGGGCGGACACTGGCGCTGATCCTCACCGGAATGATCATCGGAGTCCTGGCGCGGGCGCCAATCGATCCGGACCGGCTGGTCGTGCCGCTTCTCATTATACTCCTCGTCGCAATACTCTTCGGTGCACCGATATTCACAGCCATCAGCGGCATCACGTTGGCCCTTCTGTGGGGAGAAGGTCTGCCCCTGGCGATGATCCCGCTAAAGCACTATTCACTCGTCACGAACCCGATCCTGCCGAGTATTCCGCTCTTCGCTCTTGCAGGATATTTTCTGGCGGAAGGCGGCGCCTCAACACGACTGGTTCGAGTTTTCCAGGCGCTCGTGGGACAATTTCGCGGCGGACCCGCCGTCGTTACTGTCCTGGTCTGCGCATTTTTTACATCCTTCACGGGAGCTTCAGGGGTTACCATCCTGGCTTTGGGAGGATTGCTATTCCCCGTTCTTATTCAGTCTCAATATTCTGAAAGAGATACCCTTGGCCTCCTCACCTCCTCCGGATCTCTGGGGCTTCTCTTTCCTCCCTGTATCCCTTTGATCCTCTACGCCATTACCGCCTCGACAGTCGTTTCCAATTTGACCACGGGAGAAGCTGAGATCGCCCAAATCTCGATGGAAAAGATGTTTCTAGGCGGTATCGGGCCCGGAATTCTTCTGGTCATTATGACGGGATGGTGGGGAGTGAGCAGGGGACCGAAAGACAAAGCGACTCTACAAGAGTTTGACCGAATTGAAGCGTGGCGCTCGATCTGGATCGCAAAATGGGAGCTGTTCCTACCCGTAGTAGCTCTCACCGCTCTCTTTTCCGGACTCGCCACCCCCGTGGAAGCGGCTGCCGTAACCGCCGCTTACGCCTTCGTCGTGGAGACGTTCGTATATCGCGATCTCAATTTCCTAAAAGACACAACTCGCGTCATGACGGAGTGCAGTCTCCTTGTAGGTGGGGTCTTGCTCATCCTGGGAGTCGCTATGGGGCTGAGCAATTACCTCATTTTCGAACAGATCCCTTCACGGGCGGTGGAATGGGTGACGGCGTCGATCGATTCGCGATGGCTGTTTCTCCTCAGTCTCAATCTGTCGCTACTTTTAGTCGGTTGTATTATGGATATATTTTCCGCGATCGTCGTGGTTGTGCCGCTCATCATACCGTTGGGCCTCGCTTACGGCATCGACCCCATCCACCTCGGCATTATCTTTCTCGCCAATCTGGAATTAGGCTACATGACGCCCCCCGTGGGTATGAATCTATTCATCTCTTCCTATCGGTTCGAGAAATCTCTTCCCACAATCATCCGCAGTGTCTCCCCGATTTTTCTCGTGCGCCTCATTGGCGTGCTCATCATCACTTTCGTGCCCGTGCTCTCGACCACTCTTCCCAAGCTGATCGATTAGGAATCTGTCGGACATAGCTTTCCGAATTCGCCGAAAAAATAAGCATCTGAGTGCTTTCCTGGAATGCGCAGTAAAGATCCTCGGGGCAAGCCCCGAGGCATTTGATATTAGACTTTATGAATTAGAAACGAAGCAAGCTTCGGGGAATTAAACCCGAAGCGATTAAAAGAGCCGTAAAGTCGCCGTAGTGCAATTTACCTAAGCGAGCCCACCCTCTGCGATGATCTTAGCCCGCTTTTCTCACATATTTTCGAGGACGGACTTGCAGCTGGATGCCTTTCCTGCCGTGTCGCTACACACGCGCCACGAAAAGCGGGCTATCCAACAAAAGGGCACAGAAGATATTGAAGGGGGTTCAGAATATTCTTTATCTTTCCAAATAGAACGACGGAGGCGGAAACTAGGACAGAGTGTCAAGAGCATGGCCAAAATGAACTCTCGAATAAATACGACAAGATACTCGGATTCAATATCTTCTGTGCCCTTTTGTTTTTAAGCCTGGAAATCCTGTGAGATTTCCAGGTTAGAGGCAGCGCAGCGACACTTCGCGCGACAGCGTCTCCTTATTTCCGAAGTTGTAATGAAGATTCGCCCTTGTGGTCTGCAACTCCTCAGCAATAATTCCAATAGTGTCAACTGAACAGACAGCAGAGCGCGAACCATCGACAGGCGAGGAGCAAAGCATGGAAATGACCTATGCGGATGCCGAGATAAACTCCCAACTGGAAAACAGGGAGAAAGTTGAGCTGCTCGAGGGCATGCTCAGGATAAGACGTTTCGAAGAGCGGTGTATACGCTCCTACCAGCAGGGCCATATCGGCGGGTTTCTCCATCTCTATATTGGCCAGGAGGCCGTAGCGGTCGGCTGCGTTTCCGTTCGGGGACCGGAAGATCACATCATTACGGCCTATCGCGATCACGGTCACGCTCTCGCCGTGGGAATGAGGATGAACGCGTGCATGGCGGAACTTTACGGAAAACACACCGGTTGCTCTAAGGGGAAAGGGGGATCGATGCACTTTTTTGATCCCGCGAAGCGATTCTGGGGCGGCCACGGCATCGTGGCGGGGCAAACGCCACTCGGCGCGGGGATAGCATTCGCGATCAAATATCGGGAGAAAAAAGGCGCCTGCTTATGCTTTATGGGCGACGGCGCAGTCAATCAGGGCGTTTTTCACGAATCGCTCAACCTTGCCGCTCTCTGGGAACTACCCGTCGTCTATATAATCGAGAACAATCGCTATTCCATGGGCACAAGCCAGGAGCGATCATCAGCCGGTGAAATACTCGCGAAGCGGGCGGAGGGCTATCACATCGCCTGGGATGTGTGCAACGGGCATTCCATTTTCGAAATACGGGCGAAGGTGGCAGATGCAATCAAGCGAGCTCACGAAGAATCGCGGCCGACTCTCCTTGAGATCGACACCTATCGCTACCGCGGACATTCCGTTTCGGATCCCGACCAGACCTACCGCACGAAGTCGGAGATCGAGGAATACCGAAAGACGAGGGACCCGATCAGTCTCTTCGAGTCTCATCTTTTGAAAGAGGGCATTCTCGATGAAAACGCGGCAAAGGAGCTGGACCGGGCAATTCGGGAGGAAGCGGAAAAAGCCACAAAATTCGCTGAACAGAGTCCTTTCCCACCACCCGAGGAAATTACCCGCGATGTCTATTGGGAGGTCGATAACCCCGGCGAAAAGAAACCTAAAGGAAGATTTTTCTTTAATTGAACTAGCAGCCTGTCGGACTTATTCGAACTCTTTTCAACAGGCTGCTAGAGACAAGAAAATGAACCTGAGATTTGTGGGAAAGTGTACGGATTGTTGCACAGCGGTTTCGCTATGATTCAATTTGACACGATCAACCCACGAGCGACGATCCCTTATCATCAGATTCGTAGTCGAAAAAGGAATAGATATGACAATTTGTCTCAAATCTCAGGTTCATTTTCTTCAAAGGAATCTGTCGGTCTAAACTTGATCGGAATGTCGATCTGTCACCATGAAATCTAAACCAATGAGATGTTAGGAATCCTAAGTCCGACAGATTCCTAGCCCGGAATTCTCACAAGTTCACACATCACATTTTTCATTCGTCCCGATGCCATCGATTACTTACCGAGAAGCAATAAACAGAGCCATTTCCGAGGAAATGGAACGCGATGATTCAGTCTTGGTCATGGGGGAAGAAGTCGCTCAATTTCAGGGCGCGTATAAAGTGACCGAGGAACTGGTTGGCAAGTTTGGCCCAAAGCGGGTGGTGGATGCCCCGATCAGCGAAGCGGGATTTGCCGGCTTGGGCATCGGGGCAGCCATGATGGGACTGCGCCCCATCATCGAATTTATGTTCTGGAGCTTTTGCTACGTAGCGTTTGATCAGGTCTTTAACAACGCCGCGAATATCAGATACATGTCGGGAGGACTGATCAATATTCCGATCGTCATCCGGGGTCCCGCCAACGGAGGCACCAACGTTGGCGCCACCCACAGCCACGCTCCGGAGAACTTCTGCGCCCACACGCCCGGACTGAAAGTTGTCTGTCCGGCGAACGCTTACGACGCCCTCGGTCTGATGAAGTCAGCAATACGAGATAACGATCCGGTCTGTGTCATGGAGAATACGATTCTCTATAACGAAAGAGACGAGGTGCCGGATGAAGAGTATCTCATCCCTCTTGGCGTGGCTGAGGTAAAGAGAGAAGGCTCCGATATTTCCCTGATTGCTCACGGGAGAGCGGTGGGAACCTCCCTCCAGGCGGCCGAGATTCTCCAATCCCGAAACAGCGTCAACGCCGAAGTCATCGATCTTAGATCGATTCGTCCCTTAGATGAAGAAACCATTCTCAACTCAATAAAAAAGACCAACCGAGCCGTTCTCATCGAAGAGAACAAACCATTCTGCGGCACAGATGCACAAATTGCCTATCTCATTCAGGAAAAGGCATTCGACTGGTTGGATGCGCCAGTGAAGAGAGTATCCGCCATCGATGCACCGCAGATATACAGTCCCCCTCTAGAGAAAATTCAGTTGCCGGACGCAGAGCGTGTCGTGAGGACAGCTTTGGAGATTCTCTAACTCTAATGCTCGAACTCATAAATACAGTCACGTATGTGGGAGCGCCATTGTGGGTAGTGCAAGGCGCGCCGGCGACGGACAGCCCTGAAGGGCTTTTCTCGCCGGCGGCGCAACGCCGCAATACCCCCAATGCCGCCCCATCCTTTTGGGACCGGGCGCTTTTGGCGCTGGGCAGCGTCGGTCGAGTCGCCCAAGGCCGACAGGCCTGGCACGACCCGACCGCCTCCCCCAGCATCCAAAATCGCCTCGGCATACGTGACCGTATTTATGATTTCGAGCACTTAAGTTGAGGCCGAAAGGCAAACATGGCCACGATTATTGATATGCCGAAACTCAGTGACACGATGAGTGAAGGCACTCTTGTGGCATGGATGAAGAAAGAAGGCGATCGCGTCGAGCCCGGAGATATGATCGCCGAGATTGAGACAGATAAAGCGACCATGGAACTGGAGAATTTCGAGGAGGGTTACCTTCTTGTTCAGTATGCCAAAGAGGGTGAACAGGTAGCGATCGGCTCTCCCATCTGCGCGATAGGCGAAGAAGGGGAGGAAGTCCCCAAAGTGGAGCAGAAGTCTACTCCTCCTGCTTCCCCGGCCCCGACTAAGACTGAATCCGAAGACCTCTCTACCACTAGCGAGGATCCCTCAGCAGAAACGCAATCGGAGGCGATACTTCCAGCGCCAGAAATTGATACAAAGCCGGAAGAGGTCGAGCCAGCGCCGCCAAAGTCGAAGACCCCTGGGAGGAAACGCATAAAAATCTCACCGCTGGCCAGAAATATCGCCACAAAGCATGGCGTTTCCATAGAGGCTGTTAAGGGCACGGGCCCGGGAGGCAGGATTGTCAAGGCTGATGTCCTGAAAGCCGTAAAAGGAGGAGCCGCCCTCACACCGTCGCCAGTCGGCACTCCCGATGCCGCCGCGAAACCCGAAGAACCCCAGCCGACCGTTCCCTCTTCGGTGAGTCCGGCACCGAGTGAAGAGAAAATCAGCCCAGTTTCAAAAATCCGATCGATCATCGCTCAACGCCTCCTGGAGTCAAAGACGCAGATACCGCATTTCTATCTGGAAATGGAAATCGACGCCGCGCCCCTGCTCGATCTGCGCGCCGTTCTGAATAACGACCTGGCAAATCTACCTCCGGAAGCCGGGGGAATAAAACTGAGTGTCAATGACTTCATCCTTAAAGCCACCGCCGAGGCCTTACGGCGGGTACCCGCCGTAAACGCTTCCTGGACTGGTGAAACGATCGTACAGTACGGTTCCGTTCATCTGGCATTCGCGGTCGCCATCGAAGAGGGTCTGGTCACTCCGGTAATTCGTGATGCCCAGGCCAAGGGACTTCGCCAAATGAGCGTGGAAGCCAAGGAACTCGCTCACAAGGCGAGAAATCGAAAGCTGACTCCCGACGAAATGGCAGGCGGCACCTTTACTGTTTCGAATCTCGGGATGTTCGGAGTGACAAGCTTCTTCGGAATAATCAATCCCCCCAACGCCGCAATTCTTTCTGTCGGTGCCACAACCAGGAAACCGGTGGTAGACAAAGACGATAACATCGCTGTCGGACAGCGTATGACACTCAGCCTCAGCTGCGATCACCGCACCGTCGACGGCACCGTGGGGGCGCAATTTCTCGCTACCCTGAAGGGGATTCTGGAGACACCGGCTCTTATGCTGGTCTAGCGGTTGAAGGCAAGGTTTGCATTTGGCTGGAAGATCGATTCAACTGCAACAGTACAAACTCTATAGTTGAATCGAGCACTAATAGAGAATCCAATTTTCATCACCGGAATGGGAGCGTTCTGCTCGGCCGGCAACGATGTCTCGAGCTTGTGGAAGAGTGTTCGCGAGGGGCGTTCTCCAGCGAAGTGGGTATATAATCAGTCGACTTACAAATCGCGCCGCATCGCCGGCTGCCAGATTTCGGAACTTCCGGCATGTCTTGGACAGTTTCACCGCATCGAGCGGATGGACCGCGTCGTAAAGATCGCGCTGGGAGCGCTCAATGAGGCGTGGATCAACGCTGAACTGGATCGCGAACAACCGGAAGCACAAAGAATCGGTCTCACATGCGGCATCTCACGCAGTCCAGTGAATCGAATTCTCGACTCTAGCGAATTCATGAGGCGCAAACGTCGAATTCCGCCTTCAACGGCAGCAAACAGCACCATCGGAAGTCTAACAGGCGCACTTGCACAATACTTCAACCTCAAAGGCCCCAGCTTCACCCTTTCCTCTACCTGCACATCATCCGCGGCAGCGATCACAGTCGGCGCCCTACAGATCATCGGTGGGGGAATTGATATCGCCATAGTCGGCGGTGCCGAAACCCCTCTCCACCCACTGTTATTTGAGCAACTCTCATCGGCCGGAATTCTGGGTCATGCTGAAAATCCGGAAGCCTCATGCCGCCCGTTCGACGCGACCAGAGACGGTACAATTCTCGGGGAAGGGGCCGGCTTTCTCGTCCTTGAATCAAAAAGGTCAATGGAATCGCGCCAGGTAAAGCCCCTCGCCCGACTGGCTGGCTGGAGCCTGGGAGTGGATCACGCTGGTCGAACGGGAGTCAATGAAGATGGTGATGGTCTCTTTCAAACGATTGGTGAATCCCTGCGCATGGCACAAATAAGTATTCGGGACCTTGACTACATTAACACGCACGGCACCGCCACGGTTATCAACGACTCGGCAGAGGCAAAGGCGATACAACGGGCGACTCAAACTGATCGGCCTGCTATACCGTGCAGTACGACCAAGCCGGTAACCGGACACTGTCTGGGCGCAACGTCCGCTCTCGAATCGATTATCTCCGTTCTCGCCCTCCGGCATCAATGCCTTCCGCCCACGATCAACTACCGCAATCCCGATCCGAGCATCCCCCTCGACGTTATTTCGGAGGGCGCGAGGGAAAAGGAAGTCCAGTACGTGATGTCGAATTCGCTCGGATTCTGGGGGAACTGCGCCTCGCTCATTTTCTCGAAGACCTAGCCCGAACATTTCACAAACCATCTGCTGCGACCACGGATGTCACTGCGCCTCAAAGCCTTCTCTTGTCCGGCGACCTCAGAGAGTTCCAACACACTGTCGCCCGCCGGACTGCGAAAAGACCTTGATCCGCAGCAACCTACGCCGTCTCGCTACGATGTGTGTGAAGTGTCCGGGCTAGGAATCTGTCGGACTTAGCCTATTGGCCTGTCTTGAATACGGAAATCGTTCTGCGCATCCAGGCGAAGACGGGTGTGAGATTTCCGGGTCAGAGCGGAATGGCGCTAAGATAAGCCCGAGGTAAAGATCCTCGGGGCAAGCCCCGAGGCATTTGATATTAGACTTTATGAATTAGAAACGAAGCAAGCTTCGGGGAATTAAACCCGAAGCGATTAAACCCGAAGCGATTAACGACGATTTTTGCCTTTGTTTCTGCGCGAGCGCGAGACTTTCATTTTCCCTCGCGGCTTCGTTAGTAATTGGTAAGGTTTCGGTCTTCGTTTGACCGCTCGTGGTTCGCTGCGGTGTTCTCGTAGTGGAACAGTCTCCTCGGCAATAATCAGAACCATCTCGTCAATGATGCGTTGTTGCTTTCGAGGCTGCTTGCGGGTGGCGTTCAGAGCGGTGCAGTACTGCCGAACGGTGTCGACCGTGCTCTTGAAGCTGAGCCGATGCAGGTCACGCTGATAGAGGGTGGCGGCGTGTTGCATGAGGGCGCGGATGAGATTATAGGCGATAAAGAACAGCTGGATTTCCTTACGCACCATTTCGGGAGTAAGGCAGCGTACCGTTTCCATCTTCATAGTCGTTTTAATGTCGCGAAAAAACAGTTCCACTGTAAACGACCGGTGAACTGCCCTATGGATCGCGGCATGCGCGAGGATCCTGGCAGTGTCCGGGTTCAAGAGGCTGCGAGCGGTTCGCCTGTTCGGGTCGGCTTCCAATTCGCCGGAGCGAGTTCGGCGATCTCGGTGATGTTCATGTCCGGCAATCTTTTGAGGACGTCAGTGAGGTAAGCGGATGGTTCAATTGCGTGCCGCCGGCAACTCTCAATGATCGAGTAAATTACGGCGCTTCTCCAACCGGCCTTGGGGTGGCCGATGAACATCCAGTTTTTCTTTCCCAGGGCGGTCGGCCGGATAGCATTCTCAATGCGGTTATTGTCGATTTCAACCTTGCCATGCTCGAGGTAGCGCTTGAGTGATTCCCACTGGGTCAGAGCATACTCAACGGCTTCACCCATTTTGCTCCGCGGCAAGGCCCGCCGTTTGAGTATAGGCAAGGCTTTGCCCAAGCGTTCCACGATCATCCGACCATGGCTTTTCCGGTAGGCTTCGCGCAAGGCGGGACCGGCCCGCTGTTCGCGCAGAGGGCGCTCGTCTCTGTAGAGATTGTGGATCTGCCGCACCACCCAGCCGGCCAGCTTCGGATTCTCATCCATCGCCTCCACAAATTTGCGTCGCAGGTGTGCCCAGCACCCAAACAGGGTAATCCCGTTATGCTCCCGGGCGAAACTGCCATAGGCTGCGTAACCGTCGGTTTGGAGCAACCCTTCGTATCCGTTGAGGAACTGCTCGAGACATTTTACCCCACGGCCTGTGTGCCAGTCGTAGAGCACCTCGCCGCCGGGTCGCCCGTAGACCCCCAGGTATCCTTTCCTGCAGCCCTCTTTCTTGCCTGCGTCCGGATCCAGGTAGCGGATGGGCGTTTCGTCCGCCTGGATGTAACCGCCCTCGAACAATTGTAAGCACATGTAGTTGTAGATGGGTTTTAGCCATTGCGCTACCTGGTGGATCCAATCGAGCATGCTCTGGCGCGCCACCCTTACTCCGTAGCGTTCCCGGAAAATCTTCTCCTGCCGATACAACGGCAGGTGATCGACGTATTTGCTCAGTAATAGGTGCACCAAAAGCCCCACTCCAGGGATCCCTTTTTCAATCAGCCGCGATGGTAATGGCGCCAGCACGGGAGGTTCCTGGGGCTTTTCGCGAGATACATATTTGCGCCGTATATAGCGCCGCCTGATAAATCGGGCCGGGAGCAAATCTAACTCTTCAGTGACTTCCTCACCGATCAACCGCCACTTTTGCGGTTCAACCTTCACCGCTTCGGGTTCGATTACGATCTCTTCGACTTCCAGGTGCTCGGGCAGACGCTGTCGCCTCGCCCCAGCTCCTTTGCGCGCCTTCGGCTCGGGTGGTGGCTCTGCCGTTTGCTCAGCGGGTTTGTTTTCCTCGGCCTGCTCCAGCCCGGCCAGGAGCAATTCCAGCTGTCCCGGATCGATCCGCTCGCTTTGGTTGCCTCCAAAGTAGCGCTTAATGAGCCAGCCGATCTTCTGACGTAAAAGCCGATTCTCCTCTCGGAGTTGCTCCAGCTCTGTTTGCAAAACCTCGACTTCAGGCATGAAAACAATACTAAACTAACGGTAATAAGAAAAGCACTACTTTTTTCAAAAAAATCACTTTTTTTGACCTAACGCTGATACCAGGGCCGCATCTTCCCCTCCCTCAGGTCGATCCCGTTCAAGAGCATGCTCAACGCTTCAGGGCGCAATGGAAGCTTCTGATCTTTCAAGTCCACTCCCTGCGGCCAGCTGAACCGACCCTTCTCTAATCGCTTTGCGAAAACCCATAACCCCGTGCCGTCCCAATACAGAATCTTGACCCGGTCCCGGCTGCGATTGCAGAAGACAAAGTCCGCTCCGCTCAACGGGTCTTCCTTGAGCTGAGGGCCCCGCTTTATGAATTAGAAACGAAGGAATTAAACCCGAAGCGATTAAAGCTCTTTCGCAGATCCGTTACTCCCACGGCCAGGAAAACCTTCATCGTTCCCGGTAAGCTCAGCATCCCGATTCCCTCAACGCCTTCACCAGACTCGCCACTTGTTCCACCGCAACACCGCAGTCCACCTCCACCCGTATCGGGTCCCCTAAGACGATCTCGATCCGATCCTCCGTGACCGCGCTGCTCTGCACCGTAACTTCGGCAAACCGCGCCCCCGCCGATTTTACCCCGCTGCTTCTGTGCCCGGCCCGGTCCTTGCGCAGCCATCCCATAAAGGTCATATACTTGATACCGTGCCGCTGGGCAAACGCCCTCTGCGTCTGATTGCTGCGACGGTATGCGCTTATCAGTCGCCTGCGCTCCTGCCGACTTCGTCGAACGATTCGCTTCGACCGTGTCCGCCCTCTCGTTTTTTCTCCCATCCCATAATCATATCACGGTCGGCATCTTTGCGCTACAAGGTCGTTGCCCGGTCGCTTACGTTCCACTGACCAGCGGCGGAAGTAGAGATCGGCCAGATCCTCTACGGTGTATTGGAGGGGGTCGGTAAAGGTGGTCACAAGATCGATCTTTCGGGTACGGAATCCTTTGATCTGAACGAAGAAACGCACCATTCGCAGAGTCAGTTCGGCCGGTAATTGAGCCCATTCTTCCGGGCTGAACCCGTGCCGTCTCTGCGGTTTTTTCCAGGTCACCAGCCGATCGTATCGGCCCAGTGTTTGGCCGCTACGGAAGTCGCATTTGCGCCTTTGGTGCAGGCGCATGACCGCGTCCATTTGATGGTTTAGAAGCAGCCCCAGATTGGCATAAGAGCAATAACCGCGGTCGCACAGAACCACCTCTGCTTTTTTCAAATACCCAACGAATTTGCGCAAAATGCCGCTTTCATGGTTTTTTAAGGTGGTCTCGACACAGTGCAGCAAGGCCCCGCTGGCCAAACAGAAACAGCCCACCAGAAGCATGACGGGAAATCCGCACCCCTCTTTCTGCCCCCCGGGTTGGGGAAAGGCCCTCTGGTTCTGCTCGGTATCGGGCATACTGATCCCAGTACCGTCTATCACTCTGACCTCGTGCCCCTTCCACCGCTGCGCTTGCCTTACCTCCTTGTGTATCTGCTCGCTGACCTCTTCACCGATCTTTTGTAAGTCCTCTATACCTATGCGCTGACGTGCCTGGCAATAGGCCGAGGTGGAGGAACTGGGCAGGTTCAACTCCCGCTCACTACAGTAGCTCTGCACCTTTCTGACGACCTCCCGGCAGGCTGTCTGCGGGGAGAGCACCTGGAACAGAAAGCCCCAGAAGGTCGTTCTGAGTGAGTAGACTCGTTCCCGGCTGTTTTCTTTTTCGCTCTTGGGTTGCAAAACTCCCAGAGGAATCCACCGATCAAACAGATCCGACAACTCCGATAGAGTTGACTCTCTTAGATGAGCCAGTTTTTGCTTTAATTGTGCCAGGGCCGACTTAGGCGGGCGACCGCATAGAATGTGATTAAACCCAGGCAGGAATCTTGTCATATTTTTCATACAACAAGATTAGCCTACTAACGGTCATAGTACAAGCTTTTTTACATATTTTTTACAATTATTTTTGGCTTATCTTAGCGCCATTCCAGTCTGACTCCAATACGATTCCCATACGATTCGACCCCATACGATTCGAGCACCTGACAAGGCTTTAAGGAGCTTACCGTCTAGCTGCTGCAATCACTCCAAGAGAACCCATCACTCAGGGGCGTCCACATTCCCGCGCCTCCAGTTAGTCTCACACCGTTCGCATTTGACATTGGGCAAATTCGAGTTCTAATGGTGAAACCCAACTGGGAGCATCGGTTGGTCCAAGTAAAAAGCTAATGGAAGTCCGCAAAGCGGGTTTGCGATACCGAAATCGGCAATGGCCTTTAAGATAATCGCCATGAGAATTACCTGCCGCGCCCTAAGCGCCCTATCGAACCGCACCTGGCAGGCAGCCTTTGTAATATTGCTTGCCACCGCTGGCATAGCCAGGGGAAGTTTCTTCGATGCCCACGAACTCATCTCCTTCACCCTGGAGGCCCCGATTTCCGAACTTTATTGGCAACGGGGTGCGGGTGAGAAAGAAGGTAAAGGTCCGATTTATCTTGATTCTCGCATCACCTACATTGATCCCACCCTCGGCGACCAGACCTTGGATGTCCGCGTGAAGGCTCGCGGGAGACTGCGCCGCCGACCCGAGACCTGCAGCTTTCCTCCCCTCTGGCTCAATTTCAAGAAGAAGCAGGTCACAGGAACCCTTTTCGAAGGCCTGGACAAGGTTAAGCTAGTCACCCACTGTCAAGGAGACGCCAGTTTCCAACAGATAGTGGTGAAGGAATTCCTCATCTACCGCACTTTCAATCTATTGACTGATCGCAGCTGCCGCGTGCGCCTTGCGCGGATCACCTACAAAGACATGAACGGGATGTCGAAGCCCAGGGCGCGGCGATACGGTTTCTTTATCGAGGCGGAAAAGGCGCTGGGGAAAAGAATCGGGGGCAAAATTGTGAAGGCTAACGAGGTCAATTTCAAACAGTACGATCCGGCAGCTCTCAATCTTGCTTCGGTCTTTCAATACATGATCGGAAATACCGATTACGGCCTACTCGGTGGCCCTGCTGGTGAGCGATGTTGCCACAACGGCCGCCCGTTCAGGTTTCCGGACCCAAGCGCCCCTTTCATTCCGGTGCCCTATGATTTCGATCTTGCCGGAATAATCAACGCTCCTTACGCGAACCCGGACCCCCATTTCGGTCTCAAAAGCGTCAGGGAAAGGTTTTACCGCGGGTTCTGCCATGAAGCCGGCATTCTGGAGGGAACAATCGAGGTTTTCGATCGTCATCGGCCCGAGATCACCGCGCTGTGGAATACTCAAGTGGAGCTCAAACCGAATGCTCGCAAAGCAGCGTTGTCCTATATCGGTTCGTTCTATAGCGTCATCGACGACCCGAAGAAACGGAAGCGTCAGATTGAATCGAAGTGCCGTTGACGGCAGGAGTGTCCCTACCTAATTATGCATACGTTAGCTGCAGCGCTCATTGTAATAGCCGCTCCGGCCTCGTTACCGCTCCTGCGACTTTGCTCAGAGGCCGCTAATAGGTCATGTTGATCGATTTCGGTTGTGATAAAAGGCAGCCACATTCCGTTGCAGTACAATCGCACGCTATGCACCAATGGCACGCCATACGGAATTTTCGTCGGAGGCAGTTTCGGGATTGACTCGCTCCCGCTCGGGGCTTCGCCCCAAACCTTCGGTTTGCCTGCGTTCGACCTCCTTCGTCGGCCTCTCGGTTCAAACCCGCTCGACTCGCGGGTTCTCATCCCACCCACCTTTCGCGCCGCGCACGGCGCGAAACTCATTTTCCGCCGGCCGGCGGAAAATGGCGGAGAGGGCGGGATTCGAACCCGCGAGGCCCTTTTTACAGGCCTACTCCCTTAGCAGGGGAGCGCTTTCGGCCGCTCAGCCACCTCTCCTTGCGCGATCGGCTCACTCGGAATGGAGCCAATCAGGACAAGAGTATTCGACTCTTGATCTGGAAAATCAAATTAATACTGATTAGGGTTTTGAGATTGACAACCAACGGGAAGGAGAAAGCCTCGCCAAAAGGAGAAGAGAGCCCGGCTCGATTTTCTACCACAAAAAAATGGACACCTTCTGGCTTAAGAGAGCGCAGCGTGAATTCGACCGCGAGCCGATCTCGGCACACCTCTATGTGACCGACCGCTGCAATTTGGATTGTTTCTACTGCACGGAATTCGACAATAGTGTGCCGCATCCGGAGTTTGAAGACCTCAAGAAGTGGATTGCAAAGATTAAGGACCTGGGTTGCGTCCGCATAGGTCTTCAGGGCGGGGAACCACTCATGCACCCTGACATTGTCGAAATCGTTCGCTTCTGCAAATCGCTCGATCTGAAGACGAGTATCGCGACAAACGGATTCAAAATCACGAAGGAGCTCATAGCAGGGCTGGAAGACGCCCGGCTCGATTCCATTCATGTTTCGGTGGACCGCATGACGCCTATCCGATCGACCCGTAAGTCATTGAAATCCGTGATGCGAAAATTTGAATTATTAAAGGAGTCGAATCTGAAGTACAGCATGTCCGGCGTTCTCTTTGAGGAGTCGATTGATGAGGCGAAGCAGGTGATCGACTATGGGCTCGACAATGACATTCCGGTTCAGTCTCGTCTCGTTCACGCTGGTACGAACGGGAAGTTCGCGGTGAAGCAGGGAGGCAAAGAGGCTCTCAAAGAGCTGCTCGACTACCAGGAAAAGAAGAAGAGGCAAGGAAAGCGAATCCAGTGCAGTGGTCTCCTCATCGATTATCAACGTGACCTCCTGAGCGGAAAGGAGACGGAGTGGACTTGTATAGCCGGCTACAAGTATTTCTTCGTTTCAGCGCAAGGAAAATTCTGGCTCTGCAGCATGAAACGAACGCCGAATATCGACATCATGGATGTCACACCTGAGCTCCTTCGCAGCTACAATCATAAAAAAGAGTGTCAGAAGAATTGCGGTGTCTACTGTGTCGTTTCGGAGTCCCTCGCTCACCAGGCGCCGGTTCGATTTGCCGCCCGTGAGGTAAAAGATCGTTATCTTTCCAGGGTGTAGCCTTTCTTATTTTGGTTCTGAAGCAAATACCGGCCCTCCACAACCTGCCAGACCAGGAGAGCCGGGAGTCCGAAGAGGATGCTGCGGGCGCGCACGAGGAGGGCGAGCGCGAGACCCGTTTCGGGACCGAGACCGAGTGAGGCTCCGAGGACCACGAAGCCACCTTCCTGGACCCCAATGGCCCCGGGAATCATAAAGGCGGCATTGCGAACCGCGTGCGTCATGCTTTCGAGCATGATGGCCTCGACAATTCCAATCGGATGGTCGAGAAAATGGAGGGCAAGAATGATTTGGCCCGTGCCGAGAAGAACGCCCAGCATGCGCCAGAGTGCGGCTGAAAAAAGGAACCCCTTCCTCTGATAAGTCTCATCGACGGCTTCATCCAAAGCCTTTGCGCTGCCCGTGATAGACTCCCAATGACCCACTTTAACGATCTTTTCGACCCGGTGGGCCAATCGCGAAAAGACTCCCCACCGCTGCGCGAAATAGAAGCCGAAGACCCCCAACCCAAACAGGAAGATGCCTACAATGGCAGTGTGGGCCGTCTCTCCGAAACCGTAGTAATAAATGAAAAGGGCAATCCCCATGATAACGAACACCGATTGAGAGGCAATCGCGAGCGTAACGTCGACGACTACGCTAGCTCCCGCTTCAGCGCCGCGAACCCCCCTCAAGGAGAGCAGCCGTACCCTGAGAAACTCACCTCCTACCTGTGCGACCGGCAACAGACTGTTGACGGATACGCCCACCCAGCGCATCCAGAACAATGTGGGAAGAGGCAAGCGCGAGCCCTTTGGAAACAATCGTTGCCAACACGCTACGCTTGCTGAAAAGGGCACCAATTGGAATGCACACATCGCGACAATACCCCAACCCGAATGGGCAAGCGCCGCCCCCACCTTTCCCACACCCTGATAAACGACCAGTGAAATGAGCAGGGCAATGCCGCATAACCAGAAGAGAATCGCTGCAACCTTCATGATTTTCTTCTATGATCCTGCGCAATAAATGCTCGACCTGCCAGTTCTAACCTCGAATTCTGAAATACTTGACATAAAGACTACCTAGCGCAGCTTAGCCGCAACCAAATTGTTCCTTAAGGAAACAAGCCTTTTCAAGTTTGTAATATAGGGCAGATGTTAACCCCCCATTCCATTCAAAAATCCAGGTCGGTCGCTTTCGCTCTAATCGCCCTGCCAATGATCTTTTTCTGTCAACGGATTAAATCCGAAACAGCCTCACCGGACCTGGAATCTCCCAAAGCGACCCTCATCGTTAAAGTAACGGGCCTTCGCAATAATCGGGGAATCGTCAGGTTAGGTCTGTTCAACAGCGAAGAGACTTTTTCCAAAAGGGGAATGACCTACAGGACCGCGAACGTGAGACCTGCTCAAAAAGAGGCCATCGCGACATTCTCAGATATACCTCGCGGCTATTACGGTGTCTCACTCTATCATGATGAGAATGAAGACGACAGGCACAACCGGGGTTTAATTCTGATAGGAATGGAGAAATTCGGATTTTCCAACAATGTGAAACCCGGCCTGGGCCCCCCTCCTTTCGAAAAGGCAAAATTTGCGGTTTATTCGGAAACGAAGACGATCACGATTAAGGCGCAATAAACGATGGTCGGGCCTGCCGAAAAAGACCGTCCCGCTCAGCGCATTGGCCTTAGCCGATGACAAAACGGCTTACCTTCAAGGTGTAACTTGTGCTCGCCGACAGGCACGGTGGGATGGAGCGGCCCGTCCTCCATAGCCCTTGGGCGACGGGGGAAGCCCACCGTGGGGAAAAATCTTAAGGAGAATTCCCACGGATGCAGTAGCCATCCCACTGTTCCTTGCGGTGGTCGAAGGATGAAGGAGAGCAGGTCGGAGATTCCAATCGGCCGCAAGCGGCCTTCCTACGCCTGGCGGTGGTCGGAACGGCCAATCTGTCTCGAGTTTCCGCGAGGGTAGGAAGCTCGCTTGCGAGCGATGCGGATGGGATAAATCTTTGTCGTCGTCGTAATCGTAGTCGATGGTCGGTCGGCATGTTCTCGATTTTCGACTACGATTACGATTATGATTGGGATAGCTAAAAACCGATCGTCGCGGACCTACTTTCCCATATGCCGCCACTCATCGTAAGCCGAGACGGTGCGGACACAACCAACCGTGCATGTAGAGTGACACGGTTTGGGCATATAGAACTGCTCTCTGAGATCCTCCGCAGTGTATTCGAGCAGTTCCTTCGTAAAAATCCCACGTGTCTGCGAGCACCAGTGGACGATTCCGAATTCGTCAACATACAAATAACGCGCGCCAGCCCGACATCGAAAAGGCGCTACTCCATCGGCGATGAGCTTTTCGCGATAACTGTCTGCATCTTCAAATCGGGGCCCAATCCGCCTTTTCACCTCCCTGTAGGCATCCAACTCTTCCCTGCTCAGTTTGAGCTGCCCATTCTCGTCGTGAATGAGGAGAATTCGCGGGATAAATCCGTTACTTCGCGCAAATTCGATAACCTCCAGCGCCTCTTCCGGCGGTGCGCTACCGATAACGCCACTCATGACCACCTTAAAGCGGGCATACTCCTTCAGCAGAGTGAGTTTCTTTCTCAAGGGTTTCAGTGTCTTGACCGTAGTTTCATTCGGCTTTACCCCATCCACACTGATCTGCATATCGGTTAACCCGCTCTCATTGAGCGATTCGATCAGTTCCCTGCTCAGAAAGTATCCATTCGTAATAATGAGCCGGCGTCGAATTCCCAGGGATCTGAGCTCGGCAATCAGTTCCGGCAACTGGGGGTGCATGGTGGGTTCTCCACCGGTTAAGCACACAGCCCAGCTTTTCAGTTCGCGCAGCTTTCGAAATCGAGTGTAAAGATCCTGAAACGGAACCGGTTCGGATGTCTTATCAAATTCCGAACAGTAGGCGCAGGATAGATTACAACGACGAATAACAACGATTTGAGTGAGATAGGGACCGAACCGGATCCAATCGAAAAGACTTAGTTCCCCTCGGCCGTTGCCCTCATGCGACTCTCTTGACAATTGACTCTCCACAACCATAACGGCGATCAAAATCGACTCAGTCCCGCTCAGCGGGGTCACCGTATTAACGAAGTTGAGTACCTAGCTTAGCACTCCCGCATTCGCCGTTCGGACCGCCAGGGAATTATAGCGGCTCAGGATCCGATCAAAAATCTCTTCCGAACCCAAACCGTTGGCAACGCGCAGGTCATCCACTCCGGATCCATGGTCGATAAATCGATCCGGCCAACCAATGCGCTCCACCGGCGTACCGATACCTGCCTCATTGCAAGTTTCAAGAACCACGCTGCCGAAACCACCGTTAAGCACATGATCCTCTATCGTCACTATGAGCTGAGAAGTGCGGGCTTGCTCAGTGAGAAGATCAACATCGATGGGCTTGGCAAACCGCGCATTTACTACTCCAACAGAAAGCCCCTCTTCCAATGCGAATCTCTTAGACAGCTTCAGCGCCTCACTCACCCAGGGACCAAGCGCCCATAGATTTATTTCGGTGCCCTCTTTAACAACCTCGGCCTCGCCGAGTTTAAGGAGGGCAGGCTCCTCCTTGATCGGCACCCCCTCGGCAGCCCCACGAGGATAGCGCATAAACGTCGGTTGCCGCGTGTGGAGACTCGTCCAGAGCATGTCAACCAGTTCATCCTCGTCCTTTGGCTGCATGACGACGGAATTCGGCACACAACGCAGATAAGCTATATCGAAGAGACCATGATGGGTGGGCCCGTCCTGCGGGGAGAGCCCTGCCCTGTCCATACAAAAGGTGACGGGTAGATTCTGCACACCCACATCGTGTATAATCGGATCGTAGGCCCGCTGCAACATCGTCGAATAGATCGCACATACCGGCTTAAAATCCTGGGTCGACAGCCCAGCCGCAAAAAGCACTGCGTGTTCCTCTGCCATACCAACATCGAAAAATTGTTTGGGCACCTCCTTTTGGAGCAGCTGTAAGCTCGTCCCGGTAGACATGGCGGCCGTGATTCCAACCACTTTCGGGTCTCGCTTTGCAAAACGCACCATCGCCTCTCCAAAAACTTTCTGATATTTCGGGGGCGAACCCGGCTTGCCGGGTTTGATCTTACCTGTCGCTATCTCAAATGGACTGGGGCCATGAAATGTCTCAGGATCCGCCAGAGCCGGTTCGTAACCTTTACCCTTTTTAGTTAGAATATGCAGGACAACAGGTCTGTTGTAGCTCTTACAAAATTCCAGATAGTGTGTGACAGTTCCTAAATCGTTACCGTCAATGGGGCCGAGGTAACGGAGACCGTACTTCTCAAACAGTGAAGAGGGCACGATTAAATCTTTGGCTTCCTTCTTCGCCTTGCGACCAATCCTGATCAGGGATTTTCCCCCTGGAACCTTCTGGAGGAAAGCTTTTACGTCTTGATCGAGCCGATTATAGATCGGATTCGTAATCAGTTCGTTGAGAATCTTGGAAATCGCACCGACATTCCTGGAGATGGACCACTCGTTATCATTTAAAACGATGATCAGCCGCTTCGTGTGGGTGACCACATTGTTGAGCGCCTCCATTGTAATTCCGCAGGTGAGACCGGCATCTCCGATTACCGCCACGACGTGCTCGTCGCTTCCCCTCAAGTCTCTCGCGGCAGCCATACCCAAAGCCGCGGATAGACCTGTGCCGGCATGACCCGCCCCGTAACTATCGTGGGGACTCTCAGCCCGACAGAGAAACCCGCTCAGACCACCGGTCTTGCGAATATTCTTAAATTGCCTGCCATTGCGACCGGTTAGAATTTTGTGCACATACCCCTGGTGGGAGACATCGAAAGTGAACTTGTCGCGAGGCGAGTCAAATACGCGATGCAGCGCAAGAGTGAGCTCGACAACACCGAGATTGGGCCCCAGATGGCCACCATTATTGGAGGTCACCTCGATGATTTTACTTCTGATCTCCTCCGCGAGAGAAACCAGTTCCTCAAAGGTGAGAGCTTTTACGTCAGCTGGACTCTCTATTCTCTCAACGAGCGCCATATAATGTTCTCGAGGGTATTAAAAGTTGAAAACGGAAGCACAATTTAGTGTGTCAGATTAACCATATCGAGGTTAAATTTTTGAGATAAAAGTCATCTCATCATACAAGCCTCCACGCGCATTCCGTGAAAACCCTTTCCATCTATAAGACCACG
>CBDCEW010000042.1:0-9135 GCA_965215885.1 Candidatus Moanibacter sp.
CCTGATCCTTCGTCGTCAGCTTGGTCGTAAACATTGTCGAATCTACTTTCTACCACGTGTTTCCTGAGCCGCTAGAAAGAGCCTCACTCCTGACAGGGAGATTACGACGAAGCTTGCGACAATGAGCTTAAATTGGTGGTGGTATTTCCATTTGAGATTGAATCGAGGAAGATTACGACGAGGCTTACGACAAAGATATTAACCGCCACGAAGTAAGGACTCAAATACTCGAGTAAATTGGACACAATGATCATTATTCCGAGCAGCTGTGATGTGTCGCCGGATATGCTTGCGCATCGCCGGAAGAAGGCGAAGCGAAATGTCAATGTGTATATAGCGAGAAGAAAGGCTTAGCTCGACCTTATCCGAAAAGCTACTGATTGGCCGCAAAGAGGCGCAAGAAAAACTTGAGAAAAATCATTTTTTGGCTTGATAAAAAGTGTCGCAACATGCTAGTGTTTAACAACCTAAGATTAAGAAAGGAGTTAAACATGCCAACATGTGCGACAGAGGAGAACAAAAGCGATAAGACGCCCCTTAGCAACCTCATTCTGCCGGTTCCAGACACGGATTTCCGTGATTTTCTGGATGAAGTTGAAGAATTGGCCGGGTTCGCGGCGCAAATCATCGAGGCGATCGAGAAGGATCTGGACGCCCATGCGCGTGAGAAGAAGAAACTTCGATTGGAAGATCGCAGGTTCTTTGAAGGGCGCACAGCGGAGCTGCCGGAGCTGGACATCGAGGAGGAGAATATTCTGGCTGCTGAATTGAATCTTGGGGCAGGCCGGCCGCGGATGCCGGCTTATGCGGTATACGTGTTCGTGATGATTCGAGGGTTTCTGGGTTCGTTGACCACGAAACCGGCACGGCGGTTTGTGCGCGAGTCGATGAGCTTGTACGGATTTTTGCAGAGCGGGGGGACTGAGAATGCCGGCGGTGACGACGATTCTGGAGAACGTGAACCTGGTCAGCCATACGATCCGCGAGTTGATCTTTGATAAACAGATTGGGTTTATCCTCCAGGAGCAATGGGACGATTTCGGGAAGCTGACGATCGACAGCACCTCGGTGAAAGCAAACAGCTGCTGGCCCACCGATGGGAAGATTCTGAGCGGTCTTTTGATGCGGGCCAATCGTTTGGGTCAGAAGTTGCATGTCTTCGGGCTGGAGGATTTTCGCAAGGGATGGGTTGGGCGTTGGCTGCAGGAGATGGACAAGCTGGAGTTTCAGATTTGTCTGGCCGCGGGCAAACCGAAGTCGAAGGGCAAGCTGAAGAAACACTACCGGCGGTTGCTCAAGCGGGGCCGCAAGGCGGCCGACTCACTAACGGGGGAACTGAGCCATCTTGAAGAGGGCCTGTCGATGGATTCACTGCCTCCCACTCGCCGGGAGCTTCTGGAGCGGGCATTGAGCCAGATCAGGGGCGATATTGCCGACGCCAAGCGGGTTGTTGAGTATGCTCATGATCGGGTGTTTCACGAAAAGAAGCTACCGTCCACACAGAAGGTCCTGAGCCTCTCGGACGGATCGGCGGCCTACATCAAGAAGGGCAGCCGCAATCCAGTGATCGGGTACAAGCCACAACTGGTTCGCAGCGAAAACGGTTTTGTCACCAGCCTGATCGTACCGCAAGGCAACGCGGCAGACTCCATTGAGCTGGCGCCGGCCATCGGCGATTCGATCAAGCGCACCGGTGTCATTGCTGAACTGGTCAGCACCGATGACGGATATGCTTCGGCGAAGGGACGCAAGGAGGTGCTGAGCATGGGGGTAAAGCAGATCAGTATCAGTGGGGCGAAGGGCAAGAAGTTGACCACCCCCGAGGACTGGGAGAGCGAGGCGTATCGCGAGGCACGCCGCGATCGCTCCGCAGTGGAGTCGCTGATGTTCACGATTAAAGATGGATTTGCCTTTGGCGAACTCGGCCGCCGCGGCATCGATGCGGTAGGCGATGAACTGCTCGAGAAGGTTCTGGCCTGCAACTTCTGCCGCATCATACTGATGAAGAAACGACGAGGGGAGGAACTGGAACAGGCGGCCTGAATCTGACCGCTTTGCAGCTCGGAGAAAAAAGCACCACGGGATGAGTATGCCTCCAGACAGCGGCAAATATACGTATTGTGCAGCAAGCCACGCCGATGGCCGCTCAATACCTGCTCATCGGCAGCGTCGGCAGCCTAAAACCCGAAACCTGCCAGCCATAGGCTGGTCCGCCTGTGGCGGAAAACCTGAAACCGTCCGCTCGAAAGGCTTTTCGAATGGGGTCTAGCTCCCAGCTGATTTGGAGGTTGAGCCTGTCGAAGGGCATCTCTTTCCTCCCTACCCCTCAACCGCCGCCCACCTTTCACGCAGCCGATCCGACCATTTGCGGACCGTGGCGCGGGGTCTGCCTTCGCGCAGGGGCCGCCGGTTAAGAGTGGCTTCGAAGTCGAGGAGATGCCCGCGGCACGCATCGATGATATCGGCGTAGCGGGAATCGCCTGCGAGATTCGTCGTTTCCAAAGGGTCATCTTCCAGATCAAAAAGCTGTTCCAATCCCAGACCGTCGGGATCCGGTCCGGGCGGGAGGAAATCCTCCTCCACTTTCGGGCGATACTCGGTCACATACTTGAACCGCTCCGTAACGATTGCCCGCGCCCAGTAGTTGCTCTCGACATAGGCGAATTCTCGCCATCGAACATCATGGTCCGGCATCGTCAGTCCGACGACGCCGGGAGGACGGCGACCCAGATCAACGAGCGGCCTGAGGCTCAAACCCTGAACACCATCTGGATTTTCTACACCAGCGTAATCGAGGACGGTCGGCACAAGATCCACTCCTGAGACCAGATGGTCGTGATCGCATACGTCCTTCGGCACCTCGAGGCTGTCGCTCAATGCCGAGACGATAAACGGGACGCGGATGCTTTCCTCGTAGAGCGCAAATTTCTGAAACGTCTGATGGCAACCGCTTGCTTCACCATGGTCGATGGAGAAAATGATCAGGGTGTTATCGCGAAAGCGGCTCTTCTCCAAGGCGTTCAGGATCAGACCGATCTGCTGGTCGGCGGCCTCGACGAATCGATAGTGATTCCAGGTCAGAAATCTCCACTGTTCCTCCGACCAGTCGCGAATACCGTTGTTAATCGGTGCATGAATGAGGGCACGGTCGCCCCGCCGAAAAACCTGTTGCACGATGGTCTCACGCTCGTCGTATTCGAAGTTTTCAGGCAACGGCGGGAGGTCGTCGGACGCAAGCAGACCCTGTTCAACCGGCCCCGGTATATTCTTGTGTTCATGATTGTGTTGGTACTCGCAGATGTCGTGGGGATTGACGAGGCCGACTTGCAGGTAGAACGGTTGGGCCGGGTCGTGCCGATCGAGGAAGTCGATCGTGGCATGAACGGACACCCGATCATAGTATTCGCCGCCGCCGGCGCGGATATCACGCTTACCCATGTAGAGGTTGTGAAAGCTGTCACGCATGGACCGACCGCCAACATGCCACTTCCCGCAATGAATCGCGAGATAACCACTGCCAGTGAGTATCTGCCCGAGATCCGGAATATCCTCGTGCATGCTTCCGCCATTGAAGGTGACGCCGTTTTCCGATGTGTAGAGTCCCGTCATCCAGCTTGCCCGCGCCGGCGCGCAGACCGGATCGGTGCAGTAACTCCGCATAAATGAGATCCCGTTAGCGGCCAACCGGTCGATATTGGGGGCACGAACATAGGGGTTACCGTAGGCGGAGACGTGGTTCCACGTCTGCTGATCGGTGTTGATGAAAAGGATGTTGGGCTTATCTGTCATGGCATTTACCTACAGACTATCGAGTGCAGCAGTACCGGAGCCAATCGACAAGGTTCGGGACAAGGTTCGTGACGAGGTTTGCTCTGCTGAGTTCTGAGCTGGTTAACTGTGGGGACACATTGATCGAATTGAGAAGGTAACTCCGATTTCCCCAGTAACCTCGTCCCGAACCTTGTCGCAATACGCATTGTAGCACTCTCACTCATTCTCTCTCTAAATTCTTCTCGGCTGTCTCAATTCTCTTCCCGTCCTTCCCGATCTCCCTGTTACCTCTTCTCTCATCCGCGGTGTTCTCGAATCCGTAGCTTACTTTCGCTCTGTCGTTCTGTTAGAACATAGGTGGCCAGCATGATCGAAAATGCGGCGACTTCTCCGGTCTCTGTCAGCCACCAGTAGGAGGGCGAGTACCCGGTACCAAACATGCAATATCCAGTCAGTCTGTGCCGGTCCCCACCGTTCTCGAAGGTCCAATCCTCGAGCAGGCGAATCTGACAGGAATCCTTGATCACCTCGAGATCCTCGAGGATCGCCAAACGCAACGAATCGTCTGCATGTAAGGTCGGAAGAAGGTCGAACAGCGCCCAGTTGCAGGTTAGCGCCGCACCTGGAGGCACGTTTCCAGCGGAAAAGGAGAGGCCTCTTTCCGTAGTCAACGTTACGGTTCTCGATCCATCGCGCTGTTCCTCCCAGGCCCCATCCAAAGAAATTGAGGAATAGGATCCATCTGCGGTGTTTTGTGCACGAATCCGCCAGCTATCCTGCAAGGGCTGGTCTGGCCCACTACCGCAGGCGAATTCAAGCGTGAGTTCTTCGCCGCTGCAGGAGTTTTCATGCTCGATGCGGTATTGCCAAAAATCCTGATCATCGACACGCCTGTCCACTATGGCATGCCCGATCTGCATCCTCGGGTCATCTCTGGAGTCTTGTTCAAACCCCGCCGAGAAGTTGGGCAGCATGGTGTACCGGTGCATCTTTCTCACGGCACCGGATACAATCGGCGGCGAAGTGAGGGCCGCCGAGAGGATTTGCGAAAACTCGCCCTGAAAGTCCTTTTCAGTCCTCTGATATGAGTAATCGAGGGTCCAATGTAGTTTGCTCACTGACTGACGGACTAAACGGGACTTAAACCTGCCGCAATGACAAGACGAAAAGCTCCCGTCCCTACGAGCGGAACCACATTTTCCGATTATAGGCGTAGCGGAAAGCGGAAGCTCTTTACTCTGGCAAGCCGACAAATTGGCTCAGCTCAAATCCGTTCCCTTCCGGATCCTTAACTTCGGCCAGGCGAACCGGCACGTTGCCACCGGCTTCTCGGACCGCGAGAATCGAGGCACCGGCTGCTTTCAGTTCTTCCACGGCAGCGTCCAAATCATCGACCTAGAGACTCAACCCAGCATGAGGGAGGGGATGTTCCTCTCCTTCATCGAGAATGTGTAGCGCGAGCAGCCGGTCCTACCTGAGGCGCAAAAGGCCTACTCATGAGGGATAATACGGCGTTTCAGAGCATCAACGGTGAACGCTTCGCTTTCCAGGAACTCAAAAAAATCGGCCTCCTCCCGGACGACCGCCCCGGCCCGTTTCACCATGTCCCCGGCGATATCGATGGGGACTGAGACGAGGCCGCTCTCATCGCCATGGAGCAGGTCGCCAGGCCGAATCGTCAATCCGCAGATAGACACCGTGGTGTTCAAGTCGATATAGACGCCGTATCCGTGTGAGACGACCCATCCGGTCGAAAAGACATGAAAAAAGGGAGTGCGCCGCCGGATGGCTTTTCGATCGCGACCGTTGGCGTCGGTCACAATCCCGGCGCAACCGAGTTTCTCCAAAGAGGTTAAAAACATGTCTCCAAAAAAGCAGCATCGCTTCCGTTCGTGCCCGACGTGTTGGGCACCGAGCACGGACGGTTTCGGGGCCGCATCGATCAACCCCACCAACTCACCGAGGCCCGAAGGTCGCCGGTCACCTGGGGTAGTGGTATCGATCGTACAGGTGATGGCGTAGCCGACCATCGGTCTGGCAATCTCAGGGGTTTGACAGACCAGTTCGCTGGTGGCGTAACCGGTAGTCGGATCGCGCACTTCAAAATGCTCGATGGCATTCGCTACGGTTGCACTGTCAAATTCGCGCAAGTCTTCGATTACGGACGGGGATAGTGATTCGGACATGACGTAAACCTCCTTTTTTGTTCTGAGACGGTTCGGGCAGGGTAATCAAGCCTTAGTACTCGAGTTCGTCAAAATGCAGCAATATTGAGCACTGCCTTTTCCTGCGGAGTGAGCGCCCCGATCTGCTTCCTGCTCATTCCTCGGAAATGGGTATTCGGCGGTACCTTCGCCTCCAGTCCCCAGAACTCTCGTTCCTCCAGCGTCATCTGCCGACGAATCTTTGCGGGAATAAGGCGATAGGAGTCGTTGAATCCTTTGAGCCACGAACGATGGAAGTAATAGATCAGTGAGTATCGCGGAATATCGCTATGGTTTGTGCCGCTGGTGTGCCAGGTGGCCGAGTCCCAAAGGATGACCGAACCGGCAGGTGCTTCGGTACGGATGTAACCTGGGGGAAGCGTCTCGGGTTGTTCCGGTGGGATTTCGTTCTTCAGGTGCGAACCCGGCCACAGATAGGTCGCCCCGTTCTTTTCCGAGAACTCCGAGATCGCCCAGGCCGACTGAATCGCCATCGGGTAATGCTTCCCTCCAATGAACGGCTCGACGGTGAAGGAATGCCAGTCCGCGTGCAGGTGGCCGCCGAGCTTTGTCCAGTCCTTTTGTCCGGTGGGCAGGGGTTTGCGAATCGATACGTCGTGGGCGAACATATCGTCACCGAGGATGCGGCGGATAACCTCAACCGGTTCGGGGTAACGCAGGGCCAGGCCGAAAAAATGCGGGTGCTTGCCCTGGGCGTTGAAAGTCATGTGAAGGTTTTCGTTCTGCAGGCCGTACTTCGTCGCGATCTCTCGCTCCGCCTCCAGCACGTCGTCCATCGCCTGCTTCGTCTTCTCGATCTCTTCCGGTGGCAGCACATCGCGAATAATGGCGTAGCCTTCCCTTTCCAGGTGGGCCACGTGTTGGTCGACATCACATCCAGCCATTTCAAATCCCCTCTATGTCAAACTGTCTTGGCGATCCTCTCTTGCAACTCCGCCGTCTGCTCCATCTGCCGCATGAATTTGATGGACTGCTCTACTACCGTCTTCCAATCGGGTCGCGCCGGAACGCTGTCGAGGGACAGGTAGCCGGTGAAACCCATCGCGTTGAGCGTCCGGATCACCTGGAGAAAATCGATATGACCGGTACCGGGCGCCTGCCTGTTACTGTCGGCCAAATGGATGTGCATCAGTTTGTCGCCGGCCAACCTCAGCGTTTCGCTGGGGTTGGCATCTTCGATATTGACGTGGAAGAAGTCAGCCAGCAGCCCCAGATTGTCGGCATCCACTTCGTCTACGATGTCTCTTGCCTCGACTATGCTGTTCAAAAAGCCGGCATAGCCCTCAAACCGATTGATCGGTTCTATGGCCACCGAGACCCGTCGATCCGCGGCATAGGCTGCTATCTCCCTGGCCGATCTTAAGAAATTACCTCTGAGTATATCGAAGGGCACGTTGGAAACGGGATACTCAAGTTTTCCCGGGCACGCCACTATTTCGAAAAGAGGCGGTTCATCAAAGGTCGCGGCCAGGTCGATACTTTTCTTGGCATAGCTCACGGCATAGCCTCGGACGGATTCGTCGCTTGAGGCCAGATCTCTAATTTCTCCGGCGTGCCAGAGCCCCCAAGCGCCAATCAGAGCAGGGATTTTCAGACCCAGGGAAATCGCCATGGCGGCAACTTCCCGAAACCGCTCCGGGGCAATCCTGTCCGGTTCCGCATCGAGGTCCACGCCGTCATACCCCGCGGCGGCAATCGTCTCAAGCACAGCTCGCGGATTCTTCCAGACGTCCCCGCCGCTGGCAGCAAGGGTGCACAAAATGACTGAATACCTGTGTGCCACTTTGATTCCTTTCTTCGTCGTTTGAGGGACCGGCAATGCTGCACTGCCCAATGAAGCGCTCCGTCGCACTAGGATTGCAATAGAACCCAGAAGCTCGAGCACTGCAACCGGTCATTAATGCGTCTTACTCCTCAGGTTCTTCCCCGATTTTTGCCAGGCATTCTTTGGCATGCTCATAGACATCAGATGGCAGCGGACCATCCATCGCAGTCGCGACATTAGCCTGGAGGTGTTTTAGATCAGCCGTACCCACGATCGTGGTGTGGCAAGCCGAATGTCCCAATGTAAGGCGCAGCACGAACTCGTAGCGATTTATGCCGTCCAGAAGCTCGTCAAGCTGGGCCTCTTCCCACTTGAACGAGCGCTCCTCCCTCGCGTTGTGTCCCTGGGCAATGCCGCCGCGGATGATAATGCCCGCCCCCTGATCGGCCGCTTCCTGGATCATCGATTCATGCTTCCGCTCCAGGGCCGAGTATGGGATCTGGAAGGTGTCGAAAACACCCATGCGCGCAAATGCCAGCAGGTGCGGAGCCGTGGAGGAGACACCGATAAAGCGGGTCTTTCCTGCCTGCCGGATCTCTCGTAATACCTCCACCAGCCCGCCCTTTTCCACCTCCTCTACGGTGGGATTGTGCATCTGGAGTATATCCACGTAGTCGGTCTTCATGCGCTCCAGGCTCTGGTCGATGTTTCTCCGCAGCCGTTCTGCCGTCCACAGATGACCTGGCTCTTGCCGCACCCCGTCAGGATCAATATTGCAGCCACATTTCGTGGCCAGGAAGTACTCATTGCGGCGCTGACTGATGTGGTAGCCGATGCACTCCTCGCTCACGCCGTAGTCCGGCGCCGTGTCAACAAAGTTTATCCCTGCATCGAGCACCGCATTGAGCAGGCGTCCGGCTTCTTTACTGCTGGGGCCATCTCTCTGACCAATCCGCACTGCTGTGCCGTAGCCGAGTTGAGTCACTTCCAACCCCGTACGCCCGAGGATCCGTTTCGACAGTTCTGTCTGCATATTCTACCTCCATTCCTTGCGTGTTTGCCACTTAGTGCCGTCGCATTCAGCGTCTTGTTCAAGTTCTCGATTTCCATACGGCAGGGATCTGCTTGCAACGGATGAGAGCACAGCAACAGATTGGGATCAAGATTTCCCTTTCAGTTCTGCGTCGCCCTCACTCCTGAGAAACCGCGGTCTTCAGCCACTTTACCCATCCGTTGTCTTCCCTGGCTCGGCGCAGCTCAAGGGGCGGAGACGGCTCGAATCCATCGGCCATTTCTCCTCTCCTCCCCATCCGCTGCAGTCCTTTCATCCGCTGCGAATTCTCTTTCTCTTTTTCCAGCTTCGGGAAACTTTCG
>CBDCEW010000043.1:0-16162 GCA_965215885.1 Candidatus Moanibacter sp.
GTCGATGGCTCAACCATCTACTCGGCCCCTTACGAAGAGGAGGAATTTGGGAAATTCGGGTTTGCAGGACTTGGCAATGACGAAATGGTCATCAAGTCGCTGGAAGCCAAAGGACAGTTTAAGGAATGGACGGCTCCTCCTCCGCTGACCAAGTATAGAGAAGGTTACAATGTACCGGTAGTTGATCTTTCACAGGATTCCTCCCGACAGGTGATCGTCGCTCCCGGGGAGGATGTTGTCTCCTGCACCAAGGGGGATCATACACTGGATAGCACGGAAGGTTTCCAGCATCCCACTACGCTTCTGCTCGATGACGGCAGCACCATGTTCTGCGTGTTCACCGTCGGCCACGGTGGAAGCTGCGGGCCGCTAAAGGTGAGTCATGACGGAGGTCTGACCTGGACATGGGCACAGACACCCGAGAACTGGAAGACAGCCAGTAACGGCCCCTGTATCCATAAACTCAACGATAAGGATGGAACTCAAAGACTCTTCATCTTTGCGCGGAGGGAGGAGAACTCGCCCATGGTCCAGACGGTGTCTCTTGACAACGGGATTACCTGGAGCGAATTCGAGGAGAATGGTCTGAAATGCGTAGTTCCGCCTATCACGATAAAAGCTATATCGGGAAACAGGCACCTCGCTTTGTTCGATATTGCAGATCAAGGCGACAGGATCCAGCAGAGCATTTCCGGCGACGGAGGTCTTACATGGGAACCCCAAATTGAGATCTCCGACGGTTCTCTCTGCTTCTCGGAGCCCTGCATTATCCGTTCGCCCGATGGCAATCAGTTGTTGGCCATATTAAGAGAAAACTCCTTCTGGTACAATTCATACGGCATCATAAGCGATGACGAAGGAGAAACCTGGTGCGCTCCCTTTGAAATGCCCGGATCGGTCACCGGACACAGACACCTGGCTCGCTATGACGAAGACGGACGGATTGTGATGGTCTTCCGCGATATGGCCAGAGGCACAAAAACTCCTTCCGACTTCGCTGGATGGGTAGGCACCTACGATGACCTCGTGAACTGTCGAGAAGGGCAGTATAGGCTCCGGCTTGTTGAAAACAGCAAATACCAGCCGGATAACCCAGGCTTTACCGGCTATCCCGGTCTCGAGAGGTTGCCGGACGGTACTTTTGTTGCCACTACCTATGCCGTGCTTTCTCCAGGCCCTATTGCATCCATTGTTTCGGTCCGGTTTAAGCTGAGTGAGGTGGACGAACTCTGATGATCAACTGTCGATCTGTGAATTGTTAACGAACGATGGGAGAAGGAGATTAAAGAGACACGGAGACGCGCGGAAGGGGAGACACGGAGACGTAACCGCACCTTTGTCGTAAGCTTCGTCGTGATTCATAATCGTAATCTAAAGTCGAAAAGACAGATCGACCGGAGATCACGATTGCGAATCACGATGGGAGAAGGGGAGCGGTTCGCTCTTCGTCGTGATCATAATCCATTCGGCGGGGCTCATGGCAGGCTGTGATCTAAGCTCGAAATAGGAAGATCGACAAGGTTCGGGACGAGGTTCGGGACCCGTCGTCGCTCCGCTCTGCCGAGGCAAGCAAGGTTACCCTTTCGGGTGGTACGGCCTGAAGGTAATAGAAAACTGACGGAAGGGCATTGATCGCCTTTGCCAATTCGTAGAAAAGCTCCCGCGTTCCTCTACAGAGGGTACCCCTCATTTTGGCTCGCTTCGCCAGGAATTGGACACTGTAGCCGGCTTCGCAAGAAGGCGGGAAAGAAGATCGAAACGCCTAACCTGGTAATTGCAGCCGATTTAGGGATCGACGGCAGAACCGAACGCTTGCGCGTCCGGCTACCTAGCGATCTAAGGTCGAAAGAGGGAGGATCGACTGGAGAGCACGGCCTGCCATGAGCCCCGTCGAATGGATTGTGAGTCACGATGTGAGAGAGGGATTGGAGAGACACGGAGACGCGGGGAAGGGGAGAGGGAGAGAGTTTCGATCTTCTGTCGTGGATCATAATCGTGATCTAAAATCGAAAGAAGAAAAGATCGACGAGAGATCACGATTGAGAGTCACGATGGGACGGGGGGGTACCGATTCGCTCTTTCGTCGTGATCATAATCGTGATCTAAAGTCGAAAGAAGGGAAGATCGACGGGAGATCACGGCCTGCCATGAGCCCGTCGAATGGATTGAGAATCACGATGGGAGAGAGAGGTTGGAGAGACACGGAGACGCGGGGACATGGAGAAGGGAAACTGATCGATCTTCTGCCCTTGCACAGGTTCTCCTATGGAACATAGTAATAAATTATCAGCTCCCAGACCAACTTGCAGGAGGATAATAATGAGTTTATCTAAGAGCTCACGCCCTGCGGCACGCAGGATTCCACTTCTGCTGGACTGTGCCCCGGTATCGGAAGGAAGCAGCTTCAACCTCACGCAGGGCCTGCCTTTTGCGGATGGACAACTCGAGAGCGGGGCCCCGGTGCGAGTGGTGGACGCCGACGGTACGGCATACCCGACACAGGGACAGACGCTGGCCACCTGGCGGCCCGACGGCCGGCATGTTAAGTGGCTTCTGATTGACGCACAGCTTCCCGGCAGTTTGCTGAAGGACTCGCAAAATATATTCCTGGAGTATGGCCCGGGTGTGGAGACGGTCCCGCCTGATGACCCAGTTCGAATCGAGTACTTTGACGAAGATATGGGACGCCCGGCGAGCATGCGGAACGAGCACCTATGCCTGCGTTTTCGGGACATGATCCAAGACCCCAATCCAAACTTCCTGACGGCTGTGGAGGTTAACGGTGAAAAAGGCTGGCAGGACCCGCTCTCGGGTCGGTCGGGGCCGGTCCTCTACGCGATTGATGGCAATGGGCACGGGTGCGACTCGCTCGCGGGAGCGCCGGCCCCTCATATCGAGGTGGAAGAGTACGGACCGATTCGCAGTTCGGTTTGCGTACGCGGCATGCACGCTGATAAGGACGGCCGGCAGTTACTTCCCTACATCCTGCGCATTCACCTCTTCTCCGGATCCGGAAAGCTTCGCGTGTTCCATACATTTGTCTTCGACCAGAACCCCGATCGATTCAAGCTCGCCGCGATTGGTCTTCGCATTCCCTTGAACCTTGGCGACCAGCTAAAGATGTCGTTTGGCGGCGAGAGCGCTCCCTTCCAGGCGGAACCCAGGAGACATGCAACCTGGCTGCAGGAAGACGACAGAAACTACAGAGTAGAGATCGATGGTCAGCAATCCTCGAAAGGGGCGACCACGCGAGGCTGGGCGAAACTCTCGGGCCCGCGGGGTTCCGCCGTGGTGGTGTTGCGCGATGCCTGGCAGGAGCATCCCAAGGGGATTGCCCTCGACCAGGACGGCACCATGGATCTACAGCTCCTGCCGAGCGGAGCGGGACGCCTCCTGGACCTCGAAGTCCCATGGAAGGAAGGATTCATCCACTGCTCCGCCGAACCTGCCAGGACCGAGGAAGAACTTCTGAATGCCATGGCCAAGCGTCCGACGGCGGGGGTTAATTTCAAAGGATATTATGGATCGAGCGCCATGCCAGAGGGTTCGGCTGAAGGGGATATGCAATCCGTCAGGGACGCGAAGGCCTTCGCGGAGAAACACCTGCAGGGGCGACATTATGTGGTTGGCGACGTCGGCTTTACGGGCAGGGCCACAGGTCTGGCTAAGACTCACGAATTCTGGTTGGACGTCCGCCCCGAGGTGGTTGATGATGAGGCTGCTGAGCAATGGGCCGCTTTCGTGCAGACGCCGCCTATCGCGCCACCTGAACCCGAGTACACCTGCGGCACCGGCGTGCTCCGGATCATGCATCCGCGGGATGTGGAGCGTTTCGGCGAAGTGGAGAAGGGCCTCGAAGCCATGTTCGACAATCTGCTGGATGGCCCTGTGGCGGCGGACCGCTTATACGGTATGATTGACTACGGTGATCTGCTCAACGCCCATGGTCGTGCGCACGGCTATACCTATCGTGTTTTCAAAGACGACCCAAATGTGAAGATCACGGATCTCATCGGATGGTTCAACAACGAATGTTTCGACAATAACTACACGCAATGGAGTAACTTCCTTCGTACGGGAGAGCGGAAGTACTGGCGGTTGGCGGAGGCCTACTCGGAGCATCTGGAGGATGTGGATACCATCCACGTGGACCCCTTGCATCCCGGATCGGTTGGGCTCACACACTATCACAATATCCTACACTGGAGCGGGAACCCCAGCCCTTCCCACACGCAGATTCAAGGCTGGCTGACGCACTATTTTCTCACGGGCAATCGTCGCGCGTTGGAGGTAGCGCGCGAAGCAGCGGAGAACGCACTTCGCCGGCAGGAACCTGCGGGCATGGTTTCGAACCGCCACGGCGTTTTGCGGCGCGAATACACCGCTCCGATGGGCAACCTCTGGCTATTCTATGAGACAAGGTGGGAAGAGAAGTTTGGAGATTGCGCGCGACGATCGCTCGATGTCTTCCTCGAGGCGCAACTGGAGAGTGGTCACTGGCCACGAGACATTTTCACCGGCGGGGAGCGAGGCGATGAGGTCACCATTACCGAAGACATGGAAGAGCTTCGTGGGTGGCTTCTGGAGCCCCACGTATTGTACGATGTTTATAAACTAACGGAAGACGCGCGTATCGAACGAGCGGTCCTCGCAGCCGGGGACGCACTCGTGGAAGAACATCGTGTTTTTGAACCGACGGACCGGGCTCGCCTGATCGGCGATACTTACATGATTTCCGCGAAACCGGCGCTTATGTGGCTGGCCTTCGCCAGCGAACTGAGCAATGATCCGAAGTATCTCCCGCCCATCCGGGAGTTCCTGGATGAGCTTCCCGCCATGGCGAAGGCGTGGGCCGCGTTTGACAAGTGGGTGCCTTTGCAAATGGTTGGATTTATGCCACGCTATGCCGCCGTGGCCATGGCGGCGATGGTCAAGGGCAGACCTGAATCTGGAAATCTGTGAGATGTCCAGACCCGAGTGAAATCCCGGCGTGCCGGGGAAAAGATGTGTTTATCAGACGATTATTATTCCGACCACTAAATAGTAACAGGTCTTGTCAACGCACCAGGGTAAAAGGATTCCAGGAAGCAACTAGCTGATAAGCAAGAAGATAAAAAAGAGCTAAACAAACCCGAGGGAATCAGTCATGTTAAGATGGGATGAAAGACAAAAAATCTTACCAACTGAATCCTTCGATAGATCGTTTAACTCTGCGTCTGGTCCTGCCCGAAGAGCAGGAGCGATTCAATGATCTATTGAAACAACATCATTATTTACACAGTGCGGGCAGCGCAGGAGAGACCCTGCGCTATGTGGCGCAGATCGACGGGCAATGGATGGGCCTGCTCTTGTGGGGGGCCGCATCCTACCGGCTGAAGGATCGAGACGAATGGATCGGGAGGGACGGGGCGCAACGGCATGCACGATTGAAACTGGTAGTACAGAACCGGCGTTTTCTGATTTTGCCCGGGGTGGATCTTGCAAATTTGGCCTCCAAGACGTTGGGTATGTGCCTGAGAGTCTTAGCCGATCACTGGCAGGAGGCTTTTGGCTATCGTCCCTTAGTAGCGGAAACGTTCGTGGACCCACAGATTCACCGGGGCACTTGCTACGAAGCGAGCGGGTGGACGCCCTTGGGCTTGAGCGCGGGATATGGCCGCCAACGCGAAGATTTCTATCAACGCCATGAGCGTCCCAAGCAGATCTGGGTCAAACCCCTCAAGGCTAATGCCCTTGAGCTTTTGCGCGCTTCAGGGCCATTGCCCGCGGCACAGAGCCAGGCGCTCAATGAAACCGATAACTCCCATGCGGTCTGCCTCAAAGTGGAACAGATGAGCAGCCTGTGGGAACGCTTCAATCAGATAGAAGACTTCCGTCGTAAAGCGGGCCTTAGATATCGGCTCGCCACGGTCCTGAGCATGATTGTGCTCGGCACGATGTGCGGCAAACAGACCCTCAAGGGCATCGTGCGCCTGGCCCATCATCTCAATCAAGCCCAATTGCGCGCCTTACGCTCCTGGAAAACCCCAAAACAGGCCGCTATAAGGCCCCTTGCTATGATGTCTTCTATCGGGTCTTGCAAAACGTAAAGGCCGAGCTCTTCGATAAAACTCTCACCGAATTCATCTGCTTACAAGACGGCTGTTTGCCCCGCGATATTGCCGTCGACGGCAAGACCCTCAAAGGCACAAACACCGAAGAATCAAAGGCTCTGCACCTGGTGGCCGCAGTCGATCACCAAAGCGCTCAAACCTTAGCCCAAGTCGCTACCGCCGATAAATCCAACGCGATCACCGCCGCCCAGACTCTCTTGCGAAAGATGCCCATTTTGGACGGCTCCACCTTCACCTTCGACGCCATGCATAATCAAAAAGAAACTGCCCACATCGTCGTCGAAGAACTCAGTGCTGACTATGTTATTCAAATTAAAGACAATCAGCCCAACATGCATCAATACGCTCAGAATCTCTTCAGCTCCACCCCCTTTTTCTCCACCAAACCGTGGACAATGACCATGGGCGACTCGAAATACGTCAAATAGCAACCCATTCTCTAAGCGCTCCCTCTGCCGGCCTGCCCCATGCCCGCCAGTTCGCCTGTGTGCAACGCACCTTCCATTATCCAAACAAAGCTGAACCTTCCTCTGAACGCTCTTACTACGTAAGCAGTCTCGATCCCGCCGATTTGAGCCCTCAACAGTTCCTCTCGAAAATTCGCAACCATTGGTCGATCGAAAATAAAAATCATTACCCCAGGGATCGCTTCTTCGATGAAGATCGATGTATGATCCGTAATCATAACGCAGCCAGAATTCTTGCTGCATGCAGGCAACTGGTTCTCAGCCTCAAGTCTTCCATGGGCGCTGAATCCACTCCCGCACTCTGTGATGATTTCGTCTTTAACTTACATAAGGCCATCAATATCATCACCTAATGCTCCGAGAATCAAAATACCGTGGTCAACGCACTTCCACCTTCCATAGTTTTCGACAGTTGATGAATGACGCTATTCGTCACCTGGCGATGGGATAAGAATGCAGATGGGATTCAAACCTGCAATGTGCTCTGCCACCTTGTCATTGCGAGCCCAGCGGAGCTGGGCGTGGCAATCCAGTGAAAGGTCGGTGGATCTTGTCTAAACCCGGATCGCCGCGCCGCCCCTCGGGCGGCTCGCGATGACAGTGTGCTACAATTCAATTGCCGGAGTAATAGATTAAATCGGTAGCGGAGTCTTCGGGCTAGTTTTCGTCTAACTGGGAATGTATCCCCGAACTGAAAGAATGTTTAACGATGGCAGAGAAAAAGATCAAACTTCACCTGGACTGTCCCGATCCGGGGCTTCAGGACAAGGTGATTGTGACTCACGGCATACCGTTTGCAGTGGGGGAACTATCGTCGCCGGAGACGGCCCAGATTGTAGATGAGACGGGAGCGCGTTATGCGACGCAGAACACGGTGCTGGCGACCTGGGACCCGGAGCGCGTGTCGGCTAAATGGCTGCTCGTCGACGCCCTCTTGCCTGCTGAGGCCATCGCGGAATCGAGGCGGTTTTACATCGAGTATCCCGTGTCCCGGGAAGCGTCGATCTCCGCGAGCGGAGATGGAGCGGCATCGTCAGAGGAATCTGAGGGTGGTGGCGGTTCGTCGGGGAAGCGTGTGACGGTGGAGGACCACGCCGAGGTAGTGACCATCGACACCGGAGCGGTGCGTCTGCGGGTGCTACGAAACCGTGCAGATTTCCTGGAAAGCGTGGCCGTCCGCAAACCCGAGGGTTGGGAGAACGTGCTCACAGGCTCCAGGGCGGCGTATCTCTACATGAGCGACGGAGCGGGCAACTGTTACGACTCGATCACGGCCGCTCCGGCACCTTCGGTAACGGTGGAGGATTCCGGTCCGGTGCGCACCTCCCTCTGCGTGCGCGGGTGGTTGGCCAACGAATCCGGAGTTCGGTTCTGTCCTTACATTTTGCGAATCCACGCCTTCGCCGGGCGCAGCGATCTGCGAATTTTTCACACCGTTATCTTCGTTCAGAATCTGGAGCATGTCGCCATTACGAGTATGGGGTTGCGCCTGAAATTGAGCCTCGGCCGTACATTCCGATACAGTGCCGGCGGCGATGACAGTATTCATATGGATGCGGTCTCGAAATCCTTCCATCTTCGCCACCTCTCCGATCAGGAATATGGCATTTGGTGCGACGGGAAAAGACGGTGGAGCGGGAGACGCGCGCCCGGATGGTTCACCATGGAAGGTTCCGAGGCTTCCGTGGCCGTCTGCCTGCGCGACATTTGGCGGGAATTTCCGAAGGGAATTCGCGCAGAGGTCGATGGAAGCATGGATTTGCAGCTCTGGCCGCTTGAACACGTAGAACCGCTAAGTTTTCCAACGCGTCTCAAAGAGCAGGTCATCCGGGCGCAGACGGCGGAGGAAATGCTTGAAAAGCTTAAACGGAATGCAACCGCGGCAGTATGCTTTAAGGGATTCCTCGGCGCTACCGATATGCCGCGCACCGAGGCGGAAGGCAATTTGACCTCCCTCAAGGAGGCAAAGGCGTTTGCGGAAAAACACCTGAAGGACCGGGATGTCACCTGGGGGGATGGTTCGTGTGGTAAGGCCGCGGGGTTGGCGAAAACGCATGAGTTCTGGTTGGATTTCCGCGCCCCAGCCCCGGAATTGGCGGAAGCGGTCGGCATCGGGGTCCTTGGCCCCAAAATTATACCCGGAAAACCGATGGAAACGCCGGACCCGACCTCTCTGGAGTGGACCGCTGACTGGGCACGCCTGATTGATACGCCCCCTCTCGCTGCGCCCGACCCGCAATACGTTTGTTCGACGGATGCCCTCCGCCTTTTGCACCCCGAAGATCGGGAGCGCTTTCCCGAAATCGAGGAAGGGCTGGACAAAATGTTCGAGGCCTGCCTGGCGGATCCGGTTGAAACGTGCCGCCTCTATGGGACCATCGATTACGGCGATATGATTAACAGCCATGCCCGCATGCATGGGCCTCTCTTCCTCCTCTTCAAGGACGAGCCCGGTTTCAATTTTACCGACATGGTGGGCTGGATGAATAACGAGGCCAACGATGTTTGCGAGAACCTCTGGCTTGGATATGCCAGAAGTGGAAGTCGAAGGTACTGGGGGAGAGCCGAGGCCTACTCCGAGCATCTCGAAGACGTAGATACCACCCATGCCCATCCGACCGATCCCTCCTGGGTGGGGTTGATCCACTATCACAATATGCAACATTGGTCGGGACCGCCGTCGCCTTCGCACACCCAGATTCACGGCTATCTCCTGCACTATTTTTTGACCGGAAACCGGCGGGCCCTCGAGGTTTGCCGGGAGGCGGCCGATTGGGCTCTCCGCCACCTCGAGCCGGCCGGACATGTGAGCTGCCGGGTCAAAGGATTGCGGCGCGAATACACCGGGCCGGTCTCCAATCTGTGGGCCTTTTATCAGGCGAGCTGGGAAGAGGCCTATGGCGAGGCGGCTCGGAAATCCCTGGAGTTTTTCCTTAAAGCGCAGCGTGAGACAGGAGGTTGGCCGACGAACCTTGCAACGGGCGGACTGAGGGGCGAGGGCGTGATCGAGGATGGGCCTGAGGAATACGGTGGGGGAGGCGGCGAAGCCTATATGATCTACGATGCACTCCGGATCACGGGCGACGAACGGATCAGGCGTGCCGTCATCGCCTGCGGTGACTGGGGCCATCGAGAATATTACGATTCGGCGCACTATGGGAAGAGCTACGGGCCGGGAGGAACGCTGCCGCCATACTATGATCACAGAACCTATCTGCACCCATTGATGTGCATGGGCCTGTCTTCCTTCTGGCTGGCTTTTGCCTACGAATTAACAGGTGACGACAAATATCTGGGGCCACTCCGGGAGCTTCTGGAGCACTTCCCCCTCCAGGCCGAGGATACCGCTGCCTTTACCGGGAGAACAGTTTTTCAGCAGGCGGGGCTGGCAGTGCAAAATGTCGCACGCGCCGCCGCCGCCGTCGCCAGGGCGGAAGCGGCGAATCAGTGAGGCCGCCGGCTGCGCAGCGGGTTCGACAAGCTCACCACAGACCGGATCAAAGAATGCTGTGCGGCAGTGTGAAACTTGAAGCAGTTGCAGGACGAAATGCTTCCGCATTCCGCTACGCTGAAATTCGACACCCGTAGCGGAATGCGGGAGCATTTCGATAGTGTTGCCACCGAATTGAGCTAATATGAACCGCCCGCAAACCCGCTCTGCCGTACGGCAGGGAAGTTTCTGATCAGATAATGGTTGATTCCTGTGAAAGACGTTGACGGACCAAACAGTTGTGATTCTCTTTCGGAGGACCCGCTGGCGAAGTGGAACTGGCTTCCAGGCAGTGAGAACCAGGTCTCTCTTGGTTTAAATTCGAAATGGACTTAGGATGGAGCAAGTAACCTTCGTCGAATCCGGCAGACCGGTATGCGCCCGACTCGCCGGCCACGAGCTCGACTGTCGTCCCGGTTTCGTTTACCTGGGTCCCGGTCGCGACTTCGTATACGGTGACCGAGGCATCGGGACGGGGGACTTCCGCATTAGCGCGCGGTTGTCGCTGCAAAGGGCTCCCACGCACCAGCAGTTTATTAAAATGCCCGGTGAAGATTCCAGCAACGCATGCTTTTGCTTTTCAGGTGGAGACGCTTGGATAGAAGGTGAAGGAGAGCTCAAGGTTAGCGGATTCCTGCCGCCGGAGGTGAGAAGGCACAGCAGGTTCGGCTTCGGCCATGAGGGAATGCTTTTCGTGGACGGACCGCTCTTCGGGGGGCTCGCGCTACTCGCCCGGGCGAAAGACTCGATTGCGGCGGGAAAGCCGTTTGTCTTCGAGATGGTGCGTTCAGGAAATCGGATGCAATTCCGGATCGACGGGCGTGTTGCCCACGAGATGGAGTACATCAGAGAGTCTCTCGGAAAGGTCGGGTTCACTGCCGGCCAGGGTGCGATACACCTCTTCGATTTCAGTGCCGAGGGCGACACTTACGGGCTCGACTGGCAGCGTAGGCAGCCTGTGGGCTATACAATTCCGGTGGCCGACATCACCGACCAGCCGCAACGGCAGGTGGTTTTGGCCAGGGGAAGCGAGACAGTCAACTATCAGCACCCTTCCACGGTCCTCATGGGAGACGGGAGGACGATTCTGTGTCCCTGGACCTACGAGCACGGTGGTGCCTTGGGCCCCATGAAGCGAAGCGAGGACGGCGGCTTGAGTTGGGAGTGGATACAAACACCGGAGGACTGGTCCGCTGTGGTAAACTGTCCGACTATTCATCGACTTACCGGCCCTGACGGAGCCGAACGGCTGATCGTTCAGGCGGGAAATAGAGGGGCCATGGTGCAGGCTGTGTCCGGGGACGGTGGAGTCACCTGGAGCAGTATGAAGGAGACCGGCATATCCTGTACGGTGGCGCCCATAACGATCGAACCGATCTCAGACGGGCGGCACCTTGCGCTCTTTCACGAAGGACGTCGCATCTTCATGAGTGTCACGACCGACGGCGGGCTCAAGTGGTCCCAGCAGCGTAAGATCGCCGAAGAAAGAGATGCCTACTTGTGCGAGCCCGCACTCTTCAGGTCCCCGGACGGGAAGCAACTGGCGGCCGTCATGCGGGAAAACTCCAGATGGTACAACTCCTGCATCATTTTCAGCGACGACGAAGGAGAGTCGTGGAGCAGCCCCGAGGAGCTACCCGGCAGCCTCAATGGAGACCGGCATCTGGCCCGCTACGATGCGGATGGTCGCATCGTTATGGTGTTCAGAGACACCGGAATGTGCAGCAAGACGACAGGAGATTTTGTGGGCTGGGTCGGTACCTACGAGGACCTCGTGGAAAAACGCGAAGGGCAGTACCGGCTACGGCTCATCGCCAACAGCAGGTATGCTCATGCCGGTTGGACGGGGTATCCCGGACTGGAGCGGCTGCCGGATGGGACCTTTGTAGCGACCACCTACGCCGTCATCGAGCCGGGGCACAAAGCTTCGATCGTGTCCGTGCGGTTCAAGCTCAGCGACACCGATGCGCTGGCGGTGAAAGATTGACGTGGTTCAGCGGGAATACGCTCCTTGAGAATAGCAAGAAAAGCGGACTAGTGGTCACCAATGAAAAGTAGGCATTAGAGGATGAAACTGCTGGTTGTGGGAGGGAACGGTCACTATGGCGGCCTTATTACCAGCCACCTTTCCGCCAGGCATGACATTACTGTCTTTGATTTGGATGATTCCCCTTTTGAATTTGAGTGCAAACAGGTGGTGGGGGACATCCTGAATCGTGACCAGATCGAAGGCAGCGCGGAAGGGATCGACGCGATTGTGACGTTTTTTGTCGGCGATGCTTCCCTGTCGACCATGGGTATGGTCAACGTGATGACGGCGGCGGAGCAGCATGGCGTTGAGCACGTTGTCTACACCAGCAGCGGAGGAATGCCGTTTCCGAGCGATACCTGCAATTCGGACAATCCGCTCGTCCCCATGGAGAGTTTCTCAGAGGAATTCTGGCGGGATTATTTTCCGATTACGGAAGACGCCGCGATGTTTCCGGGGCAGGAGACGTCCGGCTACTTCCTTCACAAGTGGGTGTGCGAAGAGATCGGGCGGTATTTCGCCGCGCGTGGGAAGGTGAAGTTCACTTCCATCCGTCCTGGATTGCTGATGCACGATGACATGACAAATCGCCCTGGCGGCGAGACAACAAGGCATTATCAGCCGTTTTTTATGCTCATGACCGGGCAGGTCAGGATGTGCGATTGTGCGCAACTCTACGATCTGGCTCTTAGAAATCCCCCTGCCGGGTTCGAAGCCTACCACTGCTCCAATGATTCCCCGTATAACAACCTCAGTGTGGAGAAAGCAAAGCGTCAACTGGGTTACACTTGCCTGGACCAGAAACCATACATGGATTTCTACGCCAGGATGGACTGGAAGAGCGCTTTTGAAGAGCTTGTCAGCAAAGGGTTTCCCGAAGATCTGCTCCGTGGCATGTACGGCTTTCGACACTGTTGAGAGAACCTATCTTGACCCTCTGTTTGAGACAAAATTGGATATGAGACGGCACTGAAAGGAAACTACTTATGGCAAAACGTAAAGTGTTGATTACCGGTGGGGCAGGGTATGTGGCCGGACGGATGCTGCCGGCCCTGAGGGAGCGCTACGATCTAACGATTTTGGATATTGTGCGCACCAACCGAGAGGGCGATGAAGTGGAAGGGGTGGTGATGGCCGACTTGCTGGAACGAGATAGGAGTGCTTACCGGGAACATTTCAGGGGACAGGATGCCGTGATCCACTGTGGTTTTGTCCATAGTAAAAGGCCCGAGGACCGCTACTGGGCAGAGTCGGCCAATGTGGATATGTCGCACAATGTCTACCAGACCTGTGTCGAGGAAGAGGTGCGGCGGGCGGTGGTGATCAGCTCCAACCATGCCGCAGACTATTACGAGAATCTGATCTGGGCGGGTAAGATGGAGTTTGTGACCCCGGATATGTACCCGCTATCCGATAATTTCTACGGGTGGGCCAAGGCGGCTTACGAGCTTCTGGGATTTGCTTTTGCTACGGGAGGTCCAAATCAGGGGAAGAAGCTGGAAAACGTCCAGATCAGGGTTGGGGGACCGCGCGAGACGGATATGGACCGGGCAAAAGCGCAGGATCTGAAACGCATGCACCGGGGTCTGGGGGCCTATCTGAGCGTGCGGGACCAGGTACAGTTGGTGGTGAAGAGCATCGAGACGGAAAATATCGAGGATGAGAACGGAATTCCGTTCCAGATTTTTTACGGCATCAGCGGGAACACGCACAATTTCTGGAGCATTGCCAATGCCCGGCGGATCATCGGCTACGAACCGGAGGACAACAGCCAAATTCGGTTTGCCGACAAGATTGCGAAGGTTATTCAGGAAGCTCAGAAGGATTATCTGGACGAATAGGGTTCGTATATCGCGGGGTAATGCCGCTCCTACATTTGGGAGGGTGACGTCTTATTCTTGGCGATTCTCTCCCCGTTAGGGAATCTTTGTCGTCAGCTTCGTCGCGAGCTTTGTCGAAATCTCCTTGGCTGGAGCCCGCGATCAGATCACACGGCTTTAACCCGAACATTTCACAAACCTTCTACTACGACCGCGGATCTTACTGCGTCTCAAAGTCTTCCCTTGCCCGCCGACCTCAGAGGGTTCCAACACGCTGTCGCCCACCGGCCTGCGGAAAGGCCTTGATACGCAGTAATCTACGCCGTCTCGCTACGAAGTGTGTGAAAAGTCCGGGTTCACCCGTAACAACTCTTCCTCAGACAGGGCGGATTCACCTGCGAGTGCGTTGGCTCTGGCTTGTTCCGGCTTTGTTGCTCCCGGTATGGCAACCGGATGGAGTGGATGCGAAATCACGTAGCGCAGTGCGGTGGTTGCGAGATCAGTGCCGGCGCAGGTTTGCTGGATTGTTTTCACTGAAGCCAACTTCTGTTCGAAATCCGCCCGGTTCTCTTCACCCTCGTTCCACCTCTGTCGAATGGCATCGGTAAAAGTGGTCTCTTCATCGTATTTGCCCGACAGAAGCCCCATGGCCATCGGCCCTCGTGCCAGGACGGCAATGCCATTCTCGATGCAGTATGGGAACAGTTCCGTTTCAGGTGACCTGTTGATCAAAGAGTAGTCGCACTCAACTGCGGCGCACTTCCCGCCACTCATGTCGTTGAAACGTTTCAGGACATCAACGCTATCGGTGGAGATGCCGTACTCTCGAATAAAGCCTTCGCTCTTGAGGTCGTCAAACCCCGCAATGTAAATCGACGGATCTTCGATGCCGCCGTCGTGGCAGAGTATGAGATCGATGTAGTCAGTGCGGAGCCGGCCACAACAGGCATGTCCACAGCCACGAATCATGTCAGCCGTTGTCTTGGGCACATTCTGACCGGTTCGCCCACCCCACCACGCGATCTTGCTCACAAGATATATCTTGTCGCGGAAGTGTTTTACGGCTTTCCCGAGCCGAATCTCGCAGATGCCGTTGGGTATGCCGTAGGATTCGGCTACGTCAAACAGGTTCATCCCGGACTCGTAGGCGGTCTTGATAATACGGTCGGCGGTTTCATCGGACATTTCTCCCCACTGATTGCCGATGTTCCAGCAACCCTGACCAATTGCCGACACCTTCCAGCCGGTTCTCCCAAAATCACGATATAGCATCTTCGAATCCCTTTACTTCGGATCTCCATTGAGAACATGACAAGGGAGTATTTGCAAGGATCATCTCTAGCCCGAACATTTCACAAACCATCTGCTGCGACCACGGATGTCACTGCGCCTCAAGGCCTTCTCTTGTCCGGCGACCTCAGAGAGTTCCAACACACTGTCGCCCGCCGGACTGCGAAAAGACCTTGATCCGCAGCAACCTACGCCGTCTCGCTACGATGTGTGTGAAATGTCCGGGCTAGTCGTGAACTGAATCCATTCGACGGTTCGGGGGACTCATTGCAGGTAGGGCTCATGACAGGGCGTGATCTAAAATCGAAATGGGGAAAATCGACTGGAGATTACGATTGAGAGGCACGACGGGAGACGATGGAACTGTTAGATCTACCCGTCGTGGATCATAATCGTAATCTAGAGTAGAAAGAAGAAAGGATCGACAAGAGATCACGATTGAGAGTCACTATGGGAGAGGGAGGTTGGAAAGACGCGGAGACGTGGGGACATGGAGACGGGGAGAGGGAGAGAGGGGGAATTGTTAGATCTTCCGTCGTGAATCATAATCGTGATCTAAAATCGAAAAGAGAAGATCGACAAGAGATCACGATTGAGAGTCACGATGGAGAGGAATGAACTGTTCGAACTTCCCGTCGTGATCTAAAATCGAAACGGATTCGACAAGGTTCGGGACCCGTCGTCGTTGCGCTTTGCCGAGGCATGCAAGGTTTCCCTTTAGGGTGGTCGGGCCCAAAGGGAAGAGGAAACTCAACGGAGGAGCTCGATTCACCTCTGTTTAACCCTCGTCGCAAACCTTGTCGAGAACCTTGTCGATGAGTCTGTCGGACTCTACTATAAGGCAGGATTCTTGCCCAAACCTCGTCGTAATCTTTGTCGTCAACTTCGTCGCACGAAGGATTACGACCATCGACTACAATTATGACTGCGACCTTCGATCGTGTAGTGAGTCG
>CBDCEW010000044.1:0-51461 GCA_965215885.1 Candidatus Moanibacter sp.
AAAAAGCAAGTTTCCTGATGAATACTCCGATCCCTCTTGTTGTTAAATTCCTAACTTAGCAGTGTCCCTAAACTTCCAATTGCTTATGGAGCGCGAACTAAGGATCATTCTCTCCGCAATGTCCGTATCAGCGTGCAAATTGCAATCCAAATATTTGCTAAACAGCGGCCATAAATCTTCAAGTCTTGTTATGGTCTAGAAGCATTAATAGCCGTGTCACGGACTCCGAACGTGCTAGTTCGGTCGCGCCGTTTCGCAGTCTCGACTTAAGTGATATGTTCGTATTTCGACGAATAACGAACATAGCAATACCGAAAAGCGGATCCCGACCCAGATCGGTCCATGAGGTGGGAACAGAATCGAATAAGGATAGCCCTTAGACTCCGCTCAGGGCAAACAGGAAACTGAACATACCATAGAACGAGGTGGGAGTCGATTTCGCTGAGCGGGACCAACTCTGACGGAGGGAAGAGTTGAGAAACGCGAGGAAGAGAATTCCCAAGAGCGCTTTCTGTGGGCGCAGATTACAGTCGCGCTTTTGGGAATTCGCTTTTTTGCGTTTAAAGCGCGCTGCGCGCGAGGTCCCGCTCAGCGAAGTCGGGCTCCTGCCGGGTGGAAAAGAATCCTCTTCTCTGTGCCCCTCTGTGGTTCTCAGTGGTGCTCTGTGTCTCCTCTTCTATCAATTCCTAATTCAGTAAGGTCGCCCTTTCGACAGTACTTGGAATTGACATTTCCCTACCACCCCCTGTTTTATAAAGCGTTCATGCGAGCAGGTGGTTACTGTTGGGAATTGAACAATCGGATAAACAACGGAGTATCAAACACGTGATCAGCAAAATTCAGGTGAACGATAAAGAGGCGAGAGACTACAAAGTAATCGGGACACGGCCGATTCGACACGATGGGGTCGATAAGGTGACCGGTCGCGCCATTTACGGCGCCGATGTGCGGCTACCGAATATGCTCTTCGGCAAGGTCAAGCGGAGCCCTTACCCCCACGCACGAATCCTGTCGATCGACACCAGCAAAGCGCTGAAGATGCCAGGTGTGAGGGCGGTAGCGACGGCCGATGACCTCGTCGAAACGGTGGATAAACTCTCAGATATCGGGGAAACCGTGGTCAACACTCGAGAGGTTGCGCGCAATTCGCTCGCTTCGGGAAAAGTACTCTACAAAGGCCACTCAGTGGCAGCAGTGGCTGCGGTCAACCCCCACATCGCGGAAGAAGCGCTCGACCTCATCGATGTGAAATATGAACCCCTGCCGGCGGTTATCGATGTCCTGGAAGCGATGAAAGATGACGCTCCTCTCCTCGACGAAAACCTCACCACAAAATCGCTCGGTGAAGACACGGGAAAAAGCAGTAACATCTCTTCGCATATACGTCACAAAAACGGTGATCCCGAAAGAGGATTTTCCGAAGCGGACGTTGTCGTGGAGCGCGAATACCGCACTGCCACCGTTCACCAGGGCTATATCGAGCCGCACAATACGACAGTGTATTGGAAGGAAGACGGCACCATTACGGTTTGGGTCAGCACGCAGGGCCCCTTTCAAATTCGGGCCCAGCTCTCCGACGTCCTGAGAGTCCCCGTATCTAAAATCAAAGTGATCCCGTGCGAAATCGGAGGCGGTTTTGGAGCGAAGTTTCCCATCTACATGGAACCGGCAGCGGCCGTCATGTCGCACAAGACCGGTTGTCCGGTCAAGATGGTGATGACGCGGGTGGAGGAGTTTGAAGCTACGGGCCCCGCGCCGGGCTCCTATGTCCGTGTGAAAATGGGTGCATCGAAGGAGGGGAAGATTGTCGCGGCCGAAGCCTATCTAGCCTATGAAGCGGGCGCCTATCCCGGTTCCGCGGTGGGAGCGGGAGCGTTATGTATATTCTCCCCCTACAATATCGAGAACCTGATCATTGACGCCTATGACGTCGTCGTCAACAAACCGAAATCCACCGCCTACCGCGCACCCGGCGCCCCGAACGCCGCCTATGCTTCCGAAGGCGTAATCGACGAACTGGCGGAGAAGATTCAGATCGATCCGTTGGAATTTCGCCTCATGAACGGTTCCGAAGAGGGCACGCGCCGATGCGACGGCATCATCTACAACAGAATCGGCTGCAAAGAGACGGTTGAAGCAGCCATCAACTCCGATCAATATCAGAGCAAACTGGAAGGAGCATTTCGCGGGCGAGGCGTCGCTTCCGGCTACTGGCTCAACGGAGGAGGTCAATCAGCCGCTACCATCAGCCTCAATCCGAACGGTACCGTCAATCTACTCGAAGGGTCGGCCGATATTGGCGGCACTCGCGCCTCCATGGCAATGATTGTCGCCGAAGAGCTTTGTTTGAAAGCAGAGGAGGTGAATCCGATGGTGGTGGACACCGATTCCATCGGATTCACCGACGGCACCGGTGGAAGCCGCGTCACCTACGCCACCGGCCAGGCCTGCTACCTCGCTGCACGGGAATTAAAGGAGAAGATGTGCGTTCGCGCGGCCCGGAAGTTGGAGGTCGATGAAGACGACGTCGCCTTTGAAGAGGGAGAGTTTGTCTGTAAGTCCGATAACGATAAACGAATGACTTTCAAAGAGGTCGCTAATGAGCAACCGAAGACAGGAGGTCCCCTCGTAGCCAGCGGTGCTATAACGGCGGGGGGTCCGACCAACGGATTCGCTACTCATATCGTCGACGTTGAAGTCGATCCCGATACAGGAAAAGTTACGATACTGCGTTATACCGCTGCGCAGGACGTCGGCACAGCGGTTCACCCGAGCTATGTCGAGGGGCAGATTCAAGGCGGTGTGGCACAAGGTGTGGGCTGGGCTTTAAATGAGGGTTACTTTTATAACGAGGATGGTACGATCGCCAATACGAGTTTTCTCGATTACCGCATGCCTACTCCCTTCGACTTGCCCATGATCGAAACAATCCTTGTCGAAGTGCCTAATCCCATCAGCCCTCACGGGATTCGAGGCGTAGGCGAGGTTCCTATTGTACCACCACTTGCGGCCGTGGCCAACGCCGTTTACCATGCCCTCGGCGTACGCCTGTATTCTCTCCCCATGACCCCCGACCGTATCCACGAAGGAATACAAAGTCGACACGAAGAGCCCGTCCTTGCTTCGGTCTGATTCGGGTTAGGCCTTGCCGTTCACCCTTCTGAGGATTTTCAAATTTCCGGGCAATCGTTCTGGAAATATCACCCGTTGTAACGCAACTCGGAGATAAACCGTCGAAAAGCTTCCGCTTTCCGCTACGGCCCAGACCACGAGCCGTAGTCCCGGCACGCCGGGAGAAGCATTTCGTCCTCGTTCTTGTAATCGTTCTCGAAGAGCGTGGTGAACCGGAACAACCAATCGCAGGATTTGACCGCGAAAGAAGCGCACCCCTTTTCCCCTCCAGGGAGGGAAATTGTGCTACAGGAAATAGCACCTCCAAAAAGAGATCCCCTCCTGGGAGGGGAAAGGGGTGGGTCTGCTCGACTGAGGAGAATTCCGTCCGGGAGTATGCGGCGGAGCTTGTCGTCGAGAACGATTGTCCCGCTCAGCGCATACGCGTAAACCTTATTTTCGCAACTTAGTCAGATTCAAAGACTTGCGAGGTATTTTGCGGCGGAGTATGAGGGTGTCTCTATCCTCGAGGTTCCACTCCATTTGTTCGCCCTTTTCTATTTGCTTCGTTTCGACCACAGCGGTGAGGAAATTCGCAGTTGAGCGAGTGCATTTTGGCCGGGTTATCTTCTCTACTTTTACCGTCTACCCCATTTTTTTTCACTTTGGCAGCATTTTATACTGTACATTCGTTCATATATAGGATTTATCCTTCGGATGCAAAGTATAAAAAAAGCTGATTGTATCCGTCAAACCTTCCGTAAGTTGAACCTCACAGCCCTCGCTAAACAGAGTGGTTTTAGAGAGAGGAAATCGCGCAAGATCTCCCCTCTGAACTTTGTTTTGGCTTTGCTGGCGATGGCTTCTAAGGGGGCCTTGTCCCTTGGCAAAGAAGCCGAGCTTATTGGATTCTTAGCCAACCGCACCATTTCCAGACAAGCGGTCCAAAAGTGCGCCAAAAAAGCCACCGCTTTTATGACCTTAGTGCTCCTGAGGCTTTTAGAACTTAAAGCTTATGGGCCTGTGGGCAGAGCTGTTCCAAATTGCATGAGGAGCTTTGAACGGGTTCTCATTGCCGACAGCACTTCGATTGGCTTGCCTAAGGTCCTGGCCCCCTTCTTCCCCGGAGCGTCCAATCAGACAGGCTCCAAACAGGCTCAACTGAAGATTCAGGCCTATTACGATCTGCGCAATGAATCCTTCGTTGACTTCAGCCTCAGTAGCTTCCGAAAAAACGATCAGGCTGCTTCCAAAGACATTCTCGCTCTCGCTCAACCCAACGACTTGATCCTGCGCGACTTAGGCTATTTTGTCCTCGATGTCTTTAAGCAACTCGATCAGCGCGGCTGCTTCTTTGTGAGTCGTTTGAAAACCGGCACTTGCCTTTTAGCCAACGAAGGCGATGAAGAGCTCGATCTACGCAAACTTTTACGTGGCCAAAAGCTTCTCGATATGCCCGTTCGGGTGGGTAAAAAAGCCAAGCTTCCGGTTCGTCTGATCGCCGTCAAACTCCCTCAGAAGGTGGCCCATAAACGCCGCCGCGAGCATAGACAAAACCGCGACAATAGACTTCGATATACCAGCCGCACCAGCTTCCTTCTCGGTTTCCAAATCTTTATTACCAACCTCCATCAGAAAGACTTTAGCCCTAAGCAGATTCTGAGCTTTTACGGGCTTCGCTGGCGCATCGAAATTTTCTTTAAGGCCTTTAAGCAACATCTTAATCTCGGTCAGGTCAAAGAGACTACTCCCTACCAGGTTGAGCTTCTTATCTACGCCCGTCTCATCCTCATTACCCACTTACTCAACTTCGTCTATGGTCCCCTTAGACACTATTCGAATACCAGTTTGTCCTCTCCTCTGAGTATCCTTAAATTCTCCTACTGGTTTGGCTTCTTTGCTCCCTACTTCTTCATCCTCTCTCACCTTCCCAAAGATCAGATCATCCCCCGATGGCTCAAACAAATCCCCAAACACTGCACCTATGAAAAGCGTTCTCGTCTTGATTTCCTCTCTTGTTTCTTCTCCTTAGGTTAACGCAAATGCGCTAAGCGGTAAGAACGAATTTCTAATCGCTTTCCATAGAGTTGCTGCTTTGAATAAAGGTTAATAGAACGTCCCCGGAGGGGCCGATCCACCACGAACATTATTTCTCGGGGTGGGTCGGGCGCTCCGCGCACGAAGATATTACAAAAGGCTAGCGACACCATCCCGCCTCGCCTGGACGGGGAATTTCCAGGTTTAGGATCAATCTTCCGCAACCGTGCATAACTCTGCTCCCATGGAAAAAGAGAAGAGCCCCCAGGAACTCGCCGCAGCACTCCTGGATGAAGTTAAAGCCCTGGTAACTGAAGTGCGCCCGGAACAGTCCGCGAGGCTGAGCGTTGAATTGGACAGCACTCTCGACCGGGAGATCGGGTTAGACAGCCTTTCCAGGGTGGAGTTAATCGGACGCATCGAGAGAAGCTTTGAGGTCACTCTGCCGGAACGCGTATTCACTGAAGCGGAGACGCCGCGCGATCTATTGCGAGCTGTTCTCAGCGCGGACCCGTCCAAGTCAAAGACGCAAGTCGTCGATTCCGCAAAGATGGAGCTCCCTGAAACAGATGGAGAACCTCATCAAGCGGAAACGCTCATTGAGGTCCTGAACTGGCATGCTTACGCCCATCCCAACCGGCCTCAAATCCGCTTTTACAGCGACGCCGAGGAGGGGGAGGTTATCACCTACGGCCAACTTCGCGAGAGAGCGGCTTCCGTCGCCGGCGGACTGCAAAATCTCGGCGTGGAACCGGGAGAACCGGTGGCACTGATCCTACCGACCGGACAGGACTACTTTTTCAGCTTTTTCGGGATTCTCCTGGCCGGTGGTGTACCGGTTCCCATGTATCCCCCGGTTCGCTGGAAGGGTACGGGCGATCACCTCCTACGCCACCGCGCGATCATGAGTAACTGCGCCGCATCCACGCTCATCACGGTACCCGAGGCACGGAAGTTTGCCGGTCTCCTCAGGACTCAGGTAGCCACTCTGGATAACATCGCAACTGTCGCGGACCTCGAAAGCGCGGACGTGGAATTTCAGGAGCCTGCGGTCAAGAGTAACGAAGTTGCCTTTCTACAATACACATCGGGTAGCACCGGGAATCCCAAAGGTGTGGTCCTCACCCACGCCAACCTCCTAAGCAACATCCGAGCCATGGGCAATGCGATCGAGGCGAACTCCTCCGACGTCTTTGTGAGCTGGCTTCCCCTCTACCATGACATGGGTCTGATCGGAGCCTGGCTCGGAAGCCTCTACTATGCCATGGTGCTCGTGATCATGCCCCCGACTTCATTTCTGGCACGGCCAAAACGATGGCTCGAAGCCATACATCGGTATCGCGGCACCCTTTCCGCGGCTCCCAATTTCGCCTATGAACTCTGTCTGAAACGACTTGTGGATAACGAACTGGAGGGACTCGATCTCAGCACATGGCGCGTCGCCTTTAACGGGGCCGAACCGGTCAACCCGGACACAGTAGAGCGCTTCTGCGAACGGTTCGATAAATTCGGCTTCAAACGCAAAATTCTCTCGCCCGTGTTCGGTCTTGCTGAGTGCTCCGTAGGTCTCGCTTTCCCCCCTCTCGACCGAGAACCGATAGTCGACCGCATCCAACGCGATTCCCTCGTCAAAGGGGGCCAGGCTATCCCCGCGGACGATTCAGACGCGCTGCCCCACCGATTTGTGTCGTGCGGCCGTCCCATTCCCGGCCACGAAATTCGAGTCCTCGACGAGGCAGGTCGGGAACTCCCTGAGCGCCGTGAGGGCAAAGTTCAATTTCGCGGTCCCTCGGCCACGAGTGGCTACTACAGGAGTTCCGAGGAGACCCGGCGACTTTTCGATGAGGATTGGTTGAATACGGGTGATCTTGGCTATTTTGCGGGCGGAGATCTCTTTGTCACGGGAAGAACGAGTGAGATCATCATCCGCGCCGGCCGAAACATCTATCCTCAAGAACTGGAGGAGACGATCGGTAGGATTTCCGGTGTAATCGAAGGCCATGTAGCTGTCTTCGGCAGCAGCGACAGCGCTTCCGGTTCTGAGAAGCTCGTCGTATTAGCCGAGGCACGCAGTAAGAATCCCGAAGTCCTGGACGAAATTCGCTCGGCAATTAACGCGCTTTCGACCGACCTGGTGGGGACACCTCCGGACGATATAGTCCTGGCTCCTCCGCGCACCGTTCTAAAGACATCCAGCGGTAAGATCCGGCGCAGCGCCAGCCGCGAACTCTATGAGCGAGGTGCCATCGGCCAACGCGAGGGAGCCGCCTGGAAGCAGGTCGCACGGCTTACCTGGGCCGGTTTCCTCCCGCAGTTGAGACGCACCTGCCGAAATACATCAGCAGCCATTTATGCCGCCTGCTGTTGGACCGTCTTCGTAACTATGGCGCCTTTTGTCTGGTTGGCGGTAGTTACCCTGCCCTATTCTTCCTGGCGCTGGTCATTTATTCGAATGACAGGTCGCCTTTTGGCCCGAATTACCCGCATTCCACTGATCGTAAATGGTGCCGAACATACTTCTCTCGCAAGACCCTGCGTCCTTGTCTCCAATCACGCCAGTTATCTCGATGGTTACGTTTTGGCTGCGACTTTACCGGTGAATGTCCGTTTCGTCGCGAAAGCAGAATTAAAAGAGAATATCTTCATTCGCCTCTTTCTGGACAGACTCGGAGCCGAGTATGTCGAGCGATTCGATTCACTTCAAGGTATTGAAGACGCCGGCCGCATCGGGGGCGAATCGATTGTGAATCGTCCTCTCCTCTACTTCGCGGAGGGCACCTTTACCAGGATGCCCGGGCTTCTACCCTTTCACATGGGAGGATTTCTGGCCGCCGCCAAAACCGGAGCAGACGTAATCCCCCTCGCCATCAGGGGGACGCGTTCCATCCTACGAGCCGACTCCTGGTTCCCACGCTGGGGAGCGATTACGGTTACGATCGGAACACCTCTCGCAACGAAAAACTCTCGAGACCAGACCGCAAGCAAACCTTGGGCAGATGCGGTAAGGCTTCGCGACGCTGCCCGCGACCACATCCTACGGCACTGCGGGGAACCGGATCTCGCCCACGAACGAGCACCCATCTTCGAAGTAGCGGGAGAGAGGCCTCGGAATCGTGACTGATACGACAGTGGAAATTTCTGAAGCAATCGTGCTCTTTAGTCGTTCTCGTCATCGTCCTCGTAATCGTCCTCGATCATATTGACCCTTGGAAGACTCTCGGACTGAATTCTACTCAAGAGGCAGACCCACCCCTACCCCTCCCAGGAGGGGATCTTCCCATTGGGTGGTAGTTTATGAAGGTCCACTCACTCGTGGTCGTAATCGTAGTCGGGTCGATCGGGTTAAAGCGACCAAGTTTACGACGATGTTTACGACGAAGATTTGAAATGGGTCGATGGTCTTCAGTTCTTTGTCGTCAACCTTGTCGTGAACCTCGTCGCAAACCTTGTCGATGGTAGACTTTCGATCTCGGCCTCCCGCTCTCCCATCGTTACTCTAAATCCATTCGGCTGTGCCTGTGGTGAGCCTGTCGAACCGCTCATGGCAGTCCGTGATCTCCGGTCGATCTTCCTTCTTTCGACTTTAGATTACGATTATGATTACGACAGAAAGATCGAATCGGTTTCCCCTCCTCTCCCATCGTGACCCTCAATCGTGATCTCCAGTCGCTCTTTCTTCTTTCGACTTTAAATCGCGATTCCCAAACCACTCAACCTCAAGCAAGCCGGTAAATACCCGTAAAGATCGTGTTCATGCCAGACTGATATGCTCCGCGGAAAGAAGCATCCTTCTGGAATTCGCGAGTGACATCGGTGAGCAAGAGGATTTCGAACTGACCCCGATCGGGATGGACTATGACGCGGACTGCATCGAAGCCGAGAAACAGGCGAGTGAGCGGATATTGAAATTTATAGAAGCATTCCTTCGCGCTGAATAGAAGGGTGGCCCAGAAATTTCGCTCTTCCAAGGATAGTTCTCTTAGCCATTCAAGCTCGTCTTCAACGAAGAGAGAGGGCCAGAGGTGCTCCCCCAGTCGACCAAGGAATTCGAAATCCAGACCGATTGATAATACATCCTCTTCTAATCCGAGGGCGACGCCGGTATATTCATCGGTGTGGGCAATGCTGCCGACAACACCATCCGGCCAATTGGGCGAGCGGTCCGGACTTGAGGGTATCGGACATTTGCTGAGGCCAAGGATCGTCATCGCCTGTCGGACGCAGCAGCGGCCCGCAATAAACTCGTCCCGGCGCTTATCGACCGCCCCCTCAATGATGACAGCCTCTTCGGGATAGAGGGAACCCTGCACATCAGAAATAGGGGACTCCACGGTAGCGATCTGATCCGGGAAGAGGGAACGGACCCACTGGTGAGGTATCTCCTCGTCTGATCTGGCATTCATGAAATATTGGGAAAGATCTGACTCGTTACTTCGATTCCGCAGATTAAGGCACACGTTCTTGTCAGGCTGAGCGCGACGGCTACGATGCTATTGTCATCGTGCGCGGAGCGCCCGATCCACCCTTAGCAAGGATACTAGTGGTGGAACGGCCCCTCCGGGGACGTTAGTTTCAATTTCGAAATGAGTTAACTCGCAATTATTTCCGTTATCGTTCTACTGTCGACCCGGAAATCAATTGAGATTTCCGGGTTTGATGAATTCCTTCTCCACAAGCCACTTCAGAGTGAGCTCAAGAACCTCTCGAGGGGATCGGAAATTTACCTTCAATTCTTTAATAGCTTTGGAATTATCCATAAACCAATAACGTGCCGCATAGGGAATAACTGCCGAATCGATACCGAGCGACATGCCGAACACATCCTGGATGCGACCGAGTATTCGCACTACAAGATTGGGAACTGAATAGACGCCGTTACCCATTTCGAGAATCTCCAGGGTCAACTGTGCGAGCTCTTTCAGAGTTAGATTCCCCCCGCCCAGAATATACCTTTCTCCAACACGCCCCTTTTTAAAAGCGGCCAGTATCCCCGCAGCCACATCATCGACATGAGTTATACACGTTCCCCCATTGCAGACAAGGACCGGTCTGTTTCCAGAAAAACGAAGAAGCGTCTCGGCGGTAACCAGGTTCCAATCTTCCGGACCATAGACCTCAACCGGATTCACAATAACGACAGGCAATCCTCGATTCACGTAACTGGCGCAGAGTTCCTCGGCCCGCCGCTTCCCATCCGCGTATAAATAGCGCCCGACGGGCAGATTGTAGTCGCTCGTCTCATCGAGAATACGAGGTTTCTCGGTGCCGTTAATGGCGACCGATGAGCTCACATGGACAGTCCGCACCTGGCTGTTTCCGGTAGCAGCGGCAAGTACATTCTCCGTTCCTTCCACCACAACGCTATGTATATCGGGAGACTCAATGTCCTTCCAGGCCGAGATTGATGCCAGATGAATGACGCCTCGACATCCACGAATCGCCTCCTTGAGCAGTGCCCCGTCACGAATGTCTCCTTCGATGCGTTCGAAATCCAAATCATCGATACGACGGGTATCGCTAGAAGCCCGTAGCAGGCAGCGGACCGCATAACCCTCATTGAGCAATACCCGCAACACCCGTGAACCGATAAAGCCGTTACCACCGGTAAGGAAGACGATACCACTAGAGTTGCTCTGCACTGCTGAGAGTCTGCTCGAAAAGGGAAAATCTAGGAATCTCCCAGGTCTCGATAATAGGAATTAACCTTATCGGCTATGTCGCGGTAATCCACATCGACTGTGTAAATCTGTTTATACTGGGAAAGGGCATCCTCACTCTTCCCCATACCCTCAAAACAAACGGCTAGTTCGTAGAGAATCTCCTTTTTCAGATCATCCCAAAGAGCGTGTTCACTCTTCGCCTTGTTCAGCTGAACCACGGCGAGATCCAGTTTCATATCCATTCTGAAAGATCTGCCCAAATTCAAGAGGGCTCTCAAGCGAAGTTTGGGACTATCGCTGACGATTTGAAACTGTTTCGCCACTTCCCGAAATTTCTCGTTCTGGAAGAGCAGCACACCGTATTCAAAGCAGAGATCCTGATCGTTAGGATATTTCTCGACCAACTCCCTGGTCGTATTCGATTGATAGTATCTCAATTGTTCTTTCGCCTGATCCAATTCGTTCTTGAGTACGGCGTCATGCGGCGCCCGTTCGAGAGACTTCTCCTTTTCCGTAATGCGCTCGTGATATTGGCACAGTGTGAGTTCTATTTCGACTCGTTCAAGTGCAGGGTCGTTTAAACCGAGGGGAGTGTCTTGCGCTTTGCGCAACCAGTGAATGGCCTCGTCAAGTCGGCCCAATCGTTCATAAAGCCGGATAATTTCCCGATGTTGACTGATATTTCCCGGGTCATCCTTAAGGCTCTGTTTCAGGCCCTCGAGACGGCGCATGAGGTGGGCATCATCATCAGTGATACGGCCACTCTCCTCTTGCCCGACACCCGCCTTCCCACCCTGTGATTCGGAACGGTAATCGCCCCCGACATCCCATCCACCCTTGTTAATGGATTGAGAGACCGAAGCGTTCTTGATCAGCTCCTGCGCTTCTCCATTGGCAGGGTCTCTTCTGAGAACGGATTCGCCCACTCTTATCGCTTCCTCGGCTCGATTCAATTTCATATACCCCTGCCCCAGGGCAAGAAGATTAGCTATACTGTTGGGTTCGTGAATGCGGATCGTTTCCAACGCGAATACCATGGTTTCCCTTAACCCCATCGCCTCAGACGCTTGAGCCAGGATACCTAACGCTATCGTATCTGCCGGATTCTCGGTGAGCAACCTATCGGCGGATTCAATAACCTTCCTCGGATCCTTTCGAATCAACGGGCGACACTTCAGCAGGAATGGGACGGTTCTCATGCGGGAAAAAATCCCAGGCATACTCCTACCTTTCCCCCTGGTGGATTGGAGTTGGGCTTTACGGAGAACCCGCCTTACTTCGAGGCATTCCGGATGTCGTTTGAGAACACTGCCGCAAATGTCCACGGCGTAGTCCAAGTTCCCATTTTCGATCGCCTTTATCGCCTTCTCGACATGCTTCTGTAAACGGTCGTCGAGAGTTGCAAGACCAACTTCAGCCATTTGCATCATTGGAGGACACTCCCAATTATCCTACTATCCGTCCCGCTCACCTGAAATACGAGGAATCTAAAGAATCTGACCCTAGGGGATCGGTTGTCGTCCTACGAGGTATTTCTTGGATTCCTCTACGACTACGACCCTCGAGTGGATACCCAGCTATATCAACGTCAAGTTACGAGCAACGGCATCTTTGAGCTGCGCCATGCACCTTTTTACCCATTCCGCGTTCTCCCCTTCGACAAGCAGCCGAATGAGCGGCTCAGTACCCGAATATCGCACCAGGATCCGCCCTCGCCCGGTGTGTGAACCCTCCAGACGTTCGATTTCGTTTCTCAAATCCGGCAAATCCTGCATTGGAATCTTCTCGGAGACTCTCAGATCACACTTCAAAAGTGGAAAGAGTTCGATACACCGGCGCAATTGAGAGAGCGACTTTCCACTCTCCTTCATGATTTCAATGATCTTGAGGATCGCAATCAAGCCGTCCCCGGAGGGTGAGTGATCACCAAAAATGATGTGTCCGGAAGCCTCGCCGCCAATATTGTAACCAGACTCGTTCATCATTGCCGCCACGTTACGGTCTCCCACAGGCACCCGTTCCACTCTCCCACCCGACCTTTTCAGGGCCTGGTCTAAGCCGAGATTGCTCATGACCGTGGCAACTAAGGTTCTATTCTTTAGAAAGCCCTTACGGAGGGCTGCCAATCCAATAATTGCCAAAACCTCATCGCCATTCAAAATCGAACCGGTTTCATCACAGAAGACGACCCGGTCACCATCACCATCATGGGCGATTCCAAGCCGTGCATGCTCCCGTCTTACTCTTTCAGCCATGACTTTCGGATGCTCGCTCCCGACTCCCCGGTTTACCTGCTTTCCATCCATAGAGTCGCCGATCTGTATCACTTCGGCTCCCAGCTCGGAAAGGAATCGTGGAGTCGTATTCACGGTGGCACCGTTGGCAGTGTCGGCCACTATCTTCCAATTCCGAAGATTGATCGAGGAAAAGAGAGGACGCAAAATATCGAGGTAGCTCTGTGCCCCGTCACAATCCAGCAACTCTCCTTCAAATCCGGCCAAAGTATCGGTCCACTGATTCTCTAACATACGCTCGATCCATCGCTCCGCATCGTCGTCAAGCTTCATTCCCGCGGCATCGAAGAACTTAATGCCGTTGTCTTCAGCCGGATTATGAGAAGCCGTAATCATTGCAGCCAAATCGGCCCTGGAGTCTCGGCAGACGACTGAGACACCAGGTGTCGGAAGGATTCCCAGACTCACGATCTTTACACGTCTACTTCCAAGTCCGGCAAAGAGGGCGTCTTCCAGAACTCTGCCGGATTCCCGGTTGTCGCGACCCACCAGCACCTCGTGGGGCCCCTGTGGTCTTTCTCTGTCGAGATAGAGTCTAACCGCTCGCCCAAGGCGACGGAAAAAGCCTGGATTAATCACTTCGTCACCGAAGGTTCCGCGGATCCCATCGGTGCCAAAGATCCCTTTACTCATCCAGCGTAAAACCGCTGCGCCTTCCGCAGCCACTCCTTCACTCCGCCTCCAAGAAGGAGATCGCGGGCGCGCTCAACGCCGTCTGAAACCCCGCAGACGTGAAAAGCTGCGGCGGCGTTGAAGAGGACGCTGTCAATCAGACCCGACGGAGCCTTTCCCGTGAAAATGGATTCGAGGATCGAAACGTTCTCTTCGATGGACCCTCCCGCGAGCTCCTTCGGATCGCAGCGGGCTAGACCATATTTCTCAGGAGTCCAGATTTCCGCGAGTCCGGAAAGTTCCCCACAACCGGCGACGCGATTATCCCCGGCACAGGATAATTCATCGAGACCTCCGTTATCAGGAAGGCGACCATGAACGACTATTCCTCGCTTGACGCCCAATGCCTGGAGAGTTTCCGCCATCGGCTCAACCCACTCCTCCGAATAAACCCCCAGCAACTGCCGCCCAGGTGAAGCCGGATTGATGAGGGGCCCGAGAATATTGAATATTGACCGCCTTCCCACCGCAGCCAATTCCTTACGTACCGGCATGATTTCCTTGAACGCCGGATGAAACGCCGGGGCAAAGAAAAAGCAGAAATTCAACTCGTCCACCGACCGCCTCAGCTCTTCCGTATCAGTTTCGATACTTATGCCGAGGGCCTCGAGCAGATCGGCACTCCCACTCTTTGAAGTAATGGAGCGATTCCCATGTTTGAACACCGAAATTCCCGACGCCGCCAGCACGAACGAGACAGTCGTGGAGATATTAAAGGTGCCCGAGTGATCGCCTCCCGTCCCGGCGAGGTCAATGGCATCTTCCGCCAACGCGCCCAAACCCGTATCGCGCGCTAATTCCCGAAATACGGAAGCGAAGGCGGTCACTTCCATCGGCTTCTCACCCTTGTTCGCCAAAGCGACAAGGAACTCTTTTTTCACCTTGTTATCCGCCTCTGAGGAAGCCAGAGTGCGGGCTGCAATTTCAGCCTGGTTGCGGGACAGATCCTCACCGTCCTCTATCTGCCGGGTTAGCGATTGGAGCGAATTCATGGATAAATGCGAAAGCGGATTGAACACAATTCTTTTCCGCATTTCCAGCCTTTCCTGCTCCCGGGAGGGTAGAAAGTCTGATTTTCAGCAGAATCGCGGCAGGAGTTTCTCCCAAATCCTTCTCTACATTTTCATCGTCGTCGCCACTCTCGCCGGCAATCGCGTTAGTGAAGCGAACCCTCCTCCAAGTGCCGGAAATACTAACCTGCAAGACGCCAAGGTTCACCAAAGCGAGGAAAACCAATTCGCGCTCACTCTTACAGATGCCGTCGTACTCGGTCTGGTGGAGGGACTCACCGAATTTCTACCTATTTCATCCACCGGCCACCTGATTCTGGCCGACTCATTATTGGGCTTGAGCAGGCAGTCTTCACCCTACGGCAAATCCGATCAGGAGCCTTCGGAGAGCACTGTATCGATCCGTGCCACGGATGAGGCACCCCTGACCGTCAAGAATGCCATTAATGCGTATATCATTATTATTCAAATCGGTGCAATTGCCTCCGTAGGGGTGTTGTATTGGTCGAAGCTGTTGTCGATTCTTCGTGGTATCCTCGGCCGGGACCGTTCAGGTCTCCTCCTGGGACGCAATCTCGCACTGGCGTTCCTACCGGCCGCTCTTCTCGGTCTTGCCTTTGGGGAAATCATCGAAGCCTGGCTCTTCAATCACTGGTGCGTAACATTTGCCCTCTTTGCCGGGGCTATTTTGATGCTGATTCTCGAATACCGAAGAGGGCGTCAATTGCACGACAGGGGAGATATCCCGCGAGACGAGGAACTGGACCTTCCCGATATGACCCCGAAGCAGTCGATCTTCATAGGTCTATGCCAATGCGTAGCAATGTGGCCCGGTACCAGCAGATCGATGATGGTTATAGTCGGCGGCTACCTCGTCGGTTTGAACCCACGGCGGGCGGCAGAGTTCAGCTTTCTACTCGGCCTAATCACCCTTTCCGCCGCCGCACTCTACAAAGGCTACAAGGCGGGCCCCGGCTTGCTGGCGGTATTCGGTTGGGCTCCCATGTTGCTGGGCTGTACCGTGGCCGCTTTTACCGCGGCCCTGGCGGTTAAGTGGATGATCGGATATCTTACACGTCATGGTTTGGCCCTTTTCGCCTATTATCGCATCCTCCTCGCTATCGCTCTTTTGCTTCTGAACCCATTCTAGGAATCGGTCGGACTTAGGTTTCTTGCCACACCTATGGTGAGGATTTCTTGGTGGTAGATCGACATCCCGACGCAGACGAGACCGACAGATTCCTTGGAAATTGAATACTTGACGCGCGAACCCTCCATCCTAAAGTATCCATTGATTTGGCGATTTTCGGCCATTAACAAACCTGGTTCTGGTAGAGGAGTCTTTGCATGGCAGTTCCCAAGAGAAAGCATTCCAAACAGCGAAGCCGTAAGCGCCGTGGAGCGAACCGCTTCCGGGCGCCACAGCTCTCCAAGGACGCCACCGATGGGACACTGTTTCGTCCCCACCGGGTCAATCCGGCCAATGGGATGTACCGGGGTCGCCAGGTATTGGACCTGGAACTGTAAGTCCGTTAATCAGGTCCTTAAATTCGAACGCTGGATTCAGCGGCGGGGATAAGGAAAGCAATATGGCCCTCGGTAGTATCGCGGTTGACGCTATGGGCGGTGATTTGGGCACCGCCGAGGTTGTTCGTGGTGTCGCTCTCGCCCTTGAGGAAATCGACGATCTGGAGAGAATCGTACTGGTTGGTAAAGAGCGCCTACTTGAGAGATTGGTGAAAGTAGCCGGTCTCGCGGACGAATCCAAATTGAGTATCTACCCGGCTTCTCAGGTGATCGATATGGACGAAAAGCCGATACAGAGCCTTAAGAGGAAGAAGGATTCCTCGTTGGTACGAGCCATCGAACTGGTCAAGGAGGGAACCTGTCAGGCAATCGTGAGCTGCGGAAACACCGGCAGCCTCATGGCCGGATCAACCATTCGATTGCGGCCTCTGCCCGGTATTGAGCGTCCCGCGCTCGCCACCGCAATGCCCAGCAAATCCGAGTATTTCGTCGTAATCGATGCGGGAGCAAATACCTCGGCTCGCCCGAACCAATTGGTCCACTACGCAATTCTTGGCGGCCACTATGCCCGCGTCCGCCTGGGCATCTCCAAACCTCGAATCGGATTGCTCAGCAATGGAACCGAGGAGGGGAAAGGAAACGATCTCACCATCGCCGCGCACAAGCTGCTCAAGGAAGTGGGATCAATTATCAACTACGAGGGATTGGTGGAAGGTCTCGACGTTTTCAGCAACCGGGCCGATGTAATCGTCTGCGATGGGTTTACTGGAAATGTCATGCTGAAATCCTGTGAATCACTGTTTCTTTCTATGAGGGACTTTCTCAAAGAGGAGATAAATAAGAACCCCATTCGCTTAACCGGTTCACTCCTTTCGCAAGGTGCCTTTCGAGGTCTGAAAGACCAGCTCAGCCCTGACCGCTACGGTGGAGCTCCCCTCCTCGGCTTACGGGGCCATGTCGTAAAAGCCCATGGTTCGAGCAATAAGTATGCCTTTTTGAACGCTATCCGAGTCGCTACAAAGATCGTCGTCAACCAAATGAACTCTTCCGCATTAGCCGATATTGAGAAGGCGAACGAATTGATACAGGAACCGGAATTGAACCCCATACCGGCCGGCTGACGTAGCCGCGTTGCGCCTTGACGACCATGGGTATCTGTGCCTACTTGAACGCTCACCAGGATTCGGTGGAACCGAATATCAGAATCTTTTTGTCTTTCTTTTCGACGAGATGATAAAAGCGGCGAATTCTTCGATCATTATTAAGGGGATCGGTACCTATGCGCCACCCAGGATCCTCTCGAATGCGGATCTTTCGAAACGTGTCGACACTTCAGATGAGTGGATTCAAACCCGTACCGGGATACGCGAACGACGAATCGCCGAAAATGGAGAGAATTGTTCAGACATGGCGGCAAATGCGGCGAGAAAAGCGATTCATCATGCGGGAATCCCCAGCGATGAGATTGATCTCCTCATAGTCGCCACCATGACCCCGGACATGCTATTTCCCTCTACCGCATGTCTGGTTCAGACCAAACTAGGCTTGCGAAAAATCCCTTGTTTCGACGTGGAAGCGGCATGTTCGGGATTTCTCTACGTTCTCGATATTGCACACCATATGCTCAGATCCGGTAATTTTCGCTACGCGCTCATAATTGGTTCGGAAAAACTTTCGAGCATCCTTGACTGGAATGACCGCTCGACGTGTGTCCTCTTTGGCGATGGCGCCGGCGCAGTCGTCCTGGGAAGACATGATGTACCGGGGGTCGGTATCCTCGCTACTAAAATGGCGGCCGACGGCTCGGAGGCGGACATCCTCAATATGCCGGGCGGCGGCAGCACCGAACCGGCTACCGTGCAAACAATTGACGATCGAAAGCACTACCTTAAGATGATGGGCCGAGAGGTTTACAAAATTGCGGTTCGAGTAATGGAGCAGAGCGCCCTGTCAATTCTCGAGGAATATAGTCTCGGTCCCGACGATGTGTCCTGCGTAATCGCCCATCAGGCAAATATTCGAATCATCGAGAAACTCTCCAATAGGCTCGGGATATCCATGGAGAAATTCCCAATCAATCTTGACCGATACGGAAACACCTCCGCCGCGTCGATTCCACTGGTCCTCGAGGAAGCCCTCGACAACGGCCAGATCAACAGTGGTGATTATGTCCTCTCGATCGCTTTCGGAGCAGGCCTGACCTGGGCTTCCTCTCTGATCAAATGGCATTGAGACATATCCTGATCTCACTCCTCGCGATTGCCATGGTGAACGGCGTCGCAGTGGAGGGTGCCCTGCCTTTCTTTGGATCGAAAAAGAAAAGACAGCAGAGGGATCCTATAAGTGTCCAGAATGCAAAGGCGGAAGAGCTCATGGAGCTTGCCCAAGCCGCTGTAGCAAAAAATAATCGGAAAACTGCTCTTCGATATTTTAAGACAATATCTAAGAAATATCCAAATTCCCGATATGCCCCGCACGCTCTCTATGAGGCCTCCCAGATCTACATCGAAATACGCAAATGGAAGAAGGCTTTTGAGGGCTACTACTTCATTACGCGGGGCTATCCGAACTTCGAAAAATTCAATACCGTTCTGAACGAGGAGTTCGAAATCGCTTCGGCCCTTATGGACAAAAAGAGCTCACGCTACTTTTTTGTCATACCCTATCGCAATTATGATTCCGCGGTTCAATTTTTTGAGACCATCGTTGCCAGCGCTCCCTATAGTGAATATGCGCCGCTCTCATTAATGAATATCGCAATAATTCAGAACAAACGCGGCAACAGGATATTCGCGGTAGATGCCCTCGACCGCCTCATTAATTCCTATCCCAGAAGCATGCTTGCTCCTGATGCCTACCTCGAACTGGCAGAGACCTTCTCGTCAATGGTCGATGGTCCGCGTTATGACCAGGGGGCTACCCGAGAAGCGATACGATATTACGAAGACTTTCTCATACTCTATCCGGATAGCCCGGAAGTCGCAATCGGAGAAACCGGCCTCAGTGAAATGCAGGATGTATTTGCCAGGAGCAAACTGGAAATGGGAGAGTTTTATTACAAGAAGCGTCGCAATTACAGGGCAGCCGAAGTCTTCTTTAATGAGGCGATTACAGTCGCGCCAAACTCGCCCTCGGCCAACAAAGCTCGGGATTATCTCGCTGTAATCGAGACCATACCGGAGGAGATGAGAATAGCCAAAGCCTCCCGTCAACGACGTCCCAGGAAAACGCGTCGCGGTTTAATGTTCTGGAAGAAAAAGCAGATACCGGAAGCGGAGATCGAGGTAGCCCAGAACGATTCTCCTTCCCCGCCTCCTCCAACTCAAACTGTCGAGGTTGAAAAGGAATCGAAGAAGGAGCGTACAAGATTCGCCAGGAAATTGATATTCTGGAGAAAAAACCGCGCACCGGAAGGGCCCAACTCAGATAATTGAGACAGAGACAAACGTCACGGAATTTCAGTTTTGAGGCGTTCAAGGTGAAATTTTGGTCAAGTCTGCCTGCTTGGATCGGTGCGTGTTTTCTGATAACCTCGAGTGGATGCTCACACTACCGACTCGGCTCCCCGGCGGAGCTTCCCTTCCACACGATATTTGTCAGCGCCGTAGAAAATGAATCCCTGGCACCTCAGACGCAGGCATTGCTAACCGAAAATCTTATAGAGGCCTTTCTTCGTGACGGAACCCTTAAAGTCGTCTCCAGAAGTGAAGCAGAGGCAATTCTAAAAGTCACACTGATCGACTATGCCAGGAAACTCTCCGCCACTCAGGAGAGCGATACTCTTCTAGGCCGGTCATTCGCCATGCAGTTGCGTGCGGAAGCTTCCCTTCTCAATAATCGCACACCTATCCCTTATTTCTCCAACCTTGAATTCTCCTTCTCTGAATACGCCTTTATCGATGACGGTCTGCCACAGGCCGAATACAATTCCATGCCTTTACTCGCTCGAGGACTCGCCAAACGGATTAAGGACTACGTCGTTAGCGCCTGGTAAAGACCAACCGACAATATCAATAAGTCCGGATGTCTGACACTTACAGAAACAATAAGATTATCCTGGCTCCCTCAATACTCGCAGGTAATCATTCGAATCTCGAAAAAAGCGCTTCTACCATCGAGGAGGCAGCAGTGCCTTGGGTCCATCTGGATATTATGGATGGGCATTTCGTCCCGAATCTTACTTTCGGTCCTCAAACCTTGGCGGACCTGCGCAAAAACTGCAGCCTCTTCTTTGATACGCATCTCATGCTCGATGAACCGCACCGTTATATCGATGCCTTTGTCGAAGCCGGCGCCGATTCGATCAGTATACACCTGGAACCGGACTATCCGGTCACAGAAACACTCGGCAGGATACGCCACCTGGGCTGTAGTAACGGTGTCGTTCTAAACCCGGATACTCCCGCCGACGAGGCATTACCTTTTCTCGAAATCGTCGATCTCGTTCTCGTGATGACCGTTCAACCCGGCTTCGGCGGACAGAGTTTTCGCTACGATGTCTTGGAGAAGATTGAAACCATCGACCGTTGGAGGCAGGAAAAAGCTCTCCTCTTCCGAATCGAAGCTGATGGGGGCATAAATCTGGAAACTGCCAGACTCTGCCGCGATCGAGGGTGTGACACCTTCGTCGCGGGCACGGCATTTTTTCAGGCGGACAATCCAGGTGATTTCGCCGCCAGTTTGATAAGCCTGTAAATTTGGGCAACACGCCCGTTGTATGTGTTCAGCGTCCCTTTGATTGCTGGCTGCCCCGGTCTTGTGCCGGGGTGGGGGAGCGGTAGAAGAGACACCCAGTGTGTGGCAAGAAACCGTGTGCCACCCCGGCACAAGACCCATAAGCGCTAACTTGTTTGCTGACCTGGGAATCTGACCTCTAACTGTGGTCGGCGTTGCCGTGGAGACTCTGCTAAGCCTTGAGCTATATCGTTCCAATTTTCTATCACTTGTCGCAAAGGCACAGCGGGATCGACGGCCCGCTGGAGTTGATGGAAGACGAAGGCAAACTCACGCCATCGACTCTGCTGTTTTTTCCGGCTCCAGGACATATCCCAAGGGGGAAATAGAGATCGCACTTTGAATGATCTTCTCGGTGATCAGGGCCGCGAAGAGCTTGCCATAGAGCCACGCCTTGGCGCTTTCATCGTCATACTTAGGCAGATGTCCTAACTGTGCGATCTGTTTGAATCGTTTGAAGACCAGTTCCACCTGCCAGCGGATACGATACCATTCGAGCACCTCCAGTGCGGAAAAGAGCGATTCAGGAAAAGTCGTCAGCACCATGACGTATTCGGCGTAATAGAGCGTTTCGGGCATCAGCTTCTCGCCCCGCCTGCTGGCGATTCGCCGCAATCTCTTGTGGGCCATGGCGATCGCTTGCTCGCTTTTGCGGATGGCACACACCCGCGCTGGCAACGGGGGCTGATCCGATGCGGGCACCATGACTGGCCAAGCGCCCACCTTGCCACCGGCCCCGATCTGCTCCAGGCAGGCGGTCAGGTTCAGAACCTCTCCCCGAGGATCGAGCAGCCGTATGTTGTGCGGTGCCAGCCGTATACTTACAAAAGCCCCTTGGGAGGCTGCATATTGAAGCCCGGAAGCCTGGCAGTATCCCCGAGCGGCGATCACGTAGTCACCTGCTGCCAGCGGAAACTGTCTAAGCGACTCGCCGGTGCCTTCACCTTGCGCTGGCGTAAGTTTGAAAAAATCGCACGCCATCGAAGGAACTCGCAAGCTATAGTGCACACGCCACAAGCTGCCCGTCTTCCCGGGTTCCTTCACCATCGTCGCATCGATCAGACGAAACTCCCGTTGCCCCACCACCCCCAAATCCAGGCCACGCTCGCGAAACAATGCCACGCACAGCGAATAAAGCCAGTCCTTGCACTTGCGGAGCCGCTTCAGCAACGCTACGTCTGACAGTTCCGCCAACTGCGCCTGGCGCGCACGCACCACGGTTTCGCGCAGCGAATACCCACATGCCAGGTGCACCATCAGAATCCTCAGCAACTTCCCAGGTGCCTTGTCCCGGCGCAATCCCTTCAACGCGTTGGTCTTCTTAGCCAATTCTTTCCATTGCGGCGGGAAAAAAGACATCAGCACGCTCCAGTCTTCATCCATCATGGTCGACCTCCCTTCAATTCTGCTAACCTGTTGCGGAAGTCCACAGCAGGAAATGCACTATGTCAAGCAAACAAGTTAGCGCTTATGGGCACAAGACCGGGGCAGCCTCAAATAGCGCCAAACACGTATCGACCCTAAGTCCGACAGATTCCTAAACCGAAGTTTACGATTAAGGGAAAAACAATTTGCGTCGAACCACTAATAGATACAATAGTAACGCCGTAACGCGCTCTCGAATCGTATCCTGAGAAGAGGTAAATCTGCTGCCGGCAGACGTCCAGTTCAGGGTTACACCTCATGCGGGGGATACTGTATTACTTGTGGGGATATGGATCAGGAACAATTATTGACGACCGCTCGACTTTCTCTATCGGACGATATCCAAAAGAGAGAGACGAAAGAGAGGTTTCTCATCCTGAAGAATCTCCTCAATAAGACTTACCTCATTGTCGATCGTAAACAGTGGCGCATACTCCTTCGCTTCAAGGATGGGATATCCGTGTCAGAAATGCTCCCGACACTGATTCGCGATCACGAATGCCCTTCTCTGCGCAGTCTCTATGAGCTCTTACTGAAAGCGATAAGAGCTCACATTCTGATTCCTGAGGGTGATGAATCAACCAGAATGAAAGCGGTCGATTGGAAAATGCGGATCAGCTACGAATTTGCGCAGATGCTCGGCATTGGATCCATCCTTTTGGGGTTTTTAGCGTCATTATTAAATTGGATGGTATTCAGATACCTTCCAATTTCTGGGAATTTGTCGCTGGTATTCTCATCACGAGCCTTGGACTCAGCCTCGGATACGCTCTCGCGGCCAGCGTGTTGCGCGGGCTTGATTGCGAGGTCTACCGACCCCATTTCCGCTGGAATACGGTATTTCCACATTTTCGCGTCGACACGGAAGATGCGCGGATGGGTGGTCGCCGCTGTGAAATAGGCGTCGCTTTAATGCGCGCAGCTCCCTTGTTTTTTCTCACCGGTATCCTCACCTTCGGTTTCCCGAATTTCGAATATGTGTTGCTCCTCGGCCTCTTTTACATCAGTGACCCGTTTTTCAAAAGTCCAGTGGTCGCGCTCCTTGCTGCGCAATATCGGGAGATCCGACTCTCCACATTGGAGGATTTCCTCTTTGTCCAGAACAAGCTCCTTTGGACGATTCTGAATGCCAAGTCGAAATTCGCGGACAGGAAATACCTGCTCATTTACGGATTTTATACCCTTGGATGGCTCTTCGTCATATTCTATTCGAATATCTTAATCTTCCACCTCAACGCTGTTTCTCTCGTTTCAGAACTGATATATTCCACCGGATTCAGGATTACCAGCCTGGTGCTCCTGATCATCATCTCCGGGTTGATCATTGTCTCCGGTTTCGTCTGCCTCTGGATCGTAATGAAGAACGTCGCGCGCCTCATTCATACGGCCTATCTACGTAAGAAATCTACTTTTAAGGGAACCGAACTCTCCAATATAACTTCGGAAGAAACTATTGAGATACTCTCCAAGTCGCACCTCTTTAAAGACTGCGAACATGAACTCCTTCTAAAGATCGCGCAGACAGCCACCACTTCAACAGTAACTCCCCGCACCTACATTATCGAAGAAGGAGAAACCGGTGATTCCCTCTTCGCAATTCTTTCCGGGAAGGTGGAAGTCATCAAGGAACTCGCCTCCGGCCGCACCGAGAAAATCGCGGAACTTACGGAAGGTGACGTATTTGGAGAGATTGCATTGCTCCAAAACGTCCCGCGAACCCGTTCCGTTAGGGCAGTCTCAAACACCACCCTGCTGACGTTGTCGCGCGAAGATTTCGAGTCCTTTGTGGTGCCAACTCTCGGAGCAGAAAAGATCAAGGAGGTAATTCAAAAATATGCCTTTTTGGCACGCATCCCGCTCTGCCAAAATTGGCACCCCCAGGCCCTCCAACGGTTTGCCGCACTATCCGCTATTCAAGCATCGTCACTCAATGAGTACGTTGTTCGCTCCGGATACAGCAACCAGTTCCTTCATATCGTCTACGAAGGCTCTTTTAAAGTGGTCAAAGATGGAAAGGAAATCGCCAAACTGGAAATCGGTGACATTTTCGGTGAAATCAGTCTATTGCAGAACACCGTATCCGTAGCTGATGTCATCTCAGCGGAAGAAAGCAGGTCGCTAAGCATACATAAGGAGAATTTTCTCCGCTTTATCGGGCACGACTTTTTCGTCGGGCTCCAGTTTGAACGAATCAGCTCAGAGCGCCTGAAACATCCCATATTCCCGGTTCAGGAACGCCTTTTTGAATCGGTCTCCGCACACTAGCCCGCATGTTTCACACACTTCGCAGCGAGACTGCCGAGGTTGCGGCGGATCAAGGGCTTACCAAAGTCCGGCGGGTGACGGCGTGTTGAAACACGTGGAAGTGGGCGGACGAGGGAAGTCCTTGAGGCGCCGTGAGATCCGCAGTCGGAGCAGATGGATTGTGAAATTTGCGGGCTAGAACTGCACGACCAGTTCGATGCTTTCACACACTCCCGATTCCGGATCAATCCGAATCAGCGCTCCCGAAAGTCGCGCGTCCCTTTCCGCCACTGGAAACTTTCTTGGCATGCCATCGACAAATCGCGCCACTACCGGTTGCACTTCACGACCGAGAACAGAATGGTAAGGACCGGTCATACCTGCATCGGTCAGGTATCCCGTTCCTCGCGGTAAGACGATAGCATCTGCCGTTGGTATGTGGGTGTGTGTGCCCACGACAGCTGTTACCCGACCGTCAAGATACCATCCGAACGCGATCTTCTCGGAGGTGGCTTCGGCATGGATTTCGGCGATTACAGTGTCGGTTTCGTCGTTCAATTCTTCGAGAAGCCGATCGGCCGTGGCAAAAGGACAGTCACTAAGCGACATCATAAACCGTCGACCAAGGACAGTAAACAGACCAATTCGAAACCCCTCTTTCTCAAGCATCAGAGCGCGCCGTCCTGGACAGTTAGTGGAGAGATTGGCGGGACGACAGACGTTTTCGAGATCGTCGATCTCCTTTTCAAACCCTCGTTGATCCCATACGTGATCACCCAGCGTTAGGGCATCGATACCGTCGGCTGTGAGTTCCTTGGCTATCTTGGAAGTTAAACCGGCTCCTCCCGCCGCGTTCTCCGCATTTGCGATCACACAATCCAGCTCCATTTCCTCTCGAATTACGGCCAGTCGATCATGTATGATATCTCTCCCCGGTTTTCCGACGATGTCTCCAATAAATAGAACATTAATCATGGTGCACGGAATTTAGAAATTAAGAGTGGACAATCCCATCAAAATCGGTGAATTTCATAGATAATGTATTCGGCGCCAAAAGTAAATCTCACATCCGATTACCCCGTGAGCTTTTCCCTTGATGCGGTCATTACGAGCGTCGTAGATACTGTAGTTGTATCAGTATCCTGATTTTCGCAGTCGGTCAAGTTAACCGCAATTGTTCTCCACCGGCTGCGTTTCCATCACAGAAATGGGAATCGTTTTATGCGTACCAATGAAAACTTCCAGTCCAAGCATGCCGGGACTGGAAATTAGCAAGTTAAACTGAAAATTACTCGAAATCGTAAATACGATGAAAACGGAAAATGTAGTCTCCTTCCCCCAGGAAGAAATTGGCCCTGAAATGAAGGGTGCCGATATTCTTGTCGCGGCACTCGTGCGGGAAGGCGTAGAGGTTGTATTCGCCTACCCGGGTGGGGCCTCTATGGAACTGCATCAGGCTCTCGTGAAAGGCGAAGAAGATGTGCGTACCATCCTTCCTCGCTTTGAACAGGGAGGTGGTTTCATGGCCCACGGCTACGCCCGTGCCACAGGCCGAGCCGGTGTCTTCATGGCTACCAGCGGACCGGGAGCCACCAACATGATGACCCCAATCACGGATGCGTATGTGGATAGCATTCCGCTCGTTGCAATAACTGGGCAAGTTCATCAGTGGAATATCGGCAAGGCGGCCTTCCAGGAAACCGACTTTTTCGGTATGACTCTGCCTGTAGTAAAGCACAGCTATCTCGTTCTCGACGCCGCCCACATCCCTCGCGTCGTCAAACACGCATTCCATATCGCCACTTCGGGAAGACCCGGCCCGGTCGTCATCGATATACCGAAAGATGTCCAACAGACGCGATGCGAGCCGGTCTTTCCAGTCGATATTCAATTGCCGGGCTATGAAGAGGCCCCACAAGCCTCTGATGAGGATCTCAGCACGGTGCTCGATCTGATTGAGGGGTCGAAGAAACCGGTGCTCTACACCGGCGGCGGTATCGTATCAAGTAACGCACACGAGGAATTACTCGCCTTTGCTGAGATCACCGGAATTCCGGTCGCCACGACTTTAATGGGTCTGGGCAGCTTCCCGGAGTCTCATCCTCAATCTCTGCGGTGGTTCGGCATGCACGGTACCGTTACGGGTAATTGGGCCGTCTGCGAAAGCGATCTGCTTATTGTCGCAGGCGCGAGGTTTGATGATCGCATTACAGGTGCGCCGGTGAGCAAATTCGCTCCGGATGCGACGATTGTTCACATTGATATAGACAAAAGTGAGCACCAGAAGAATAAGGTGGTTCAGCATCCTATCCACTCAGATATAAAATATGCGCTGGGCCGATCAGGTGAACTGGCCGGGAAAAGGAAGTTTAAGAAACCGGACCTCTCCCAATGGTATACCCAAATCGCAGAATGGGAGGAGACCTACCCTTTTGCTTACGATCAGGAGGAGAGATATATTCTCGGTCAGGAAGCCATAGAGATCCTCTACGAGGAAACCGCAGGTGAGGCCATTATCACAACCGGAGTCGGCCAGCATCAGATGTGGGCCGCCCAGTTTTACAAGTTTCATCAGTCCCGGAGCTATCTGAGTTCTCTCGGTCTAGGTGCAATGGGTTTCGGTCTTCCCGCAGCGATAGGCGCAAAAGTTGCCCATCCCGATAGAACAGTAATTGATGTCGATGGTGATGGCTCATTCCTCATGAATGTACAGGAACTCGCCACCGCAGTAATCGAAAAGGTACCTGTCAAGATTCTCCTCCTCAACAATCAGCACCTCGGAATGGTTGTGCAGTGGGAGGATCTCCTCTACGAAAGCGTGAGGGGCCAGACAATCCTCGGTGATCCTAACAATATCGGCACACCTCAAAATCCCAGTGGACTCTATCCGGATTTTGTGAAAATGGCGGAGAGTTTCGACTGCAAGGCCAGACAAGTGATACTGAAAAAGGACCTGCGGGATGGAATTGTGGAAATGCTGGAGCACGATGGCCCCTATCTTCTCGATGTCGTCATTCCGTATACGGAACACGTCCTGCCTATGATACAGCAGGGGAAATCAGCCAAGGAAATCCTCATCCGCTCGCCCCGTAATAACGGTTAGGGGTCCATCGTTAATGATCGGTAGGTGCGCAGCGTCTTGACTCGCCATACCCCATCGGGCGACGGCGGTTGCAGTGGGGGCAGTTGAGGATTCGAGCTACACCAAATGACATTGAACATCAACGAATCCCCCGGGCTTGCCCCGGGGATCGTTAGGTTTCTATGCTGTTTTGCCGTGCTTATTTTAGCGCTATGCTGCCTCTGGCCCTCACACCTGGCGGGATCCATTGAGCGGGAAGAGCTGGATTCGTTTCTGCACCAGTGGATGAGTCGGAAAATGGATGCCTATCATGTTCCCGGAGTAATAGTCGTGGTCGTCAAGAACGGAGAACCTTTCTACGCGAGAGGCTTCGGTTTGGCCGACATTGAAGATAAGAAGCCGATGGATCCAGTCCAAACCGTAATGAGAGTTGGATCCATTTCCAAGCTCATTACCGCCACCGCCGCCCTCAAGCTTCATGAAGAGGGAAAGCTCGACATCTACTCGGACATGCGGATGTTGATTGACCCGGAGATTCTGGAGGATTACAGGCTGCCCATCAATTTACACCAGCTCCTTACTCACAGCGGGGGAATCGGTGATAAATTTGTCGGACAAACCGTGGGTGACCCTGAGGCGCTTCTGCCTTTGAAGGAGTATCTTAAGGAGGAGATTGCGCCCCCCCTGGCCCCGCCCGGGTTCGTTATCAATTATTCCAACCACGGTATTTCTCTCGCGGCGCTCGCTGTAGAAGAGGCCTCCGGACAGAAATTCGCGAATTACGTCGAAGATGAGATTCTCAGTCCGTTAGGTATGACCCGTAGCGGATTCATCCCGTCTCCCGAAGAGATCGCGGCCATGTCGACTGGATACAAATTCGTGTTTGGCGGGTTTCGCGAGCTTTCCTTGCGTCACTGGCGCTCCTACCCCGCCGCATCCTTTGTTGCAACCGGTGAAGACATAGCAAAGTTCATGATCGCTCACCTCGCAAAAAGTTCCGTTGTCCTCGGTCATGAGGCGACCAAACTAATGCACCGGCGCCAGTTTACACTTCATCCGCGAATCCCTGGAATCGCCTACGTATTTTGGGAGAAACTTGAGAATCAACGCCACATGCTGTGGCACTCCGGCCACATGCCCGGTCACAGAACCGCCTTATACCTCATTCCCGAAGAGCGCCTGGGTCTTTATATCTACAACAATTCAGAGCTGCGTCTTTTCGAATTATTCATGCCGGATTTTCTCGATCGATTTCTTCCCCCCACACCTCGACCCGACGGTCAGAGACTCCAATCATTCCAATCGAAAGACAATACCCACTATACCGGCACTTTCCGACATAACTGGTATCCCAGAACTACCTTCGGTAAGGCAGTCGCCTTCCTCGGTATACAAGGACAGGAGATCCGCGTGCGGGCAGCGAAGAATGGAACGGATCTATTTCTGGATAGTGAACTTTACGAGCCCGCCGGACCCGGACTTTTCAGAAAGACCGGTGGCGATCAACTTACGGCCTTCTGGGAAGGGCACTATGGGGAGGTAGTCTTCCTCTATCAGGGCGGTTGGAATACCTTCCACCGGTTGGCATGGCATCATACTCAACGTTTTCACAGAGCGCTCCTTGCAGCAGTCTTGGCACTCTTTCTCCTCTCTTTTGCAATCTGGTCTGTTTCTACCAGGAATCGAAGGGAAGTGGGTTCTCATTCACCTCTCCCGCCCACCGTTGGGGTTTCACACTTTTGCGCCGGCGCCATCAGCACTCTCTACCTGTTCACCGTCGGTGCCATACTATCGATGGTAGCCCTCGGGACATACAAAATGACCGAGGAGATCCGGTTTCCCCTCTTAGCAGTGCTGACTCTCCCCCTTATCGCTTCTCTCGCTAGCGGAGTACTTTTCGTGACCCTGACGATGACGTGGAGGAATCCGGCGCTCAGTTTATTCGACAGAACTCACTATTATCTGCTGATAGCTAACGCCATCGTTGCGATGTGGTTTCTCGATTACTGGAATCTCCTGGGCTACCGATTTTAGCCCGGAAATCTCACACACTTCGTAGCGAGACTGCGTAGACTGCTGCGCATCAAAGCCTATCCGAAAAACGGCGCGCGACAGCGTGTTCGAACCCTCTGAGGTTGTCCCGACTGGCCGGGATCATAGTAAAAAGTATGATAAATGTCCGAGTTAAGTCCGACAGATTGCTAATCCACGCTTTCAGATAGGTGGCTCTCCAACTCCATGCTGTCATGCAGCAAGCGTATTATCTCCACAATGCCGGATTCCAACACCTTATAAACAATGAAGTGCCGTGGTCGTTTAACGATATGTCCGCCGACGACCGCACGTTTGCGACTGTGTCTAAGGTGATAGAGCCTTATTCCTCTTTGAAGTCCTTTGATCTCTCGGGAACCGCTCAGATCAGGTTTCGCGGCAATCTCTTTGATGGCGGTCGCTATCAGCTTCTGATAGCGCCGCGCCGCGGATTTCCCAAACTTTGCCGCAGACCAGGCGATACACTCCTCAACGTCTTGAACCGCATGCCGCGTACTTCTGAATGTCATTCCGCAGGTTCGGCATTCTCCGCTTCCAGACGTGAGATTGCCCCGTCGAAACAGTCATCCATCATCGCATCGAGTTCTGATTCGCTCGTGATCCTCACAACTCGGCCGGCTTCAACGTCATCGATACCCTTTTGGATTTCCTGTCGCAGGCGTTCCAATCGCAGTTCTCGCTCTTCTTTTCGTTTGGCAAGCGCAGCCAACGCAGCGCGGTGAACCTCACTCGCATTATTGAATTCTCCATTGGAAACTTCATCTTTGACGAATTGATCCAGCTCAGGCGTCAAATTTACATTCTGCGTTGGCATATCCAGATCCTCTCTTCCTCATATATGATCCAATTGGCAAAGTTTGTCAATTTCTTCGTACTGAGAATTATGAACCGCGTTTGCGTCAAAGCGGTGAAATTTGCTGGCTGGGAATCAGCTGTATTATCCGCTTAGCGACAGTGCGAAATGAACCGGCGCGTCGTGGTGGTTCCAGTAACAGTATCACCCGGTTATTTCGCGAGTATTTCAGTTGCCCCTGAAAAACGAGCTTCGGCCCTTCTACCGTTTCCACCCCGATTGTAGTTGGAATTCCTTCGTCTGAGTACTTTCTCAAACTGTATGGCATGGACGGACCCAGTTTAAATCGCGTAGATTCATCTCCCAATCGCCCAACAAGGGTTGCTCCGGTCAGGTTCAAAACTACCATCGTATCCGAGGGAAAAGACTCGAGACTATCATCCATAACGTATACGAGAAACTCCCGAACAGCATCTGGACCCCCTCTTGCAGGAATTGCCACAAAGAAAAAGAGGCATTCCCGAAACCCCTTCGGAACGATAACTCTTCCAACCTCCTTCCGCACGGAAACTTTAGGAGTTTCGTGTGCAAGTGACGGATACTCTCGAAAAAATATAATCGGATTCGGACCTCGATAGGATATCAACGAGGATCGTCGATTCTTTCTGAACGCTAAAGATTTCACGTTACCCGGCCCGGCCTCTACTCTTATATCCTCCCAGTTCCCGTTCCCACTCGAAAATACCCGGAATGCGATATCAAGCATGTCAGGCTGATCCCGTCCGGACAGCTCCAAAGGAAAGGTCCACAAAGATGGAAGGAAGATCAGATATCCGAAGCGTCTAACCATCGGAAGTATAGTAGCTTGAATCGTCGTCCGAATGAATCGGCCTTGGCCATAATGTCCCCTTCAATGCCATCTACGAGGGTGGGCACTCTTTGCGCTAGGGCTTCACACCAGGCCCGTCCCTCGATCTCTCCCGTAACTCGATTCTGAGTATCACCGTAAGCGCGTATGAGGAACGTGTCCGAGCGGGTCGAAGCAAAAGAAGCAATCGAACCGACAACATCGGCCTGGCTCAGGAAAGCTGTGGCATGACGGGGAATACGATTTGAAGGCGGGCTATTCAAGTAATTCAATTCCTGCAGGGAGTTGATCGAGGTCGCATCGATTGCCTCCTGAAGCGGACCCGCATCTCCTCCAGAGGGATCGTTTAAAAACTCCTTGATCGATCTGAACGGCTCACCCCTTGCGCGTATTCTATCTACTATCTTTTCCGCAAGCTGGCCGACTTCCTCATCGGTTAATTCGCGTACTCCTAAACTCCAGCTCGGAGCAAACTCCGTTGCCGGATTGTCCTGTTCAAGTTTCAGTTTGAACCACTCTCTCTTTTGCTCATTCGATATCGCTGGGTAGCCCGAAAAATACTCCGCGGGATATTTTACCAGCTCATCTCCAAATGAACGGCGACTCACGTTGCGATCAGCCCCAAAAGGAAGGCGAAAAAATGCGTTCCAGAGACGGCCGCGCATTTTTACTTCACCATTACTGTTGCGGTATTCCCAATTCCTCAGGTTGCTGGACGAGAGCAACGCTTTCCATGCCGACAGTGATGTGGAATTTATGTTGAATGCTCCAGAAATCAAAAAGTGCCGGGCTGAATCCTCTGATCTCAAGTCATCCAAAGTGAGATTCCGTTCGGGATCAAAGAGTACGAGACGCGAATTTGACAAGGGGGCGGTACCCAACTCCGGTCCTTCCGGCAGCTCCTGCCCGGGCTTCCAACTCTCGCTCTCTCGGGGAACCGTCGAGAAAAAGTAACGATCATAGACCTCATTCCTGATCCCTCCCCACGAATTTCCAATGCTGAGGGGACGAACTCCATTAATGGCAAGATGCTGGAGCGCGCCAACCGATATCGGATTCTGTGAAGGCAGATCGAAAAGCCTGAAATAGTTGCGCTTGAGAAAATGACCGCCAAAGAACTCCTCCCACCTGAAATCTTCCTCAATCGAACTCGGCTCATAAACCTCGATCAAATCGGCTACCAGAGTACGTCTTTCCCCATCCGTGTCCTGAAAGTCAAATTGAAGACTGCGCGGATCCATTCTGGACGACCGCAACTGAACATCGGAGATCTCATCAAGAAACCGAATTCTGAATCGCACCGGATAATCGCTCAGGCTTACTCGGCTGGCAGAGTCGACAAATGCATTCTTGTTCAACTCATCAGTATCGGGAACTTTCTCAAAGGGCACATTCTTGAAAATCTGAAGTCACTACTGTCCGGTTGTTTTTCTAGGAACGCAGGTTAATCGATTGATAACCAACATTTTACATATGATTTCTGCTGTTTTCGACTTGAAATTGCAAAAAGCCTTGTGGACTCTCAAAAATTTCGAGGGTCCAAATCATGTATACAGGTCGATTCGTTTTTTCTCAAATCATAGATTATCTTCCGCGCCATCAGTTCCATCGTTGCGTCCAACGCTACGGAGGCGCCTACAAAGTTCAAAAGTTCAGTTGCTTCGAACAATTTCTCTGCATGGGTTTTGCCGAGTTGACCTACCGGGAGAGTCTGCGCGACACCGAAACCTGCCTGCGGGCAGTACAACCAAAACTATACCACGCATCCATTCTGCTCGACGATGCCAACGAGAAACGAGACTGCGCATCGGAGATCTCATCGCAATCCATTCAAACGAGGATCTGGGCATCGACCGATACGCTCTTCTGGACTCCACCACGATCGATCTACCACTCTTCCCGTGGGCACGTTTCCGCAAGCACAAGGGGGCGCTGAAGGCATACGCTTCTCGGCTCAGAGGCTCTATCCCTTATTTTATCAGAGTCGACAAATGCATTCTTGTTCAACTCATCAGTATCGGGAACTTTCTCAAAGGGCACATTCTTGAAAATCTGAAGTATATTGTCATTTCGATCCAGAACCTCGATATGGACATTGCTCGCTTCCATCGAATAGAATATAAAGTCGTCGCCTCTGTCGGAGGGGGTGGCATCGGAATCTCCCAATTCCATGAGGGGTGATAGTAGTCGGTTCGACCATTGGCTTCCCAAACAGTACTCCAGAAGCTTTGAAACGCACTTCTCCGGCTTTCATGGTATCCGAGAAATCCACATCGAAGTGGGGATTCAGAGTATCGAATTCCACCGTTTTCACCTGATTTCTAAAGGTTTGGGTTCCATCCTCAGTCACTGTGAAGTATCGACTCGCGCACAAAGCGTAGGGTGACATCGGGAAGGTCCTTGAAGCGGATCTTCGCTTCCGGAGTATCTTCCTCTCCCGAAAACGCCAAAGGCAGGCTGTAGTCGGTGTCATGTTGGCAAAAGTCATGTTGCGACCTCTTGCTTGCGCCTTTTAATCAGTAGCCGGATAAGGTCTTACTAGTGGACCGAGCCCTGCATTACGAGCGCTAGCGAGAAATATCCCGATATTGTTACCTGTCTTACGCTTCCGGAAAGCCGCCACGTATAAAATCAGCTCCGTCGGAATAATCGGAGTGGTGAAATGCGGATCGCCAACTCCTATTCGGGAGATCAGTTTGCACAAAATCCTACCAGCTCCCTTCGATCTGCGTCGTAATATTCCGAATCGATTCCGACAATTTCGAGCTTGTCATTCGGCATTTGACCGATTTCGCAGAAACTTCTCCGGCTTTCATGGTATCCGAGAAATCCACATCGAAGTGGGGATTCAGAGTATCGAATTCCACCGTTTTCACCTGATTTCTAAAGGTTTGGGTTCCATCCTCAGTCACTGTGAAGTAGCGTAGGGTGACATCGCTTGAAGCGGATCTTCTCCGGAGTATCTTCCTCTCCCGAAAACGCCAAAGGCAGGCTGTAGGGTGTCCAAAAGTCCCCTCTTGCAGCGAGAAATATCCCGATATTGTTACCTGTCTTACGCTTCCGGAAAGCCGCCACGTATAAAATCAGCTCCGTCGGAATAATCGGAGTGGTGAAATGCGGATCACCAACTCCTATTCCTACCAGCTCCCTTCGATCTGCGTCGTAATATTCCGAATCGATTCCGACAATTTCGAGCTTGTCATTCGCATTTGACCGATTTCGCAGAAACCGTTGCGCTGCCTCGTTAATCGGTACCGGCCCGCTTGAGTCCTGATAGCCCGGATCGCTCAGATCTCTTTTCAGTCCTCCCCTTTCGGGATCCGTCAACACTCCGACCGCCAGACGCGTGATATCGAAATACGCCTCTTTCAGCTCTTCGGGAGAAATTCCGTCGACAAATTGAAAATCACCCGCGCTTTTCGATTTCGTCAATGCTTTCGCCGTCTCAAGAAAATTCCCGTTACCCTCCGACACGCTGGGCGCAAAAGGATCATAATAGTCGCCGCCGAATACTCTTACCAATCCAAACGAACCGGAAGCTAACTGCTTGTTTCGCTGAATCACGAGCGGACTGTATACCGAGGCATCGAGAAAGCTCGTCTTATCAATCTGGGCAACACTCGCCTTTAACCCTTCGTCACTTACCCAGTATGCGTAATGTCCCCGCCCGCCTGACGCATTCGACGCCTCTCCAGGTGGTCGACTACCAAAAATCGGCATCTTACTTACACGAACTTCCTTGTTTGCTGTATTTTCTCCCACCAACACCGTGTCTCCGGGAGTAGCGGTGGGATCGACCGATATTTTCCGTTCCGTTCCGGAGACCAGCCACACCACTGTATCCGCACTGCCCTCATCCGCGGGCCAGACACCGGTCCAGTAAGGATTTGCCATGTCCTCACCGAGAATCTCCGCCCGTGCCGTAGCCCTTTGATCGGGTCCCACGTTTCTCTGCAATTCTCCCAATGCAATCTGGAGACCAAGAAGCGCGTTCTGCTGCGCCGTAAATTGTTTTCTCGCCGTCCCCGCGGCACTGATCTCGATCTTGCTGAGGGTAGACAAACTAACCAATAACATGACGAGGAAAGCCATTAACGCGAGGGCGAGAATGAGCGCGAATCCCCGCCTCCTTCCGCCGCTACTAGCTCCCATTCTATGACCCGTCACCTCATCGTGCCATGTCCACCCTCGCATCGTCTATCCACCTCGTCCTCGTTCTCGTCCCAATCCAAACTCGTAATCATAATCTGCGGTTCGACCAGGATTACTCTCCCAAACTTCATCGTAAGCCTCGTCGTAAACTTCGTCGGTACTACTCTTCACCACGTGCTTCTCGGGCCGCTGGAAGGAGACTCACACTTTCCGGAAGATTTCGACTAACCCGAAACTCCCACGTATATGTTTAACGTGCCCTTGATTGCTGGCTGCCCCGGTCTTGTGCCGGGGTGGCGCACGTTTCTTGCTACACACCGGATGCTTCCCCGACCCCCCGCCCGTCCCTCCTCGCCCTATTGCGGCCGGAATAGGGCGAGGAGGGACGGGCGGGGGGTGTGCGGTGCTATTCACTTATTTTAGCAGTATAGCGTGCGCCACTCCGGCACAAGACCGGGGCAGCCTCAGAAACGCTAAACGTGTACAATCTCACAGATTTTCGGGTTAACAGGGAAGCATTCTCAGGGCTTTACGACGAGTTTGACGCATTTTTCGGGTGAGAAGTGTTCGAGGCCGAAGCGTTGAAGGTCATCTGCCGTAACACTGTCTATTCGCTCGTCATATTGCTTCCAATCGTTTACCGGCAATCCGTAAATGGCGTTGAGCGCAGCCTGCATTGCACAATAACCAATGGTTTGAAGACCCATGCGCTTCTGCGCTTTCAAACGGCTTTGGCATCTTTTTAGTTCTTCCTCGCTGACCCTTCCTTCCTGAATTCGCTTAATTTCGAGACCGAATTCTTCGAAGACATCGTCGACAGCTCCGGGATGCGTTCCCGCATAGAAATAAAACATGCCGGTATCGACTCCGGACATGCGCGTAGCGCCCACGAAATAAGCGAGGCTGCGTCTTTCACGCACCTGCAAAAACAGTTCTCCCGACATCTCACTGAGCAGCTCCACCAGCAATTCCCCGTGATGATATTCCCCCTCTGTTATACCCGTATCCGGATACGCCTGAAACACGACCGCCTGCTCTCGATCGAGATGCTCTTCGAATTCACCTGTCTTCGGAGGCCCCTCAAATCCGGGATTTTGAACATTGAAAGGCCTCTCCGGCAGCTTCTCCAACAACTCGCCAAAGCGCGAAACATGAGCTTCCCGGTCGAATTGTCCCGCTACACTGAAAACGACGTTCGAACCTGTAATCAACTTTGCATACTGGTCTCTTACCATAGCCTCATCCAATTCATTGAGAGACTCTATGGTCCCATAAGAATCGGTATTATACGGGTGTTCACCGAAAAATAGCTTTCGTAATCGTCTCTTCCCGACTTCAACGATCTCGTCCATATCCTCTCGCAGAGACGCAACCTGTGCATCCCTCTCCTGCTCAAACGTCTCCTTCTTGAAGGAGGGCAATAGCAACGCAGCCTCAAGCAACTCGAGGGCGAGATCGATATCCTGAGGCATAACTTCGAGGGATAATCCGAAGGTATTGTTTCCCGCAAACTCGCCTAATGTCCCTCCAACTTCCTCGATCGCTTCTGCAACCTCCGCCGCATTTCGCATCTCTGTGTCTCGCGTCAACAAGGTCGCGAGAATCCCCGTTACTCCACGTTGTGACGTATCCTCATACAAAGGACCTCCTCGTGCCACCACTCGCAGGTTTACCTTTGGCAATCGATCATCGCGATAAAACAGTAGTCGTGCCTTATTCGAGAGACTGATCGACTCGAAATCAGCGCTTACCGCGCCGCCCGAAGAAAGGATCCGTCTTCCATGGGAGGAATGCCTTCCGTTCAGGGAGACTGCGGTCAGCCGTTCCAGGGTGAGATAAGAATAAATATGACCGACAAGCGCTTCCGCCGTCACTCCATGAAGACGACGAAAGTAATTCCTCGGATATCCGATATCGCCCACCACGACTTCTGACAGGCCGAGACGGGAGGCCTGACCACTCATCGTCTTCCGAATGTTCACTTCGCCGACCAGGGCTTGTCTTTTCGCCTTCTCTAAGTGCCGTGAAGAGAGACCCTGGCGGGCGATTTTGGCAATCTCCTCAAGTATCCCGGCCTGAGCGGCCTCTCTCTTGTCCTCATCGCACAAATACGAAATCCAGAACAATCCACTGCTCGCTGGGCACCAACTGCTTGCCTCAATGTAGTGTACCAGTTTTTTCTCATCCCTTAGACGCTTCCAAAGAAGCGAACTGTTGCCCCCTCCCAAAACTGCTGCCAGCATATCGATGGCGGGAGCGTCCGGATGCGTAAGCCCGCGGCTCTTGAACCCCAATCCGCCTCGGCAGATATTCACCTCATCGACGATGTGTTCTTCACGCATGGCCAGTTGCGAGGGTTCCTCAACGATATATGGCGATGCCAGACGACGACGCGTGAAATTCCCAAATGTATCACCTATCAGGGAGCGCAGTGTCGCACTTTCGAAATCGCCCACCACCACTAACACCACGTTATTCGAAACATAACGTGACTTGTAATAGCCACCCAGGTCGTCTAGGTTTACCGTCTCAAACACCTCCCGATGTCCGATAACCGGGTACTGGTAGGGATGTTGGCGGTAGGCGTTGCGAAAAAGCGCCCTTGATACGGTACGATCGGGATCGTCCATTGACATGTCGATCTCACGCAATATCACTTCTTTCTCTTTCTCCACTTCCTCACCAGGAAGGGTTGAATTGAAGGTCGCATCAGCCAGAACATCGATCGCCAGCGATACTGATTCGCTCGGTAGATCTATGTAAAAGACGGTGTGATCAAACGTGGTGTAGGCATTGATGTAACCTCCCGCGGCCTGAACCTCGCGGCTGATCTCGGAACCTTCTCTCTTCTCCGTTCCCTTGAACAACATATGCTCGAGAAAGTGGGAGAGTCCGGCGCCGAGATTTTCGCCTTCATGGATACTGCCTGTCTTTACCCAGACTTGCGCCGAAACGAGCTTACTCGAATGGTCCTCCCGAAGCAGGACGGTCACGCCATTCGGTAAAACAAATCGCTCGATCTCTTCCTCAAACAACCGCTCCAGCAAGGGAGGAAGGTCGTCGGTCTCTTTCCATTTCTCCGCCATTTTTTCTCCACAACCATCACGCCAAACATGCATCTGCCGTAGGGAAGAACGGCGGCAAGCGTGCTGTTTCTCCCGTCGAGCGGAACACCGCCCGCTGCACTCTAATCAAAATCGTGAAATTTCCAGACTACCCTCTAAGCTCCTCCGCTGAAGAACCCCTTTCCTTGTTTTCCGATCTTCCCCTTTCATACGCTCTCTTAAGCCGTTCGGGTAGAAACGGTTCCGCAAAAGCTTCGTGGAAACTATACTTCAATTCAAAATCCTCTTTGTTGTCGTTCTCCGTTTTGCCGAAAACACCGTACTCCACCAGATTGAAGACAATCTCGCCGAAATCAGTGCATTCTTGGATGCCCCAATGATCAAAAAGCGTCAAAGTCATGGGCCCGAATTGGTCGAGAGCATATTCGCGAATCCCATCCAGCAACTCGCCACCGGAAACATGGTTACTCTTCTTTCTCACTTTCCCCCGAAAGCCCTTGAGAGTATAATCCAAAGCCTTTCGTACAAAGTAATACGCCCCTTTATTGTATCGCGGGTCCTCTTTTACGATCAGTTCGACAACTTCTGAAAAGTCCTTACCGTTCATCGATCTTAACTCCTACTGACCTTCGCAACTTTCTTTCTGTTCAGTCAACTTCTTTGACGGCAATGTTTCTTGATCAAACGTGACCATAATCGTGATCTAAAATCGCAATTGCGATGACGATGACGATCCGCGAGTGGAAGATCCCCTCCTGGGAGTGGACCTCAATAAACTACTACCCAAAGGAAAGATCCCCTCCTGGGAGGGGCCAGGGGTGGGTTCTTCCCAAGCCGCTCTTCACCTCAACAAACCATTGGAAAAGCAGCCTCCCTGGACAGAGATTGTGTAAAAGCTCACCCAATCGGCTCGAAGATCCGAAGCGTGCGGCGATCCGGCTACCATTGACAACGATCAACATTGTATTAGTAGCTGGACCCCGGCACGCCGGGGTTCAGTTCCTGTGACACAGCCTGGCAAGAAACGGGTGGAAGGGACTATTTAATAGCGATTCCAACTGTAGCCGCGTCCGCAAGGGCGCGGGAGCGAGCCCGAAAAGGTTGACTGCCCGGACATTCTTGATTGGAATTCAAAGGGCACTCGCCGGCGGGAACGAACTGAAACGATCGAAAAATGGGTAAGTCTCTCTCCTGCAAATCCACATGCCCGGACGATTTACGCGACGCCCTTAATAGTCCGGTTCCGTCGATTCGAACGCCGTTCACGGCAGACGGAGAGATCGATTTCGATGGAGTCCGGTCGCAAGTGGACTTCCTCCTCGAAGGTGGGGCAAGGACACTCATGCTGACGGGAGGCGACAGCCTGCATACGCTGCTGACCGACGACGAGGTGGCGGAATTGGCGCGGGTCGTGATCGAACACAACCGAGGCAGAGCGAAAATCATCGCGGCGGACAAGGCATGGGCGACACCAAAGGCCGTGGCCTACGCGGAGTACTGTGCCCGGATCGGCGCTGACCTGCTCATGCTTTCTCCCCCGGACTGGGGGGCGTCGACCACCCCGGATTCCCTTGTCCGGCACTTTAACGAAGTCGGCCGACATATTCCAACCATGCTCGTCACCGCCTTTTTCAAGCAGGCCGGTGTTTTCGGAGCCCGGCCCCCCACCTTCCAATTGGATGTTATTCGAAATCTCTTTGAGCGCGCTCCCAACCAGATCGCCGTAAAAGATGATATACTCGGCGAAGCCGGGTTCAGCCTGTGTATGATGACGCACCATCGATGGGCCATTGTCTCGGGTGGTTTCATGGCGAATCACATGCTGCAGGTCCCCTACGGGGTGGACGGTTACCTGTGCCTGCTTATGAGCTATAAGCCGGAAATTGCATGGCAGTATTTCAACGCCGTGCAGGATCAGGATTTTTCTATTGCATGGAAAATCATCCGTGAGGTTGAGAGGCCACTGCGAGATTTGATGAATACTTTTGAAGGCGGATTCAACACTGTAGTCCATGGAATGGCGGAACTCTACGGCATCAATTGCCGCTTTCTACGCCCCCCCTACCACACCATGACCGATGCCCAGATGGAGAAGCTTGCCGACTCCCTCAAAGCCATGAAACTGCTGTAGCCCGGAGATCTTCTCAGATTTCCGGACTAGGATCCTGTCGGACTTAGCATGAAAAATGAGGTCACTGGCGCAACCATCTGCCAAGACATGCGAACCTTGTCATTGCGAGGAAGAATGACGAAGCATTCCAGGTATTCGGGCCCTCATTTCCGTGGATTGCCGAGGTCTGCAGTACGGCAGCCCTCGCAATGACACGCGGTGAGATCCGTCGTCGTGGTAGAAGGTTTGTGAAACGTTCGGGCTGGAGGTGGCTCTCTTCTTCCGGGAGGGGCCAACTCCCCGACCTACGCTTCCTCTCCGCGCCGGTTGGCCAGAGATCGCCTTGTAAGATCAAAGTGCGTCTCGTGGCCATCACGGAAGCGTTCCAGTTCGTCGACCATCAGTTTGAAAAATCGCTCATGCGTTGCGGCCGTGAATCCGGCGATGTGCGGACTCAAGAACACGTTTTCGAGCTGAATGATTTCACTGTCGACGGGTATCGGCTCGGGATCAAACACGTCCAAACCGGCGACGATGTCACCCCTTTTGAGCCGCTCGATGAGCGCCTCGGAATCGATGATAGCGCCACGCGACACATTTACCAGCACGGATCCCGAAGTAATCAGCTCCAATTCAGCTCGCCCGATCATCCCTTTCGTCCGTGGAGTCAGTGGCGCTAGGCACACGATCGCTTTGCACTTCGATAACAAATTCCGAAGCGAGGTCTGTAAGAACCCTAAAGCATCAGCCATCTCCCTCGGCAGATACGGATCATAAACCCAGATCTCTCCTTCAAAGGGCCGCAGAAACTTGATAAGTCGCCTCCCGGCGTGCCCGCAGCCGATCAATCCCACCCGCTTCCCAAAAAGATCACCGTGCAGATGCCCGGCGTGGCCGTCCGGCAGCCGCCTGCTCTCGCCCGAAAGCATCCGTCGAAACTGCGCCCCCGCATTGCGCAGCGAGATGATCAGGAGCGCGAGCGCCCATTCCGATATCGGATAGGAAGAGGCGTTGGTCGTGTCTACCACCCGAATTCCCCGCTTCCACGCCGCCTCCACGTCAATTCGGCCCGCGAAACGGTCCCCTTCCAGCTCCCCGATAAATTTCAGTCGCGGCGCTCTATCAATGATCCCGGCATCCACCCGAGGCGCCCCCTGGCAGACGACCAGCGCATCTGCCTCACCGAGGTTATGGCCAAGGCGCGCTTCGTCTTCGTGATTTCGGTTAACCTCGTAGAGGCTCCCGCCCTCGTACTCCACCCACGCCAAGTCCGCAAAGGCATTCAGCCGATCCATATCCTCCGCCGCAGGATATTTCTCTCGCACCCGTTGGTTGCAAGCCCATACCACCTTCAGACGTTCCCGGCCCATCGATCAATCGTCCCAGACCCAAGGTCATTGTCAAGCGACGGCGCGCTAGGAATCTGTCGGACTTATGATTCCTGACATCCTCGAGGCGCAGATTTCATCGTGACGGATCGACATTCCGACCCAAACGAGACCGACAGATTCCTTTCTAGTCCCGGCCTGTACGTGTTTAGCGTCATGCCTTCGATTGCTGGCTGCCCCGGTCTTGTGCCGGGGTGGCCTCAGAAACGCTAAACAGGTACTACGCCTTGCCGGGACTAGCCGCAATCATCCATCGACAATGAAATCGACTTTGTGCAATATATATGGTTCCGGTCTTCCTTTGCCGCCCCCATGAAATCCGCCTCGATCATTATTGGAACGATTATCGGTCTATCCGCTTGTGCAGGCGAGACCGCGGAAAAATCCACCGGGGGACGGCAATCACGTGTGCAATTCCCTGCGCATCCGCGTGGCGCTGTTCAATATCCGCGAGTTGTCCACCGAGACGCTCTCGGATCTGGATGCCAACGGCATTGGGAGAAATCCCCAGGTTTTGTCGGCGACCGCCATCGTCAAGCGGATCAATCCCGACATCCTTATCGTCAACGAAATCGACCATGATTACGATTCCCTCGAATCCGGCAACGTGTCGCTCGATGAGAACGCTCGCCGGTTCAATCGCGCTTACCTGAATCAGGGCCCGGATGCGATTGACTATAGGTACTTTTTTGCCGCTCCCTGCAATACCGGCATCTATTCGGGACTCGACCTCAATGCCGATGGAAAGACCGCCGAGCGGGGGGATAGGGGCACCGATGCCTACGGGAGCGATTGCTTCGGTTACGGGCGATACCCGGGGCAGTATTCCATGGCGGTTTTATCCCGTTTTCCCTTTGACTCCGCCGCGACGCGTACTTTCCGGGAGTTTCTCTGGAAGGACTTTCCTAACAATCACATGCCCCCCGGGTTTTTTCCCATCGAAGCGGTCTCGGTCTTCAGGTTGTCGAGCAAATCGCATTGGGATCTTCCCGTCCTCATTGACGGCAGGACCATCCACCTCTTGCTGGCCCACCCCACGCCCACCGTATTCGACGGCGAGGAGGACCGCAACGGGCGCCGAAATTTCGATGAGAATCTGTTCTGGATCGAATACATCGATCGGGGATCAGCCCTATACGACGACAACGGCAGGCACGGCGGGCTCAGTAAAGGAGCTTCCTTTCTGATCGCCGGCGACCTGAATAACTTTCCCGAAGCGGCTCCCGATTACGAAGGCAAACCCGCCGTCGTGCACCTCCTCGAACACCCTGCCATCCGGGATTCCGGCCCCTTCATAACCAGTACGGGCGGCCTCCAAGGCCGGAATCCCGGCGCCCCCGCTTTTCCCGAACGCAGCACCGTAAGGTTCCGCGGTTTCGGCGCCCGTATCGATTATATCTTGCCCAGCGCGGATTTGAAGATTCTCAAAGGCGCCGTATTCTGGCCGCACCCCGATGCCGATCCCGAAGGCTACCGCCTCGCCGAGGAGGCCTCCGACCACCGCCTCGTGTGGTTGGATCTGGAGTTGTAACCCGCCTTTTTTACACTTTTCAGAAGCCTGGATGGCAAAGCCCGAGCGAAGCGACATCTCTCAATTTGCCTTCACCCGAATACCTCCCGACGGAGTTCACGCAGCACCGTTAATCCCTCCCAATCGCTCCCTTTCATCCGCAGTGGCCCGCTCTTTCTCTTTGCTCCGAACTGACTCCTGAACTCCTCAAAGACTCCCTGGACAAACCCTTCCGAACCGAGCACTGCTCCATCCGTGAAATAGCGCACCCGACACCGCAACGCCGCTGCTACCGGCACCTTTCCCCCACTTTGAATCACTTTTCTCCACTCTTCATCGGGTATTGTTGCTCCACCACTCGGCGATCGTAATGCCCCTTTGCAATAGAGCAACTTGCGATACTCGCTCGCTGCCTTTCTCCAGCGTATTTCTTCTCTATCACTATGCCGGATGCTCTCACAGATCCCACGGCGCGCTCGGGCATTTCCACCCATAGCCTCTCCATAACCACTCCACCGATAATCTTTCGGATCATCTACGATCTTTGCCCGCACCGGATTCAGGTCGATATACGCTGCCGTGATCCGCAACGCCGCATCAGTCCCTTCCACCAAAGTACTCTTGAACCGCTCACTCCACAGCGTCCCTACCCTGTTATGCGAGCGGTTATACCAGATCGAAAAGCGTTGCTTCAGTGTCTTCATGAACTGGGAGACATCATGCATCCGGGCCAAAAGCTGCTCTCTCAACGCCTTTCCCTCCTCCCCATCTTCTAACAGCTTCATCTCCAACACCTTGGCATCGGCCTGCTGATATGGAGTAGGCTTCGGATACAGCACCCGGTATCGCCGCATCAACTCCTTATCCGAGATTACCACACTTTCCCGATCCGGCACTTGTACCAGGGCGTGAAAATGACTATTCAGTAAGCAATAGGTTATCACCTCGACCCCGCTGAAGTCCGCAATCTGCCACAGCTGCTTGCGCAAGACCTCCTTCGCCATCCCATCGATCAAGTTCTCCTTATTCACCGTCCGCGTCATGCAATGATAGACTGCACTACGACCAATTATTTTCAATCGATGCTTTCTCATTATAAATTAATAAAGAAGCCTCGATCAGCAGAATCTGTGGGTTATTTCGGGTTCACTTTATTTAAGTCGCAACATCGGTATGAAATAGGGCGATCTTAAGCACTTCGAAGCTCTCCAAAGCCGTATGCTTTTCTGATAGTGAGATTTATATTGCGGTTAAAGCCCTCCACAATGCCGCAGGAAAAGGCCTTTTGAAAGGCCCGAAACCAGTTGAGGATGAGCGTTTAACTCGTGTTTGCGCACGAAGAGCGCACGATTCAATGATCTATTTGATCGGTTTGAGGCGCAACGCATGGCGAGCGTGCACCATTTTTTCAGATACCACGGCCCAGTAGGGACTTTTATAATGCCACAAGAGCTGAAAGATCGAGACTCCTTTAGTAGATAGGCCCGCAACGCTCTTCAGATCGTATTGGAGCACCTCCTTGAGGCGTTTTCTGTTGGGTGGGGGTGAGATTTGCGGATTTTTCAAGTCTTACAGATATGGCAGGCTTTTGCCAGCACGTTGATGAAAGCCGTCCCGTTGCAATCGCCGGGGCTTCCGCAGCACGAATCTCATTGAGCTTGGCCGGGATATGTTCAACGCGGATTTTGGCTACCAAGTGGAAGCGATCGAGGATGGGCAAGCGCCTGGGGTGCCTTTTTCTTGATCACTTTGAGGTAAGGCTTCCACAGATCCGAGCAGACGTAGAGGATCTGGCTGCTCTTTTGCGCTCCCAATTCCCAGAAAAAACGCAAGAGCGATTTTACGCTTGCGCTTATTGAAGACTTCCGCCCAATAGCCGCCGCCTTAGATATCGTCAAGCTGGTAGACCACGGTGAGATAGGCACGATGGCGGCGATGATACTGCACCTCATCGACTCCCATCGCCTCAATCCCAATTGCTCATATCGCGCCGTTTGAGCCCCCAACGCAGGCCCCCTATGATCGCTTCTCGACCGACTCGAAGACGTTGCGCCAGTTCGTGCGAAAAACCCTTGCCGTCATCTTCTTACAGCTCAAGCGCCTCGCCCACTGGGCCAGCAAACCTGCATTGGCCAACTCGAAGATGACTCTTGCCCTTGGCCCAGGGCACCTCGCTCGACCTTCACCCCGCACCGCCGGCAATTGACCCGCCGCATGCGGTAACGAAAATACACCTTCATCCCCCACAAGGGCACAAATTCAAAATGCCTCGCCTCGCTCATGTGGTCGTAGCCGCTGGCCGTCCGGCCACACCCCGAACAGCACACCCGACAGTGTATTCTTGCGCGGCTCAATCTGCACCACAATCGCCTCCTACGCTCAGAATCTCTTCAGCTCCACCCCCGATTTCTCCACCAAACCATTTCCATACTCGCCATTTGCGACTAAACAAAGCTCTTGAGCCAATAGCACCGATTCAGTAGCGTTTGCCGATGAGCACCCGGGTCCTCCGTGTTCAGGACCTGTATTTTCGGTACAAACTTTCATCCTCGGCAACGGCCCGGTGCTTTGAGCCCTCAACAATTCATATGCAAAGAAAACACCGACCAGCCCCTCCGGCTGTGGAGGAGCGGGATTAAAAGGGCAGCGCCCTGACTTCTCCTTGATGCTCACCGACTCTATTTCCTCTTGTAAGCATACCCACCCACAGATTCTGCTGTATGAGGCTTAAAGAATATTTTTGTGTTGATGCCAGAGAGGTCTATTAACCTGTCCCTTATATTTTCCTTCTAAACTTTATTTAACCCTTCTCTGAATAGCAACGGAAATCGTGTTGGAGGAGGCCGTGAGGTCACGGAGTTCAAATTGGGAACACAATGTCCGATCGCCTACAAGCCTGAGGGGCGAGGAGCGCTTAGCCCGACAGATTCCTAGGAGCCGAGTAGACCGCGCAAAATTTCGTCTACCAGCGCCGGGTTGGCTCTTCCTCGGGTGGCCTTCATGACCTCCCCTTTGAGGGCATTTATGGCTTTTTCCTTGCCCGATTTGAACTCTTCAACGGGTTTGGGATTATCCGCAATCGCCTGTCTGCATACCTTTTCCAATTCGCCAGCGTCACTCGTCTGTTGCAGGCCCTTCCTCTCAACGATTACATCGGGAGCGTCCCCGCTATTGAACATTTCAACAAAAACCTCCTGGGCGATCTGTTTGGAAATGACGTGGTCGTCAATCATTCGGACGAGTTGCGCAATGTCCTTCGCATCAACCTTACAATCCGATAATGGCAGATTCCCACCGTCACCGGCTGCTGATAGTTCACGCAGGAGGTCGTTCGCCACGAAGTTGGCAATATCTCTGGGTTTATTGTAGGACTGCACGGCCGCCTCGAAGTAGTCACACAATTCCCTGTCGGGACAGATTACGGAGGTGACCGTGTAAGGAAGGGTGTACTCTTCTGAAAAACGCCGTTGTTTTTCAAAAGGCAGCTCCCCAAGCCCCTCCCTGATCTCCTCGCGCCACTCCGCACTGATCTTGACCGGCATCAGATCGGGATCCGGGAAATAGCGATAGTCGTGCGCTTCTTCCTTCGTCCGCAAAGAGACCGAGAATCCTTCCTCGGCGTTCCAATGTCGCGTCTCCTGCGGCACCGTCTCCCCTCTCAGATTCACTCGAATCTGCCGATCAATCTCATATTCCACACCATTGCGCACACCCGAGATACTGTTCAGATTCTTCAACTCCACCTTGTTGCCAAGTTCACTGCTCCCACGTGGCCTGACGCTTGTATTGGCATCGCAGCGAAGCTGCCCTTTCTCCATATCGCAGTCGGAGATCTGCGCGTATACCATGTGCTTCTTCAGCGAGGTAAGAAACGAATACACTTCCTCCGCGGAATGCATATCCGGTTCTGTAACGATCTCGAGCAGAGGTGCGCCTGATCGGTTAAAATCCACCAGACTATAGTTCTCGGAATGGGTCAATTTCCCGGCATCCTCCTCCAAGTGGATACGGTTCAGCCGTACGCAGCGGTGTTCACCCATGACGTTTCGCGACGGTCCCGGCAACTCGATTTCGACTTCTCCCACGCGACAGATCGGCTGATCGTACTGTGAGATCTGATAGTTCTTTGGCTGGTCAGGATAAAAGTAATTCTTGCGGTCCCATTTACACACATCGGCAATCTCGCAGCTGAACATCAGACCCGCCTTGACAGTCATCGCAACTGCATCGCGGTTCATCACGGGAAGGGTACCTGGCAGCCCCATGATCAATGGGTTCGTCAACGAATTCGGCGGCTCCCCATAGCGATAGGCCACCCGCGTGAACATCTTCGACTCCGTCTTGAGTTGAACATGAACCTCCAGCCCGATGACTGCCTCATACTCCATTGTTCGATCTAATTCAGTGAAGCTTCGATCGACGTATCACGGACCACAGATCCGGGTCTCCGAACCACCGACCCATCCGATATCGCTGCCACTTTGAGACTCCTCCACTGATTACTGGTCACAAAACACTTCTCACCGTCTCCGCCTCCTCGCGTCTCCGATTCTTCCATTCTCATAGATCAGGATGCTGCCCACAATAAGGATGGTTCTCTTCAAAGAACCGTGCCACTGCTAAAAGCTCGGTCTCGCGATAGGGTTGACCGATAATCTGCAACCCGATGGGTAGTCCCTTCTCATCGAATCCGCAGGGTATTGAAATTCCGGGGAGTCCGGCAAGATTCACCGAGATCGTATAGATATCACTCAAATACATCTCGAGTGGATCGCTCGTCCGTTCTCCTATCTTGAATGCTGTCGTCGGCGATACCGGAGCGACGATGGCATCGACATCTTCAAAAGCATTCAAGAAGTCATTGCGAATCAGTGTCCGTACTTTCTGAGCGCGCAGGTAATAGGCCTCGTAGTAGCCGCTGCTGAGCGCATAAGTTCCCAGAATTATGCGTCGCTTTACCTCTTCGCCGAAACCTTCCCCACGCGTCTTGAAATAGAGATCGACATGGTCTTCCGCCTTTTCGCTCCGAATCGTGTAGCGAACCCCATCGTACCGGGCAAGGTTTGATGAAGCCTCCGCCGTTGCGATGAGATAGTAAACCGGAATCGCTAAATCGGTATGTGGCAATGAGACTTCAACGATTTTGCATCCCGCATCCCGGTAAAACGCGATTGCCTCTTCGACGCACTCCCGCACCTCAGCATTGAGACCTTCACCAAAGTATTCCATCGGAACACCCAATCTCCACGACCCCGACCTCTCGCTCAATGCTTTCGCATAATCCGGGATATCCACTCGCACGGAAGTGGAATCAAGCGAATCGTGTCCCGCTATCTCCTGGAGAAGAAGGGCAACATCCTCTACGCTCCGCCCCATCGGACCGATCTGGTCGAGTGAGGAGGCGAAAGCGACTAATCCATAACGTGAAACCAGGCCGTAGGTCGGTTTCATCCCAACAATTCCGCAGTGCGACGCAGGTTGTCGAATGGACCCCCCTGTGTCCGTGCCCAGGGCGAGCACGGCCTCACCAGCTGCTACGGCGGCCGCGCTTCCCCCGCTACTGCCCCCGGGAACGCGATCAGCTTCCCATGGATTCCTTGTTGCCTTAAACGCCGAATTCTCAGTCGAAGATCCCATCGCAAATTCATCCATATTCAGCCGCCCCCACAAGACCGCGCCCGCCTCTCTTAACCTGACAGTCGCGGTAGCATCGTATGGGGAAGTGAATCTCTCCAGTATCTTACTGCCACAAGTGAGCTGTTGGTCCTTTACTGAGATTACATCCTTGATCCCGATCGGGATCCCGTCCAGCGGCCCGCGTGTGTTATTACCGGACCTGCGCCGGTCACTCTCTTTGGCCTGCGCAATAGCGTTATCCGCGTCGTAATGAAGAAAGGCTCCTACACGATCCTCGACAGCTTCGGTGCGCACGATAGTCGCTCGTGTCAACTCCACCGAAGTAATCTCCTTCTCCCCCAAGAGACGACTGAGCTCCGTTGCGGTCCTGTAATAAAGCTCGGACATTAGGTGGAGTTACAATGCGAAGCTGAAAAACAGCCACTTATCAGATTCTGCTCAAAAAGTCGTCCTTTCTGAATCCGCGACCATGTTCTTGCGAACGCGGCTACATATATAAAGGACTTACGAAGCAGAGTAGCCGCGTTCGCAAGAACGTGGGGATTTTTCAGCAGAATCAGAAGTGTTCGTTTTTCGGGTTCAGCCGCGAATGGTGCTAAGATAGCGGGCAGAAACGGTATATGAAGCCACGGTCGAATTCGGCCGCAAGCGGCCTTCCTACAACAACATATTTCCCGGCGTGCCGGGGGAGGAAGCTCACCTGCGGATCGTAGACCGTTGCATGAGGGCTTTTCCCGCTTTCTCTCAGTTTTTCTCTGTTTCTCCCGGCGCGCCGGGATTCAATTCTCTTCTCCATGCGAAGACCTTCCAGTTTGATTGCGAAAACGCTGCGCTACTAATCTTCCACTACCTTCGGTACTACGACTTGATCATCCCGTACGGATGGAGAATTCCGAAGTGCTTCCTCAACACTGATACCAGGCACAGCCACATCTTCATCCCAAACATTGTAAACGGGAAAGGCATGAGCGGTCGGTTCCACATCGGAGGCATCTACCGTTTCCAGCTTTTCGAAATAGCTTAGAATGTCCCCAAGTTGCGCCGAGAACTTTCTCTTCTCCTCAGCCGTCAGTTCGATACGAGCCAGATTAGCAACGTATTCGATATCGATCTCTCCTTTTTCCTGCATCATAACTCATTCATTACAATCCATTTATCACCCGCCTTTAAGAAGTCGTTTGAAACGTTGGAGGTCAGTTTCTTAGGGTGTAACCTGTCCCGTCGACGATCTTTGCAAGAATCTCCTCGAAGGCCTCATTCACTTCCACATCCGTTAGGGTGCGCTCGTCGGAACGAAAAGTTATCGAGAAGGCGAGACTCTTCTCATGTTCGGGCAGACCCTCACCGCGATATACATCGAATATCGAAACAGCTTCCACGCTGAACCGCTCTTCCGCAACCTTCACCGAAATGCCTTCGAGATTCGAGCGAACCGATTCGGCGTCGATCGTTTCATCCACGACGAGCGCCAGATCCCTGGTAGCTGCCGGATACTGGCTGAAAGATCGAAAGGTTTTAGAAGAACGAGATCTTTCAAAAAATGAAGGCGGAAAATATACTGCGCCGGCCAGTGCCGTTCCTTCGATATCCCACTCCCTCAACATCGAGAGACTTAGGAGCCCGGCGAACCCTTCATACCCATTCCAGAACTCTCCCAATCGGGCGGACTGCCCAGTCTGCCAGCAGTTTCCGTCCTCAACGGGCGAATAAGCCTCCTTCCCTCCCTCTACCCCGGCTAGATAGAGTAGATTGTCGACCAGACAGGCCACCGAGTAAAAGTCGGGCTCTTCGCGCTTGCGCCAGCTCTCCTTAATGGGTGCCTGCACCATCACAAACGCTGCCGAAATCAATTCCCAGGTCTGTCCTTCATGTTCGCGGAACACGCTCCCTGTTTCAAAGAGCCTCTCCGGTTGATTTCCCCGGAATCGATTAAGCTGAAGATTATCTAACAGTCCCGGTATCAAAGAAGCTCGGAGATGGCTCTGATCTTCGGTCAACGCGTTGGCAAGTTTCAACATAGCCAACGAATTACGCGGAAACCAGCGGCGCAATTCACTCGCATCTCGCAAGGAGTAATTAACGCATTCACT
>CBDCEW010000045.1:0-43604 GCA_965215885.1 Candidatus Moanibacter sp.
GCGCTGCGCCGTGCCAAGGAAGCACAGAGGACCACGGAGAGATGAACAGAAGAAAACCCTTCGACGGGGCTCAGGGCAGGAGAGAAAAACGGAGAAGAGAGACCTAACCGTCAGCGAAACATCCTTTGAAGGAAGATCGATCCAGATGAGCAGAACCGCGGATCACGCGGATTTCACTGATGGGGAGCTAAGAAAATCTCATTGGAATATCCCGCTGAGCGGGACCGTACGGCAGACTCTACGAGATTGACATTTGAATAAGGAACGTAGGAAAGCAGGGAATTGCCCATTGCATAGGCCGAGGTAGGAGTCGAACCAGTTGAGCGGGACCTCTCTGCTGTAAGGCAGAGCCTGAAACGCGAAGAAGAGCTCTCCCAAGAGCGCGAATGCATTTTAATCCGCGAATAGCGCTTTTGGGAAAGCTCTTCTTTGCGTTTCTCAACTCGCGTAAGCGAGTTGGTCCCGCTCAGCTGGATCGACTCCCTATTCTCCATTCTGCGACTGCCAGATCCAAGTCTTCTCTCTATCCGTGCCATCCGTGAAATCCGCGGTCACGCTGATCCCGAACGACCTCACGTCGAAAGGTGTTTTTTGGTCTCTGCAAGCCGGAATTACACGTTGAATCAATCCGCGGTTTTCTCGAATCCGTGGTCCCTTCCTCTTTATTCGCGTCCATTCGCGTTCATTCGCGGTTCTCTTACTCTTCCCGCTCAGCGGGATTGCGGCTTGGCTGCGCTAGGTTCCTCTGTGGTTCTCGGTGTAGCTCTGTGACCCTGAATAAGTCCAAAATAGACTACCTGTTCCTGGTAAACATACACAGAATAGCTTCGCATATTGAAAAAAAATGGGTTGAGCGCTAAGCAACCCACACTCGGATTTCTTGACACAGGGTAAAAGGATTCCAGGAAGCAACTAGCTGATAAGCAAGAAGATAAAAAAAGAGCTAAACAAACCCGAGGGAATCAGTCATGTTAAGATGGGATGAAAGACAAAAAATCTTACCAACTGAATCCTTCGATAGATCGTTTAACTCTGCGTCTGGTCCTGCCCGAAGAGCAGGAGCGATTCAATGATCTATTGAAACAACATCATTATTTACACAGTGCGGGCAGCGCAGGAGAGACCCTGCGCTATGTGGCGCAGATCGACGGGCAATGGATGGGCCTGCTCTTGTGGGGGGCCGCATCCTACCGGCTGAAGGATCGAGACGAATGGATCGGGTGGGACGGGGCGCAACGGCATGCACGATTGAAACTGGTAGTACAGAACCGGCGTTTTCTGATTTTGCCCGGGGTGGATCTTGCAAATTTGGCCTCCAAGACGTTGGGTATGTGCCTGAGAGTCTTAGCCGATCACTGGCAGGAGGCTTTTGGCTATCGTCCCTTAGTAGCGGAAACGTTCGTGGACCCACAGATTCACCGGGGCACTTGCTACGAAGCGAGCGGGTGGACGCCCTTGGGCTTGAGCGCGGGATATGGCCGCCAACGCGAAGATTTCTATCAACGCCATGAGCGTCCCAAGCAGATCTGGGTCAAACCCCTCAAGGCTAATGCCCTTGAGCTTTTGCGCGCTTCAGGGCCATTGCCCGCGGCACAGAGCCAGGCGCTCAATGAAACCGATAACTCCCATGCGGTCTGCCTCAAAGTGGAACAGATGAGCAGCCTGTGGGAACGCTTCAATCAGATAGAAGACTTCCGTCGTAAAGCGGGCCTTAGATATCGGCTCGCCACGGTCCTGAGCATGATTGTGCTCGGCACGATGTGCGGCAAACAGACCCTCAAGGGCATCGTGCGCCTGGCCCATCATCTCAATCAAGCCCAATTGCGCGCCTTACGCTCCTGGAAAAACCCCAAAACAGGCCGCTATAAGGCCCCTTGCTATGATGTCTTCTATCGGGTCTTGCAAAACGTAAAGGCCGAGCTCTTCGATAAAACCCTCACCGAATTCATCTGCTTACAAGACGGCTGTTTGCCCCGCGATATTGCCGTCGACGGCAAGACCCTCAAAGGCACAAACACCGAAGAATCAAAGGCTCTGCACCTGGTGGCCGCAGTCGATCACCAAAGCGCTCAAACCTTAGCCCAAGTCGCTACCGCCGATAAATCCAACGAGATCACCGCCGCCCAGACTCTCTTGCGAAAGATGCCCATTTTGGACGGCTCCACCTTCACCTTCGACGCCATGCATAATCAAAAAGAAACTGCCCACATCGTCGTCGAAGAACTCAGTGCTGACTATGTTATTCAAATTAAAGACAATCAGCCCAACATGCATCAATACGCTCAGAATCTCTTCAGCTCCACCCCCTTTTTCTCCACCAAACCGTGGACAATGACCATGGGCGACTCGAAATACGTCAAATAGCAACCCATTCTCTAAGCGCTCCCTCTGCCGGCCTGCCCCATGCCCGCCAGTTCGCCTGTGTGCAACGCACCTTCCATTATCCAAACAAAGCTGAACCTTCCTCTGAACGCTCTTACTACGTAAGCAGTCTCGATCCCGCCGATTTGAGCCCTCAACAGTTCCTCTCGAAAATTCGCAACCATTGCTCGATCGAAAATAAAAATCATTACCCCAGGGATCGCTTCTTCGATGAAGATCGATGTATGATCCGTAATCATAACGCAGCCAGAATTCTTGCTGCATGCAGGCAACTGGTTCTCAGCCTCAAGTCTTCCATGGGCGCTGAATCCACTCCCGCACTCTGTGATGATTTCGTCTTTAACTTACATAAGGCCATCAATATCATCACCTAATGCTCCGAGAATCAAAATACCGTGTTTCTTGACACTGCTATCCACTACTTGAATGATCGCCGCAACAAATTCGTCTCTAATTCGGGGGAGAAGACGTCGAAGTCACACTCTCAAACTCAGGTAAAATGAAGCCTAACTCGCCTCGGGTAGTATCTAAACCACGCTTTAAGGTGGGTCGAAAGTCGACTGGTCCGAGTAGAACAGGCCCTTTCGGAGATCTGCTTCAAAATAGATCACCCCGATCCGGCAAGGAACAGGCCGATGGATCGCCGGGAAAAAGAAAGTTGATGTGGGCAGGGTTTTCGATTGATTGTCTGGCCGCCATCGTTTCACTTCTCTTCACAGTTTTGAATTTTCGTATACTCTGAGCAATGTCTGATAATATTCTCGAACTCAATACCTCGAATTTTGACTCCACAATCGCGGAAGCCTCAAAGCCAGTTCTTGTCGACTTCTGGGCCGAATGGTGCGGTCCCTGCAAACAGATGGCACCGATCCTCGAGGAACTGGCCGATGAGTTGACTGATCAGATTCAGGTCGGAAAGTTGGATATCGATAAGAACATCGATATCGCGAATAAATTCGGAATTCGATCGATCCCAACATTAGTTCTCTTCAAGGATGGTGACTCCGTAGAACAGATCGTCGGCCTCAGGCAAAAGGAGAATCTCAAGGAATTGCTCAATCCGCATCTGTAGGGGGTTGTAGTCTCGGGCTGACTCGTTCTCATTCTCGTTGTCGACGGGAGAGCACGATTGAGAGTCACGATGGGAGAGTGGGATGTTCAATCTTCCAGTCGTGAATCATAAGCGTGATCTAAATTCGAAAGAAGAAAAGATCGACGGGAGATTACGATTGTGAGTCACGATGGGAGAAGGGAACCGGAGAGAAACGGAGGCGCGGGGACGGGGAGACGCGGAGAGTGGAAACCCGTTAAATCTTCCTATTGTGAAACATAATCGTGATCCAAATTCGAAAGAAGAGAAGATCGACGAGAGATTACGATTGAGAGGCACGATGGGAGAGAGGGATGTTCGATCTTCCTGTCGTGGATCATAATCGTGATCTAAATTCGGAAAAAGGGAAGATCGACGAGAGATCACGGTTAGGAGTCATGATGAAAGAGGGGATATTGTTCGATCTTCCCGTCGTGAATCATAATCGTGATCTAAATTCGACAAGGTTCGGGTCCCGCTGAGCGGGATCGCGACAAGGTTTCCCATTCGGGTGGACCGGCCAAAAGGTAAAAGGAAACTCAGAGGAGGAGCTCGAAACAGCTCTGTTCAATCATCGTCGCAGATCTTGACGATCGATGAAGTACGACCATCGACTAAGGCTATGATTATGACCTTCGATCACATACTGAGCCCATTCCTAATCGAGATTCGTCTCTGCCGTACGGCAGAGTAGTCGAAAATCGAAAAGAGAAGATCGATGCGAGAGTTGGATACTGATTCGATCTTCCCGTCGTGAATCATAATCCATTCGGCAGGCTCATGGCAGGCTGTGATCTAAATTCGACAAGGTTCGGGACGAGGTTCGCGACCCGTCGTCGCTGTGCTTTGCCGAGGCAGGCAAGGTTTCCCTTTCGGGTGGTCCGGCCAAAAGGTAAAAGGAAACTCAGAAGAGGAGCTCGAAACAGCTCTGTTCAATCATCGTCGCAATCCCGCTGAGCGCATTTGCGTTAACCTAAGGAGAAGAAACAAGAGAGGAAATCAAGTCGAGAACGCTTTTCATAGGTGCAGTGTTTGGGGATTTGTTTGAGCCATCGGGGGATGATCTGATCTTTGGGAATGTGAGAGAGGATGAAGAAGTAGGGAGCAAAGAAGCCAAACCAGTAGGAGAATTTAAGGATACTCAGAGGAGAGGACAAACTGGTATTCGAATAGTGTCTAAGGGGACCATAGACGAAGTTGAGTAAGTGGGTAATGAGGATGAGACGGGCGTAGATAAGAAGCTCAACCTGGTAGGGAGTAGTCTCTTTGACCTGACCGAGATTAAGATGTTGCTTAAAGGCCTTAAAGAAAATTTCGATGCGCCAGCGAAGCCCGTAAAAGCTCAGAATCTGCTTAGGGCTAAAGTCTTTCTGATGGAGGTTTGTAATAAAGATTTGGAAACCGAGAAGGAAGCTGGTGCGGCTGGTATATCGAAGTCTATTGTCGCGGTTTTGTCTATGCTCGCGGCGGCGTTTATGGGCCACCTTCTGAGGGAGTTTGACGGCGATCAGACGAACCGGAAGCTTGGCTTTTTTACCCACCCGAACGGGCATATCGAGAAGCTTTTGGCCACGTAAAAGTTTGCGTAGATCGAGCTCTTCATCGCCTTCGTTGGCTAAAAGGCAAGTGCCGGTTTTCAAACGACTCACAAAGAAGCAGCCGCGCTGATCGAGTTGCTTAAAGACATCGAGGACAAAATAGCCTAAGTCGCGCAGGATCAAGTCGTTGGGTTGAGCGAGAGCGAGAATGTCTTTGGAAGCAGCCTGATCGTTTTTTCGGAAGCTACTGAGGCTGAAGTCAACGAAGGATTCATTGCGCAGATCGTAATAGGCCTGAATCTTCAGTTGAGCCTGTTTGGAGCCTGTCTGATTGGACGCTCCGGGGAAGAAGGGGGCCAGGACCTTAGGCAAGCCAATCGAAGTGCTGTCGGCAATGAGAACCCGTTCAAAGCTCCTCATGCAATTTGGAACAGCTCTGCCCACAGGCCCATAAGCTTTAAGTTCTAAAAGCTTGCTCAGGAGCACTAAGGTCATAAAAGCGGTGGCTTTTTTGGCGCACTTTTGGACCGCTTGTCTGGAAATGGTGCGGTTGGCTAAGAATCCAATAAGCTCGGCTTCTTTGCCAAGGGACAAGGCCCCCTTAGAAGCCATCGCCAGCAAAGCCAAAACAAAGTTCAGAGGGGAGATCTTGCGCGATTTCCTCTCTCTAAAACCACTCTGTTTAGCGAGGGCTGTGAGGTTCAACTTACGGAAGGTTTGACGGATACAATCAGCTTTTTTTATACTTTGCATCCGAAGGATAAATCCTATATATGAACGAATGTACAGTATAAAATGCTGCCAAAGTGAAAAAAAATGGGGTAGACGGTAAAAGTAGAGAAGATAACCCGGCCAAAATGCACTCGCTCAACTGCGAATTTCCTCACCGCTGTGGTCGAAACGAAGCAAATAGAAAAGGGCGAACAAATGGAGTGGAACCTCGAGGATAGAGACACCCTCATACTCCGCCGCAAAATACCTCGCAAGTCTTTGAATCTGACTAAGTTGCGAAAATAAGGTTTACGCGTATGCGCTGAGCGGGACCCGAACCTTTTTGATATTGCGCCGCCAATTCGTAGAAACGCTCCCGCGTTCCTCTACATAGTGTATGCTCATCTTAGCCGGTTTCGTCAGGAATTGGACACCGTAGCCGGCTTCGCAAGAAGGCGGGGACGAGGCTCGAAACGCCTAATCTATAAATCACAGCTAATTTTGGGGGTCGACCGCAAGACAGGACGCTTGCGCGTCCGGCTACCTCGTGATCGAAAATCGACAAGAGGGAAGATCGACGGGAGATCACGATTGAGACTCACGATGGGGGAGTTGGATATCGATTCAAACTTCCCGTCGTCGTCATAATCGTAGTCGAAAGTCGAAAAGAGGAAAGATCGACGGGTGATCACGGCCTGCCATGAGCCCGTCGAATGGATTGAGACTCACGATGGGATAGGGAATCGGTTTGAAACGGCAACCATCGCTAGAACATTGCAATTCCCCTTTTCAATGCCTTAGAATTTTCGAGACTTCCTTACACATTACCATGCCTGAAGCCACTATCACTCAGTTGGAACTCGTAAGTTTCGAACACGAAATCCGGGATATGGGAACGGATTACAATGGTTTTAATCAAGTTTACGAGAAGGGAAATGTCCTCAAGACACGTCCGACTGTCTTCAAGACTCACACTTCTTTGGGAATTACCGGTATCTATCCGGTGGGCCTCTCTTTCAACCAGGCCCGCTACCATTTGAATCTGGTTGGTGCCTATCTGATCGGTAAAGATCCGTTTCAGCGCGAGAAAATCTACAACGACCTGAAGAGAGCACTGCGCCACACCGACAGAACCGCACTATGTATGGTTGATGTGGCCCTTTGGGACTTTGCCGGCAAGGTCTACAATGCCCCAATCTGTCAACTTCTCGGCGGATACCGGAAAACTATCCCGGCATATGCCAGTACCTACCACGGAGACAGAAACGGAGGCCTCGATTCGCCAGAGGCCTACGCCGACTTTGCCCATAAATGCTACGACCTTGGATACAGGGCGTTCAAGATTCATGGCTGGGGGAACACCACCGCAGAGGATGAAGTGGCCACTGTCCATGCGGTTGGCAATCGTGTCGGCGACCGTATGGACCTTATGATCGATCCCGCATGCGAATTGAACACCTGGGCCGATGCCTTGAAGGTCGGACGCGCTTGTGATGAGCAGACATTCTTCTGGCTGGAAGACGCCTACAAAGATGGCGGTGTCTCGATATTCGGGCACAAAAAGCTCAGAGGCTTGATCAAGACCCCACTATTGCAGACTGAGCATATCTTTGGATTGGAGCAGCACGTGGATTTCATTGTGGGTGAAGGCACGGATTTTGTTAGGACGGGCGTCTACGAAGATGGCGGTATAACGGGCGCTATGAAAGTTGCCCACGCCGCGGAAGGATTTGGTTTGGACGTCGAATTTCATGGTGGGGGTCTCGCCCACCGCCACTGTATTGCGGCTATCCGAAACTCGAATTATTACGAATTGGGTCTTCTGGGACCGAAAAATGTAAAAATCAAACCGCCCATTTATCCCCCGCGGTATCTTGATGAGCTCGAGAGTATCGACGAGAACGGGCACGTCTGCGTACCCCAGGGTCCCGGTCTGGGAGTTGAGATTGACTGGGATTACATCGAGAGTCACAATGCGGAAGTCGTTCACTTTGAGAGTTAACCCCATCATTTCAAACGGCTTATTAAGAGCGGGTCATAAATGAAACTGCTCGAAGATCTTCGAAGGATCTACCCTCCCAAGCGCATTCTCGAACGATCCGCCGAAATCGCTCCCTACGAATCTGACGGACTTACCGCTTTTCGGGCACGTCCCCTTGTCGTAGTCCTTCCCGAGACACAGGAAGAAATTGTCGAAACTGTCCGCGTCTGTTTCAGAGAAGCCGTACCCTTCGTGGCGCGGGGAAGCGGAACAAGCCTTTCCGGGGGTTCCATGCCAATAAAGGACGGAATTGTTATCGGTTTAAACCGAATGAACCGCATCCTGAGATTGGACCCCGAAGAAAAGATCGCGGTGGTCGAATCCGGTGTCATCAATCTAAGTGTCTCCGGTGCTGCCGCGCCCTTTGGCCTCTACTATGCGCCCGACCCCAGCAGCCAGCAGATCTGTACGATTGGAGGGAATGTCGCTTTCAACGCCGGCGGAGCGCACTGCTTGAAATACGGAATGACCTCAAATCATGTCTTGAAGATAAAGGCAGTCCTCCCGGATGGCGAAATTGCCGAATTCGGTGGGGAGAGTCTTGAATCCACTGGTCCCGACCTTGTGGGTCTATTCTGCGGGAACGAAGGCCTTTTCGGAATTGCCCTGGAAATCACTCTCCGGCTTCTTCCCAAACAGGAACACTTTCGTACCGTCCTGGCGGCTTATGATAGTCTTGAAAAGGCCGGCAACGCGGTAAGCAGCGTTGTCTCTTCCGGTCTTCTTCCCGGGGCGCTGGAAATCATGGACAGCCTTTCCATAGAGGCGGCCGAGGCTGCCGTAAACGCCGGTTATCCTAAAGAAGCTGCCGCTATCCTCCTGGTCGAGCTGGACGGAGAAAGAGAAGCCGTCGAATCGGATTTCACACGGCTGGAGGCATTAATGCGGAAGACAGGCGCCTATGAAATTCGCGTGGCAAAAAGTGCAGAAGAGCGCTTCATGTTCTGGAAGGGTAGAAAAAGTGCATTTTCCGCTGTCGGGCGGCTTAGTCGTGAATTCATTGTCCAGGACGGGGTTGTGCCACGCACACGCCTGGGTGAGGCGCTCAGCGAAATCCAACGCCTCAGTGAGAAATATCGCTTGAGAGTCGCCAATGTGTTCCATGCCGGGGACGGCAACCTTCATCCATTGATTCTGTTTGATGGGAATGAGGAAGGAGCTCTGGAAAGGGCGGAGGAGCTTGCCGGCGAGACTTCGCGCCTTTGCATTCGATTGGGTGGATCGATCACAGGTGAACATGGTGTCGGTATGGAAAAACGCGAATACCTGGCGGAGATGTTCTCTGAGAAAGATATCGAAACGATGAAGCGTATTCGACAGTCCATCGATCCAAAAGAGATCTCTAACCGCGGTAAAATGATACCCGGTGGAGAAGCCCCCGCTTTGAAGAGCCATGGCCCCCACCCCCTGGAAAGGGCCGGAGTGATTTCGCGCGAATAGTTAGTCCCAATACCTTTTCCAAATGTCCAGCTGTAAGGCCGCTCTCGCTCCTCAAACACTTAAGGAACTGTGCGGTATCGTCCGCGGCAATGCGTTGCTCTTGCCGAGGGGCGGTGTCACCAAACCAACGCTCTCAAAAGGTGACGGCGAATTCACCGCCATCGATATGGCGCAATTCTCAGGCATACAAGAGTACGTACCTGAAGAATTCACGATTACGGTGAAGGCTGGAACCCCAATTCGCGAAGTGGCGCAAGAACTTGCCGGTCACGGGCAATTTCTCCCTTTCGATCCACCATTCTCGGAAGACGGTGCGACTATTGGAGGCACCGTAGGGGCAGGTCTTTCCGGTCCGGGTCGACAGCGCTACGGTGGCCTTCGCGACTTCATTCTTGAAGTCCATATAATCGACGGATTTGGAGAGTTCGTGCGCGGGGGAGGAAAAGTGGTTAAAAACTCGGCCGGCTTCGATCTTCCAAAACTAATGGTAGGCAGCATGGGACGCCTGGGTATCCTGACGGAAGTGACCTTCAAGGTTTTTCCCAAACCCGAAACCTACGCCACACTGAAAGTATCGTACGGTTCATTCTCTGAAGCCCACTGCGCCTTGCTCAAATTGAGCACACAACCATTCGACCTCGCTGCCTTGGACCTCGATTGCGATGGCACCCTCTACATTCGCATAGGTGGGATGGAGGATTCCCTTTCCAATCGGCTTTCAAGATTGGAGAAATTCCTCCATTGCGAGGGTGAAAAGCTACGCCATACAGGCGACGCCGATTACTGGAGAGATGTCAGCCATTATCGCTGGGCGAAGGGGGCCAGCCACTTCATTAAATTGCCTCTCACTGTAAAGCGGATTCCGGAACTCGAATTATTCCTCCATCAAACTCGAGCACAACGTCGCTACAGCGCAGGCGGAAACGTTGCCTGGATTGCCTGGAATAACACCGACTCCCTCCATCAACTCGTTACGAAGCTGAAAGAATTACGCCTCTCCGGATTAGTGCTACAAGGTCCCGTCAACTATCCCATTATCGGTTGTCTTCCCGGGGGAGTGTTTCTCCAGCGGGTAAAGGATGCTCTTGATCCCAATCGAAAATTTCTTCCCTTCCATGCAGCATAGAATTCCTGTGAACGAACTTGGTCCGCAGGCGGGAAACATGACCCACGCCATTGAAGCCTGTGTGCACTGTGGGTTCTGCCTTCCTACCTGTCCGACCTATGTTACGATGGGCGAGGAGATGGACTCACCGCGAGGGCGAATCATTCTGATGAAAGAAGTGCTCGAGAACGCCGTCGAACTTGAAGAGGCGCTACCCTTCATCGACAACTGCCTCGGCTGCGTTGCCTGCGTTACGGCCTGCCCCTCGGGGGTGGCCTTTGGCGAGCTTATCACTCCCTTTCGTGCCTTTTCCGAAGAGAGGAGAGAGCGGAGTATTTCACAACGCCTCTTTCGTAGTCTCATAATGGAGACTCTGCCCTACCCTTCCCGTTTCAGGTTTCTTGCTATTCTCGGCAGTTTTGCACGTCCTTTCAGGGCTCTCCTGCCAAAGGCGCTGCGCACTCCCCTCGACCTCCTTCCACAGACCCTTCCCAAGGCCCCTCCCCTTCCCGATTTTTATCCGGCGAAAGGATCGCGGCGAGGGCGTGTTGCACTCCTGACCGGCTGTGCACAGCAGGTCCTGGCGCCGAATATCAACTGGGCAACATTGCGTGTCCTGAGTGAGAATGGTGTCGAAGTGGTAATCCCAAAAAGTCAGTCCTGTTGCGGCGCCCTCGCCATGCACTCGGGTGAGGAGAAGCGGGCGAAGAAAACGGCACGCAAGAATCTCTCAGCCTTCCGGGGAGATTTTGATGCCGTCATCACCACGGCGGCGGGGTGCGGTTCCGGGGTGAAAGAGTACGGACTGCTCTTTAAGGGTGAAGCCGAAATGAAGGAGGCCGGCGACCTCGCTGAGCACACCTCTGATGTGAGCTCCTATCTTTTCAGATTGGGGCTCAGCGCTCCGCCTGCTCTTCCTGAGCCGGTGCAGATCGTATACCACGATGCCTGTCACCTCGCCCACGCTCAGAAGGAACGTTTAGCGCCGCGCCACCTTCTCAATGAAACCAGCAACCTAAACCTTCTCGAGCCACCCGAGTGGGAACTCTGTTGCGGATCGGCCGGCACTTATAACCTCGAAAACCCTGAAACAGCTGACGACCTGGGTCGGAGGAAGGCTCAAAACCTCATCTCCACGGACGCATCGGCCGTGGCAACAGGAAATATCGGCTGTATAGCGCAAATCCAGCATCATTTCTCGAAGCGCAATGTCGCTATTCCCGTTCTTCACACCATGGAAATCCTTGACCTTGCCTATCGTGGAAAAAGTATTCCTAAGGCAGCCGTCGGCCGCAACCAAACTGGAAGGTCCTCACATGGGGAAGAGGTTGGTATTCAATAAACTGCAGTCGACAAGGTTTGGGACAAGGTTCGCGACGAGGTTACCCAAGGGAAGTAGGAGATTCCTTCTACATTCGCGTCCATCTGCGTGCATCTGCGGTTCTCTTCTTCTTTTTTGGTTGCGGCTACGCTGCGCTAGGTCGTCCGTGGGCAATTCAATCTCCGCTGCTGACTCATTCCTTTGGTTGCGGCTTCGCTTCGCTAGGCTTCTCGGTGTTCCTCTGTGGCCCCAAATTTAGCAATGATTTAACCACTTGTCGCTAAACCACTTCCAGAGTTTAACTTCGCAAATTGCATAGAAGGTACGGGTTAAGACTCTAAAGCGAAAACCCGCTTAGACCCCGGTTGAACTGAAAGTCCACGTTACCGTTGAGTGAATTCCGTGGGATGTATTCCCTTGAAGCAACATCGAGGAGAATCTCTTCAATTCTTTTCACATTCAGGTCGACGCCTTCGCCAAGGAAACAGTCCACCTCACCTGCTCTGTCCTCATGTTCATTTGCTCTTCCGGCGATCTGAATCATCGGGATCATCGGGTGTCCCTGCATGATGTGATCACCGGCAAATGCCAGGAATATCTCCACTCCGCTGCCTCCCAATCCGGTCAAAGTCTCGACCCAATGCCCACCAGGGCTCTCCTGCACATAGAATCCGGCACTCTCGGGCTTTTGCCCATAGGCGAGGTTGGCCCCTTCTGAGAGGTTCAGCCCGATAGCACCACAATATTCCGAATTCTCAAGCAGCGTAGCGCTCTCCGGCACGATCACGGTGGCCCCGAGACCTGTAAGCCGGCGCGTCAAGACGCCCAGACTCTCACCCACTACGGAAGGGACTTCCTCCGACGACAGGATTCCGATCGCAAGTTTGCTCACACCGCTTCGGGCGTAAGACGCAGGATCGGCCTCCTCCAACCTTGCGCGGAACCAGTCTTCTACCCGGTCCAGAGCGTTTTCGAATCCGCCGTCTCGCTGAATACTCACCCACCCGAAGCGATCGGCCTCGACTCCATTGAGGGCCATTTCATTGCGAAAATAGTCGTTATGCGTCAATTCGCACCCATGCTCCATAAGAAGGCCGAATGCAACATTCGGGTGCGTTAGATAACCGAGCATTGTTCGCTTATAGAACGCTTTGGCGGATTCACCTGACACAGCGCATCCTTCCGTGTGGGCCAAAGCCGCAAATCGGGACACTCCCTTGTCCCGGCCGAGCCTTATCTTATTTAGTCGTTCTGCCGCAATCATTGCAACTTGCCCGGCACAGAGGCTCGTTGGGAGGATGAGACCCATCTTCTCCGTCGATTCCACCCCTCCGTTCAATATCGCGTTGAAGGTAGGTTCAACGGTCGGCCTTTCCGTCTCTATGGAGAGAGGTTCACCGGAGGGTGGCACACGCTTCACCGTCAGGGCTAAGGTATCCGCGCTGGTTTGTCTCCAGTTACGCCAGACCATGACTTGTGAATGGCCGGCCGTCTCGCCCTTACTCCTCGCCCCGGATGCAACGGACAGAGCCAGTTCAAAGGCAGAATCCCTCAATTCGTCCATGGGCGTTCCATCCAGGTAAGCGCCTGCATTCACATCCATTTCATTGGAAAGCAGATCATAACGTTCCGTCGTAGTCACAATCTTGATCGTGGGAACAAACGGAAAATTCGTTATTGAACCGTTTCCCGTTACAAAAGACACAAGGTTACATCCCGATGCCACCTGGCCGGCAACGCTTTCCAAATCGTTTCCGGGGCTATCCATGAAATAGAATCCGCTCCGCCCCATAGGCTCACTGTAATCGATTACGGTGTCCAATCTCACATCGGGGTTCCGTTTCGCGGCAGCTCCCAAGGATTTGAGCACGATGTTATAAATGCCTCGAAATCGATTGCCGCCTCCCGGATTGCCCTCCGCGCTGACGTCGTGCCAGGATGCGCGTTCCTGAAAGGCCGCTATCTTGTCCAGAAACCCCCTGGCCGTCTCGAAGTTTCTGACGTTTTCGAGGACGTATGATTCTGCACCGATAAGCTCATCCGTCTCCGCCAGGTTCGCGCTGCCTCCGTAGCGAATAATCTCGCGAGCAAGACACGCCGCAAGGGGATTTCCGGAAATTCCAGAAAAGGCGTCGGAGCCGCCGCACTGCAGCGCGAGTTTCAGGTTTGAAACGGGGACGGGTTCACGGCAGTGACAGTTCACCTCGGAGAGCCACCCTTGAATCGTCTCAACACCCTCCTCGACACTCTCCTCAAATCCGCCTCTTAACGAAATGAAGCGATGAAGCACCTCATCGATCGGATATTCGTTCTTGAGGAGATACGCGCGGAGCGTTTTGTTGTTAACCGGTTCTGAACCGTAGTCAGCGGCAAGTATTGCTCCCACATTTGGATGCACCATATACCCGGCGAGAGTGCGCAGCAGGTAGTCCGCATTATTGGGGCGTGTCTCTTCTCCCCCTTCCGTATGTGCAACCGCTACAATCCCATCGATATTCTCGTATCGGCTCGCGAGGTGATTCATCTGCTCGGCGAGCTGTCGCGCAAAACTCGCGCTACGGGATGTTGTCCCTAACACCACAATTGTGTTGCGGGTTCCAACACCCCTATTTTCTCCTCGTTTGAAACCCATGAAAGTCCGCATCCGCTCGCTTTGTGCGACTTGGGTCCCTGGCTTAAACCCGCCCTCATCCAGCTCGAAACTCTGGATCCGGTTCTCGAAATTCGGTCGGGAAGGGATATCAAAGGAGAGATTTCGAAGGCTGAGCTCTTCAATGACATCAATATTTCTCACATACTGGCCCGCTTCTATATCCTCAATCGCTACCCCAAACGGGAGCCCCCAGGAGAGAAGTTCCTCTCCCCTGCGAATCGGTTTAACGGCAAATCGATGGCCTTCCAGGACCGTGTAATCGTTTACAAACTCTCCCTCAGAGTGGGAAATCCTCGTTCCCGCGGCAATATTGCTGCAGGCGATCGCGGCATTGTCAGTTGGCGCGGGAAGACGCGCTATTTCTGAGAAACGACGGGGATTTGTCATAGTTGGCAGCCCTTGAGTGTATTCCTGGGGTAATGGGTGCCTCGCCATCTGATACCCCCTCTAATCAAGGTAACTAAGACGGAATTCCAAAGAGTATACAACGCGACGAAGGGTGTGACAGGATACCAGAGCAGATCGACAAACCTGAATTTTAGAACGCAGGCAAAAGCGCAAAATACAGAGAATCTAAGAAGCACTACAATTGCATTCATGCCGAAGGCAAATCCTTCCGTAAGAAACAACCCGATATGAGGCCAGATCACAAGTGCGATCATTAAAAGTGTCACCCCGAACGGCCCTGAAATTCGAAAATTGAAAGCGGCGAACACATTTTTCTCCAATCCCTCGATGAGATGCCGAGTCGAGGAATACCAATCCACCGTTATGAGGCCTACTCCCATAAGGAACTCCTGCTTGAATCCGTTCGATTTGATGAGAATCCCCAGACCGATATCATCGATAACATGATTGGCGATCGCCTTATGGGTTCCGCTTTCGAGGTAGGCTTCGCGGGACACAAGATTGAAAGCGCCCACTCCGGCTGATTCCGGACGATTCTGATTCGATGCGCGCCAGGGTTTCAATATGCTGAGCATTCCGATTCCAACTTCGATCAGCATCATATTGTAAAGACCGCCGTGCGGAACGATGTCGAAGGTCACCGCGAGATGCTCGAACTTGCTCTCGACCATGTGGCGCATGGCCCTTCCAAGCGCACTCTTCTCCAGCAAGACATCAGCGTCTGAAAAGAGTATGTAATCTCCCTTAGATTGCCGTGCGCCCTGGAAAAGAGCGTGTGGCTTTCCCAGCCAACCTGCGGGGAGCGTATCCACTTCGATAACGGTTAGTTTCGGATGGAGCCCCTTCCATCGTTCGAGTATCGTTCCGGTGTTGTCAGTGGAGCGGTCATTGACGGCGATAACCTCGAAATTGGGGTAATCAAGCGCCATTATGGACCGCAGAGTCCCTTCGATCGATGCGCCTTCGTTGAGGGCGGGAAATACGATCGATACGAGCGGCCCGTCGCTTTGCCGCCACTTCCCCGTATCTCTCAAGTAGGGAATTTTCTTTAAACCAACAAGGAATTCAATCCCAAGAACGCAGTAGAGAAAAAAGGTAAGACAGGCGAGTATGAGAAAATAATCATTCATCCGACCGCTATCCCGATTGAAAAGAGGATGCCATAGAGCAGGAGAAAACGCGCCGTGTCGGCAAGGACTTGATTATATTCCCTACCCTCTCGAGCATTTGTGAGTTGGCGCCGAAGCAATAGAGTCCAGGGCCAGCATAGTACCGGCAGGAGGACAATCCACCCAAAGCCGAACCGCCACAATAAGACGGGGATCAGCAGGGATGTGAGGAAAAAGATCTGATATTGTATAATCGAAAATCTCCTGCCGAACCAGACAGCTAAAGTTCTTTTGCCGGCAGCTCTGTCTGTTTCAATATCGCGAAGATTGTTCACTACAAGGATGTTTGTGGTAAGAGCACCCACTGCTAAAGATACGAAGAAGGAATCCAGAGTAAAGGCTCCCGCTTGCACATAATAAGTAAACATGACGGCAATGATTCCGAAAAACAGGAACACGAATAAATCGCCCAAGCCATGGTAACCCAAGGGGTAGGGACCACCGGTATAGGCAATTCCCGAGAAAACGCTCGCGATACCGACGAACAAAAGCCACCAGCCTCCGTATAAAATAAGCACACTTCCAAGGAGGAGCGCCGCAAAGAAAACTCCAGACATCACCCTCCGCATCACCTCGGGCTCAACCAAACCCGCCGCCACGGCCCGAACCGGTCCGATGCGATCGGGAGAATCGGCGCCGCTCATGTAATCATAATAATCGTTGGCGAAATTCGTCCCGATCTGAATCAGAAGGGCGAAAACGAGACAGAGCGACGCCGGGACAAGGGCGAACGCACCGTCCCGCATGGCCAACGCTGTTCCCAGCATGACTGGAACCAAGGCAGCGGGAAAAGTCCTCGGGCGCGCCGCCAATATCCAGACTTTAATAGATTCCGTTTTCATAATGCCCCACTCAAGAAATTTATCCGTTGTCCGTAAACCAGTCCGAACCGCTTCATGATCTCTTCTTGCGACAGTCCGACGTCCGTCCCGGAATGAAAGGCTTCGTAGATACGCTCTCCCTCCCCGGAGAGAACGGTTATGGAAATATCCGCGAATTCCGGTAAGACCCCACGTGGATTTCCATTCCGATAGAGCGGAAATGCAGCCTCATCTGATGAGTTGAGGGGCAAATTGACTGCCTCAGCGCTATCACCAGTCGCTTCTCTTGTCCAAAACGTCGCCTGGAAAGATACAATACTTGCGGCGAGAAACGAACTCGATACTATTTCCCGCGAAGAGATATCAAGGAAATCACTGCGCTCTTTCTCTCGCAAATTTCCCAGGTACTCTTGAAAGGTCCGCTTCGCATCGATCTTAGTCCGATACAATCCCGACACCTTTCCACTCCCACTCGATGGATCGGCCGGATTTGTATAGGCGAGTTGATAACTGATTGCATTCAGCCCCCCGGGCTCCCCTTCCGTTCGATCCGGAGCGGCTGTAAAGAACCGCAACCAGACTGTTTCATCGGATCCTTCCCGCCCATTCATGGGTTCGGCAATGAGCCACACCTCGCGGTTATCTTCGAAGTAGGCTCCTTCGAGGTCCCGGACCAGATATTCCAGACAGTTGCGCGCTCTCATATCGGCCGAAAGCGCTCCCGTGGCCCTGTTCCAAGAATTCAGAATTCCCGACGCAAGGTATAGAACAAGGGCGACAAGCAGAGTAAATATCGACGTGGCGACGATCAGTTCGAGAAGGGAAAACGCGGAACGCGGAGTATAAGAGTCCGCCGCTTTTGAGAATCTCTCTACAGGCCAGGAATCTGTTAGGCTTAGCATTCCCGTCATCGTGTAATCGCTACGTCGTAGGCGAGCAGGAAATCTTCTTCGCTTGGCGACTCCGCGGCATCGAGAGAATATTCCGGTGGTTGAGGAACTGCCATCGAATATACGCTCACCTGAAGAGCGAGGAACCCTTCGTGGAATAGGGTGATATCCGCAGGCAGTGTCCTCTGTCGTTCACCTGGCGCCGCCGATTCTTCGTGTATGCTGGAAGTGGTAAGCACAACTCTGAAAGGAGGCCCATAAAGTCTGGGCAAGTCATCCTTTATACTTGGATCACCAATCTCGGAAACGCGTTCCTGAATCTCATTCTCTTTCGGACCCGTTCGAATCGAATAGGAGAAAAGGTATTTCTCCCTGTCCCCCGCAACCCACGAGTATACTTCCGAAAAACTGCGCTCTCGCAGGAATGCGGCAATCGATTGGCTCACCGCGGTAGCCTTTTCCCTCTCCGATACTTCAGCGATATTTCGCAATGTAGGAAGAAAAAGTCCGAGAAGCGAAAGGATGGCGATAGCAAATACTCCGATCGCAACTACCACCTCAATGAGGGAAAATGCCCCCGATTCCGGGTTTCGTTTCATTCGGTGGGAGCTGCTGTCTTTTTTGAGCCTGTTGCCCAAACAAGAATGAGCGTTGTTGATCAATCTGATATCCTGGATATACCTCCGAGGCGATGGATCACGAATCCACTCCTAATTTCTTCTTCCTCCACGTCCAAGGTGCCTCCGGAATCCACAACACTCCCGACCACGATCAGAAATGGGGCGCCGGGATTCCTGGAAATCCCCCTTCCGTTGAATTCGTAGAAAATCCATTCGGGTCCCCCATCCCCTTCGCTCCTGCCTTCGCTTCGGGGAAAGTCGATTCGCATCAGGCCGGGTTTAGTAGACGGGCCTGTCGTTTCAGTGAAGCTCTCCCTGCTATAGTAAATCCCTTTCGGTAGATACGTTCCCGCGTTAGCAGCATACCAGAGATTATCCTTCTGGTTCAGGAATACTACTCCAAGGTATCGAAGATACCGCTCGCGATCATCCGGATCGAAATTGACGATACAACGCGCTTTCGTACTCTTCAGCATGGCCTGCGCGCGTGCGGCCTGTATCATACCCGTAGCAATCCTTTCACCGGAACTAAGACGGCTGCCGGCACTCCCCGGCGACAGGGCGAGACCGAGGAAGGCAGCAAGAATGGTAATCAATCCCACTACCACCATAAGCTCGACCAGGGTGAAGGCATTCGCTCGCCTTGCATCAAGGCAGGGCCCTGGTGGTCTCAAACGAGTAACCAAACTGGAATAACGACAAGAGATAAGAGGGGTCACAGAGCGCCACAGAGCCGTCTCCGCTGCGCTGCGCCGTGCCAGGGAACCACAGAGACGCACGGAGAAGATATCGGTGGACGACATCAGTATGAAATTACGATTCTGCTTTCCTCCAGGAAAGACATTCAATCCCCGGTGACTCCGCTCCGTCCCTACCACCGATACCACCGGACCAAAGGTCTTCTGTTCCGTAGACTCCATGAGATTGAGTATTGAATAAGGAAATCAGGAAAGCAGGAAGTTTACCATACCATAGAACGAAGTAGGAGTCGACTTCGCCTCGCGCGCAGCGCGCTTGAAACGCAAAGAATAGCATTCCCAAGAGCGCGACTACCCTCTACCCGCTAAAAAGGCGCTTTTGAGAATGCTATTCTTTGCGTTTCAGGCTCTGCCTTACGGCTGAGAGGCGAAGTAGGCTCCTCCCTCGTTCTATAGTTCCAACTAAAATTCTCCGTGGTCCTCTGTGGTTCTCGGTGTTGCTCTGTGACCCTGAATCAGTCCTGATTTCAAAGATGTATGTTCAATATCCTACTCCCAACTCCTCACATCTTTCCAATCTCCACAACCTCTGCTCGAAGAGAATATGAGCACTCCTGCATTGACGGTATTTCCCGCCGGGTCTCGCACCGTTCCATCCCGATCAGTGTCAACCAATATGGAGATATTCGGGTTGCCAAAGGCGTCGACGATTACGTTTTCCGGAACCAGTTCGCTACAGTTGCTGGTACTATCGGATGAAATTTCGGATTGGGAGAATTGATAAAATGAAATCCCACGCAAGTTAGCCCGATTAGCGTATGATTCGCTAATCGGCTTTCCCTCCCGTGTGCGACCACTAAGTGTTTGAATGAATACCGCGTTCTGTCCCTTCAGATCGAATCGTTCACCCTCAGAACCCATCGTTGGATAGAACCCGTACTCCGCTCTAAACTGTTCGTAGGCGATCGCATATTGATTAAACTGACTCTTCGTCTTCGCCTTCAACGTCGATCGTCGCACCGTGCTGGCCGCTGGAATAAAGATACCGATCAAGATCGCAATTATCGCAACCACCGTGAGTAGCTCCACGACTGTGAAGCCATTGGATGCCACCTTTCGTAAAGGAGCCGTGGGTCTACTTGAGTTGAGATTACTTGCCCCTTTTCGCATCGTGACTCTCAATCGTGATCTCCCGTCGATCTTCTCTTCCTTCGATTTTAGATTACGATTATGATTCACGACAGGAAGATTGAGCAAGCTCCCCTCTTTCATCGTAACTCTCAATCGTGGATCTCCCGTCGATCTTCTCTTCCTTCGATTTTAGATTACGATTATGATTCACGACAGGAGGATTGAGCAAGCTCCCCTCTTTCATCGTGACTCTCAATCGTGGATCTCCCGTCGATCTTCTCTTCCTTCGATTTTAGATTACGATTATGATTATGATTATGATTCACGACAGGAAGATTGAGCAAGCTCCCCTCTCCCATCGTAACTCTCAATCGTGGATCTCCCATCGATCTTCTCTTCTTTCTCAATCACCACCAAGATACAAATTGTCCCGCTCCTCCTCGAGATTTCCATGATTATCCGGCAAAACCCCATCCTCCGGCAGAGTGAAACCTACTTCCTCGTCCGGACCGCTCGATAATAATAGATATCCAGCGCCCTTCCATGCCTTCCCTCTCGATCCGGGACGCGCCACACGATAGGAATAAAGGTAGGGTCTCCCCCACGGATCTATTAAGAAAATGCCGGCATATCCACTATCCTGCGTTCGGTTCGCTCTCGACTCGGTTCCCCCGTCGTCAGGAAGGGAGGTTGCGAGTTGAGTAGGACTCAGGAATTCCTTTCCCTTGCGATTTACCAGCGGATCTTCGCGCGACTCCAATCGGCCTTCCGCGTCCATCACAAATGCACCGGTGGGGCTCCTGCGGCCGATCAGCGCTGCGTAGATTTCTCTTGCCCCATTGCTTCCGGAATCAATCCAGGGATAGTCTCCGTAGAACTCTTTATACCTCTCCAATGCCTGAGCGATAATGGCCATCTCCCCTCTCGCCCTCGATTCCCGTGCCCGGCGCTGAATGCTTGTCGATACTCCGAATATGATGCCAGCCAAAAGGATAAGCACGGAAATGACAGCGAGAAGCTCGATGAGCGTGAAGCTGCGTGAACCAAGCAGCTTCGATAATCTTACCTCGTTTTTCATGCTCGGGCCAAATACGTGTTTAGCGGGAGTGCCAATGCCTTACTTCGATCTTTGCGGCAAGGGGTCAAGCCCTAGTACTGATTCCGGTGAAAAAACCCCACGTTCTTGCGAACGCGGCTACAACGTTTCGTAAGTCGTTGATATTTGTAGCCGCGTTCGCAAGAACGTGGTCGAGGATCCCGAAACGAAAACTTTTTCAGCAGAATCAGTACTTCAGTTCGTAAATACGGTGATGGATACCGAGACGACATCTTGCAATTTCCGAGAACGCTATCACGGCAAATATCTCTTTCAGACACGCAGTTACTCTCCAGCCAAGAAAAGCGGGCTATCCTGTTACATGAGGCATTGACAGAGCGGCGATTTGCACTACCATATTGCCTGAATTGCTTCCTCGTGAAGAGGTGGACGCTTTTTTCATCGAATTGATTGCTGGCGAAAGTTATGTCCGCCGGGCTTTAGTGTCGTGTTTCATAAATAACATTGCACAGGTGAGAGCGCCATTGAGGGGCAGCACAACTCGGGGGTTTTCGAATTCTCCCGACTAATAGATTATAACACTTCCGGTTGGGAGTCTGTCGACTTTGTGTCCCACGGAATCCTGGGAAGAAGATGAAATTGAAAGAACACAAATCCCATAGCAATATCGAGGTAACTGGAATCTACGAGCCGCATCAAAACAAGGCCGGCCAATTGCTCAACCCCGAGCGACACGGAAAACTCCGGTCCAATGACCCTTTCCTGCCACGCGAATTAGTCCGTCGATTCAAGATCAATCGAGGCAGTTGGATCGTGGGACAGGCTCAGCAGGACGATCGCTTTCCCAACCCCAAGATTCGATATGTGGACTCTATCGACGGTGTGCCCGTGGACAAGAGGAAGCAATTTCTCGAATTCTCCGAACTCACTACTATCACTCCCGACAAATGGCTCCGCCTCGAAACCGCGGACGGGAAAATGACGGTACGCACGATGGATATCTTTTGTCCCATCGGCAAGGGTCAACGGGGTCTCATTGTCGCTCCCCCAAGGACCGGTAAGACAATCCTCCTTCAAGATATCGCGTTAGGAATATTGGAGAACTACTCCGAATGCCATGTCATAATCCTCCTTGTCGACGAGCGTCCCGAGGAGGTTACCGATATAAAACGCAGCGTGCCCTGTGAGATCTTCGCTTCTTCAAATGACGAAGAGCTGAAGAATCATCTCCGTGTGGCTGACATCGCTATCGATCGGGCTAAACGACTTGTCGAAGTAGGAAGGGATGTCGTTATTCTTCTTGACTCCTTAACCCGTCTTGCGCGCGCCCACAATTCCGCGAAGGGGTCAAGCGGCCGAACCATGACCGGAGGACTGGACATCCGGGCTCTGGAGAAGCCCCGGCAGTTATTCTCAGCCGCACGCAACACCGAGGAAGCGGGAAGCCTCACGATCATCGCTTCGGCCTTGATTGAAACCGGAAGCCGCATGGACGATCTGATTTTTCAGGAATTCAAAGGAACCGGGAATATGGAGATGGTGCTTGATCGCAAAGTCGCTGAATTGCGCATCTGGCCGGCCATTAACATCGCCTCTTCCGGGACTCGCCGGGAGGAGCTTCTGCTCGATACCACCACCCTCGAACGCTGTCATTTTTTCCGCCGGGCACTAGCCAACATGAAAGTCGACGAAGCTGCCGAAACGGCGATTTCTCGCCTCGGTAAGACGGAGAACAACGAAGAGTTTCTCGATCTGATCAAAATCTGACCCCGTTTCTATTTTCTGCGTGCCTTTTCCCAAGTAGACACTACTTTCCCCCTTTTTTGTAATGCAGAATTTTTCAGATCAGTGTCTGGATATTGCCAGCACAATGCTTGCCCACAACCTCGACGCGATCAATGAAGATGGATCCATCACTCCCACGGAAGGCGAGACACTCCTGCTCGATGAACCCGGCCACGTCGCGCTCGCGCTGGGCGAGTATTATCGGCTGACAGGCGAGTCGCATCTGGAGAAATACGACCTCGTAGATCTCTCTGCCCGCTGCATTACTTTCCAGTCGTTTACTGAGGAACCCTTTGAGAACGGCTTGGCTTACTCCGCTCTCGGATTGCTCTCTTTCGGCCCTTCCAAGGATCGCAACGCCGTCTGGGAACGCTTGCTCGATCCCACCCGTGAACGCCTCGATAAAAGTCTGCTAGCGCGCACCGACTACACCGGCCATTTGCAGGCCTTTAACATCGCGAAAGCGGTAGCGCGTTTCACCATGGGTCTCTCAAAAAAAGACGAGACCGGAAGATTGATCGATCGATTCATCGAGCGGATCAGGAAATCCAGTAGCGCCAACTATTGTGACGATGGTCCCGAAAAAGGAATTGGAGGCATTTTCGACATCTCCGGAATACTCAGTTTCGTCTTTATCCGGCAAGTCCTCCAACTCCACTCCAACATCCATCTTCGCGAAAGAAAACTTCCCAGCCTCCGCACTTTCGCCGAGAAGTATATTCGCATGATGCCCGATATCGTTCGCCAGGACGGTCTCGGCTGGTCTTACGGGCGAGGGATCGGTGCCTATGGACAGATGAACTGCATCAGTATTATCCTCCAGGCGATGCGCGACGGCTGGATCACGGAAGAAAAGAAGCCGGCCTATCTTGATATTCTTCGCCGCCTCTTTCTCTACTTTTTCATGACCTATCTCAATCGCGAAGATGGCTATCTCGTGATTAGAGATACCGAGAGGAGCACGGATGCACATCATACTAGTCGCATGGCTAATTTTGACGGCGTCCGCTACCTATGCCAGTGGGCACGTCTGGCCAGATCTATCGGGGGTTCGATGAGTTCCGACCCAGTCTCTTTTCGAACAAGCGGGCGATTCGTCATCTTTGATAAGAGCAACCGTAAGGAACAGGGGGTGTTTCTTTACCAGGACACAAATAGCGGGCTTCACATCCAGCTGCCTTTAGTCGGATCCGGAATTGCCAAAACCTCGGATTCCTTATCCTTTCCTCACTGTCCCGGCATCTTTGACTGGCCAAACGAACGCTACCTGCCGGTTATGATGCCGGAACTCACTTTTGGCGAGGACATTGTCATACCCTGCTTTTACGGTAAACGCTGCGTCACAGGGTTGGGGTTGAGAAATTCTTTCTATTTTCGTTATGAACAACCGGAGTTGATCACCATCGACGAAAGGATCACTCACGGTCTTGGGAGCGTCAAGGTGGCCTGGACATTCTCTCAAAATAAAGTCACGAGCGATTTCATAGTCACTGTGAAAAACAAGGTGCAGCTTGACCGCATGCGTTACGTGCTCGTGATCGGAGCGCCCCACTCCACCTACCGAATCGCTACAACCTACACCCTGGGTCGTGGAGGTCTCAATTGCAATGTCCTCAAAGACGACTTTCAAGCTGTCTGGGAAGAAACCGAAGTCGTTACGAGCGAACCGCTCTATAAATCCAACTACGGCAACATCCACTACATACAGACACTCAGTAGAGACCACCCTCTCATCATGCGGCCCGGCCAGCAGTACCGCCTGACCGTCTCTTTCGAACCGGATATCACCTTTGCCGGAGAGTGAGCACCCGGTCTCACTCATGATTGGCCACATAAGAACGCATCCGTTATCTCGCCGTATAACCCCCATCCACCGGCAGCAACACACCGGTTACCCACCTGGCCTCATCGGAGGCCAGATAGACAGCTGCATAGGCAACATCTTCAGGTTCACCCAATCGTCGAATTGAATGCTGATCGAGCACCTCTTCCCAGGGCCTACCCTCCACCTTCATCGCTTCAAACAACTCTCTATTTATGTCCGTGATGACGAACGAGGGATTGATCGCATTCACGCGGATATTGTCTCTGCCAAAGTCTAGCGCCATCTGTCTAGTGAGAATTGCCACCGCGCCCTTTGACGCGCAGTACGCGGGACGCACGGGCAGACCGACGAGTCCGGCAATCGAAGACATATTGACGATTGCTCCTCCGCCATGTTCTACCATGATGGGAAGCACCGATTTACTCATGAGGAATACGCCCTTAACGTTTACTCTTATTGTCTCGTCCCAATCCTCTTCGCTCGTGTTTATGACTGTTTCGCGCGAGGGAACAACACCGGCATTGTTCACCAGAATATCGATCCCGCCGAGTATTTCGTTGGCCTCCATCACCATCCTCTCCGCATCGGTTGCAGCTCCCACATCCCCCACCATCGCGTAGGCTTCACCTTCGCACTTGCGTATGCGCGCAACCGTTTCCTCATTCGGTTCCCTTTTTACATCGACGCAGGCAACACGCGCTCCCTCCTCGGCGAACTTCACCGCGATCGCTTCACCCAGCCCCATGGCGGCACCCGTCACGATCGCCCGCTTCCCCTCCAAACGCAGTCGTTTTCTATCCATTATCTAAAAAGTTCCTAGCGCAGCACAGCCGCAACCAATCGATAAGGTTCGGGACAAGGTTCCCGACGAGGTTTTCTCCCCTGGATTCCGACGAAGCCTCCGGTGATCCCCTCGATAGGCTTGAGACAGACTTTGACGATTCCTTTGTCTCCTTCTTTACACTGCGCGCCTTAAATCGAGCAACACGTTCCTCCACGCCCACCATATCTACGGTTGGTGTGTAACGGAAATCTCTTATTCCTTCCTTAACAGCAATCATCCCATCGATTTGCTGCCGGTATCCCACCAGCGTTACCCTGCCGAAAAATTCAATGCCCTCACTCTTCCCATGGCAAACTCTATTTTGGTGACCTGGACATTCCACACACTTCGTAGCGAGATTACCTGGATTGCTGCGTATCAAAGCCTTTCCTCCGGTCGGAGCAGAAGGATTGTAAGCCATGGGTTTAGAATTCCAAATGCCACAACACATCCCCTCAATCAAACGCCTCGCAGCCTGAGCCCCCATCGGCAGAATGGCTGCAAGTTCCTGGACTTTCATTATTTCTGTGATCAGCGAGAACGAATTGCATCTTGTACGAATGTTGAGTTCCCGTTTTTGAAAAACGAATCGACCTCGATCTTAGGAGTGGACATTATCCTATTCGACGGCATGTTAGAATATTGTAGTCGCCGGTAAAGCAGCAACGCTGGTATATCCCGATATGGCAAGGCGCAACAGATGAAGATTCTCCATACGGCTGACCTGCAAATTGGGGCGCGGTTCACGCGATTTGGCGAGAAGGCTGACGTTCTCAGGGCTGCGCGTATTACCACGCTGAAGCGCATTCTTGAGATCGCGCGGGAGAAGGATTTCGACGTGATTCTGATCGCGGGAGACCTGTTCGAGAGCAACGGCATAGCGAACAGCCTCGTCGAGGAAGCGTTCGGCATTCTGGCCGCACACCCGGATATTCCGATCGTGATACTCCCAGGCAATCATGATCCTCTCGACGGTCCGGGTTGCATTTGGCTGCGGAAGCCTTTCGCGCACCCGCCCGGTCACGTGACCATCTGCACAAGCCGCGATCCGATCGAACTCAAGGCGGCCGTTATTCTGCCTGTGCCGATTACCCAGAAGGTATCAACGCGCGACCCGTCCCTTCCCCTGGTGGAAGCCTCCAGAGGTGTTGCGAAGGGGAAATTCAAGATTGGCATGACGCACGGGTCCCTTGCTATCGAGGGCAAGCACCAGCCCAACGATCATCCGATCGCGCTCGATGCCGCGACCCGCGCCGGCCTGGACTACCTGGCTGTCGGCCACTGGCATAAGCCGCAAATCTACGACGAGGGCCGTCTGGCGATGCCCGGCACACCGGAACCGGACGATTTCAATCAGAATTCCGGCACCGCTTCGTTAGTGGAAATAGCCGGTTCCGGTGTCGTCCCCAGGATCACACCGATTGACAGTGGGACGTTCGTTTGGCGTTCCGCGACCTTTGACTTTTTGAACCGCGAGCCGGCGGCCGATTTTATCAACTCGGGCCTTGCCGATATCGAGACCCTACCTGATCACACCGTCCTGCGCATTGAACTGACAGGGCCGGTCTCCGGTGAGAATCGCGACGCCCTCTCCGCGAACATCTCGGAAGCGACGAAGGACTACGCGGTCGTGCTGATTGATGACAGAACGTCGACCGTTCTCTCTGAGTCCCTCTGGAAAACTTGCCTTCAAGAGCACCCCTTGCTCGCCCAGGTTGTCGCCGATGTGGAACGGTCGCGGTTGTTCGTTACCGGCCGCGCCCCTGCAGTCGAGGCTGCGGATTTGGATGAGATTGCACTCAATGAGTTTCAATCGCTTTGCGGAGATCTTAACATCGAGACCGCCGCGCTGCGTGAGGAGGTCTTCGAATACATGCTGACTCTTCTAACGGCCGAGGTAGGCAAGGCCGTGACAACCGGCGGTTCCCTATGAATTTGGAGGGCATTGAACTGCGGAATACCGGTCCCTTCGCTGCCGCAGCCGGTATCGGCCCGTTCACTGATGGACTCAACGTGCTGGCGGCCGCCAACGAGGCGGGCAAAACATCTTTTCTTATGGGTGCCGCACGCGCACTTTTTGACCGGCACACCGTTACCGGTGAGGCCATAGAACGCCTCCAACCCGTAGGGACGAGCTTGGCTCCTGAAATTTCGGTCGTCTTCCTGACGACGGAAGGCCGGTTCAAGGTCCACAAACGATTCCTCAATTCAACAACCAGTGAATTGAGCGAAGAGCGCGACGGAGAATGGCATCTCATCGCCGACGGTGATGCCGCGGATGGAAGAGTCCTGGAACTGATTGGCAGCGTGCGGCCGGGACGCGGGGTGAGCAAAGCTGAACACTGGGGCCTCTTGCGTTATCTTTGGGCTCGACAGGGCGAGACCGCCGACTGGCCCGAATGGGATGATGCGGCCGGCACACGCATCCGCTCGGGGCTTGCCCAAGTGGATATCGATCCATTGGTAGAGCGCCTCCGCAACCAATTCCTGGAAGCGGAGGCGCAGCAGTTCACATCAACCGGGCGCGTAGCGAAAAACAGCCCCCTGCAATTCGCGGAGCAGGCAGTTGAGAAACTTGAATCCGACCGGGTGCAGATCCGCTCACAGATGGAGGAAACTGATGAGCACATGCAGGAGCTTCAGCAGCACCGCGATAAATTGACCATCTTGAAACGGGAGAAAACGAAGGCCGAAAAAAAGGCGAAATCCTTGACGGAAACGCTCAAGCAAGTGGAACTCCTGCGGAAGGATCTGGAGCGCTTTGAGGGCGCATTCACGAACGCACAAGAGCGCTTGAACGCGATCGATAAGGACAAAAAATCCCTGAACGAAGCGGAAGCCGGCCTCGAGGCGGCGGAAAAGAAGCGGACCCGATTCGAAGGCAAAGAAGAGCGGGCGCGGTGCGAGGAGAAAGAAGCCCGTGAAGAATTGGTTGCGGTGAACGACCGTGCCAAGGCTCTGCAGAAGAAACTCGATCTCGGTCGCCAAAGCGAAACCCGGTGGCGCGATATCCAAGAACTTCGCGGTCTCGAGGAGGATCTTGCAAAATTGAAAAAATCCCTCGATGCCGCCCGGAAACAACAGGAGGCGCTGGCAGAACTTCGGCGCAAACGCGCTGCCCTGCCGGATGTCAAGAAGGCGCAAGTCACCCGGTTGGAAAAACACGAAAGGGAATTGCGTGAGCTCGCCGTTCGAGCCGAATCCGTCGGATTGCGCGTCAGCCTGAAGCCGGAACGAAACGCGACCGTCTCCATGGAGCTCGACGGTGCCGAAAAGACGATAAAACTGGCTAAGGATGAGGCGACAACCGTCAACGCGGCCCGCAGGCTGCATCTGAAACTGGCTCAATGGGGGGAAATTGACATCTCCAGCGGCGCCCGGGAAGCCGCTGAGGTCGAAGAGAAAATCGCCGCAAGCCGGGCCGTCCTCGATAAGGATCTGAAAAAAATCGGCGTTGCCTCAGTGGATCACGCACGGACGTGCGTCGAGGAGATCAGGGATCTTGATCGCGACATCAAGGCTGCCGAATCGCTGCTGAAGGAGAGGCTCGATGAATGGGATTCCCTGGAATCTCTGCAGGCCGGTGTTGAGAAGGCGGAGGCCGATTTTGAGCAAAGCCGCGCGCGACTGAACCTCAGCGCGGAGGAGGAGGCCCTTTCATTGGCCGAAATCAAAGCGGAACTGGCGAAGATCCACTCCGCAATAGGTGCCGACGAGAAAGGACAGACTGCATCGCGGAAATCCATCAAGTCCCAGGAAAAGCGGGCCGAAAAATGCAGCGCAGCGCGTGAGAAAACTTCGAAATCAGTCAACCAAACGAAGAACGACATCGCGTCGCTGGAAGCACGCAGAAAGACGGTCAACGAGCGCTATTCCGAGGGAATCGAGAAAGCGGAAGCAGACGCTCAGACCGCCTTCGTGGAGGCCAAGGCCCAACTCGAAGTCGCGCGGAAGAAGCTGCCGGATGACTGGGAGAGACTCGAGTCGCGGCAGGAACGCGCACTCCAGGCGGCCGCCCAGACTATGCGGGATTATCAGGATACGGAGCAGAAGATTCGGCGTCTCGAAACGCTCCTCGAGCACTCCGGCTCACAGGGTCTCTACAGCCGGGAAACGGAATTGGATGAGACGCTGGTGAGCGCGAAAAACGATGCGGAACGGCTGCGCAACAATGCATTGGCGGCCCGGCTCCTCGCCGCACTCATCGACTACCGCAAAAAGGCCGCCGTCAAAACCGTGCTGAAGCCACTCGAAGACCAGTTGAGCGCCACCTTCGCCGAAATTACCGGGGTCCCCAACCGCCGTGTCTTCCTCGATGAGAATCTTCAAGTCGCCGGCATCGGCCGCAAGCGAAACGAAACGATCCATTTCGACCAGTTGTCACAGGGCGCGCGCGAGCAACTGCTCCTCGCACTTACATTTCGACCAGTTGTCACAGGGCGCGCGCGAGCAACTGCTCCTCGCCCTGCGAGCCGCCGTGGCCCTCGAATTGGCCAAAAGCGGTCCCCAGATCCTCATTCTCGACGACGTTCTCGTCAACACTGACGCCACCCGGCAGGAAAATGTCCTGGATTTCGTCCAGAACGTAGCGCAGCACTTACAGGTCCTGATCGTAACTTGCCATGCGGAGCGGTACCGGGGTGTCGGTCACACGTTGAACATTGAACCAGTGCAAATGCCAGAGTAAAGCGGCAGGGAGGCCCGATATATGCAACCATCGGGTTCGAAGCTTATAAGAATGAAATTGCAAAATTTAGGTTGCATAGGCCCGGAGGGGCTGACTGTTGACTTAGATAATACCATCTGCCTTGTCGGAGGGAACAACACTGGGAAATCAACGGTACTTCGTGCGTACGAATTGGCGGTCGGAAACGAGAATTTTGCCCCTGAATCTGATTTATGCAAACGCGCGAATGGAGGAAGTGCCGCCGTCGAGATATGGGTACATATTCCGAAAGATACGCCGAATATTGCACAGAAATGGAAAACCCCGGAGGAGAACTACCTTCTGGTGCGCAGTCGATGGGAGTGGCGAGAAGAGACGGGTTGGAAAAAGGAACGGTCTACTTGGGATCCGGAAGCCGACGACTTCGCTGAAGATGGGAATGCGAGTGGATTGGATAATGTTTTCAACAGCAGATTGCCAAAGCCATTTCGCATCGGCTCCCTTGAGGACCCGGAAGCTGAGCACGCCAAACTGCTAACGTTGATTACTCAACCGATTGCTGACAGATTGAAATCTCTTCTCGACGATGAAAAATCAGTTTTGAGCTCGACGCTGTCTAGTATCACGAAAATTGCTCAAGCCTCCGTGGATGAAGAAAAGGAGACGCTTGCTGAGCTGCGCAAGGATATCAATGTGTCGCATAATGCGATCTTTCCTGACCTCGCGATTGACTTCGACATTGGCCTTTGAAAGATACAAATCGACCCGTTGAAGCTACTACGCGAGAACTCGCATGTGATATTTAGGGGATGGGCTGATGAGGTGAAATGGCGTCAGTAGGGTACTGGCTCACAGCGAGCTCTGTTCTGGACAATGCTTCAGGTGCGTTCGAGGTTAAGTGCGGTTAGCGACATCGAGACTCAACAACAAAAGGAACTGAAGAAACTCGAAGTCCGGTTGAGGAAAGCACAGAAGTCTTTGGAGACGGCGAAGAGGGAACAGACGAAGGAAAAGCATCGTCAAAACATCGCAGACTGTGAATCTCACATCGCAACGATATAGGACTGCACGCCTGAAACCGCACTAGCAAATCAACAGGAGGAAGTCACCCTCCCTGGCTACATGTTAATAATTGACGAGCCTGAAGTGGCGCTGCACCCGAATGCTGTCCGTTCTGCTAGCAGGTACCTATATGCGTTAGCAAGGGATCCCGCTTGGCAGGTGATGTTGACAACGCACTCTCCTCTTTTTCTGAACCCGCTAGAGGATCACACAACAATCGTGCGTTTGGAACGCACGGTCACGAATCCATCGCCAAGAACCTACAAGTCGGACGAGGTCTCGTTTACAGTCGACGAAAAAGAGAATCTTAAGCTCCTGAACAGGTTCGACCAAGGATTGGCTGAGATGTTCTTCCGTCAGTTACCTGTCATTATTGAAGGCGATACTGAGTATGCCGCGTTTGAGGCAATCATGCAGAATAACGCACACCAATATCCGGTGAATTCGCGACCGGTTCTGGTCCGTGCGCATGGGAAATTCACGATGAGCAAATAGTCTCCGCACTGCGGAGACAATTGAGTTGGACGCATTTCAAACAGCTAATCTACCTGGATGACGCGCTGAAACGCGACTTCTACGCGGAGATCTGCCGAGTCGAAGGATGGAGCACCCGCACGCTTGGGCACAAGATCGACTGCATGCTGTACGAGCGGACGGCTTTGTCGAAGAAGCCGGAAGAAGTCATCAAGCACGAGATTGAAACCTTGCGGGAAGAGGACAAGCTCACCCCCGATCTCGTCTTTCGCGATCCGTATTTTTTGGACTTCCTCGGGCTGAACGACCGCTATTTCGAGAAGGATCTTGAGGACGCCATTCTCCGCGAGATGGAATCCTTCATGCTCGAACTGGGTGTCGGTTTCACGTTCGTTGCGCGCCAGAAACGCATTCAGGTCGATGACGATGATTTCTATCTGGACCTGCTGTTTTACCACCGCAAGCTGCGCCGACTGGTGGCAATCGACCTCAAACTCGGCAAGTTCAAGCCAGCCTACAAAGGGCAGATGGAGCTCTACCTGCGCTGGTTGGAGGAATACGAGCAGGAGCCGAGTGAGGAGTCGCCGATCGGCCTCGTTCTCTGTGCGGGAAAGTCTGACGAGCAGATCAAACTGTTGCGGCTGGATGATGGAAACATCCGGGTGGCCGCCTACATGACGGCGCTGCCTCCGCGTCCGGTGTTGAAGAAAAAGCTGCATGAAGCTATGCGGTTGGCGCGGGAAAGGCTTCCAAGCCAACGCGACAGAATCGGTGTCGCGGAGGAGCGCGGGGACAACGATGCCGGAAAACCCGATAATCAACCCTTCGGCGCTGGAACCGTTGTTCGCGCCTTGGGAAGAACCCACGGCGCACCGCGTGCGGGGTGAGAAACCGGGCGAAGAGGCGAAGGTCGTCAAGCACCGCCGCCCTTCACCAGTTGCTATTGTCAACAATCTGCGTATGGTGGCGCGAGCGATACGACGCGGCAACTTTTAGCACATTGGTTCGAACGCCCCCATCGCGCCACGACTCCCAGCGGAGAGGAATACGAGTTTCGCTACTATTTCTGCCAACGCGAAGCCATCGAAGCGGCGATTTACCTGAAGGAAGTCCGCCGGATTAACTGTCTTTCTCAGATCGTAGCTGAGTTCGGCGGCGAAGATGCGGAGATCGCAGACTTGGGCATCACGGAGGAAGAGGACCTCTGGACACGTTTCGCTTTCAAAATGGGGTCGGGGAAGACAAAAGTCATGAGCCTGGCGGTCGTCTGAAGCTACTTCCACGCGCTACGCGAGTCGGATTCCCCGATGGCACGTCACTTTGTCGTAATCGCGCCGAATCTCACCGTTTATGAACGACTGAAGGAAGATTTCGGAGGAGGCAGAATATTCGAATCCGATCCGCTCATTCCGTCGGAATGGCGCGGCGACAGGAGGTGTAATGTATCTGATCAACATCCACCGCCTCTATGACACGTCGAAACGCCGGGGACGGAAGAACGCCGAAACCTATGATTTCATGGGGCCGGCGGTCTCCAAAGCGATCGCGCTGGATACTGGTGCGGCGCTTCGCGACAGGATCACGAGTCATCAAAGGATCATGATTCTCAACGATGAGGCGCATCATGTCTGGGAACCGGATTCGGCCTGGAATGAAGCCATTGCTTACCTACACGACACGATAAAATCCCGGACAGGAGGCGAAGTTGCGGCGCAATTGGATTTCACAGCCACGCCGAAGGACAACCGGGGGCAGCAGTTTAAGCACATCATCTGTGATACCCCGCTCGGCGAAGCGGTGGACGGGGGCATTGTGAAGACCCCAGTCATCGGCAGGGGCGACAAAAGCATCACGGAAGAACCAAGCGATAATGCCGCCTACCGCTACGACCGCCATCTACGTCTTGGCTATGCCCGGTGGCTGAAGAGCCGGGAGGAATGGGACCGGAGCGGGAAAAAGGCGCTGCTCTTCGTTATGTGCGACGACACTAAAGCCGCCGATCAGATCACGATCCGACTCAACACCGATGAGTCCTTCAGGGCGTTGAACGGCAAGACGATCAATTTGCACACCAATCTGAAAGGCAGGTTGAAGAAAATCGGCCGCGGAGCGAATGCTCGCGTCGAGTTTCGGGAGAGCGGCAGAGAAATCAGCGACGAAGACCTGAAAGCGTTGCGCAAATTGAGCAGGGAACTCGACGAGAATACCAGCCCCTACTTCTGTATCGTGTCCGTTCTCATGCTTCGGGAAGGGTGGGACGTGCGGAACGTGACATCGATCGTTCCGCACCGGCTCTACAGAACCTCATACACACTGAAGAGACCGAAGAAGAGCTCCCATTGCTGGCCCTGATGGAGCGTGGGGATGAGGAGGCAACAGCACCGGCGGAGTTTGTCGATCCAAGTCTACTCGAATCGTTGCCGTCGCGATACCAGGAGGGCGTACAACAGGCGGTCATGCTTCTGAGGTTCTTTGAGAACAAGGAAGGAATGAACTACGCGCCGGTGTTCACGCCGTTACTCGGATCTATCGACGAGGCCGCGCGCGGGCTCATTACGCGGACTTTGCTTGGCTCACTTCCTCCGACGGTTCCCGATCAAAAGGCATGGTTTGTGCCATATCTTGGAGATGTGGACCGCAGAACTCACAACCACTACAAGGGAATGGCTCAGAACCTTAAGCGAACTCTGGTTTTCAAGAACGGCATCTCACCTTTGGGCCTTTTGCTTTTGCGTTCCTGTCTGGACTATGCTCTGAACGACAAGACGGATCTTGGCGGCGTATTCGAAGCCGTGACGGCACGGTTCCAAGTGAAGGGATCCCGTGATCTACTCGCGCGGGTCGAGGCAGTCAACGATTTCCGCAACACCTTCGTCGCGCATCACGAAAGGGATCTCACCGACAAGCAGCTTGCGGAAGCCTCCCTGAAGGAGTGGGTCGAATGTTTGGCAAAAATCCGCAGCTTTGGGTAGGTATGGGATAGCCGAAACGGTGCGTACGCCCGCCCGAAAAGGGTCTGGTCGAATTTTTTTCCTCCTTGCAAGTGAACGGATAGAATCTGCACGCTCTGTCCGACTGAGAACCGGAATCGATTGTGAGTTCCCTTCAATTGTTGAGGTCACTCATTTACGGTCAACATCGTTGAATTCCCGGGGTCGAGTAAAGCAGGAATCGCTATGGGGAAACCGGCGTTTTCGAAAAGATGCACGAGACGATAGAAGGAGAGATAAGGTGACATTGCCGACCGTATCAAAGCTTTGAACATAAGGTGACATTGCAATCGTAGGGACAGCTACTTTTATCTGTAGTTTATGACGCAACCTGTGAGTAAACAGATACCGGGCCCCAAAAAAGGGCTCATGGTAATCGGACAATTTTTGCTAGCACCTTTTTCTAATGTACTCCCATGAACGATACTGTTGGAAAAACTCTCCGGGTTTTCCCCTGAAAAGACAGTAACCTTGATTTTTCCGGTTCCTTAGCTAGTTTACTTCCTTCCAAAAATTTCAAGTAGACCACCATGAGCACAGAAACAGTCGAAAAACATGAGTTTCAAGCAGAGGTAAAGCAGCTGCTCGATATCGTCGTTCATTCCCTCTATACCGACAAGGAGATCTTCGCCCGCGAGCTCGTATCAAATGCCTCCGACGCGTTGGAGAAACTTCGTCACCTCCAGCTTACGGAAAAGGATATCTTCGATGAGCGACTTGAGTTGGAGATCAATATCACGACAGACGATACGGCAGGTACCATAACGATTCAGGATTTTGGGTTAGGTATGACGCGCGAGGAGCTCGTGGAAAACCTTGGAACGATTGCCCATTCAGGCTCAAAAGCCTTTTTGAGCGCTCTTAAAGAGGGATCCGGCACGGACCGCAACCTCATCGGCCAGTTTGGAGTCGGATTCTACAGCGCTTTTATGGTGTCACGGGAAGTGCAGGTCTTTACCCATTCATGGAATACGGATGCGGAGCACCTTCTCTGGACGAGCGATGGCTCCGGAAGTTTCGAGATTGTTACGGTCGAGGGCCAGCGCCGAGGTTGTAAGGTCGTTCTTAAACTAAAGGAGGAAGAGAAGGACTTTTCGAAATCGGAGCGATTCAAGGAGATCCTCACTCGCTACTCCAGCTTCGTTCAATTTCCCATAAATCTGAACGGAGAGCGTATCAACACCGTTCAAGCCCTCTGGATGCGCAATAAGAATGAAATAAAAGAGGAAGATTACACCGAGTTCTACAAATTTCATGCCAATGCTTTCGATGAACCACGCATGCGTTTGCACTTCTCCGCCGACGCCCCGCTTGCTATCAATGCGATTCTCTTTGTCCCGCGGGATAACGTCGAGCGATTGGGATTTTATCGCTCCGAAATAGGGGTCAGTCTCTATTGCCGAAATGTGCTTATCGACGGCAAACCCGAAGGCCTCCTTCCGGAGTGGTTGCGCTTTCTGCGCGGGGTCGTCGATAGCGAGGATTTGCCCCTCAACATCTCCCGGGAAACCATGCAGGACAGCGCTCTGGTCAACAAACTCAACCGCGTGCTCACCAAGCGCTTCCTGAAGTTGCTGGAAGATGAGGCGAAGAAGCGCCCTGAAAAATACGAGGAGTTCTACAGGAATTTCGGCATCTACTTAAAGGAGGGCATCACCTCCGATTTCACCCACCGCGAACAGCTTGGGAAACTCCTGCGTTACGAGTCTTCGCTCACGGACGAGGGGAAATCGACCACTTTCGCGGACTATGTCTCGGGCATGAAAGAGGAGCAACGCGAGATTTACTACATCTATGCACCGAATCGGAAGACGATCGAATCCGGTCCTTACCTCGAAGCCTTTAAATCGCGCAGTCTGGAAGTACTATTCCTCTATGAACCGGTCGATGAATTTGTCATGAGCCACCTGAACGAATTTGACGGCAAGAAACTCGTCTCCGCCGATCAGGCCGATATTCAGCTCGAGGATTCCACTCTCCCGCCAGAAGAATCGCTGTCCAAAGACGAGGAAAAGGCACTTTGTGAGTGGATGGCCGAAACGCTGGGCGATCGCGTTGAAAAAGTGAGTGGTAGCCGAAGACTGGTGGAGAATCCCGCAATCGCCCTGAATGCCGATAAGATGATCTCACCGAGCATGCGTCGCCTTATGAAATCAATGAATCAGGAGGTTCCGGTTGATCCCGAGATCAATTTAGAGATTAATCCACACCATAATCTCATCAAGAACCTGGTAGATTTGAGAGAAAAGGACGCCGATCTCGCTAAACTGATTGCCGAACAGATTTTCGACAATGCCATGGTGGCGGCCGGCTACAATGAAGATCCCCGCTCCATGGTAAATCGGGTCTACGAGATTCTCGAGAAAGTCTCTAGCCCGGACATTTCACACACTTCGTAGCGAGAGTGCGTAGATTGCTGCGTATCAAAGCTTTTCCGCAGCACGCCGGGCGACAGCGTGTTGGAACCCTCTGAGGTCGGCGGGCAAGGGAACGCTTTGATACGCAGTGAGATCCGCGGTCGTAGTAGAAGGTTTGTGACATGTTCGGGCTAGGGGGTAAGGTAGAGACTAGTGCAGTTGCCGAATCATCAACGTACATACGGGTTTGTGGACGGAGTGCAAATAAGCTCGTTTCAGCGGAATCACCAACGAAATGCTCCCGCATTCCGCTACGGGTGTCGAAATTCAGAGTAGTCCCGGCGCGCCGGGACGGAAGCATTTCGTCCTGCCACCGCGACGGATTTATTTGTTTGTCGACCCGATGGGCTCAGGCAAATATGCACGGCGTATCGTAAAAAGAGACCGGGTCCATCCGTTTCGAATTATCAAATCCAAAAAGGATCGTTACATGAAAAAATCAGCCATTCTCTTGTCACTAATCGTTATATCTCAAACCTCTCACTCTCAGGAGTCGAACGGTTACCCTGAAACAAATATCGCGGTCATGGGCGGCACATTTCTCAACGACGCCATGTTCGATTCGGGATATCTAAAGGGCAGCTTCAAAATCGAGACGGAAGCCGGTCGCTCGCCGGAGATTTATCACGGTGAAGTGGATGGAGTAATTTTCTATTACATCCACGGCCACGGGGGCGGCCAATGGGTGGAGACCTGGTCCGCCCTCTATCATCTCGGCGTCAAAGAGGTAATCGGTGGCGCGACCGCCGGTGGCCTCAACAAATATTTAAAAACCTATGATCTCGTGGTTCCGGACGACCTGCTCGATTTCAATATCAACCGACCCATATACATCGTGAGAAAGGTTATTGGTCCGAAGGCGCACATTACCGCTCGCATGGCACCGGCAACAGATCCATTGATTCAGAACATCCTATTTGAAGAGTCCCATCGGGTCTTGCGGTCGCGTGACGATCTAAATGATGTCAACGTCCACAAAGGCGGAGTCCTGGTAAACACGCGCGGCGGCCGCTTCGAAAGTGTCGCGGAAGACCTTTTTTTTCGCTCCATCGGCGGTGACCTTGTAACCATAAATAATGGAACAGAGATGAACTACGCGCGGCAATTGGGCATCCATTACGCCTGTCTTAATCTCATTTCGAATCCGGCTGAAGGAACGGGCGAATGGGAGTGGGCCGATATAAAGCCTGTCTATCAACGGATGAATCTGGTTTGCCTCGAGATTGTCGCCGCCGCCATTCCCCGTGTCGCCCAGATCGGAGACGCCCCGCGTGTTATGGATCGATTGCTCCGCATGGACCCCGGATTCACCTATAAGAAGGACGCCAAAAAAGCAAAATCTGCCCCCTTCCCTGTGGAGTAGAAGAGTCTGGTATTCAATGAATTGCGATCGACGCCCGAGCGGTGAACATGAACATCGAATTCCGAAAGTCTCTACTTCGAAGTTGGACGTTGAATCTTGGTGTTCTCGAATCCGTCGGGAAATTCCGCTTTAATAAACCCACGGTGTCCTCGAATTCCTGGCTTTCCGGGGTGTGCCTGCCGAATCCGTGGGTCTACTTTTCTTCTCTAAATCCTCTCCGTTTCCTTCTGTTCAATTCCCTTCTCGCATCCGCGCTCCTGACCTGCCATCTTCACTCCCAGATACCGACTTCGCCGGTCGAGGGTCTGAGAGATAACTCTCCAACAGTCCACGCCCTAGTCAACGCCACCATCGTAACCTCCCCGGGACAGATTCTGGAGAATGCAACTCTGGTTCTCGAAAACGGCCTGATCAGGTCCGTTGGAAAGGATTCTGAGCCGCCGCCTAACGCCCGCATCTGGGACCTGGAGGGTAAATGGATCTATCCGGGTTTTCTCGAAAGCTATTCTCACCTCGGCCTTCCCCAAGACTTGCGCCCTCCCAAAAAGAAGAAGGCCAAAGAGGAGGCCAAAAAAACACCACCACCGAAGCCTGTCCGGCCCTCAAGGGGAACCAAATCCTGGAATGCGAGAGTCACCCCGGAACGTGAAATATCCGCCTTCATTGAGATTGACCCAAAAGAGATCGAGAGTCTTCGCAACCTGGGCTTCGCAACTGCCCTTTCGGCACCGGGGAGAGGGATTTTTCAGGGACAAAGTACCCTTCTTCATCTCAACGGAAAATCGCCCAACCTCAGCATTCTGATTCCCCAGGTTGGGCAACATATCGCATTCGAGGCGCGAACCACGAAAGAGGCCTCCTACCCCAATTCGCTCATGGGATGCATCGCCCTTATCAGGCAGACTCTACACGATGCGAACTGGCACCGTGAAGTCTCCGATTTGTACGGAAATCAACCTCGGGGCATCGAGAGAGCCGAAACAAACGCCGCTCTTGTGGCGCTCGCCGCGGCAGTCAATGGAGAACAGAGGGTATATTTCAAGACGGAGGATGAACTTGATTACCTGCGTAGCAAACGGATCGCGGATGAATTCGAACTCGACTACGCTATTATCGGCAGCGGCTACGAATATCGGTTCACACCTTTGCTTCGCGAGATGAACGTCACGGTGATTGTCTCGCTCAAATTTCCCGATCCACCACCCGTGGAAACACCGGAATCACACTTGGAAGTCTCCCTCGAGCAACTTCAACATTGGGAAATGGCCCCCTCCAACCCCGCCTTTCTCGCCAGAGAAGAGATTCCGTTCTGCCTAACGACTCGAGGTCTCGAGAAACCGGAAGAATCCTTCTGGAAGAATCTGCGGGAGTGCATCAGGCGCGGTCTGGACAAGGAGGCCGCACTTGCCGCTCTCACGACGGAGCCGGCCAGATTGTTCGGCGTCGATGAGAGATTGGGAACGATTGAAAAAGGCAAGATCGCTGATCTAGTTGTCGCTTCAGGAGATCTCTTTGCCGACAGACAAGCAAATATCCTCTCGGTATGGGTGGACGGGTTTAGATTCGAAACGAAGAAGGGCGGGTTGATCGACCCTCGCGGAGAGTGGAGCTTATCATGGACCGGTGTTTCCGGAGTCGATCGATGGAAGATTACGGGCGATGAGAAAAAGCTAACTGTTATGGTCGGCGATGATGAATTTCCCGCAAAAGTGCAGTTCGGTCAGGTGATCGCATTCCCGAATGCCGGGCTCTTTGGTTTGGAGGAAGGCACCGTGCGCCTCGCCGCTTACCTCGACAAAGATCGGATGAAAGGAAGCGGCCGGCTCCCAGATGGCGCCACCTTCTCCTGGACCGCCCTCCGGGTCGAGAGAGCCCCAACCGAAAGTAAAAGGGATACTCCAGAAACTGACGTTCCCGAGCTTGCATTCAGTGTTTATCCTGCAGGCGCGTATGGCAGATCGCAGCAACCCGTTCAACCCGCCGCCATCCTGGTTAAGAACGCCACTATATGGACAAGCGGCTCCCCAGGCACCCTTGAGAGTGCCGATCTCTTCATTGAGAAGGGAATAATCACCGCCGTCGGTAAACGGCTCAAGGGTTCCCGAAATGCTCATAAAGTCGACGCTTCCGGTAAGCATATTACTCCCGGTCTCATCGATTGTCACTCTCACACCGCGATCAGCCGCGGCGTCAATGAAGGGAGTCATGCCGTAACTCTGGAGGTTCGCATCGGTGACGTCCTCAACCCTACCGATATCGCCCTATATCGCGAGCTTGGTGGTGGCCTTACCACGGCAAACATCCTGCATGGCTCGGCTAACCCCATGGGAGGGCAGAATCAGGTGATCAAATTGCGCTGGGGTGAGCATGCGGAAGGCTTGAAATTCCGCGACGCCAAACCGGGAGTCAAATTCGCTCTAGGCGAGAATGTCAAACAGAGCAACTGGGGCGACAATTACACGACCCGTTACCCTCAAACGCGCATGGGTGTGGAACAGCTTATGCGCGATACCTTTATGGCGGCGCGGGAATACGAGCGATTGTGGCAGGATTTTCACGCGGGCAAGGAGAAGTTGCCTCCTCGACGAAACCTCCGTCTGGAGACCGCCCTCGAAATCCTCAACAACGAGCGCATCGTTCACATCCACTCCTACAGGCAAGATGAAATACTGATGTTCGCCCGGTTGGCGGAGGAATTCGAATTCACTATCGGAACCTATCAGCATGTCCTGGAAGGTTATAAGATTGCTGAAGCTATCGCCCGCGTCGGCGCCGGGGCTTCCACCTTTTCCGATTGGTGGGCCTATAAATTCGAAGTTTATGACGCCATTCCCTATAACGGTGCCCTCTTGCACCAAAACGGGATTGTTACATCTTTCAATTCGGACAGCAATGAGATGGCCCGTCGCCTCAATACGGAAGCCGCCAAGGCAGTCAAATACGGCGGGCTTAACGAGCTCGAAGCGCTCAAATTCGTCACTCTTAATCCGGCCATCCAATTAAGAATCGATCACCGGGTGGGATCCCTCGAACCCGGAAAGGACGCCGATTTTGTCATCTGGTCGGGGCACCCTCTCTCCGGCTACTCTTATGCCGAACAGACTTGGATCGACGGCCGAAAGTATTTCGATTTTGAGGAGGACAGGAAGATGCAGAATTGGGTTCGTCGGGAACGCGAGCGTCTCGTTGCGAAGGCTCTTCCCTATCGCCTCAAAAAGATCGGTGTCGAAGAAAAGAGCAACTCCCACGATACCGATGCAGAGGAAACAAACCCGGAAAACTCTATTTTTTCCAGTTTATCAGGTGCCGGTTTTCCTCGTCCTTCAATCTACGGCAACGGCCACAGTTTTCGCCCTGCAACCTGCGGGGTAATTTACACTGAAACTAACCAGTGATTATTCTCTCAATCGTCTCAGGCCCCGCATATCACCGAAAAGCTTCCGCTTTCCGCTACGATGGAACGGGCTTGCGTAGAGGAACGCGGGAGCGTTTCTCAAATCGAAGACTGAGTTGTAGAGGATCGCGTTCGCCCTTCGAAGCCCGAAGAGCGAAGGAGGGGGAGTTCCCCTTTGTTTTCAGGCTGATCAGAAACTCATCCTTTTTATTCCTCTTTCTTGCGTTCCTCGTTCCCGCCGAAGCTAATCTAAACATTCCCGCCCTCGCGCAGGATCATTCTGTGTTCCTCGTCGGTGGCACCCTTCATCCAGTATCGAGCGGCCCCATTCCCAACGCTCAACTCCTCTTTCATGAGGGGAAAATCAAGGCCCTTGGAAAAAAAATCAAAAAGCCACCTGGAAGCAAAACGATCGATATCTCGGGTAAACATGTCTATCCCGGTTTCATTTCCTCCAACTCCGTCCTCGGTCTCACCGAAATCGGCGCCGTGCGCGCCACGCGAGATATGGCCGAACCGGGCGCCGTCAATCCCAATATTCGTGCCGAAGTGACCCTTAATCCGGATAGCGAGCTCATTCCAGTAACGCGCTCCAACGGTGTGCTTGCCGCCCTCGCCCTTCCTCGCGCACGCGATGAAGAGGGACTTATTGCGGGTACCTCCGCCATGATTCGTCTGGACGGTTGGACTTCGGAGTCTATGACCCTTAAGGCGCCTGTCGGGCTGCACATTTTCTGGCCCAGAATGAATCCCAGGGCCCTCGGTTTCTTCTCCGAGAAAATCGATCGTGAGGAGAAGCTTAAGGCGGTGAACAAGCTCCTGAAAACCCTCGATGAGAGCTTCGCCACCGCTCGCGCCTATCTCAAAGCTAGAAATTCTCATCCTGAAGACACAACCTTTGACATTCGCTGGGATGCGATGACGCCTGTCCTGGAAGGAGAGATTCCAGTGTTCATCCATGCCCAGGACTTGACCCAGATCAAGAGCGCCCTCCACTGGGCGGAAAAGGAAAACTTAAGAGTAGTCCTGGTCGGTGGGCAGGATGCGTGGCGCATCGCGGACCAACTCAAAGAGAACCGCATTTCAGTAATTATCAGCCAAATCAATCAATTACCCCTGCGCCGCTGGGAACCTTATGACACTCCCTACACGAATCCTAAAAAACTCCACGAGGCCGGCGTGCCGTTCTGTATCGCCAACGATGGGCACACTTTCAACGCGCCTCACGAGCGCAACCTTCCCTATCAGGCCGCCATGGCCGCCGCCCACGGGCTACCCCGAGATGAAGCCCTCAAGGCAATCACTCTTTACCCCGCGCGGATCCTCGGCGTCGACCATCGCCTCGGTTCCCTCGAGGTCGGCAAGGACGCCACCTTTTTCGTCGCCGATGGCGATCCCCTCGAGGTGATGACGAATATCGAGATGGCCTTCATCGACGGCCGCCCCATCGACCTCTCAAATCGACACACGCGCCTTTACGAAAAATACAAGGAGAAATACCGGCAATTGAGTACCGAGATCAGTCCTTGATTCTTGATTCGGAGGAAAAATCTCCTGGTTCTTGCAAGTCTCTATCAAAGGAGCTGAATCCTGGCTACAAAGAACTGCCCTTGGCTTGGGAGATCCTCCGGGCTTGACCCGGAGAGCCTCAGGTTTTCCCGCTCCTTCGCCCCCTGTTTTCAATGGACTTAGCCATCGCACTGAGTTTCTAAGCATCTTATGGTCAATAA
>CBDCEW010000046.1:0-24139 GCA_965215885.1 Candidatus Moanibacter sp.
TCAGATCTTTCCTTCGTCAGGATCCGGATAAAATCATGGTTGGGGAAATCCGCGACCTGGAAACGGCGAGAATCGCAGTGCAGGCTTCCTTGACCGGGCACCTCGTTATGAGCACGCTTCACACGAACGATGCCCCTGGTGCGATTACCCGTCTGATGGACATGGGTCTGGAACCCTACCTCATCGCCTCGACCCTCGAGTGCGTGCTGGCGCAGCGATTGATCCGGAGAAACTGCCGAGACTGTCGGGTGAATTATCAACCGCGGCGTGAGCTTCTCAAACAACTCGATGGGTTTCATTCCGGCGCTCCGACGGTGCGATTTTTCTACGGTCGGGGCTGTGAGGCTTGCAATCAGATCGGATATCGGGGACGTATGGGTATCTATGAACTGCTTCAGATCAGTGATCGATTTCGAGAGTTGATTTCGAGTAGAGCACCGACCCTGCAACTGAGGAAAAAGGCAATCGCAGAGGGTATGAGAACTCTTCGTGAAGAAGGTATGCGAGCAATTGTTGATGGAGAGAGCACCATTGAAGAAGTGCTGAGGTGCACTTGATCGGAGTATGTTGACCTATCGATATACGGCAGTAGACAGAAAGGGCCGGGAAAAGAGGGGGCGAATCGAGGCGACATCTCAAGATGAATCTAGCAGCCTGTCGGACTCATTGACGTCGGAATTTCGATCTGTCAGCACGAATTCGGCACTCCCCGAATGTTAGGAATTCTAAGTCCGACAGATTCCTGGCACCAGAGTTTCCGATATGGGTTGGATCATTACTCAGATGGAAATGGAAACCAAGAGGAATTCCGATGATTCCCTTCAACGTTCGTTGCCTTTGCACAGGCGTCTTGATAGAAGAAGATTCTTTGGAATTGGGCGCGCGTCCACCCCGGGGCATATTGCTGTTTTCACTCGTCAGCTTGCCACGATGCTGCGATCCGGCCTACCTCTCCTGCGAAGTTTGGAGGTGCTGATTCGCCAGGAAAAGAGCGGCCCGTTCAAGGAAGTCGTGGAAGGGCTTGCCGACACGATTCGAAATGGAAATAATCTCTCGGATGGGTTGCGGCTGTTTCCCGATGTTTTCAGTGATCTCTATATTAATATGACAAGAGCGGGAGAGGCGGGCGGTGTGCTCGACACTGTTTTGCTCCGGTTGGCTGAGTTTCTGGAGAAAAGTGTCAGAACGTTGCGAAGAATAAAGGCGGCCATGATATATCCGGTCATCGTTGTCGCAGTCGCGTTTATTATCGTTGGGCTACTCATGGTCTTCGTGATTCCTCGTTTTCAGTCTATTTATCACGATTTACTGAGAGGGGCTTCGCTGCCGACACTGACGCAGTGGACGATTGATACCAGCACACTTTTGAAAGATTACTGGTGGGCTCTGATTGTTGTGATTCCGATGGTGATCTATCTTTACAAATGGATTCGGCGAACTGAATCAGGGGGACGTTTTATCGACCGATTTTTCCTCAACATGCCTCGAGTAGGTGAGCTGGTTTCGAAACTGGCGATTGCCCGATTTAGCCGGACCTTCGCTACGCTTCTGGAAAGTGGCGTACCGCTGCTTAAAGCGCTTCTTATTACGCGCGACGTTGTCGGAAACAGGGTCATAATGGATGCCATGAATACCGTGCATGACCGGGTGCGCGATGGTGAGAGTATTGCGACGACTCTCGAGCAGGCAGGCGTCTTTCCCGATATGGTTACAAGTATGATCGACGTCGGCGAAGAAACCGGACAGCTGGCTCAAATGCTTCACCGGATCGCCGATGCCTACGAGGAAGAAGTAGATCATGCAGTCGCCGCGGTTACCTCAGCCATCGAGCCTATCATGATTGTGCTCCTGGCCGTCTTTGTTGGAACCATTGTGATCGCTCTCTTTTTGCCCGTTATCAACATTATCGAAAATCTGAGTGTAGGGTAGGAATTCGCCTTATGAAAAGTTTCAATTAGCCATGCCCATTTACGAGTATTACTGCTCCAACAATAACAAGGTCTACTCCTTTTACGCCAAGTCGATGGCACAGGGGGAAAGCATACCAAGGTGTCCGAACAACCCGAAATTCAGCATGAAGAAAATGATATCCGGTTTTTCGGTGATGGGCAAGAAGGGCGACTCAGAGAAGGACGGGGGACAGTTTGGCGACGATCTCGATGATCCTCGACTGGGAGCGGCCATGGCAGAGATGGAGCGCGAGGTTTCGGGTATGGACGAGGAAAATCCTGATCCTCGGCAAATGGGCAGGCTTATGCGGAAGATGGCCGAGATTAGTGGAGAGCGAATGCCCGAAAGCATGGAGGAAATGATGCGCCGCCTGGAAGCAGGGGAAGATCCCGAGAAACTGGAAGAAGAATTCGGCGACGTGCTTGAAGAGGAGTTGCCGGAAGGGGAAACGGATACACTCGATTCCGGCGCCACCGGGAGAGCAAAGACTCGCCGCCGAGCTCCTCCCTTACGCGATCCGACATTGTACGATCTCGAGGATTTCATCTAGCCCGGACATCTCCCACACATCGTAGCGAAAATGCGTCCCGGCGCGCCGGGACGGCTCAAGGCCTTTTTGCAGTCCGGCGGGCGATCCCGGCACGCCGGGATCGCAGCAGATGGTTTGTGAAAAGTTCGGGCTAGCCCGCTTTTCTCACGGATTTCCGAGGAGGATGTTGCGGCAATATGCTCTTCCCAACGCGGTGCTATTTGCCGGCCACAAAAAACGGGCTAAGGAAACTGGTAACAGGAGCGCGTTGCCGAGGAACAGGCCTTGAGGTAGACGGGCTCGTCGTCGAGGCCGACCTCTGTCATCGTCTTGTTGCACCAGCAGTGAGGAGGTTCATCGGGTTGGACGGAGTCGAAGAGAGCTTCCTCGGCCTCATCGGGAATATACATCTTCTTGGTTCGAAGATGCTTACAGGCTAGTGATGGCATTTGAAGAGTATGGTTGATTAATTGCCCATTCCAGCGGCGTTGGCGCCTGATTCTAATGGAGTGAAAGCAACGTTCTGCGAATGAGGGTGTGGGCGAGTGATATTTTATACCGGTTGTGTTGCTGAGGTTCTGCCCCCTGCAGGAGAATGTCAGCAGCTTGAGCGGCGGTGTCTGCATCTAACGCTCTTCCCTCGAGAAACCGGTTTGCATCCGCCGACTGGTGGGGTATGTTCGAGATAGCGCCAAGCGCGACGCGCGCCTTTCTTAAGATACCGCCTTTTACCATACCGGCTGCGGCACAACTGACGAGGGCCCAGTCGAAGTCAGCTTTTTCCGTGACCTGAAGATAGGCGCTGGAAGGGCGTTCCAACGGGATTTGAACACTCAGTATAAGATCCGCGTTCTTGAGGGAGTTGTGGGCATAGGGATTGAACCAGGCATCCTGATAGAAATCTTCCATCGACATCTTCAGAATTCCGCCTTTTCGACGGACGGTGGCGGTGGCGTCAAGAGCGGTCAGAATTACCGCCAAATTGGAAACGACGGGGCTGATACAGGGATTGCCCGAAAAGAGGCTGTGGTATTTATTCTCTCCTTCGCGTGCGTAGCACATCACTCCCTTGTTTTTAAGGCACTTGATGTCCCGATGGCGGTAATACCAACACCGCGAGTGCTGGGCAAGATTGCCTCCTACTGTTCCCATGTTTCTGATTTGAGGCGATCCCACACGTTCCGTGGCTTCAGCTAAACCGGGAAATGCGCTCCTGATACCGGTGTGTGAGGCCAATTCCTGGAGGATAGTATTGGCCCCAACGCTCCAGGAAGATTCGCTCTGCACGATAGTATCGATTCCGGGCAATTCCTTGATATTTACAAGCCGGTCAGGTTCGATAACAAAATCCTTCAATTCGCCTAGAAGATCGGTCCCGCCGGCGAGAAACCGACCGGATTTTCCGACCAGCTCGACAGCGCCTTCCGCTGAGTTCGCCGTCACATACTGAAATTGCTTCATCGTCGCATGGTTCGTTAAGCGGGAGATTGAAAGATCTGTGAAAAGAGATTCGGCGAGTCGTTGAAAGCAAGATCCATTTTCCCTTCCTGCACTCGGCCCAACGCGGCGAGGACCTTGTCGGGTGTAATGGGCAGGCTGGTGACACGTTTACCGATGGCATTGGCCACGGCATTGGCAATGGCAGCGGCCGTGGGTATCGTGGTCGGCTCGCCGATACCGATTACCCCCCTCTCCGGCATTTCAAAAAGAACAACCTCGATATCCGGCATATCCTGCGCTCCCGGTATCTTGTATGTTTCGAAATTCTGGTTGAGGACAATACCACTGGCGCCATCCATTATTCGTTCCTCAAATAAAGCGTATCCGATCCCTCCGATGATGCCTCCGTAGACCTGGCTCTCGCATGTCTTGCGACTAAGGACGAGGCCACAGTCTTGGACGCATAGAACCCTTTTTACGCGAACGAAGCCGGTTTCAGTATCGACCTCTACCTCTGCCATCTGCACTCCACCGACACCACGTGAGGAGAGACCTTTCTTCCATTCTCCCTGTGCAACGAGGGGATTAACCCCCAACTTACCGCAGGCGGTCGACCAGTTAGGACCGATCGGATTCTGCATGCCGCTGATTTCCTTCAACTCTTTTAACGCGTTGTGACAGGCGTCGTAAACAGCTGGAGTGACGGAAGCTGCAGTCGTGCTTCCCCCGCTACCTCCGGAGGGCGGAAAATGGGTATCACCGAGACGCGCCGTGATGGCGGAGGGATTCATTCCGAATACTTCCGCTGCCACAACAGCCATTAATGTCCGGGTTCCCGTTCCCAGGTCTTGTGTTCCGCATCGTACCTCCACGGACCCGTCCGCGTTAATTTCCACTTCCGCTTTAGTACCGCGCCCGCCGCCGCCCCACGTGGCACCACCTAGGCCTATACCGGATTTTACGACTCCCGGCGAACTGCCCGGTGGCCGGTAGTTCTCCTTCCATCTGAATTGTTTCGCCGCCAGTCGCCACTCCTTTTGCCGTGTTTCGTCGGGATCGTTTTTCAGGCGAAGATCGAGAGGATCCATACCCATTTTCACGGCAAGTTCATCCATAATCGATTCCATACCAAACGATGCTTGTGGATGGCCAGGCGCGCGGTAGGCCCGGGAGGAGCCGGCATTGATCGCCACACCGGTCTGGCTGACGCGAATGTTGGGAATCTCATACAAGTAGGGCGCTGGAAATCCCGCTCGCCCTCCCCCTCCTTCCGAAGAGGGTCCGCCGGCGTAACCGGAAGTGCCAAAGGCCTCCAGTTCGTAGGCCAACAGCTTGCCCTCGCGGTCCGCTCCAAGCCGGATCTTTTGAAAGGATGAGGGTCGGTTTCCGACAGCTTTCATTTCGTCAAACCGGGGCAACATCAGCTTAACCGGGGCGCCGGTTTCCATCGTCAGCCGAGCCACGAGCACACCCTCAACTCCGGGTCCGAATTTTGAGCCGAATCCGCCTCCCATAAAATCGCTTAAGACGCGAATCTTACTCTCCGGCATGTCGAGATTTCGAGCCAGTCCGTCGCGCACGCTGAAGATCCCCTGCGTGGAAGACCAGACAGTCAATTCACCCCCCTCGGACGCCGCGGTGTTACCGTGGGTCTCAAGAGAATTGTGCAGCTGAACAGGAGTATTGAAAAATCCTTCGACAATAAACGCTGCCTGGGCGAAGGCCTCGTTTACATCCCCCTCTTCTTTTATCCGCGGTTCGCCGAGATTGGGATAGCCTTGAAAGACTTGTGGGGAATCCGGCTTTACCGCTATTTCTTCATGCACGACAAAAGGAAGCGGAGTGGCCTCTATCTGGATTTGCCTCAGGGCATCTTCGCAAACCTGCTTGGTGGTGCCCGCCACGGCCGCGAGTTCCTGGCCATAATAACGAGCCGTAAATTCGACTTCCTGGGAGAGGATGGCGGCACGCACCCCCCGAATCTTTTTCGCTTTTGAAAGATCAATAGCGTGGATTTTCGCGTGCGGCCAGGGCGATCTCAGAATCATTCCGAAAAGCCATCCTTTTGGTTGAACGTCAGAAGCATATTTTGCCTCCCCTTTAACTTTCAAAGGGCCGTCAACGCGGTCGATCCTCTTGCCGATTACTTTCGGCTCTTTTGGCCAACTAGGCATCCTTTAATCGCTCCGGGTTCAATTCCCCGAAGCTTGCTTCGTACCTTCAATTTTGAGATCTGGAAACTCAAATGCCTCGGGGCTTGCCCCGAGGATCTTTACCCGATACAACTTTGGTTTTGGAAGCGGTTTTAACGCCCGCTGCATCGAGCGCTGCGTCGAAAACTCGGGGATAGGTACCGCAACGGCAGAGGTTACCGGAACAGGCCTCTCGAACCTCCGCTTCATTGGGGTGTGGATTCGCCTCGAGGAGGGCCGAAAGACTTATGATAAACCCCGGCGTGCAATAGCCGCACATAAGAGAGTCATTCTTAACGAAAGCCTCTTGAAGCTTTGAAAGCCTCCCTTCTTTGGCGAGGCCCTCAACTGTCGTGATACTCCGATCCTGGGCCTCGATTGCCAAAATCATGCACGAATATATGGGACTTCCATCGAGCAGAACGGTACAGGCACCACAGGTGGCGCGGTCACACACTTCCTTCGCTCCCGTTTCCGTGGAGTGGTTGCGGAGTACATCGAGGAGGGTGACGCGGGGCTCGAGCACAAATCTCTTATCTCTGCCGTTAATCATCAGGGTGATTGGTACGGCTTCCGGTCCGTTGACGCTTTCGCGATTTGTGCGTTCCAGTTGCTCGGCCAGGCCTTCGGCATGGACTGCTGCGCTCGCCACAGCCGAGGAACCGACTCCTTTGAGAAACTGCCGGCGGGTGATGGAGTGATTGCTTACGGTCCTTATTCTTCTCTCCCTCATTCCGACAGGTAGCGATTCTTTGCTTCCAGATACTCGGCAGGCGTGTCGATATCGTCGTTTACGCCTAAATCCTCCGTCTGTAAAGTGCGAACCAAACCGGAGTTCACGTTTATTACATTCTTAAGATGAAGATACCGTCCGGAGGACATTTCCGGGGCCAGCGTCCGAGGGAGAATTACGGGATGACCGTTCCTTGCACCCGCCCGTGGTTGGCAGATGCTCCGCGGATGATTACGGGCAAAATCCATTAGATTACTTACTGTGGAAGCTTTCACTTGCGGCTGATCACCCAAGACGATCGCAAAATGTGTAATGTCTTCCCTCCAGCCTTTCCATTCGATTCCACATACTACCGAACTGAACATTTCGGGCGTCGACTCGGGATTGAGGATTCGGGCATCGGAGGGAAAACGCAGGCGATCGAGTTCTTCGATCAAGGTGTAGTCGTCTTTGTAGCAGACGATGGCTAATTGGACGAACTCAAGTGATTGATAAAGGCCGATAAGGTGGCCGATTATTGTCGATTCGTTCCAGGGCAGCAGGAGTTTCGATCTGCCCATCCGGGTCGACTTACCTGCTGCCAGTATCATCACTCCCGGTTTGAATGATCCAGGGCACACTGAATCCGAGAGTTGAACCAATTCCGAGTCTTCGGCGGCGTTTTCAGCCTCCATCGAGCGTTTTGTGAGAAAAGCGTGCTATAGGCGGTATTCGTCGATCTCGCCCAAAGCCACCAGAGCCTCGTTTTCTAGTTCTCCAAATCGGCCAAAGAAAACGCTCGATGTGCCGTGGTCTTTCCACAGCAGGCTCAAGGCCCTTTCTTTCACCGAAGACTTGTTATTGACGAAAACCCTGAATGCGGCCGTTTTCGATTTGGGTTCATACCATAATGATTCGCCGCAACTACCCATTCTGCATGACTTCCAACTCTGCGCCTTTATCGTGGCGGTCTCTCCAATTTCAACTGATAGGAAGTGCCCCTCTCTTTCGAATCGTATGGAACTCTCTTTTTCTTCCACCGATCCCGAGGAGAGTGTCGCATCCGATTCCTTAAGCCATAGAAGGATAGCTTCCTTTTGTTCGCTGGAGGAGTTACTCGGTAGATAAATGATACTTTTCGTAGGCAGGGTTTCTTCAAAAGCGAGATTTGCCCTCGCCACCTGCAAGAGCGCAACTTGCAAACCGGCAAGTTCCTCACCGTTATACCTCCCGGAGTCAAAGCTCCAAACTCTTAACAGAGAACGTCCGCTGGAGGTGGCTTGGGATGAGGCCACGCATCCGCCCGTATACACTTCGCAGGAGTGAAGCTCCACTACGCTTCCGGAAGGCGTGTTAACCGGATTGGCGAAAGCTAAGAGAGGGCTACACGAGACTCCGAAGATAGCTAAGATTCGGATATTCACTATTCTAAACGATATTGATTCAACAGCGAGAACTTTAGGACCAAAGGCAGTCACGCTATACTCGCACAGATCCCAGTTTCTCTAGAAAAAGATATACGCAGAAAGTGGAATTAGCAAGCGATTCGGAGGAGATGCAGAGTTTGTTTCTCGGTAGCGATCTCTCAAACCGAAATTTCTAATTCTTCATAGCAAAGAGAGTGATGGCGGGGTGGATTATGGTTGTTTGACCTATTTTCGCTTAATTATAGGATAGGTGGAATCATTCTTACGGATTGTGGCTCCAAGTTTAGATTCATCCCGCGCAGCCGGATCAGAAAGTGGTCGCGGAATCCGAAACGACGACTTTTTCAGCAGTATCCACTTCGGGAGTCCGACAGAAACTCATATCGCAGAGACGAGATATGTTCCGACGCTTTCCACTTTCGATTATACTTACCGCCCTGATGTTCGGGGGCGTGGCCTATTTCTGTCTTCGCGACGAACCTGACTCAAAACGGGATTTGAGTGCCCCGGCAGAAAAGACTACGGAATATACCCGGTTGAATCCGGGAGACATGGGCAAGCCAGGGCTTGGAGGAGGGAGCGGAAATCCGGCTCCTCGACCGGAGGAGTACTCTAATCTGCTGAATCATAAAACGATAGGGATTCGGGATCGCTTGGCTGAGTATGACACAGTTGCCGACAAAACCGAATATTTGACCGAGAGATCTGCCGAACGTATCCGTCTGCTCCGTTTGTCAAAGGGGGAGGCCATTGTGAGGGTGGAGGAGCGACTACAAATGGATGATTCAGGGGGTTGGATGTTGATTAGTCAGGTGGCTATGCTGGCAGACCGAATTCTGGTGACACCCACCGATGAGAGGGCTCGAGAGAAACTCGAATTGATCGCGGAAAAGGAGGGTTATCATCTGGTCAGAAACAGTCCTTATTCCCCGCTCTTTAAAGTCGTGCTGCCCGATGCGGGGCTGAATTCTATTCCAGTAAGCATCGAATTGATCACCATTTCAGGGAAAGGGAGTTTAATCGCTCCGGGTTCAATTCCCCGAAGCTTGCTTCGTACCTTCAATTTTGAGATCTGGAAACTCAAATGCCTCGGGGCTTGCCCCGAGGATCTTTACCCAGCCGAACCGGACTATCTATACTTTCCAGGCAAAACGCCGGATGATCTCTTTCTGGAGACACAGTACGCTCTCGAGCGAATTGAAGCGTTTTCAGCTTGGGAGTTCTCGACAGGATCCTCTCAAGTGGTAGTGGCGGTGATCGATTCCGGAATCGATCTCGATCATCCCGATTTGGTTGAGAGTCTGTGGACAAATCCAGGGGATTCGAGCTTCGATGGCCAGGACAACGATGGGAACGGCTTTATCGATGACATTAACGGATGGGACTTTCGGAGCAATGACAACACCCCCGAAGGAATGACGAATCACGGCACTCACGTCTCTGGAATCATTGGGGCGAATGGAGACAACGGTGTCGGTGTTGCGGGAGTAAACTGGAGCATAGGCCTCATTTCGTTACGAGTGGGTAGTTCAGTTTTTCCCACCTCCAACATTATTGCGGCTCTCGAATATGTTAAGTTCCTCAAAGAAGAAAGAGGAATCCCAATCGTTGCCACGAACAATTCCTATGGTTCATCCTCGCTCAGCAGCGCCTTGCAGAGTGCCGTAGAAGCGCAGGAGGAGGCGGGGATTTTATTCGTGGCCGCAGCCGGTAATAATGGGAATGATAACGACCTCACTCCCCATTATCCGGCCGGCTTCGTATTCGATCATATTATCAGTGTTGCGGCTACTACGGGAGGAGACAATTTGGCCGACTTTTCCAATTTCGGCGGATCAACCGTCGATATGGCGGCGCCGGGCTCACAGGTACATTCAACCATCCTTGGCGCGCAGTACGGGTACATTAACGGAACTTCCATGGCTGCCCCTCAAGTGACTGGCGCCGTCGCCCTCTTGAAGGCTGCCGATCCTACGCTGGAGTGGGATGACCTCAAGCAGTTGATTCTGAGCAATGTCGATCAGCTAATGGGTTTGTCGGGAAAGACGGTAACCGGTGGACGTTTGAACCTGCTTCGCGCCATGGAAGCCGCGGTCGGGCTATCTCTGCCTGTATTGAGAATAGACTCACCCCTCTCTCGTGTGGTTCGAACGGTCGAGGTCGGCTCGAACTTGCTCGTGGAGATCGAGATCACCGTTGACGGGCAGGTAATTGAAGACCTCAGCGGTACTCTACAGTGGGAAGTGTTTCCGACCAGCGCCGGAGTTCTGATTGAAGAGAGGGGTCCGACTGGCGCGATCCTGAACTTTCCTGCTGTAGATGATTACAGGGTTCAGGTCAGTACTGTCCGGTTATAAGTCAAACAACTCCAACTGTTTAGGAATGCGGTGTTCATTGAAAGTGTAATCGGTTTCTGTAAGTAGTTCAGTCATAGGAGTTTTCTCAAATAGGGTGAAGCTGAGAATCTGTAGGATTTTGTGCAAACTGATCTCCAGGCGAAGGCGTTTGCGGATGATGGCGATGAGCACATAGACGCTGACGGCAATCCAGATTTGAGTCTTCACAGCATTCTCGGAGGTGCCGAAAAAGCTCTTGCTGCGCAAGTGTTGTTTGATCCATTTGAAGAACAATTCGATCTGCCAGCGTAAACGGTAAATCTGGGTGATGATTATGGCTGGGAGGGCAAACTGGTTGGTGAGAAACACGAAGCGCTCGGAACTGTCGGGGTCGAGGTAAGTGATACGCCGGAGTCTTTCGGGGTAGGCCTTGGCAGGATAGAAGCTGACCAGGGCAACGGTCTGGTCCGAACGCAGACCGGTTGATTTGTCGACCTTTTGAGAGTAGAGGCGGCGAAACTGAAAGCCGCGGCGGGCGCGTGTGACGAAGAAAGAACCGCATTGTGCGATCCGATAGAGGCGCTCGTAATGCAGATAGGCTCGGTCCATTACATAGTAAGCACCGGCCTCGGGGATGATGAGATCCAGAATGTTTACGTCGTGAACTTTTCCATCGGTAATCTCGATAAAATAAGGGATAGAGCCTCTGAGATCGAGAAGCGTATGGACCTTCACCGCCCCCTTGTGCTTGCGGAAACGTGCCCACGGGAGAGTGATAGACATAGATCGATCGTGGTGGAGTCCAGAGCGTAGAGCGTATTGTCCAGGTCGATGCCCAGATCCTCGTTTGAATACAAAGGACGAGCCATTGCGATGAGGACCTGTGCAAAGTCGGCGTAGATGCGCCAGTCTCGTTTCTCGTTGGCATCGGCGAGCGTGCTTTTGGATACTCCGCTTCGAATCCCTGCGTGGTATAGTTTTGGTTGTACTGCCCGCAGGCAGGTTTCGATGTCGCGCAGACTCTCCCGGTAGGTCAACTCGGCAAAACCCATGCAGAGAAATTGTTCGAAGCAACTGAACTTTTGAACTTTGTAGTCGCCTCCGTAGCGTTGGACGCAATCGATGGAACTGATGGCGTCGGAAGATAATCTATGATTTGAGAAAAAACGAATCGCCCTGTATACATGATTTGGACCCTCGAAATTTTTGAGAGTCCACAAGGCTTTTTGCAACTTCAAGTCTGAACTACAGCAGAAATCATATGTACAATGTTGGTTAACAATCGATTAACCTGCGTTCCTAGAAAAACAACCGGACAGTAGTGGGTTCAGGTGACTTATTTTGAGGACGGTTTCAGCCAGTCCGATGAGATTTATGGCAGAGTAGGGGATGGCGACATCCTCACGGACGGTCTCTCCGCGTTCTGGAAATTTGATGATGGCGGTGGCCTCACGGCAGTGGATTCCTCGGGATCGGGACGACACGGAACAGTTGAAGGTTCGACTTGGAGTAACGGTATTATCGGGGGCGCCCTTGATTTCGACGGAGTTAATGACAAAGTATCATTTCCCAGCCCATCCCTTGCGTCATTCAGCCTCAGTGCATGGGTAAGCGCCGACAGCAAGGGAAACAGTGTATTGCCCAGGATAATTCATACGGACGAATTCATTCTCTATTGGGGCCGAAGGGATGGAGATCCGGATCCTCTGGAGCCCGACAATCGGACGGTGAAATTTGCAAGTGAGAGAGATGATGAAGAAGGAATCTGGAATTCAGCCAACAATGTCGTGGATGACGGGCCCTGGTATCATATAGCTGCTGCCTACGATGCCACTTCCGAATACAACGCACCGGTGATTTACGTCGATGGAGAGAGAGTGCCGACCGGTCCACAGATTGCGCCATCCGGTGATAGGTTCGTCGCAGCGGGCATTGGCTATATCGGTGACAATGGAGCTGATGAGAGGAATTGGGATGGCCTTATCGACGAAGTGCGGATTTATGATCGTCTGTTGAAGCCCTCAGAAGTCTTGGGTTTGGCCTCTCAACATGATTTAAACGAACTCCCGGTGGTGTCTGCTGGAGGTGACTCCTCGGCAGTGGTTGGGCTTCCTGTCAGCTTATCCGGTCAGGCGGACGATCCGGACAACTCTCCCGCTTCACTTTCCCTTATTTGGGAAACGGTATCAGGTCCCAATACGCCCCAGTTTTCAGATCCAACGTCGTTGGTTTCGCAGGTCTCTTTCCCCGCTTCCGGAGACTACCGTCTTCGATTGCTCGCCTCGGATGGAGATGCCACAGCCTCCGCTGATGTCACTTTCACGGTAACCGAGGAGGCCGCAGTTCCGCAGATAGAGCTCACCGTTGATCGGGTCGTGGCTCTCAGGAATCCTAACGATCCGATTAAAGTATTGTTCACCGCCGATATCACTCCAACTTCCGATCTTGTGCTCACGGTAGGCCTTTCCGGCTCCGCTGCTTCCGGGGTGGACTTTGAACCCTTTCGCGCTTCTATTGTCATCCCCGCTGGAGACGACCGGGTCGAGGAATCTTTCATCCCTCGTGCTGCTACCGATCCCGGCACTCCGGAGCTGTTGGCGCGCATAACTCTGCTACCGGGTGAGGACTATGGGCAGGGTCAGGTTTCGGAAGTGGAGGTTAGTCTTCTCCCTTACCTCTGGGAAAACTGGCTCCTTCGATATCTCGGTGACAGTTCGATACCGTTTTCGGACGAATTGGTGTTAGCAGACCCGGACAATGACGGTGTTGCAAATTTCCTGGAGTATGCCCTGGGTGGCACTCCTTTGAACGATAGCGGCGCAATTACGGAAAATCCGCTACCCGAAGTCTTTCTCCTTACTCTCGATGATGAAGCCTATCTCGCGCTGAAGATGCACAGGATTGTCGGAACGGAGGGCGTCGTTTACAACGTCGAAGTATCCGATGGCCTTGAAGCGAACAATTGGTTGGGTGGCGGATCGCACACAGGGTTGTTCCAGATCGTTGATCAAGGCGATGGAACGGAGGAGGTCGTCTATCGGGATCTTACACCGATAAGCGCGTTCCTTCGCCGTTTTATCCGACTGCGGGTCGAATTTGAGTTGTCGAACTGAGTTTCTTATTGAAGACTCAGAATAGTCCTGCCGGCGAATAAGGTAGTCGACATGAACCGTTTAAAGGGGTCAAACTGGAAGAATGAAAGACAAGATAACTCTCATCGCTAGAATCCTCTTTGGCCTTATTTTGATAGTATTCGGTCTAAACGGTTTCTTCCATTTTATGCCGAATCCGGAAGTGCCTGGAGAAGCAGGCGAATTCCTGGGAGCACTGTTCGAGTCCGGCTACATCTTCCCGGTCATCAGTGCCGTTGAGCTGGTTGCAGGGATCGCTTTATTGGCCAATTGCTTCGCCGCGTTGGCATTGGTCATTTTCGCCCCGATTGCAGTGAATATCATCCTCTTTCACCTCTTTCTCGATCTGCCTGGAATCGGACCGGGGTTGGTGTTGTTCGCCCTCAACCTTTATCTCTTGTTCGCAAATAAGGCTAAATACGCCCGTATGTTGTCTGCGAGATAGAGGCTTTTCGAATAGCCTATAGATAGAGCCTTTTCGAACAGGCTCTAGACAAGCGGGTAGCAATCAAGAAAACCTACAACGTGCTATGGGTGCCGTCGCAGTAGGGCTTGTTTCCGCTGTTCTTGCACCCGCACCAGGCGACCGTTTTCGCCTCTTCGATCTGTACTTCGATGGGCGAGAATTCTGTTCCCTGGTGCGTTCCGTCACAATACGGCTGGTTTTTCGACCCTCCGCATCTGCACCACCAGTAGGTGCCGGGTTCGACTTGTTCTACGAACGGGCTCTTTTGTGCAATGTTGGGTTCGGCCATAATGATTCTTTTTAAACGATCAATTTATGGGGGACAAGGAGAATCTTCAATTCCGATACTGGTTTCCGGTCGACTTTATACAGCGCAATTCGGTGGCAACATCATCGAAAAGCTTCCGCTTTCCGTGGTGCTACTGTCGCTAGTTTCACTCTGCCGTACGGCAGAGTTTGATTCGGCTGTGCGCTGCGTCGGGGGCCGGACTGATCTCTCATATCACGGCCGCCGAATTGCCAAACGGTTATGCTTCTTCAGTATCTTGCGGAGCCTGTCGTGAGGCAAAGCGATCACTCTGTGATTATCCCGCCCTGTCATCGTTTCCGCCGCGATAAGGGCGTTTATAATGGCCTCTTCCGTCGCTTGGACAGTGGCGGCAAAGAGGGGATCGATGGCGTCATTTGGGAGCATCTCAACGAGAATTTTCTCTTCAGATACCGAATCCAGGGCAGGTGCGGTAGAAAATGCGATAAAGAGGTCGCCGGATCCATTCCCCGATTCGCTTCCCGTTCTTGCCAGACCGAGGGCTGCTCTTTTCGCCACCCGTTTTAATTGGTGCGGAAGAAGCGGCGCGTCGGTCGCGATAACGATAATGATGGATCCGGACTCTGCGCCACTCTCACCATCGGGTTTATTCTTGAAAGTATGTTCTGAAATTTCTCGACCGACCGGGACTCCCGCTATCATCAGTTGATGGCGTACCCCGCAGTTGGCCTGCACCAGAGCCCCCACTGTATAAGATCCGTGCGCCGATCCCACTACGCGCGAGGATGTTCCAATGCCTCCTTTGAATTCGTAGCAAATCATTCCGGTGCCCCCGCCTACATTTCCTTCCTCTACAGGGCCGTCTCTCGCCCTTTCCAATGCCTGAAATACTTGCTCCTCTCGCACGTGAAAGCCGTTGATGTCGTTGAGACGACCATCCCAGGTCTCCGCCACAACGGGGAGAGACCACCAGTACCCGGTCGCGTCCGGACCACTTTGAATTGTGCGCCACTTGATGGCGGCGTGGTGCACTATCCCTACGCTGTGGGTATTCGTAATGAGGACCGGTCCCTCTAGAAAACCCGATTCCTCGATCCACGTTGAGCCGGTCATTTCGCCGTTGCCGTTAAGCGAGAACCAGCCCGCGAAGACGGCGCGGTGCAATGTCTCTTTCCCGAGAGGTAAGATTGCCGTCACTCCAGTTCGCACCGGTCCCACACCTACCTGCAGAGTTCCCTCTCCGAAAATGATTGTGGTGTGTCCGACCGTGACACCGTCCACGTCGGTGATCGCGTTGTGGACTCCGGGCTGACCAGCGAAGGGAATGCCTAAATCTCGCGCGCGGGGCTTTCCTTCGGCATCGGCAATGGCCGACACCGCGCAAGTGAGAATGAGGAGAAGGATTCGGGTGTACATTTCTTTTAACTTGGAAATTCTCCATCCCGGAATTCCGGGACTGGGTCTCTGATGTGAAACTTCAATGTCCATGCGGGTTTCCTGGCGATGTACTAACGTTTCTTGAAGGTGAAATCTTGTTTTCATATACAGTTAGATTTCTCGACAGAAGGATCACACGGAGACTATGAGATTAGAGTGCATATATCACTATCCGAGCGCTTTTATTCCAATTGCCATCCGTGGTACTGCGGAGCCATCCTTGGGCATTTCTTTTCTTCTCTCATCCGCGCTATCCGCACTACAATCTGTCAACTTCTTGTCTTTTTGGTGTCGGCCCTAATGGCAAGCACCGCTCCACTATTCGTTGCTGTTCCTTAATTAGTTGCCATTTCTCTTCATTGCGAGGACGAGAACGAAATTAAAGAGCCTGTCCATCGGCAGAGTCCCAGTCAGCTCCGCATAGGGTTTCAATCTGCCGTACGGCAGGGCTGCGGTGAGTTTTCACTATTGTACTACTGATTTTGCCCAACATTATCACCCGCCCGCCTATACCACACCCCGCCGGTATTGTTCCGGTAGACTTCCCTTCTGTTGTATCTCATGATATGGGGAGAAAAGGATGCGGCCGGAATCCACTCGTTGCGGGAGAACCACCTGTCATCGTATCGTATCTCAGTATTTTTGTCCGGTCGATCGCGCATTCGGTTGCCCTCGATTATATGCGACTTCGAATTTTTCATTGAGAGCCAGTACTGTCCGGTTATAAGTCAAACAACTCCAACTGTTTAGGAATGCGGTGTTCATTGAAAGTGTAATCGGTTTCTGTAAGTAGTTCAGTCATAGGAGTTTTCTCAAATAGGGTGAAGCTGAGAATCTGTAGGATTTTGTGCAAACTGATCTCCAGGCGAAGGCGTTTGCGGATGATGGCGATGAGCACATAGACGCTGACGGCAATCCAGATTTGAGTCTTCACAGCATTCTCGGAGGTGCCGAAAAAGCTCTTGATGCGCAAGTGCTGTTTGATCCATTTGAAGAACAATTCGATCTGCCAGCGTAAACGGTAAATCTGGGTGATGATTATGGCTGGGAGGGCAAACTGATTGGTGAGAAACACGAAGCGCTCGGAACTGTCGGGGTCGAGGTAAGTGATACGCCGGAGTCTTTCGGGGTAGGCCTTGGCAGGATAGAAGCTGACCAGGGCAACGGTCTGGTCCGAACGCAGACCGGTTGATTTGTCGACCTTTTGAGAGTAGAGGCGGCGAAACTGAAAGCCGCGGCGGGCGCGTGTGACGAAGAAAGAACCGCATTGTGCGATCCGATAGAGGCGCTCGTAATGCAGATAGGCTCGGTCCATTACATAGTAAGCACCGGCCTCGGGGATGATGAGATCCAGAATGTTTACGTCGTGAACTTTTCCATCGGTAATCTCGATAAAATAAGGGATAGAGCCTCTGAGATCGAGAAGCGTATGGACCTTCACCGCCCCCTTGTGCTTGCGGAAACGTGCCCACGGGAAGAGTGATAGACATAGATCGATCGTGGTGGAGTCCAGAGCGTAGAGCGTATTGTCCAGGTCGATGCCCAGATCCTCGTTTGAATACAAAGGACGAGCCATTGCGATGAGGACCTGTGCAAAGTCGGCGTAGATGCGCCAGTCTCGTTTCTCGTTGGCATCGGCGAGCGTGCTTTTGGATACTCCGCTTCGAATCCCTGCGTGGTATAGTTTTGGTTGTACTGCCCGCAGGCAGGTTTCGATGTCGCGCAGACTCTCCCGGTAGGTCAACTCGGCAAAACCCATGCAGAGAAATTGTTCGAAGCAACTGAACTTTTGAACTTTGTAGTCGCCTCCGTAGCGTTGGACGCAACGATGGAACTGATGGCGCGGAAGATAATCTATGATTTGAGAAAAAACGAATCGACCTGTATACATGATTTGGACCCTCGAAATTTTTGAGAGTCCACAAGGCTTTTTGCAATTTCAAGTCGAAAACAGCAGAAATCATATGTAAAATGTTGGTTATCAATCGATTAACCTGCGTTCCTAGAAAAACAACCGGACAGTAGTGATTGAGAGCATGTTATCAGTGAATGAGACATTGAGGAATTGGCATATCCTTGGAACTATCAATTCGGGATATAAGCAGAGCTCTTCGTAGCCGATTTGTAGACTCGTGACACGATTTTTTTGTAAAAATCGCTGAATCCGATTGTTGCCCAGGTACCACTCCCAAAAGTAATAGATGGCCCATCCCGAAAATCGTCTCTTTTTTTTCGCATTGTCCAGCTTTGATATACTGTAACCTCTTACGTCCCTGAGCAGGTGGATCACTTTGAGCCGGGGCTGTCTTACACTCCGAGGCTTTAGAAAGCGCGAATGGTTCTTGCTCGATTCTACAGGAACAGTCTCGTCACCGAATACAGATCGGAATGAATCGAATATTGTCTCTAAAATATCCGATGTATGTGGATCCCTGGCCCCATCCAGATTTGAAGCAACCACTCCCCAGAATACGCAGTTGCGGGCGTGCTCACCACACGTGCAGAGTCGGTCAAAGAGCGCCGAATCCGAACGGAGCGAGAGGTCTATTTCGCCAAGCCCAACAAACCGGGGATGTGTACCCAGAAGCAGACCGAAGAGGGTTGAACCGGAGTGGGAGAGGCTCAATATCGATACCACCTCGCTACTCTCTGATTGGGCGGAACTCTCAGAAATGGCTGATGGCATCTTCTGGAGCGTCAAGGACTAAGGGCAGGGATTGGAGGTTAAAAGCCAGCGACACCCTTTCCTTTTCGTTTTGGTGCTCTTCTACGGCGTGGTTGAGCTGGGAGGGAAAGAGGAGCATAACGCCCTCCCTCGGTGCATATTCTACATCATCGAGGTCTTTCTTCCTGAACACGATGTTGCCCGACTTCTCCGGAACTCTTAAATAATAGACCACTGAAACGCAGGCGGAAGCAGAATGATTGTGTAGACCGGTCGATTCTCCTTTCCCGGCAATGTTAAACCAGTATCGATCGGAATTGAAGCCGGTGCCACGATGGGGTATCGCTAAATCCTTTCCGAACACTTCCTTTCCCGCTTGAACGGCGGTACTGAGAATGGTTCGCGCCGATGGAATCGCCCGTAGTGGGATGTAGGTGTTTTCCCATCGACCCTTTATTCGATGCGAGAAGGTCCACTTGTCTCTTTTGGCGTAAACCTCCTTTAAAATCCGATCATTTTGAGCCCGATCGTAGCCTGTTTCAACGATCGTGATTTCTGCGAAGCCCAAACGCCCTCTCTTTATTTTCATTCGAAGTCAACCAATCCTAGTAGCGAAGGTTTTCGGTAGGGGAAACATTATGGTAACCCTAATGGACTGATTATCCATACTCAAGCCGGTAACAGCGATGCGGGTGAATCCTTTTGCCAAACTGACCTGAATTTTCATCGTACATGCGGGTTGGCGGGCGGCTTATTTTGACTAGATTCGGTGGCAACAGCATCGAAAAGCTTCCGCTTTCTGCTACACGCTTTGATTCGGGACGTAGTCCCGGCGTGCCGGGACGGGAGCATTTCGTTGAGCCACTTTCTCAAGTTGCACACCCGTTTGATCCGGCTAGCGAGATCGGGATGGGGCCGCAACGACTTTAAACTCTCTCCCTCCTCATCGGTTGCTTTCCCTCTATCCGTTGCCGCACCTCCCCCTATCGTGCAATTTCGCGTCTTTGGCGGGCAAATCCCATCATTGGGGGTGAGATAAACTACCTGTCCCTAAATTCCTTCCTAAACCGGTTCCGATTGGATTCGTGGTACTGCGGAGCCATCCGTGGGCAAGAGTCAGACTCGCTGTGAGAAGTTGCACTCTGCCGTACGGCAGAGTTTGATCCGGCTGCCCGGCGGGGGGCGCGCCTCACCTGCAATTAAGCGGCACTCTCTCGGGCGGCAACCCAATAGGCCCATGCAATCAGGATCAATTGAAGGGGCACCCGAATAAAGAGATAGATTGGCCCCCAGGCGTGTCCGCCCATAGGGATTCGATTGACCGCCGCGTAGATGTTCACGGGCAGGAACGGCGACCTTTTCGAGCCCGGAAGGTCGCTCCGATTGTGAAGCGCGAAGTTGTAACCGCGGTAGTCCCGACATGCTCAACCTGTTCAAAGCCGGTCTCTTCCATCAGAGCGACAAGATCCCGAACCGGGATCGCTCCTCCAATTCACTGAGACCAGGCGTCGACGCTGCTCGCGAGTTCTTCCGGGAGATCCGTTTTCAAAGCGATATCGGCGCATTGCAGACAACCGTTGGCCCGAAGTACACGATGAATCTCCCGGAACGATTCCTCTTTACGGGGTGAAAGGTTAAGGACTCCATTGGAGATGACGACGTCGAACGTTCCGCTTTTATAGGGAATCGCCTCGGCGGCGCCTAACCCTACTTCCGTGTTCGTGACGCCTGCCAGCGCCAGATTTCTCCGTGCGCTGTCCACCATTTCCGGAGTCAAGTCGATGCCGCACACGCGTCCGCCCTGTTTCACCAACCGACCGGCAACTAAGAGGTCGAAACCTGCGCCGCAGCCGATATCGAGAACCCAATTGGTTGGACCAATCGTCCCCAGGGTAAAAGGATTCCCAACACCGCAATAGGGGCGGAGCATCTCGGGAGGCGCCTTCGATATGTCTGCCGTCGCGTAGCCCAGAAGTTCGGCACCCTCTCTACCGGTAGGATAGTTGAAGTGGCCCTCCGCTGTCCGGGAGACTTCTGCGTATCTCTTCTTAACTGCCTCCAGGATTTCGTTAGTGTCGCGATCGGTTTTCATTCTTATATAGTTCAGGCAATTTCTGTCCAATTGGCGAAATATTTAGATACCCCGTCCGCGGCGTGCCGGGACGGTGAATTTCCGTTCCTCCTCGATCTCCCTGCCCCATTGCTCCATGTCAAAGTCAGCGAGCTACTTACGGAAAGCCTTTGGCCCATCGGCTTCAATACACAGTGGTTTGCCACCTGCCTCACGAAGGGCAGCGGCTACGGACTTTCCTGCATCCGGGTTGTTATGTCTCACTGAGCGTAGCCTCAATTTCGGTCGCGATGGCTGCGCCAAAATTCATGTGTGCTTCGCTCTCCCAGTGCAATCCATCCAATTCACTGGGCGTGACAATTTTAGCAGCATCAAGGAACCCGCATCCGAGGGTGTTCGCAAAGTATCGATAATGTTGCGCCAGTTCCCCGGATTTAAAATGCGCGCCTTCAAATGCGAAACGATCAGGGCTCTCGACTGGATTGAAATGCGAAGGTGATACGAGAATGACCTTTGGTGTTGGAGCTGACCAATTCAGAACCAGTTCCGCGAGTTTAACAGCGCCACGCGCGATATCGAACGGGGTTATGCCGAATCGAGCTTTCAAATCATTACTGCCAAGGGCGATTACGACCAAGTCTAAAGGCGAATGCATCTCAAGAGACAAGGGCAGATATTTTCGGCCATTGCGACCATCCCAGCTACTATCATCCCGCGTGGTGGTACGACCGTTTAATCGCTTCGGGTTTAATTCCCCGAAGCTTGCTTCGTTTCTAATTCATAAAGTCTAATATCAAATGCCTCGGGGCTTGCCCCGAGGATCTTTACCAAAAATGTTAAATAAGAATAAATTCTCATTAATGCGCTACTTGCGGAGCTCAGATTCGACCGAGGAATTTTCTGCCGAGTAGGTATGCGGTGAAGGCGACGAGGAAACCAACGAACCAGGCGAAATTGTAGATGCTCACAAAAAAGACTGGGACTGCCTCCTCGCTGAGCAAATTGATCTTTATAAGGAATCCGGGTAAGCTCGGCAGGATGGCCAGGACCATGGAGAGAATGGCGACGATACTGAAACCCCGAGAATAATTGTAGACTCCGTCTTCCTTATACAGTTCTACCGTCTCGAGATGTTGCCGCCTGTAAATGAAGTAATCGGCAATCATAATGCCTCCGATGGGTCCGAGGAGTGCGCCGTAGCCAATCAGCCATACGAAGATATAGCCGCTGGGATCTTCATACAGTTTCCACGGGAATATGCAGATACCGATGATACCCGTGATCACACCACCTCTCCTGAAACTGATACGTCGCGGCGAGAGATTTGAGAGATCGTTAGCTGGGGATACTACGTTAGCCGCAATGTTGGTCGACATTGTCGCCACGGAGAGTGAAAGGAGTGCGAACACGATGAGAGCGGTATTATCAAATTTCGCGATGAGATCGACCGGATTCCAGATGGGGCTTCCGTAGACGACGATCGTTGCGCTGGTAACGATGACTCCGATTCCCGAATAAAAGGCCATGGTTAAAGGGAGTCCGATGGCTTGCCCGATTAACTGATCCCGTTGTGATCGCGCGTAGCGAGAAAAGTCGGGAATATTCAGAGAGAGGGTGGCCCAAAACCCGACCATGGCGGTCAATCCGGCCGCGAAGACTCCGAAAAATTCCGCCCTGCTTTCAAATCGATCCTGTTGATCCAAAATCGGGCCGAATCCGTCGGCGGCTGCATAAGCCCACCAGAGCAGTCCGAGACCTATTAGAATGAGGAACGGCGCGCTCAAATTCTCTATCCATTTGATGCAGTCCATCCCCTTCAGTATGATCCCGATATTGATGGCCCAGAACAGCAGGAAACAGATTAACTCCCCGAGAGAAATTCCGAGAATCGGAAGGTCCGTTTTGGTGGATGGGTCGATATCGAGAAGAAGCGCAGCGACTATATAAATTGCCGAACCGCCAATCCAAGTCTGGATTCCGAACCATCCGCAGGCCACAAGCCCGCGCATGAGGGCCGGTATGTTGGATCCAAGCGTTCCGAAAGAGGATCGCAAGAGAACGGGAAAAGGGATGCCAAAGGCAGTTCCGGGGCAGGCGTTGAGGCTCATCGGTATGAGGATGATGAGGTTTCCCAGAAAGATCGTTGCTACCGCCTGCTTCCAATTCATTCCCTGTGTGATCAGGCCGCTGGCGAGACTGTAGGTGGGTATGCTTACACACATGGCTACCCAAAGCGCGGCGATGTTCCATTTCGTCCAGGTGCGCAGTTCCCTCGGGATTGGCGCCAGATCCTCATTGTAGAGGCTGCTCTCCCTGACTTCTATCAGCTCCTCCGGGGAGAGTGCGTTATGGTTCAAGTGTTTCAAACTTAGCGGTTCGTTGCGTGGGAGTTCTGTATTTGATCCTTGTGTTAGTCAACGGCGCTAGTCGAACAATAGTCGATCCTTTTTCAATTGGAATTCAGACGACATTCGTCATCGTATTAACGTATTTATGTACATTGAATTTGGAGATTCCCCTTCCCGGCATGACGGACAGGGTTGCTGATCCATTGTAATCACAGTTTCCGGACTGCGCCTTCCGTTTACTCTTCGCTGTGCCGTGACATGTGCTCTTCATCACTACTCGATTCCTTGAAACATTGAATCAATGATACAGCAGCTTCTGCAGATCGAACTCTATTTCCCCTGGTTTTTTCCGGCTTTGTTTTTTCTTGTCGGCGCGAACATCGGCAGTTTCTTGAACGTCTGCATCCATCGCATTCCCATAGAAAAATCGATAGTCACACCCGGCTCTCATTGTGCGTGTGGAACTCCCATTGCCTGGTTCGACAATATACCGATAGTGAGCTGGTTTGTCCTCCGGGGAAGGGCCCGATGCTGTGGCCGCCGATTCGGCTTTCGCTATGCGGCGATTGAATTTCTCACCGCCGCACTCTTCCTCCTCTGTTGGATGCTCTTTCCTCCGGCGAAGGCGATCGGCGGAATGATCTTCTGCTCCATGATGATCTGCGTGACTTTCATCGATTTGGACCACATGATCATACCCGACCGCTTTTCCATCGGTGGATTCGTAGTTGGCGTTGGCGTCGCCGTGATGTGGCCCTCCCTGCACGGGTTCAGCGACGGAGTCTACATCGTAGACAGTCTCCGTTCACTCATCAGCGCTTTACTGGGCGCATTTGTCGGCTCCTCACTTGTACTCTGGTTGGCGCTTCTTGCGGAAATGATCCTACGCAAGGAGGCGATGGGATTTGGCGATGTGAAACTGATGGGAGCGATCGGCGCATTCTGTGGTTGGCAGGGAGCGGTCTTCGCGATGTTCGGAGGGGCTGTAATCGGTACTCTCGGGGTGTTCATCTATGTGCCATACCGTTTCCTTGCGCGTAAGATCGGAAGGAGAATGGACGACCCGGGTGCTGACCCGGTCTCCGATGAAGGGGCAGAGGAAGATAGCGGTGCCGAAGGGGAAGGCGAGAGAGAAGCGGCAATGGATGATTCGTTCACCGTGATTGG
>CBDCEW010000047.1:0-58928 GCA_965215885.1 Candidatus Moanibacter sp.
ATCCCGTTCGCCGATTGCGAGCACCCGCCAGTCTTTCAGCTTCATAAACTCCCTCCCATTAGTCGATTATTTCACAAAATAAGTGGACTAACCCAAGAATTGCAAGATGTCTCTCGCTGAGCGGGATCGGTAGTGAGATTTTCGGGTTACGGTTCGACCAGAAACGACACGCCGTCGGACAACTGGGTCATCCGACCAAGAAATAGACTGCCTTTTGCCATGAACAGCGCGGACTTCATCTTACCGGCGCGCATCCTTCGGAGGGCATGCGCCAGATAGCACACCGCCGAGGCGATGTGTCCCTGTGTTGGGGCATATCCGGGCATGCCATAGGACATGATGAACTCTCCGATCCCGTCGCGCGGAATTTCACCTCGCATGACTCCAAGCGCGGCGATGAGGCGGTAGTTGCCTGTCGGGACGTCTCCACTGCCGGCGGGCTCCGTGACTTCGGGGTTGTGGCATCTCCGTCGCGTAGCGGTCAACCTGAGTCAGCCGATAGCCGGCCTTGCCGAGCGGACCCATCACCAGCGCCTCCACAATCTTCTGCTGCGACGATCCGCTGGCGATGTCGTGGAGACCCAGGATGTCGAGGCGGACGTCGGGATCAGAGCTGTTTCCGCGCTCCACCAGATCGCCACCCCCGCCAGGACATCCTCAAGGATAGGCATTTGCTTCGCCAGGTGCGCCCGATACTTCATGCCTAACTTCGCCAGGGATCCCCCGGCCACGACGACGACCCGGGAGAAGACACCGGACTGGACAAGCGCTGCCGCGTTGAAGGACTCCGTAGAGCGTTGAGGCACAGAACGCCTTCACGTCGAACCCGGTGGCTCGCGTCGCGCCGGCGCTCTCGGCGACCGCCTTAGCCAGGTTGCCCCCCCGCTGATAGCGGTCGCCCACCGCTTCCTCGATCCAGCGATGACGAAGTCGATGTCGCCGGGCCCGAGCCGTCCCTCAACCTGCAAAAACAGCCGGCGTAGAGCGAGGACTCCCGTCGCCTTAGTGGCAAGATTCTCGAGGAGCACGTTAGCCGTGAGCGCCTCGTCCTGCTCATGGGCGCGTACGATGGATCCGGCAACGGCATCGCCAAGCCAAAGCGGTATGGCCTCGCCACTCTTGATGGCACCCTGGATCGCTTTCGTCGGCGCCGACTTTAATGCCGCGAGCTCGGTGGCGCAGGCGAGTCGCCGCCCGGCCAGGCGCCCCCTGGCGGTCTCAAGCGTAGATTCGTCGAGCTGCACCAGCGAGGCGCGATCGCATATCTTCAACAGGCCAAGGAGCTCGACCTCGCTGATCAGATCGCCGAACGCCCCCTCGACTGACGCCCCCCGGTCGAGCGCGTCGAACCACGGCCGGGGCATGGCCCGCAACGCTTCGGGTTCGATGTTCCGATGTAGGCTTGGTTCGGCCCGTAGGCCACGGCGTCCTTCGTAGGAACGCAGGCGCGTGGAGATGGTATCGATGAGGGCGGGGTCCCGTCCCAGGTCCCGGAGGGGCTTAGATCCGTAGCGCACGAGCCCGGGCGCGTGCGCCAGGACGTTGGCGACGGCCGTGATGACTGGAAACCCCATCACCTTCCCATCAACTCGGCCACAGTTTTGATTGTGGGCTTGTCGACCGCTGAGTGAGCATCCGTACCGCAGCCCGCAGGAGGTCAAGCGCCACGCACGCTCCGCCTCCGGGGTTAGGGTAAGTTCTCCCAGCGGATGATGGAAGCGACCTTCCGTTTTGAAGATGCGGTTGGCAGCCGATGCGCTCGGCAATGCTGATGAGCGCAGTGATAGCCACAACGGGAATCTCCGCCCGCTCAATCTCCTTCGCAAGCGTAGCCCCGCTCGCGTGCCAGTCCCTCACGTGGCGGTCATGATCGCGGCCTGGATGCCCTGAGCCTTCATGTCCTGTGCGATCTCGGCACCGATGCGGGTCATCGTCTTGATGTTAGCCATGTTCCCCGTCGTCACGTAGTAGTAGTCGTAGAGCCGGCCGATGACGCCTTCCTTCTCCAATGTGCGGACCGCGTCAAGCGGGACGGCGCGGTCGGGGATCCTCGTCGGTCCCCGTCGTGTCGCACCCACCATGGAACGCCTGATACTTGCCCCGCTCGAGGTCGTTGAGCCCAGCGATCGAGTACTTGCACCATTTGGATGCGTTCCCCGTCTCTAGCCTGTCGGGATTGCCGAACGGCACGAGCCCCGACTCCGTTACCAGGGCCACGAGGGCCCGGCCCAGTTCCGTGACGGGCGGGGCCGGTGGCACAGTGTCGAAACTCTCGATCAGCAGCTCGCTACGAAAGGGGCGACCCGCCAGTTTCGCCAGGAGCATCTCAACTGCTCGCTGACCCGCGCCCTGTTCCACGCGCAGATTCGGTCCGGATGCCGCGCGGGAAGTAGTCTTCTTCGTCGGCCCCCCCGATCTCAGCGCCACGCCCCAGCTTCAGCGCGAGGGCCGCGAGCTTCGGCAACGTCTCGCTCATCGCGGCGGCGGTCTGACCCGTCCTCAGGATGTAAACGTCGCTACGGAAGAGTTCCACGCCGGGATTGTTGACGTTCATGCTCGTGACCGCGGCCTTGCCGCGCTCCTGCCAGGGCGCGGGCTATGGTGGCCGCAAGCGGTGCCGTAACGGCCCGAGCTGAAAGCGGGGCCGGCAACCAGTACATCTGCCCCGTAGCCTTCGGCCATCTGGAGCAGTTCGGCGAGCGCCTCTTCCTGGTGCTCCACGAAGAAATTGTCCCCGCAAATCAGCGTCCCGACGATGGTCCCATCGGCGCCCAGGTGCTTGGCCAGAACCACGCCGGGCCCGACTGATCCCGCACGATGGGTCGGCCTGGCATCCGCCTTGTCCTCACCCCCGATACCACCGAAGAACTGGTTGATGTAGTGGATGATCTTGACCGGTGTCGTCATCATTTACCCTTTTCGAACAGCCTTATCCTAGAAAGTCTCGCGCCGTGAACCCATTGGTCTGCATCATCCAGAAGCCGGCGTACATTTCGTGCGCACTAACCGTGAGGCTGTCCGCCGCGCTCAATCGCTCTCCCCAACCCTCGTTCGAGCTAAACACCACCTCACTACCCCCAACGACGCGCTCCATGGCCGGCACCGTGAACCGCCGATCGGCCCCGCCGCCGCTCACAATAGCCGTGGCCTCAGGAGTAAAGTCAACAATCGGCCAGTCCTTCCTTCCACCCCGCCCAGCTCATGCACGATCTGTACGGTCCGGACGCCTGAGCGCTCGAGCGCGCGCACACTCTGCATGAAATCGACCCAGGTGTTGCCCGTGCCTTCGAGCGTCATTACCGCGCCCTCGACACCGAGCATGCGGGCCACGTTCGCAACCATGTAGCCGTTGCGCTCTTTTCGTTCGTGATCCCCGAAGTGGCCTCGACAGAAAATCACCCCAACAAAGTTCAGATCCTTGCGGTGCCGGTGATAAAGGGCTCGGATCACGGGGTGGTTGAGGCGCAGCCAGGTCGGGATCTTTATCATGCTGCCGGTAGTGACCGCTGACGACTGCGCCGTCGAAATACTCGTTCGGATGTAAAACCGTGGGCACAAGGGACTCGACGGATTCCCGTAAAGGAATGTCTGGACCAGTATCCCCTGCTGCTGCACCTGATCGACGTAGGCGACGCGAGGCAGGTCGGAACTCGCCTGGCCGAGCTCGAACTGCTCCACCTGGTCCGGCCCGGCAGCGTCCAAAGTCGTCTCGGCGAGACGCCGAGAGACCCGGAACGCGCCCAAACGGATCGCGGCCTCGAACTCGCGATTCGTGGCGCCCGGCTGCGGCGTAGAAGAGGAGGACCACGTTGTACGTATTTGAGCAGGCAGAGAGCAAGGCACCGGGCCCACTCATGTCAATGATGCCCTCGTTGAATTCTAGAATGCCACGTGTTGGCTCGGGTAATTGCGCGGATTCGAGCACTGCCAACTCGCCCAGGCGCCGAGTCACGCCGTCACCGACGGTACGGGCGGGCCCGAGAAAGCCCGCGGTGTCCCCACCGACCTTGATCCGTGGCTCGATGGCGTCCATTACGTGCACGATGCGGGTCTTCTCGCCTGGCAAAACCAATTCGACCGTCACATCGGCGATAAAGTTGCTAACGTGCGCGAGCCGAGTGCCTTCCTCCCGATCGATTGTGAGAGTGCCGTTCGCGAACGCCGTACGGGAGCCGAATTCGACGGCGCTGACGGTGAAGCTCTCCAGAGTCAGGTTCAAGTCACTTCTCACGTAGTGAAAATCCAAATTTCACTGTGTCGACACGGTAACGACCTTCGGGTAGAGGTGTAAAGCGGAAATTAAAGACTGTGCGTTTGGTCAGCAATGCTACGATACTTTGGATCGGATCAACCGGTTGATCGCTGATGCGTTCGACGATCTTCTCAACCCATCCAAGCGATTTTTCAAGTTCCGCGAACGGCGCCAAGATAAGCCCGATTAACGAGAACGAAAATACGGTAGCGCGGTTCCCGCTGAGCGGGACCGCGTAGATGCTCGTAAGTGGTTGATATTTGTAGCCTGTCCCGCCCAGCGTGACAGGAACGTGGTCGAAGTTTCCGAAACGTCGACTTTATTAGCAAAATCAAATTTGAACTGATGATAATAACTAAACCAAAGAATACCTCTGTTATGATATTCATGCAATTGGATCGTTATTTTTGCGAATTAGAGAGAAAAGTATTCGTTCTGGCACTGTTCTGTTTCTGCTTCACTTACGGCAATGCTCAGTCTGTTGAAAAAAACCAGGAAACCCAGTTCCTGCGTGTGGATGCTGATTTTATTGGGGGGCAATGCTGAAGTGATCAGGGTGGATCATGAGATAAGTGAAATTTCCTTACCCCCGAATCTGACCCAAATTTCGGATGGAAGGCCTAGTGGTATCTCAAAGTCGACCGGAGCGAACTCGGGGGACACGCTTGCGCTGCGTGTTCGCGGGGGGACCTACAGGTCTGATGGATCCTGGGCCTGGATGAAGAGGGCCGTATATAGTTACGATCGAGAAAACTGGTTCCATACGAGTCCGGGTAAAAGAGAAGTAGATAATGGGATTTATCATACTGCGTATCGGCAGAAGGTGGATCACCCAACGGTTTGGTTTGCCTTTGCCCTACCATATACCCCTCCCCATGTCAGGCAGTTGACCCGGGGCGTTAGTGAAAAAACCGATTACGTGAAGCCTTCATCCTGGCCTGGTCAAGGGAGGATCGACCTGTTTACGGCATGCGGATTACCGCACCCGATTCAAAAAGAAAAAAAGCAGGAAATCAGGTATTTGGATCCATGCAAGACAGCATGCCTTTGAGTCCGGTAGCAGCTGGGTCGCCGATGGTTTTGTTCGCTGGCTTTGCTCGGATGATCCTGATGCTGCGTTCATCCGTAAGCATGCCATAGTTACTGTCATTCCCATAATGGATGTCGATAGTGCCGTAAAAGGATACAGTGGAAAGATGCAACACCCACAGGATCACAACAGGGATTGGACGGATAAACCCTACTGGCCGGCGGTATCGGCCGCTCAGAATAGTCTAAAAGAAATGATCAAAGAAGATCAGCTTGATATTTTTGTCGACCTACATGGCCCCGGCGACCGGTCCCATACTTTTTTCTCAGACCGATTTTGACAGCTATGAAGGATAAGAGCCAAGACTTTTGACGATTTTCTAAGAGCTTTCAGTGCCGAAAAGTGGAATTCGGAAAATCCTCTGTGCCAACAGCCATCGAGCGATCTGATGTTGTATGATCTAGCCAAACCAGAATGGGGCGACGACTATTCTATGGCCTGGGTACTGAAAAATAGTTCGGAAAATGTGGTCGCTCTTACACTTGAGGTGTCGATGGATACGGAATTGAGCCACAAGGAAGGATACTATAGACAAGCGAAAAATATCGGGAGGGGAATTTCCAATTTCGTAAGGGTTAAATTGGATGCTGAGGACTCCTGACCCGAATGGTGCCAAGATAAGGCAATTCGTAGCTCGGTGCTTTAGCCCGAGCTTCTGCATCTACGCGGGCTAAAGCACCGCGCTACCGTGGCTTCAGTCTCGATAATCGGGCCTATATTAGCGCCATTCGAGTCAGGAGTTATTTATTGACTAAACAAATCGGGTCTCCTTTGAACTCGATTCTATGCCAGGACCCCTTTCGCTTCGATGCCGACATCGTTCCCGATGTGTGTTTCGACAAGGTTCGCGACAAGGTTTGCGACGAGGTTCGCCGAATTGAACCCTGAGTCGGCCTCCGTTGAGCCCGCCACCCGTTAACTGTCAGGATATTCTTGATCGGACTGCGAAGGAAACTCCTACATCGCTAGTAACCTTGTCGCGAACCTCACTCACGAATCTTGTCGACTGCAATACATTCCATACCAGCCTCTTCTACTCCAAACACTTGCTCAAATAACGTCGCAATTCCAATTGTCTGACCAGCTATGTAGAACATGTTAAAAAGAACCAGAATTGCTACAGCAACTCTGAGAAAGTCGGATTGGAAAGTTATTGAAAGCCAATCCGGTAACGTAATCGCTCCACCGTGGCGCTGACCAAAATGCCAAAACTTTTTTGCAAATACGATGACGCCTAACCAGGTAATTGCGAAGCAACCCAGATTCCACCAAAGTACGCATTCACCCCATTTATATGCCCAACCGGGAACGCCCATAAAAAGATTGGCACTCGCATAAGTAGCGCCAAGTGATATTCCCACTACCCATGGTCGAAGACTCCCTCTTGCGATGGCAAATCCGCGGAGTGTCTTACTCCACTTAACCCCCTGTTTCCCAATGTAGAACATTAGGACAATATAGAGGGAAATGAGGATCCACAGAATGATCTTTAAGTTCGGGATTAACGCCAGACGACACTTGCCTCCGGATATTGGGGAAAGATCTCGTCCTTAGTCACGATTCTTAAGCCTCGATTTTGTGCCGTGGCAATAATCAGTCGGTCAAACGGATCGTTATGGATGTCTGGAAGTTCGGTTGCCCGATATCCAATCCGCCAACTCACTGGAATCTCATTGATTCCGTGGTGCTCCATTGCCCGTTCCAAGAACTCCCGGTGCCCGGACAGGAAGGTCCAGCCTTCCGCGGTGAACCAGGATTCCAATTTCCATCCCTGTAATCGCGCTTATGAATAACTCACCTGCGCTCCGGCGAATCCACCTTCGCGCCTTTTTCGGAATTTTCCCCGGATCGGAAGCCAGCCAAACAAAAGCATGTGTGTCCAGAAGCAGCCTCATCGTAGTCCCTCGGGCCAATCTTCCTTCCCGACTCCAGCGCAGGGGTCTCCGTGGGTAGACGGCTCCAAGGAGCTCAGGGTCAGCCTTCAACGGATCCCCGGCAGGCCGGTGCTGTACCAAATCAACCACCGGTTTACCATTTTTACAGATCGTGATCACCTCACCCGTTTCTTGGACCTTCCTGATGATTTTTGAAAGGTGAGCTTTGACCTCGTAGATGTTGATTTTCTCCGCCATCCATCCTCCTTTCCATAGTGTCGGTATGAACCTCCGAACTAGAGCCTGTTCAAACAGGCACTATATAGTCAGACTAGTCAAGACTTATCTGTTCATCGAAGAGAACTCACAACACAGCACATTTACCCTTGTCGAACAGGCTCAATCTATGGGACCGTGCTTGCGGGGGAGGTGCCAGATTACGAATTCCAACTGTATTCGTCCCGCGAAACCGTCTCCGGACTTGGTCCTGCGCTGTGTCAAAATAGCGGTCCTACAGATGAAAAAATCCATGCAGGTTCGTTCTACTACGACCCCGGAAAAAGATGTAATCCCGGTGTCCTCCGCATGTAAGGCCGCGTGAACACTGGGAGGGGAGGATCGTTTGCCGAGGATGCTCGTGGAATTGGGATTCTAATTCTTGCGGCCGGGTGTCTACTCGGCATACCGCCACCATTTCAACCCCATAGTATCAATCGCCTTCGCACGGGAGGAGTGTTTGTATTTTATTTTCAACAAGCTATAAATTGTCAGTACTGTCCGGTTATAAGTCAAACAACTCCAACTGTTTAGGAATGCGGTGTTCATTGAAAGTGTAATCGGTTTCTGTAAGTAGTTCAGTCATAGGAGTTTTCTCAAATAGGGTGAAGCTGAGAATCTGTAGGATTTTGTGCAAACTGATCTCCAGGCGAAGGCGTTTGCGGATGATGGCGATGAGCACATAGACGCTGACGGCAATCCAGATTTGAGTCTTCACAGCATTCTCGGAGGTGCCGAAAAAGCTCTTGATGCGCAAGTGCTGTTTGATCCATTTGAAGAACAATTCGATCTGCCAGCGTAAACGGTAAATCTGGGTGATGATTATGGCTGGGAGGGCAAACTGGTTGGTGAGAAACACGAAGCGCTCGGAACTGTCGGGGTCGAGGTAAGTGATACGCCGGAGTCTTTCGGGGTAGGCCTTGGCAGGATAGAAGCTGACCAGGGCAACGGTCTGGTCCGAACGCAGACCGGTTGATTTGTCGACCTTTTGAGAGTAGAGGCGGCGAAACTGAAAGCCGCGGCGGGCGCGTGTGACGAAGAAAGAACCGCATTGTGCGATCCGATAGAGGCGCTCGTAATGCAGATAGGCTCGGTCCATTACATAGTAAGCACCGGCCTCGGGGATGATGAGATCCAGAATGTTTACGTCGTGAACTTTTCCATCGGTAATCTCGATAAAATAAGGGATAGAGCCTCTGAGATCGAGAAGCGTATGGACCTTCACCGCCCCCTTGTGCTTGCGGAAACGTGCCCACGGGAAGAGTGATAGACATAGATCGATCGTGGTGGAGTCCAGAGCGTAGAGCGTATTGTCCAGGTCGATGCCCAGATCCTCGTTTGAATACAAAGGACGAGCCATTGCGATGAGGACCTGTGCAAAGTCGGCGTAGATGCGCCAGTCTCGTTTCTCGTTGGCATCGGCGAGCGTGCTTTTGGATACTCCGCTTCGAATCCCTGCGTGGTATAGTTTTGGTTGTACTGCCCGCAGGCAGGTTTCGATGTCGCGCAGACTCTCCCGGTAGGTCAACTCGGCAAAACCCATGCAGAGAAATTGTTCGAAGCAACTGAACTTTTGAACTTTGTAGTCGCCTCCGTAGCGTTGGACGCAACGATGGAACTGATGGCGCGGAAGATAATCTATGATTTGAGAAAAAACGAATCGACCTGTATACATGATTTGGACCCTCGAAATTTTTGAGAGTCCACAAGGCTTTTTGCAATTTCAAGTCGAAAACAGCAGAAATCATATGTAAAATGTTGGTTATCAATCGATTAACCTGCGTTCCTAGAAAAACAACCGGACAGTAGTGATAAATTGTTACTGAGTAATTTGGAATCTCAGTGAAAGTGACGCTACCAACGTGCCCGTGCGAAGGCTAAAATCGATTCTGCTGTACAGCAGAACGAATAGCTGCGTTCCAGACCGCAAACCCCTTGGTTACGTAGATTACTACGCGCCCAGGTGGTTTGAGGTCTGCGCCTTCCGTCGCCGCTTCGCTGTGCCGTGACAAGTGCTCTTCATCACTTCTCAATTTTTTGAGACTACGGGGTCAAGTTCGGTTCTCGACGGACAGGATAGTGACTCTCGTATAGATGAGCTGCCTGAAGTAACGTTAAATCGCTGAATGGCTTGCCGATAAACCCTAAGGCGATGGGTCGATCTCCGGAAATGTAGCCGGCAGGTACAACGATTGCAGGCAAGCGAGTGTGAGCAGCCAACGCAGTCTCCTCCATTCCTCTGAGACTTCGATTGTCCCATTTGCGAGGACCTTTCAGGCTAAAAGGATAAATCAAGGCATCCAGTTCCAGAGTATCAATCAATCGGATCAGTGCGTTACGCATCATTTCTTGAGTTCGGTGATGCGCCAGATATTCGTCGCTTTCGTCTGGCAAAGGCTGGCTTAGATACCGCACGCCCTTAACATTCTCTCTCCCCAATAGTTCAAGAAGACCGTCGACACTGTGAAAAGGGGCATGATCAGGCCATGTTGCGAAATAGGCGTCTCGAGCAGGCCAGTATTCAAAGCCATTCGTTGCACTGTTTTTTCGTTTTACCATTTCTACCAAATTGACGCCCGAAAAGACCGGGTCCACGAGGGTTGCCCCGGCCTCTTTAAGTGCCTCAATTGCCTTCTCGACAATCGGCAAGGCTTCAACTCGAGACGCGTCTGATAGAAACAACTCCCGCAGCACTCCAAACCGGAATCCCGCGATATCTCTGTCTTCCAGATGTTCTTCAAAATTTATGCCTCGGAAATGCCCGATGGCGTCCAGGGTTTTTGCATCCATTGGATCCCAGCCCGCCATGACGTTGAGCAGGAGAGCGACATCGTAGGTACTTCTACCCATTGGCCCGATTCTGGTGAGCGAAGCAGAGTCCGCCAGTCCACCCGATCCGCTTACCAACCCGTGTGTTGCCACCATCCCGACAATCCCACAATCCGCTGCGGGTATAACAACTGAACCTCCAGTGTCAGTTCCGAGAGCTAGACCTTATCCGAAAAGCTACTGATTGGCCGCAAAGAGGCGCAAAAGGCGCAAGAAAAACTTGAGAAAAATCATTTTTTGGCTTGATAAAAAGTGTCGCAACATGCTAGTGTTTAACAACCTAAGATTAAGAAAGGAGTTAAACATGCCAACATGTGCGACAGAGGAGAACAAAAGCGATAAGACGCCCCTTAGCAACCTCATTCTGCCGGTTCCAGACACGGATTTCCGTGATTTTCTGGATGAAGTTGAAGAATTGGCCGGGTTCGCGCCGCAAATCATCGAGGCGATCGAGAAGGATCTGGACGCCCATGCGCGTGAGAAGAAGAAACTTCGATTGGAAGATCGCAGGTTCTTTGAAGGGCGCACAGCGGACCTGCCGGAGCTGGACATCGAGGAGGAGAATATTCTGGCTGCTGAATTGAATCTTGGGGCAGGCCGGCCGCGGATGCCGGCTTATGCGGTATACGTGTTCGTGATGCTTCGAGGGTTTCTGGGTTCGTTGACCACGAAACCGGCACGGCGGTTTGTGCGCGAGTCGATGAGCTTGTACGGATTTTTGCAGAGCGGGGGACTGAGAATGCCGGCGGTGACGACGATTCTGGAGAACGTGAACCTGGTCAGCCATACGACCCGCGAGTTGATCTTTGATAAACAGATTGGGTTTATCCTCCAGGAGCAATGGGACGATTTCGGGAAGCTGACGATCGACAGCACCTCGGTGAAAGCAAACAGCTGCTGGCCCACCGATGGGAAGATTCTGAGCGGTCTTTTGATGCGGGCCAATCGTTTGGGTCAGAAGTTGCATGTCTTCGGGCTGGAGGATTTTCGCAAGGGATGGGTTGGGCGTTGGCTGGAGGAAATGGACAAGCTGGAGTTTCAGATTTGTCTGGCCGCGGGCAAACCGAAGTCGAAGGGCAAGCTGAAGAAACACTACCGGCGGTTGCTCAAGCGGGGCCGCAAGGCGGCCGACTCACTAACGGGGGAACTGAGCCATCTTGAAGAGGGCCTGTCGATGGATTCACTGCCTCCCACTCGCCGGGAGCTTCTGGAGCGGGCATTGAGCCAGATCAGGGGCGATATTGCCGACGCCAAGCGGGTTGTTGAGTATGCTCATGATCGGGTGTTTCACGAAAAGAAGCTACCGTCCACACAGAAGGTCCTGAGCCTCTCGGACGGATCGGCGGCCTACATCAAGAAGGGCAGCCGCAATCCAGTGATCGGGTACAAGCCACAACTGGTTCGCAGCGAAAACGGTTTTGTCACCAGCCTGATCGTACCGCAAGGCAACGCGGCAGACTCCATTGAGCTGGCGCCGGCCATCGGCGATTCGATCAAGCGCACCGGTGTCATTGCTGAACTGGTCAGCACCGATGACGGATATGCTTCGGCGAAGGGACGCAAGGAGGTGCTGAGCATGGGGGTAAAGCAGATCAGTATCAGTGGGGCGAAGGGCAAGAAGTTGACCACCCCCGAGGACTGGGAGAGCGAGGCGTATCGCGAGGCACGCCGCGATCGCTCCGCAGTGGAGTCGCTGATGTTCACGATTAAAGATGGATTTGCCTTTGGCGAACTCGGCCGCCGCGGCATCGATGCGGTAGGCGATGAACTGCTCGAGAAGGTTCTGGCCTACAACTTCTGCCGCATCATACTGATGAAGAAACGCCGAGGGGAGGAACTGGAACAGGCAGCCTGAATCTGACCGCTTTGAAGCTCAGAGAAAAAAGCACCACGGGATGAGTATGCCTCCAGACAGCGGCAAATATACGTATTGTGCAGCAAGCCACGCCGATGGCCGCTCAATACCTGCTCATCGGCAGCGCCGGCAGCCTAAAACCCGAAACCTGCCAGCCATAGGCTGGTCCGCCCGTGGCGGAGAACCTTAAACCGCCCGCTCGAAAGGCTTTTCGAATGGGGTCTAGAAAAGCTGCTTCTCATTCGCCACGGACAGACGGAATGGAATGTTGAAGGCAGAGTTCAAGGACACTTGGACTCGTGTCTAACGAAACTGGGGCGGGAACAAGCCTCGTCGGTCGGAAGGTTACTAAATTCGCAATTTGCAGCAGAATCGGACGTGCTTATATTTTCCAGCCCGCTTGGACGAGCTTGGGAAAAGGCAGTCATTGTCTCTCGAGCGATCGGTATCGATGCAGGCGAGATTGAAACTGCCGATGCCCTTATGGAGTGTCACTACGGGCGATGGCAGGGACTATCTGAAGAACAGGTGGATGATCGATATCCGGGAGAGCGGGCACTCCGGGAAGCCAAAAAAAAATGGCACTTCCGAATTCCTGGAGGCGAGTCGTACGAGGATCTTGCTGAAGGAGCCAAGGTTTGGCTCGAACAGGTTCTAAGCCACTCAGTAGTTGTGTGCGTTGCCCACGAGATGATAAATCGGGCAATAAGAGGAATAGCGCTGAATCTTCCGACTGCGAGGATCTTGAAACTCCATCAACCGAATGATCGCATCATAAAGATCGAGAATGGTACCGAGGAGATGCTTAAAGCAAAACAAGGCGCGCCAGTAAACTCGGGCTAACGCCCTTCCGCCTGCGCTTTGACGTTCTACAAAAAAATTGAATTACTTCGACTTTAACACATCAGCGAAGCGATACGCCAAAGGGCGTCCCTATTTCCATCCGCTTGTCATCGAGAAGATCGTCACATTCACTGGCTGCGATCGGTTTGAACACGGAATCGACGTTGGATGTGGCACGGGGCAGTCTAGCCGAGCATTGCGAAAGATCGCCGACAACGTCACTGGAACTGATGTATCGGATGAAATCATCAACTTTGCGCCTCGGGAAGAAGGTCTCCAGTATGTTTGCTGTCCGGCCGAGGAACTCGTGGTTGAAGACAAAGCCTTCGATATCATGACGCTGGCACTTGTGTTTCATTGGCTGGATCGAGAAGCATTCTTTCGTGAGGCACGAAGAGTCCTACAACCTGCTTCTTGGATGATTATCTACCAAAACGGATTTTCCGGGAAAATGAAAGGCAATCCAGATTACGCGGAATGGAACAAGGAGCAATATGTCCAGAAATATCCGACTCCACCAAGAAATACGTCACCGTTTAACGGAGAAATCGCAGACTCCTACGGCTTCGAATTACTCGAGAAAGAGAATTTCTCCAATCAAGTGGAAATGTCCCTTGAGGAGTGGATTTGCTACCTCTCGACACAAAGTAACATGATCGCCGCCATAGAAAGCGGAAGAGAGCGAGCGAAAGAAGCACTGGGATGGCTTCATAATGAATTGGACTCAATCTTTACCGCCGAGAAGGAAGTATTCAATTTTGTTGGAAACATCACCTATCTCAAGATGAAGGCTTAGAACAAGGTGGAGCAGGTGATGGCCTCTGGCCATACCTGTCCTTTAGCGTTCGCAGGAGAAGATGAACACTAGCCGAGCTGTCTTTCTCGATCTCAACGGGACCATCGTGCTGCCCCTGAAGCAGGAATCTTTAGACGAGATGACTTTGATTCCCGGTGCTGACGCCGCGATCAAGCGCCTTCTCGCCAAGGGCTTCATCTGCCCCGTCGTTACAATCCAAGCCCGGATAGAGAAAGGCCTTTTCACGGAGAAAGAATTTCGCAGTTGGTTTGACAGGTTCTTCGGGGACCTGAGTGTCGACGTGAAAGGTCCTTATATTTGTCCACATAGATACACCTACCGCTGTCCCTGTGAGAAACCCAACCTGTTGCTGTACGAGCAAGCGGCACACGACTTCTCGATCGACCTGTGCCGCTCATACACAATCGGTGATAGTCTCCAGGATGTCGAAGCGGCGCGTCGCTTTGGTGGAACCGGTTGCCTCGTCAGGACTGGGTGGGCATCCAAGCACTCGGTTTTTGAAGAGGCCAGACCATCAGCGACATTCATTGGCGACACCATTGTGGATGCCGTAAACTGGATATTGACCAGAGAGAAGGAGAGCCGCGAACGATTTCCTCCAAGCGATCTCCCAAAGGCCGCGCTTGAGGAGTGACGTTAGATCTCTACTCTCTGTTAGAGGAAGTTCGTCAACAGATGGATACCGAAACACAGCAAGCTGCGAAGGAATACGAAGAATTCCAGGTAGAAACGGGAGGGCAGGACGTGATCGCTGCTTGGTTTCCTTCCCTCGACGTCCCGAGGGGCAACGTCACGGATCTGCAGGTGTCTGCTTAACGGATCGGGGCAAACTGGTACTGATTACGCAAGATGGAGAGAGTTGGGGCTTTCCCTCCGGAAGACCGAAGGGGAACGAGTCGTGGGAGGAAACATTGCGACGGGAAGTGAAGGAAGAAGCCTGTGCAGAAGTAATGGATGCGAAGCTACTCGGTTTTTGCCGTGGAGAATGTGTTAGAGGCCACGAAAAGGGACTCGTGTTGGTGCGCTCATTTTGGTTGGCCAGTGTGCAACTCAAGAAGTGGGAACCAGAGCCCGAAACTTTCGCGCGAAAGCTAGTCCGGCCCGATCAGGTCCTGTCGGAACAGGCACCTGATGAATTCGCCATGATACATCACCGTGTGCTTATCGTCGCCGGAATGTTGAAAGGTAAGCGACCGGGCAACGACCTTGTAGCGCAAAGATGCCGACCGTGATATGATTATGGGATGGGAGAAAAAACGAGAGGGCGGACACGGTCGAAGCGAATCGTTCGACGAAGTCGGCAGGAGCGCAGGCGACTGATAAGCGCATACCGTCGCAGCAATCAGACGCAGAGGGCGTTTGCCCAGCGGCACGGTATCAAGTATATGACCTTTATGGGATGGCTGCGCAAGGACCGGGCCGGGCACAGAAGCAGCGGGGTAAAATCGGCGGGGGCGCGGTTTGCCGAAGTTACGGTGCAGAGCAGCGCGGTCACGGAGGATCGGATCGAGATCGTCTTAGGGGACCCGATACGGGTGGAGGTGGACTGCGGTGTTGCGGTGGAACAAGTGGCGAGTCTGGTGAAGGCGTTGAGGGAATCGGGATGCTGAGCTTACCGGGAACGATGAAGGTTTTCCTGGCCGTGGGAGTAACGGATCTGCGAAAGAGCTTTAATGGTCTCTACGCCCTGGCGGCCAATCAGCTCAAGGAAGACCCGTTGAGCGGAGCGGACTTTGTCTTCTGCAATCGCAGCCGGGACCGGGTCAAGATTCTGTATTGGGACGGCACGGGGTTATGGGTTTTCGCAAAGCGATTAGAGAAGGGTCGGTTCAGCTGGCCGCAGGGAGTGGACTTGAAAGATCAGAAGCTTCCATTGCGCCCTGAAGCGTTGAGCATGCTCTTGAACGGGATCGACCTGAGGGAGGGGAAGATGCGGCCCTGGTATCAGCGTTAGGTCAAAAAAAGTGATTTTTTTGAAAAAAGTATTGCTTTTCTTATTACCGTTAGTTTAGTATTGTTTTCATGCCTGAAGTCGAGGTTTTGCAAACAGAGCTGGAGCAACTCCGAGAGGAGAATCGGCTTTTACGTCAGAAGATCGGCTGGCTCATTAAGCGCTACTTTGGAGGCAACCAAAGCGAGCGGATCGATCCGGGACAGCTGGAATTGCTCCTGGCCGGGCTGGAGCAGGCCGAGGAAAACAAACCCGCTGAGCAAACGGCAGAGCCACCACCCGAGCCGAAGGCGCGCAAAGGAGCTGGGGCGAGGCGACAGCGTCTGCCCGAGCACCTGGAAGTCGAAGAGATCGTAATCGAACCCGAAGCGGTGAAGGTTGAACCGCAAAAGTGGCGGTTGATCGGTGAGGAAGTCACTGAAGAGTTAGATTTGCTCCCGGCCCGATTTATCAGGCGGCGCTATATACGGCGCAAATATGTATCTCGCGAAAAGCCCCAGGAACCTCCCGTGCTGGCGCCATTACCATCGCGGCTGATTGAAAAAGGGATCCCTGGAGTGGGGCTTTTGGTGCACATATTACTGAGCAAATACGTCGATCACCTGCCGTTGTATCGGCAGGAGAAGATTTTCCGGGAACGCTACGGAGTAAGGGTGGCGCGCCAGAGCATGCTCGATTGGATCCACCAGGTAGCGCAATGGCTAAAACCCATCTACAACTACATGTGCTTACAATTGTTCGAGGGCGGTTACATCCAGGCGGACGAAACGCCCATCCGCTACCTGGATCCGGACGCAGGCAAGAAAGAGGGCTGCAGGAAAGGATACCTGGGGGTCTACGGGCGACCCGGCGGCGAGGTGCTCTACGACTGGCACACAGGCCGTGGGGTAAAATGTCTCGAGCAGTTCCTCAACGGATACGAAGGGTTGCTCCAAACCGACGGTTACGCAGCCTATGGCAGTTTCGCCCGGGAGCATAACGGGATTACCCTGTTTGGGTGCTGGGCACACCTGCGACGCAAATTTGTGGAGGCGATGGATGAGAATCCGAAGCTGGCCGGCTGGGTGGTGCGGCAGATCCACAATCTCTACAGAGACGAGCGCCCTCTGCGCGAACAGCGGGCCGGTCCCGCCTTGCGCGAAGCCTACCGGAAAAGCCATGGTCGGATGATCGTGGAACGCTTGGGCAAAGCCTTGCCTATACTCAAACGGCGGGCCTTGCCGCGGAGCAAAATGGGTGAAGCCGTTGAGTATGCTCTGAACCAGTGGGAATCACTCAAGCGCTACCTCGAGCATGGCAAGGTTGAAATCGACAATAACCTCATTGAGAATGCTATCCGGCCGACCGCCCTGGGAAAGAAAAACTGGATGTTCATCGGCCACCCCAAGGCCGGTTGGAGAAGCGCCGTAATTTACTCGATCATTGAGAGTTGCCGGCGGCACGCAATTGAACCATCCGCTTACCTCACTGACGTCCTCAAAAGATTGCCGGACATGAACATCACCGAGATCGCCGAACTCGCTCCGGCGAATTGGAAGCCGACCCGAACAGGCGAACCGCTCGCAGCCTCTTGAACCCGGACACTGCCAGGATCCTCGCGCATGCCGCGATCCATAGGGCAGTTCACCGGTCGTTTACGATGGGCTGACCGTTCACCGGGAGGCATGGAGCCGAACACTTCGGTCCTGCGGATGCAGCGACGAGTCGACGATAGAAAAGGCTTCGCAGATTCATAGGCAGCTTGAACGGGAGGCATATTGTCTGTTCGAAGATGTGTCCGAGCTGTTCAATGCGCTCAGGAATACAGGTCTTCCGGTTGGACTTATTACGAACGGAGCTTCAGATATTCAACGGACCAAGCTAGACGCTTTAGGGATAGAAGACTGGTTTAATGTGATCGTCGTATCCGGTGAGGTGGGTAAAGCAAAACCCGATGCGTCCATTTTTGAAGTCGCTCTCAATGAGCTGGGTCTCGAACCGCACGATGTTTGGCATATTGGCGACAATCTGGAGGCGGATGTGGCCGGCGCGAAAGCAGCGGGACTTACAGCTGTCTGGTTAAATCGTAGCGGGCGATTGCGAAGGGAAAGCGATACGGAGCCACATATCGAGATTCGCACTCTCTCGCAGTTGCTGAAGGAGTTTCCAATTCTGGCGTCAGGCACAGGCCCTGAGTCTCTCGAACGGGCAACTAAAAAGGAAGAAGAGAACCGCAGATGAACGCAAATGGACACAAATGAAGGAGAAAGCCCCACGAATTCGAGAACGCCGCGGATTGATTTAGGTTCCAAGATCGAATTAGGTTTCAACCGCGTTCGTGCCAGCTGAGCGAGATTGGGCGTTGGATGTTGGGATCCCAGCGCACCGGGACTCCGCAGCATTGCGGATAGGAGAGGAAGAAAATCGTTTGCAATCTACCTAAAGCGAGTAAGTGACCAAACCTGATAGTGATAAAGATTGGCTAAAAGAACATGAGCATCTATGCTACATTGTGGAAACGGAAGTTTCCCAACGAGGGCGATGAATACATCGACTGTGACTGGATAGAAGTCACGGCCCAAGGTGTTCCTCCTTAGTTCGGGTCACCTACGGCCGGTGTGGGGTATGAAGCTGGTGATCCATACGGTAGGTTCCTTCCTCCGCCAGTTAAAACTGATGAAAATGGCGATGCTCCATTCATGCGGGCAGTAATTTTTATGACTGAATATTCTGTGAAAAGATCGGACCGCAATGGACAGGAATACCTGAGTCCGTTGCTGGTGCTGTCAGGACAAGAATACGCACAGATCACTTTCGAGGATCTCCACACCCGTCTGTGCGACGCGCTACGCGGAAACCGGGCACCCGTTGTCGGCCAGATCCTGGACTCGGACGGAAAGCACAGGATTGTCAGAGGCAAGAATACGGACAGATAAGAGCCGAACAAGGCTGCTGGAGACAACCCCAACGGACCGGTCACGCAAGCTACAGATGTTTCCCAGAAACCCGGCGAGAAGACTTTACGTACGACTGGGATTTAAGGAGGTTAGGAGAACGGAAACGCACATCCACATGATTTGGCAATCTAACAAAACCAATTCGGGTAATACAGAATCCCACTGCACCGGATCCGGATAAGTGATCGGCCGCGTTGGCACACTGAAAAATGGCGGTTGCTCCAATAATTTCTACTGAACGGTTGACTCTTCGTCAGGTCGAGACGGATGACGCGATTGATGTATTCTCCTATACACTGAATCCCGGAGCCTTACGCTACACTACAGGCGTGACGCCAAGGTCGATTCACGAGACCAGACGATTCATTGATGGCTTACTCGAGAAACCCGATGATGCTTACGCCTGGGCGATACTGGTGGAGGATGACCCTAAGGTTTCCGGTATTCTCGAATTTGCGGTGAATAGAGATATTGGCACGGTGGACTATGGTCTTGCAGTGGAATATTGGAATCGTGGATACATGACCGAATCTGTAAGAGCCATTATGAATTGGGCCTTTTCGGAATATCCGGACCTCCTGAAAATCACCGCGTCGGCCATGACTGCGAACAACGCTTCAATCAGAGTTCTGGAAAAGTGCGGAATGCATTTTGAGTCGAAACGGTTTGATCGATGGGGCAAGTTCAAAGAGCCGGTGGAGTTGGTCCGATATTCCATCGGGCGCGAAAAACCGTAAAGGAGCTAACCGATTCACTCAACCTCTAATACGATGCTGCTTCGTTGAAGCCAGTGATCGAAATTTAGCGAATTCACGAAATAAGTCACTATGGGACGAGGCTTATACGACCGGAAGATACGCCGAATTGTGGGACTCCCGATCTCCTTCTCCTGAACTCGTAGCTTTGGTATCTGCGGGAATAATTCCCCGTGAAGGCCGAGTCCTGGATATAGGATGTGGAGCGGGACGAGAATCGATTTTTCTCGCTAAATGTGGGTACACTGTCGTGGGAGTTGATCTCAGTGAAAAGGCTTTAGAAATCGCAAAGGGAAGATGCAAAAAGACTGGAGTCAGTGTGTCTTGGATTCAGGGAAATGCTCTGGACCTACGTGTCGAAGATGATTCAATAGGCTTTGCCAATGACCGCGGCTGTTTTCACCACATAAAGGATGCCGACAGGTTTCGATACGCAGCCGAAATTGCAAGGGTTCTTCAACCAGGGGGCTGTCTCTTGCTAAGAGGTTGCCGTATGGAAGACTTTGAAACGGGACTGGCTACAGGGATGAAATTCGTTCCAATCACGCAGGGCGTTATCGACCATTTTTTCCGGAAGGAGGAATTCTCCCATTCTCCAGTTCAGGAGATTCCTGGCGTATCGGACGGAGGTATTCTGCCCTGCAATCTCACGGTAATTCGGAAAAACGAAAGAGCTCCAAACCGCTAACGAGACTGTCCCGGCCGATGTCGGCAAGATGACGCAGGCCGGACATTCCGGCAGCCAAACTTGAAAGCCACTAAGAGTGAAGAGGAGTCACAGAGAATTCTAGTCCTCGAACAAGTGTGATTGGAATATACCTAACGCAATAAAAAGCTCGAAACGCGCTTAGATACTGGGAAAACTGTTAATCGACCAAAAAAACCACCCAGAAAAAAAGGACGTTTCGAGTGAAAAGAAGATACCGCAAGAACCTCCACAATAGCAAGAGAAGAATAAAGCATCGGCTTAGAAATCGGGGCTGGCCTGAACAGGCCAAACCGATGTTCAAAGCGAGCAACATCCACTACGAGACGGCCGAACGAGGCAAAGGGGTGAGTTGTGGAGGGATAGGAGCGATTCACCTGATGGTGAAGAGACTGGGGTTGGTGGAAGAGCTCGACCAGAGCGTGCAGTTGCTCAAGCGCCACCTGCCGTATCATGAGAGTGATCATGTGCTCAACATAGCCTACAACGCATTATTGGGAGGGATCCGGCTCGAAGACATCGAATTGCGCCGCAAGGACGAGGTTTTTCTGAATGCCTTAGGAGCGCAGAGGATACCGGATCCGACGACCAGTGGAGACTTCACCCGACGCTTTGATGAAGGCGCGATCGAAAAATTGATGGAAGGGATCAACCGGATACGGCAAGGGGTGTGGAACAAGCAGGCAAAAGGATTCATGGAGGAGGCGTTCATCGATGTGGACGGGACGATAGCGCAGACGAGAGGGAAGTGCAAAGGGGGTATGGGAATAAGCTATAAGGGGATCTGGGGCTATGCACCGCTGATCGTGAGTTTGGCAAATACCAGGGAAGTGCTCTACATGGTGAATCGACCGGGCAATGAGACTAGCCATGAGGGATGCGTAAAGTGGATTGATCGGGCGGTGGAACTTGTGCGTGCGCATGCGGGGAAAATCTGCTTGCGAGGGGATACGGACTTTTCGTTGACAGAAAACTTCGATCGGTGGGATGAAGAAGGAACGGGATTTATCTTCGGAATGGATGCGCATCCCAAAGTGGTGGGACTGGCCGAGGAGTTCAGAGAGACGGCCTGGAGCGAACTGGAGCGGTTGCCCAAGCATGAAATAGCGACCGAATCGAGAGCTAAAGCGCCGCGAGTGAAGGAAGGGATCGTGCACCAGAAGGGTTTTGAAAACAAGGTGCTGGAGGCAGAAAGTGTGGCCGAGTTGGACTATCGGCCCAACAAGTGCAAAAAGACCTATCGGATGGTGGTGGTGCGTAAGAACATCAGTGTGCAAAAGGGCGAAGTAGTGCTCTTTGATGAGATCCGCTACTTTTTTTATATCACAAATCGTAGGGACCTGACTAAGGAGCAGGTGGTCGCCTTTGCGAATCAACGCTGCGATCAGGAGAACGTTATTGAGCAACTCAAAAACGGGGTTAATGCGATGCGTATGCCCGTGGATGATCTTTTGAGCAATTGGGCCTATATGGTAATGACAGCATTGGCCTGGAACCTGAAGGCGTGGTATGGATTACTCATGCCCAACCGCCAGCGGGGGTTGGAGATCGTGAAGATGGAGTTTCGGCGCTTCCTTCACGCCATCATCTTGCTCCCCGCGCAAATCATCCGAAGCGGGCGCCGAATTGTTTATCGGCTTTTAAGCTGGAACGAGTGGATGGGAGATTTTATCAGCACCTGGGAGCGATTCCGATCTATGTCGCCTGGGTAGCAGATCAAGTAACCGCGAACGCACAGCCACAACGGAAGGACTGTCGGCGTATCCCAAAAAGGGGACAGAACTAACGTTAAAACAGAACGGATATGACTCAAAAAAAGCAAAACATGAAACCAGCCCAAGGGTGGCGGCGGCAAAACTACCGCCAGCATGGCAAATAACGTTAGGAATAACGAAGTTTCCTGTTCAACCTTTAAACGCGCTTATTTTAGGTCTAGTGCAGCATAGCCGCAACCAAGAAAGAAGAAGAGAACCGCAAATGGATCCCGGCAAGCCGGGGCGAATGAAGAAGAATTGACCACGGATTCGAGAACACCGTGGATTGATTCAACCAGCAATCCTGAACTGGCGGGACCAGGAAACATCCTTTGAAGGGAAGTCGATCGAGATTTGCGTGACCGCGGATTTCGCGGATGGCACGGATAGAGAGAAGACATAGATTTCGCAATCGCAGGATGGAGAACAGGGTGTCGATTCCGCTGAACGGGACCAACTCGCTTACGCGAGTCAAGAAACGCAAAGAAGAGCTTTCCCAAAAGCGCTGTTCGTGGACTAAAATGCAGTCGCGCTCTTGGGAAAACTCTTCTTTGCGTTTCAGGCTCCGCCTCATAGCAGAGAGGTCCCGCCCATCGGTATCGACACCTACCTCGGCCTATAGTTCAGGCAAATTCCTGCTTTCCTGCCTTCCTTATTCAAAATAAAAGCTTCCTAGACCGATTTCCACTCTGCCGCATGTCAGAGAAGGCGAATGGACTCTTCCCAACTTTCTATATCTCCAAATTGCATTCTCGGTGGTGCTCTGTGATTCTCTGTGCCGCTCTGTAGCCAAGTAGAGCCATGTTTCAAACACTTGCTGTCAAACCAGTTCCAGAGTGCATCTTCACAAGTCGCATAGAAGATACGGGATAAAACTATATCCTTCCGAAATTCCTGAGAATCTTCAGAGCGTCAACCGTCAATACGCCTTGCCATTTTAACATTGCACGTTCCCAAGCCTCGGGAAAGGTGCCGCCCCAGGTCCAGGGCGGATGCCAGGAACCGTCGGTCGCTTGTTCATCGATCAGGTAATCCAGGTTTTTTTCCACCGCCTCTCTCAGGGCCGGACAAAAATGTGAAGAAGGAGAGTGGACCACGTCCAAAGGACGAAGGACGTAATTTTTCCACTCGTCTGGATTCCGCTCAACCTTATCGGAAAAGGCTGCTTCCAGCCATGGCAGCAACAATTCCTGCAGTTTTTCTGGAAGATCCCGTGATTCAAGTAACCGAAGATAGCAGAGCAGTCCATGCATCATACTGCGTTTTGGCGACAGTTCGCTCAGGCGGTTGATTGTAAGCGTCGTGACCTTGTCCCTGATCGGACCGCAATTCTCATCAACATCATCACCATAGTCATAAAGATAACCGAGCACTTCCGGACGCGGATTGTCAGATGATTGGCTTTTAAGGAAGGCTTCGTAGTCACCATCCTTGATGTGCCACCATGGGGCGTGAGGTGCCTTGTTATCGTGCTCCGGTATAATCGGCCAATTTTCGATTTCGTCATTGTAGGCGTGAAGGAGGTATTGAAGCGCTTCACCGATCATCGGATGTCCCGATGCAACCTTAACCTCTCTGAATATTTGGAATGCAATGGTAGTACTAAGGACAGACGAAGGCTTCCCGCCTATATCAGCTTCCAGAGCGCCGAAACCTCCATCCGGATTCTGGAAAACTTTGAGTTCGGCCAGAACACGATCAACACCACCATCTTCAAAGTGAAATTCGAATCGCGCTCGCTCCAGTGGGCGAGCTTGTGATTTTATGAACTCGGCTGCTCGGTCAAACTGCTCTTGCGATAGAAGTTTCATGGTACAGGTTTAGATGCCATTATAATTCAAAGTACCAGGACCGGGTATTGTAAAAACCGGACATTCTGCTCTATCGGAGGATACGGTGTTGAAGTATTGGCGCGGCGTCACTCCAGTGAAAGTCTTGAACTCATGAATGAAGTGCGCTTGATCCGAATAGCCGTGTTCAAGTGCAATATCGATAAATGAAGGTCGAGAAGATGTCGTGATTGTTTGCGCTGCATAACTGTAGCGAAGCTGTCGTTTGATTTCCTGCGGTCTGCGTCCCGTCCATCGAACCGAAATACGATTCAGCTGGCGGGTCGAAATCCCGGCTCTTCGAGCCCCTTCTTCAACCGAGAGGCAACCTTTGGAAGCGTGTAGCTCGGACAAAAACTTTTTGAGGGTACGGTGCGGAGGACCGGAACTCTCGGTGAGCTTTTCGAGCCAACCGGTCAGAATAGCAAATCGGGATGACCTGCGCTTTTCGGAAGAGAGTTGCTCAAGGAGGTCATTCACGGCTGTCGGCCAGATATGAGAGACCGGAAGCACCTGATCGCGTAGCTGTTGAATATCACAAGATAGAAGCGAATATGCAGCCCCGGGTTGAAAGGCGAATCCTATGTGAAATGTCCTCTGTAACTTGCGACTACCATAATGAACGAGATAGGGAGTGGTCGACGGACCAAACAAGGTCGCTGACGGTGCACCTTCTGACAAACTGAACATTATGCTGATGTCTGTTGTCGGGAGCACGCGGAAGGCACTGACTTCAGGCGGGTGAAAACGTTCCGCGATAAAGAGGTAGGAAATCGTGTGCCGCAGGTGGTTTGGGGGCAGGACAAGCTGCATCCGGCTCTGTACCTGGCCTGACGATAGAAGTTGGAATCGGTCGAAAAATCGCTGCATAGATGGCACTATAAATTGGCTCAGGAGAACAACAATCGCAACAGGATTTGTGCTCGGAACGCAATGAAGACGTCACACGTTTCTGCCGTACGGCAGAGCCGTTCGACCCGTCGTCACTACGTTTTCCGAGGCATGCAGGTTCACGGTTTTCAACGGGTTTGCGAGCGGTGGCCTAATGTTTAATGAAGGCTAAAGCTGACTTGGAGAGAACCCACCCCTGTCCCCTCCGAGGAGGGGAACTTAACAGATGAGCTCCCAAGTGAACAGATCCCCTGGGAGGGGTGCCCCCGCCTAGCGGCTGCGGGGTGAGTCGCCCTCCCGGATAGGGTGCCCGGCATGTCCCGGCGCGCCGGGATACGGTAGAGCCGGTTCGCGGGCGGTTGCTAAGTATACTTTTCGTGATAATTGTTGAAGTGGGACAGGCTTCCAGCCTGTCAAGAGTCGTTATATGTATCCGCACTTTACACAGGCTGGAAGCCCGTCCCACTATCCTGGTGCAAGTTTCACTCTGCCGTACGGCAGAGTGTGATCCGGCGGCGTCCCGCGCGCCAGCGGCCGGACTGATCTGAATCTTCTCGGACGCACGGTGGCAGATCGCCACCGTGCTTTGTTTCAATTCGAACTGATCTAAATCTTACTCGCGAAGCAGATCAAGTTCCCATCGCAATCCTTGACGATAAAGTCGTCAGCGCCCAAGGGCTGAGACTTGAGCGTCTGAAAGAATTCTACTTCCTTTTCCTTGAATTCCATAAAGAGAGCTTTCACTCCTTCGACGGGAATGTTTGCGGTGAGAAGGGCTTCCGATTCCTTCTCAGTCGGGTTCATTGGAGGATTACAGACGTGACGGATATTGAGACCTGCGCTGTTGCGTATTACGAATCCGTAGAACGGCGGGTCTCCGTGTAAATACTCGATATTAAACCCGAGTACGTCCTCATAATACCTCGCTGTTTTCGTCACATCGTTCACGAATAATTGTGGGAATGCTCCACACAGCCGTATCTCTTCTTTTACTTCATGCGATACTTCAGGATTTTCATTTTTTTCAGTCCATTCTTGAGCATGGCCCATGATTTGAATCCGTGCTCTCGGGCAATGACCTCCTGAGCGTCATAAAGGGCAAAAGGAGAAGCCAATATCTCCTTGTCGACCTTGTTTGAAAACCCGGAATGGCTTTTGCGGATTCGCGCGCAAACGGGATAATATTGCTCCCTGTGTTGCTTAACGACCCGCTTAGCCTGTTTCCTGAGATTCTCCAGATTCGGTTTGGGCGCATGCATCGGTTAATTTCCAGTTCTTCAGCCGGAGTCCGCAATCAGGCTGAACCGATTTAATCTAGTCTAGCTTTCAGGGTAGGTGGGCATTGCCCTATCCGCGCGGACCCGGTTGCGCCCTACCGAAGCGGACAGAATTTGAAGCCATCACGTAGGTCGTGTCAATACGGGATATTCACAGTAATCCTTAAATATCAGAGCAACCCTCTCGACTACGGCCTCCCACAATTTCGCTCCGAGTTCCCGACTGGCATATATGGGCGTTCCAACCACCCCTGTATTCGAATATTGGGCAAAATCCAGATTCGGATCGTTCCAGTTAACGGGTCTGCACTCAGGGTCGATAATCTGATCCTCTCGTACTGATTCCGGACGGAGATACATTGCAATGTTCAGGGGTGGGCCCGAAGGGTAATGCAGGCAAAACGAGAGAATTTACCATGTACTTCCCATGAGCTGCCTTGGCCGCCGCTAGCCCGCAAATTTCACAAGCCATCTGCTACGACAGTGGATCTTACGATGCCTCAAGGACTTCCCTTGTTCGCCGACTTCCACGTGTTCTAACACGTAGTCACCCGCCGGACTTTGGTAAGCCCTTGATCCGCCGCAATCTCCGCTGTCTCGCGACGAAGTGTGTGAAATATGCGGGCTAGACAAAGGGTCTCCGCGAACCATGTATCCAAATCGACCGGTAGATGGAGTCCCTGCTGCTCGGTGTAACCAGTAGGAACGATAACCATCCAACCCGATTTGGCTTTCTCAGCTATCTCTTTGTAGGTTAAGTCACCAAAGCGCATTTTGCATTGCATTGTCGAGGAGGGTTAAAAGATGCTTTCTGTAACCGCGAGGCTTCTCGTTGCCTACACCCGCTGGCGCTTCACGATCCAGTGTCCTCAAGCACCAGATTGCAACCCGGACCGCAAACACCGAGTCCTGTATATGATGCCTGGCTAAATACTCCTCAACTACACCAGCCTTATTAAGGGGATGCAGATCATGCGTCTTGTACTTTGCTAGACCAAGTAAAATATCGCCGAAGGCCGCGTTCTCGAAGTCAAGAAACCCAGTGATACGTACACCATCCGACAGGAAATTTCCTGGTTGAAGATCGCCGAAAAAGGCGAATTTCTGATCTTTCATATCCGCGGCAATTCGAGATATTTGTTCATATGCATGACTGAAAATCCCATTTCTTACCCATCCGCTGTCATGTGTTTCGATCACTTCGAGTTCGTCCTTCAAAGTCTTCGTCTCGATACCCTTTGCTTTCGGATGCGCCTTGATCGGATCCGAAACGTCGATCAGCTGGTCAATCGCCTGCATGAGGAGATTCTTTGCCCTCTCGAGGCCCTCATTTGAGGACATGCTTAACTTTTGCAAGTTTATGCCTTCTAAGACCGAAGTCAGCATGATCTCACGGTCATCGACGATCCTCGGCTGCAATATTACGCTAGGAACAGGAAGTCCAAAATCGTGCAAAATTGCAAATGCCATTGCCTCCTTTTTAACAGACCCATGACGGGTCTTGCGCAGGACTACCTCCTCAACGGCCCCATCCGGACGCCCTATTTGAATCCTTACCGGCGCTGGTAGGTCGTAGTTGTCGAAGTAATTCGAACATAAAATTCTTGAACCTGCTTCGAAGGCGGACAAAACAAAATCGGCTTCCGAGTCGCTTAAGACGACGTTGAGCTCTTCATCCGAATGAAATCTTGGTATCATGGAGACTCAAACTGCGTTCTGTGTGGGTACCGCTGGTATTATCAATTCTCGTCACGAGGTGCACACCTAAATTATATTAAGGCTTATCTGAAGCGGATTAATCCCTCTCAATGATCGCCAAATACAATCGCTCATCGAGATCCAGGTAGCGAGTCACATGCCATCCCTTTCCATTGAGGATGTCTTCCATCTCCTTTTTCGAAATGAACAGATAGTCAAACCATGGAGTTTTGAATTTCTGAAAGCGGATGCTTTACCCCCCGCAGCCAATGTCCAGCACTCGACCACGAACAAATCTCATCCCGCGCTTTTGGTGGGGTAGCCAATCTTTGAAATCGGCAAAATAAGAGGCTGGACCGTTAGTGACATCAAAGGTTCCGTCGTCACGTTCGATGATTTCGCAGGCACGTTCGCCCTTATGGTAGGCGAGCATTGCCTGACCGCAGGCATCTTCGTGCGGGTTCATTCGATCGGTTTCCTCAAGACCAACATTTCGATCGATTCGGGACGATTAGCCTGCGCCCTTCTGTGTTCCCTTACCCACATATTTCACCGCTTTGGCGCAAACGGAGTGAAGTAGATTGTAAGGAATTGGTCGAGAATTTGAGGAGAGATAATGCCTGTGTTGGCGCTCTTGTTTGCGCCAAAGCTCACATCCACAAGCGCGGCGTGGCTGCGTTCTCGCGGAAATCCCGCGCGGTTACGCACAGCAGTGCGCGCCCGCACGGGATTTCGCTCGGGCCTTGCCATCCACGCTTCTGAATTGTGTGAAACAAGCGGGCGGAATCCCATTCTCTCGTAAAACCTTCTCGTTCGTTCATACGGTTCATGCTCTTCAGAGTCGCTTAATGTCTTGAGTTCCAATACCTGGATACGATCAGCAGACATGCGTCTTTCGAACTCATGAACGAGCTTGGTGCCGATTCCTTTTCGATGATGTTCCGGCAAGACACCGATCCAGGCAAGATGCCCGACACCGTTATAAGTGTAATAGCTGAGGAATCCCGCAATCTCGGAATTTTCTTCCGCGATTAAGAGGCATTCGTATCCGAGGTCTTGTGCGATCTCCTTTATCCCTTTCTCGCTGAACCATTGAGGCAGAGCTTTAGCGAGCGAGAGGACTGATTGATGGTCAGCTTCGATGCCGTCTCTAATTTGGAGGGTCATGGATAGGCTTATGATTCTGCTGAAAAAGTCGTCCTTTCAGAACCGTTGATCGCGTTCGCAAGAACGTGGGGCTTTCTTTCACCGGAATCGGTTTATTCATTCGAAATTGAAAACGAAGACAATTTCATCCGTCGCTGGTCGTCTGCAACGACGAAGTAGCGGCTCTACATTTGCAGAATCTACGACACGTATGCAGTGAATGCCTCGTTTCCTTGTCGTTCTGAAACAGGTTGGACGGTATTGACGATCCCTGGCGCGAATTTTTCGTCACCGGACTCGAGTCTTCGAGCTTCCATGTGAACTCAAATTTCGGATTTAACAATGTTTCGCCGAAAATGCCCGCAACTCCTTAGGCGACCGGACATGATACACGTTTCGGCTGACCTTGAATGAATCAATCGTTTCAGATAATCGTGGCAATAGCTCGCGATGAATCGACCAGATCATCCTGAACAGCTTCAAAGTTACAGGAACTAGGTTGCAGCCTGTGGGCTTCTCAATCGTCCAAGGAATGAAAAGTGCCCTGATCTGCCTTTTGGCTGCCCACCAGAAGTGAATACGAACAGGGAAATCCACGAAAATGATGGTGTCTGCTGCCTTGAATCTTTCTTCTATGCAGTCCCATGGTCCCCACCCATCGATAATCCACAGATCGTATTCGATTAGATCATTCAGTCTGGAACGAATTTCGTCCTGCGGTGCAAGCGTCCATTTGGGTTTCCACTGGACCTTATCGACGGGATAAAGGGGCAAGCCTTTCGACTTACTCAGTTTCTTGGCAAGGGTTGACTTGCCTCCCCCTGCGTTACCGATGATTGCGACTCTGGACATAGAAGATTCTGTTATCGAATGATTCTTGGGAAATACCGCCTTATCAGATTATGATTTAGAAAAACCAAAAGGATGATGAGTCGAAGGGAAATCGAGCCTTGGACAAAAAATACCCATGATCAGACACTAGGCCTAAAATAAGCGCGTTTAAATTGAACAGGAAATGTTATTCTGCTAACGTTATTTGCCATGCTGGCGGTAGTTTTGCCGCCGCCACCCTTGGGCTGGTTTCATGTTTTGCCATATCCGTTCTGTTTTAACGTTAGTTCTGTCCCCTTTTTGGGATGACATCGCGGTTACTTGATCTTCTATGCAGGCGACATAGATCGGAATCGCTCCCAGGTGCTGATAAAATCTCCCATCCACTCGTTCCAGCTTAAAACGATAAACAATTCGGCGCCCGCTTCGGATGATTTGCGCAGCAAGATGATGGCGTGAAGGAAGCGCCGAAACTCCATCTTCACGATCTCCAACCCCCGCTGGCGGTTGGGCATGAGTAATCCATACCACGCCTTCAGGTTCCAGGCCAATGCTGTCATTACCAGATAGGCCCAATTGCTCAAAAGATCATCCACGGGCATACGCATCGCATTAACCCCGTTTTTGAGTTGCTCAATAACGTTCTCCTGATCGCAGCGTTGATTCGCAAAGGCGACCACCTGCTCCTTAGTCAGGTCCCTACGATTTGTGATATAAAAAAAGTAGCGGATCTCATCAAAGAGCACTACTTCGCCCTTATGCACACTGATGTTCTTACGCACCACCACCATCCGATAGGTCTTTTTGCACTTGTTGGGCCGATAGTCCAACTCGGCCACACTTTCTGCCTCCAGCACCTTGTTTTCAAAACCCTTCTGGTGCACGATCCCTTCCTTCACTCGCGGCGCTTTAGCTCTCGATTCGGTCGCTATTTCATGCTTGGGCAACCGCTCCAGTTCGCTCCAGGCCATCTCTCTGAACTCCTCGGCCAGTCCCACCACTTTGGGATGCGCATCCATTCCGAAGATAAATCCCGTTCCTTCTTCATCCCACCGATCGAAGTTTTCTGTCAACGAAAAGTCCGTATCCCCTCGCAAGCAGATTTTCCCCGCATGCGCACGCACAAGTTCCACCGCCCGATCAATCCACTTTACGCATCCCTCATGGCTAGTCTCATTGCCCGGTCGATTCACCATGTAGAGCACTTCCCTGGTATTTGCCAAACTCACGATCAGCGGTGCATAGCCCCAGATCCCCTTATAGCTTATTCCCATACCCCCTTTGCACTTCCCTCTCGTCTGCGCTATCGTCCCGTCCACATCGATGAACACCTCCTCCATGAATCCTTTTGCCTGCTTGTTCCACACCCCTTGCCGTATCCGGTTGATCCCTTCCATCAATTTTTCGATCGCGCCTTCATCAAAGCGTCGGGTGAAGTCTCCACTGGTCGTCGGATCCGGTATCCTCTGCGCTCCTAAGGCATTCAGAAAAACCTCGTCCTTGCGGCGCAATTCGATGTCTTCGAGCCGGATCCCTCCCAATAATGCGTTGTAGGCTATGTTGAGCACATGATCACTCTCATGATACGGCAGGTGGCGCTTGAGCAACTGCACGCTCTGGTCGAGCTCTTCCACCAACCCCAGTCTCTTCACCATCAGGTGAATCGCTCCTATCCCTCCACAACTCACCCCTTTGCCTCGTTCGGCCGTCTCGTAGTGGATGTTGCTCGCTTTGAACATCGGTTTGGCCTGTTCAGGCCAGCCCCGATTTCTAAGCCGATGCTTTATTCTTCTCTTGCTATTGTGGAGGTTCTTGCGGTATCTTCTTTTCACTCGAAACGTCCTTTTTTTCTGGGTGGTTTTTTTGGTCGATACCCATGATCAGACACTAGTTCAGGCACGTAGTCGGGTAGTTTAGCCCAAAAGAACTCAAACTCAAATTCCTCGTCTTCCCCTTCCGATGGGTGTTTCTCAATATGCAGCCAAGTCTCTGGTGGCTCACATTCACAGGTTAGGTGATAAAAGTGACGCTCATGAATCTCGTTGCGGCCAACGTCAGACATATCTCTTTCCTGTATGCCCAAGAAGCGTTCCAATCGGAGGTCTTCTAGTCCTGTTTCTTCGATTGCCTCACGGATAACAGCAGCTTCCAGATTTTCCCCATCCTCCACAGTTCCCGCAGGAACTTGAATGCCAGCATCGGGATATTCCGTATGACGGAAGACCAGCAATTTGTCTCCATACGTGATGTAGGCGAAGACTTTCCGTCTTATTGTTTTCTCAAAAGCCATTCGATGGCTTGTATTAGAAATCTCTTGTTGTCGCCTTTGTCGATCAAACCGGGACCTTGCCAAGATGAAGCGCTGCCTGGAGGCAATCTTTGTCCAGAATTGCTCTCATCAAACCCTCAACCGTATCAACCCCGCCTCGGTGTGTCGAAAGCCGCAATCTTGATAGAATTTCTTGAGATGAGGTTCAAAATCGACATGGGTCCATTCGCAGGATGCCTTTCGAGCTAGTCCGATTGCTCTTCTGACTAATTCCGAGCCGATTCCCTGCCTCTTCATTGAGATCAAAACGGTGGGATCGAGTAAGAATGCATGTGAGTGTCTGTCCCAGGCAACCCAACCGTTGCCGACGAGCCTGTTTCCCTCGAACGCACCAACGGAGCCAAGGCAGTGCTAGAGGACAGCTTGGCTATCTTTCCCTTTGTGGTATTGATCAATTCCGTGTGGAACGCAATCCACTCCTCGTTGGTGGGCTAGGGATCTATTTTGTATTCGATCAAAGCCAAAGAATCTGTTCTGAGGGGATCTGATGTCTCAGAAATATTCAAAAAGCTACTTCCAGATTCAAGCGGCGTTTGCTGAGAAGGTAGCGGAAGTGACCGAGCTGGCGTTTGAGGATGCTCTTCTCAAGTATACGGTCGTATCAAAGGGCGGAATCAATTGGGGTGGAATGCCTTGTGACAGACGCAACAGATTTTGGGTCAACTTTCTTCAGGGGCTGAAACATTCCTCATCAAAGCATGAGTTCATTCACGAATTCTATCTGAATCATACGCAGGAGGCTAATCCGAGTAACAGGAGGTTCTTCGGTTGCTTTTCCTACGCCTATCCGTGGCGCGGAACAAATAAGGTCGCTATACACTTTGTTGGCCAGAGAAACAATGGCCCTGGAGCACTTGCAAAACCGAACGCTCAGAAAAGAAGGGGCGAACTGAAGAGGTTGTTCGAGGATGTGGGGGATCGGCACCCCGATGCGGAAAGAGTCCGTGGCAATTCGTGGATGCATAACATTGAATCCTATCGCAGGCTTTTCCCTCGGGGATATTATGATGGGGCGAAGGAAGTCCCGATTGTTAACGAGTTGAAGTATGAAGCGATTTGGGGGCAGTTTGTAGACTTCCAGTGGAAAGTGCGCAGCGATCTGGAAAAGGAATTCACAGAGTGCTTGCAGAAGCAAACAACATTTGACGGATGTCTCTCCTGTTTTCGCTACCAGACCATTAATCCAGAGTGTCCGAGCGAGATTTTTTATGACTTTTACGGAATTGCGTGATCTTGGATATAAAGGATCAAAGTTGAAGAGAATGTGTAAATTCGGCGGATGAAGAAACCACCCAAGGGAATCTTCTTCGATCTCGATGACACCATTGTTTCCTTGGATGCAAGTGCGGATAGACTATGGAAGGAAGTTTGCGTCGAATTTGGGCCCAAGATTAAGGGTGCACACCACGATTCCCTGCTTTTAGCCATTGAAAAGACAAGAAAGTGGTTTTGGCAGGATGCGGAGAGACACGCTCGTGGTCGGCACAACCTAGCTAAAACTCGGCGCGAGATCGTGCGAATCGCTTTCTCAGAGAGTGGATTATCATGTTGCGATCATGCGAACGACCTAGCCGACGCGTTTACGGAACGAAGAACAGAGAAGTTGGAGCTATTCCCGCATGCTGAGCGTACGCTGGAAACCCTATCTCGGAGCGGGGTAAAGTTGGGTCTCATCACCAACGGGCATGGCGATGGTCAGCGCAAGAAGGTTGTGAAACTCAAACTCGCACGCTTTTTCGAATGTATCTTGATCGAGGGTGAAGTCGGAATTGCGAAACCTGATCCAGCGATTTTTCAGATGGCCCTTGATCGATTGGGATTGTCGGCCAGTGGCACGTGGATGGTTGGCGACAATCTTGAGTGGGATGTATCAGCTGCGCAATCAATGGGAATTTTAGGAATTTGGAATGACTTCAAACGGGAGGGGCTTCCATCGGATACCTCAATACGGCCTGACAGGATCATCAATGAAATAGGAGAGCTAATTGAACGGTCGGAATATCACTCTTGGACAATAAGCAATACGAAATAGTCTCACGAATACTGGAATCGGCTACATGTAGGTTGCCCGAGAGGGTCGAATTTATCTTTGCAGGAGCAACGAGCGATGCTTGGCAGGCTGATATGGGCACCGATACATTGATCGTTCGCATTGCACGAGAGGGAACAGGTCGACCAATTACCTATAGATCTGAGTTTCAGATTTATCGCTTGCTCCGCGAGGAAGGGTTGAACGTTCCCGAGCCAATTTTGAACAGTGAAGAAACCGATCAAATCGAAGGCGTTGCCGATGCATGGGCGATTACTCAAAAGGTGGACGGGATTCCGCTCAAGAAGACGGAATGGACGGTCGAAGCTGCGAATGATTTGGCGAGGTTTCTTTCCGTCGTTCACAATCTTCCACATTCAGGCTACGGCAGATTGGAAGAGAGAGGAGATCTCATTCGGGGGAAAGAATTGACTCCTGTCACGGGGATTGTCGGGAGGCGGTGCTGGGGCGCGATATACCCGTTCGACGGGGAATCGCTGGACCAACATACTGTCTCACGAGTTTCGCCTGAATTGATCACGGAGATAGAAGCCTTTAGAGATGAAATATTGCGTATTGGCTCGACAGTTGATTGTGCTCTCCTGCATTCAGACCTGCATCAGCAGCATGTTCTAATCAAGGATGGACGACTGTCGGGAGTGATTGATTTTGGAGCATCATTCATTGGTGCAAGAGCATGGGAATTCGCGACCATGGCGTACTATCACGGATGGGAGAATGCAGAATCCGTGATCGTTCCCTACGCAAGTGATCTCGTGGAACGCGAGAGATTGCTCCTCGAATCGAAGAAGCTGGGAATTGCTATCGGACTCTATAAAATGGATCGGGCGGCAAGGCTTGGACAACCCGAAGAAAAAGTGGATATCGCGATTCAATTCGTGAACGGGACCCTTTCCAAAATGAGCGATGAAGATGTATTCCGGAGGGAAGTTTGAATCAGAATACGACAGAGTCGGGGACTTCTACTACGACTTCATCAAGAGAGGAATCGCTGAGGAGAGATCCATCTTTCATCTGACTCGGTTGGAGATCCTCGATGAAGGATGTTCGGTTGCGATAATGGTCTCGCCGCGTTCCAGGAAGTCCCACATCTCCATTTCTCGAAGAATAAGCCGTCTAGAAAGGGAAAAACTGGACGTCTTCCGGTTCACGCCATAGAAGAGGCTCGAAAAACAGAGATCCATATGAGTAAGGAGGAATCCCACGTTCGATAAGCATTGCGGCATCAAGCCGCTTCCTGGCCTGAGCCGGTCGAAGGCCTGCATCCCTCGCGGGTGGTCGAGCAGAATTGAGAATACCGAATACTGTCAGAATCTAGGAGCGGCTTCTTGACACGGCGAAACGTAGCGAAGCCGGTTATGCCGCGACCAAACTGAAGACCCATGCAGGCCTATCTTGATCAACTCCGCTACATTCTCGAAAATGGGATCGAGAAAACTGACCGCACGGGTGTCGGCACCCTTTGCTGCTTTGGCCTCCAGGCACGGTACAATATGGCCGATGGTTTCCCGGCCGTGACAACGAAACGCCTGGTCTGGAAGTCCATGCTATCCGAACTCCTCTGGTTCATCTCCGGGTCCGACAACATACACGACCTCAAATCGCGTCTAAAGAGTAACCGCCTCTGGGACGGGAATTACGAAGATTACCTCAGGCGTTTGGGCGTGACGGAAAATGACGGCTCAATGGGTCGCATCTACGGCGTCCAGTGGCGTCACTGGCGGGGTGACGACGGTACTACTGTGGACCAGTTACAGGATGCCATTGATCTCATTCAAAACAATCCAGCTTCGAGGCGTATACTGGTCAATTCCTGGAACGCCGCCGAAATCGGCCTTCAGGAGGTCGCCCTGCCTCCCTGCCACTCCTTCTTTCAGTTCTTTGTAGCAGCGGGCAAATTGTCGCTTCAAATGTACCAGCGCTCCTGCGACATGTTTCTCGGTGTGCCCTTAAACATCGCCTCCTATTCTACGCTCCTTCACATGGTCGCCAAAATTACGGACCTGGTCCCCCACGAGTTCATCCACGTCTTAGGTGATGCCCACATCTACCTCAGCCACATCGACGCAGTAAAAGAACAACTCTCGAGGACCCCTTACGTCCTGCCTCAACTCCGGATTCGAGACCGGAAACAGCAAACCATCGACGATTTCGAAATGAACGATTTCGAGTTGATCGAGTATCAACATCACCCAACTATCAAAGCCGTAATGGCGGTCTGAACAACAATGTCTATCTTGACCAGAGAATTGGAATGTCGTCTGTTGGACGCCTGCATTGTCGCCTACGATATTAAGAACGGAAAGATCTGCTCAACGGTACCCTTTTATGAAAATATCGGGATAAAGCCGGGGACGAAACCGAGCGTCTTTGTCGACGGGCTCGAGGGGATTAATGCCGGTTTCGTGGCTGAGACCTACGATGGATGGGTATTTCTAGTCTTCCGCGGGACTCTGCCCCCGTTCAAAGGAGATTTCTGGGCCTGGGTTCTTGATTGGCTCAACGATTTCCGTATTGGACCAATGAACTGGTATGTAAACGACAGATACTTTGGGCAGGTTGAAACCGGGTTTGGAAGCGCCCTTCTAGACCTCTGGAAAAATGCGCATCGAGCACTGTCCGCTATCGATATTTGTCAGAAAAAGGGCGTCATTGTTACCGGGCATTCCAAAGGCGGTGGAATGACTTTTCCGGCCGCCACTTTAGTAAAATGCCTATACCCCGATACGCTTGTCGAAAACTGCAGCTTTGCCGCGCCGCTCACTTGCGACCGCACCTTTCAAATCAACTATGATGCCATGGGACTGAAACCTTTCACGGTGCGATACCAGAATCAATACGATATCGTCCCTTTTCTCCCCTATGATCCTCATTTTGGAATGCTCGCCACTGCCGAACGCCTGGCAAACAAAGGCCGCAACAATTCCATAACGCGGGAAAACTGGCCTGCGAAAATCGAAAATGATTATGTGAGAATTGGAAGTTTAAGGTATTTGGGCGATGGTTGCGTGGTCGAATATGGAGAGAAAGGTCAGGATGACGCTGATAAAGCGATCTGGCATGCACTCGACCACTTCGAGTTCGAAAAGATCGCTGACGCGCATTTGGCATCCGGCCGTTATCATGACTGTGTCTGCGGTTCGTAGAACTTGAAAACACCCCGTCCTGGGCAGCCGCAACCAAAAAAGAAGAAGAGAACCGCAGATGCACGCAGATGGACGCGAATAAAGAGGAATGACCACGAATTCGACAGGCTCATCCCGGCAAGCCGGGAATTCGAGAATACCGTGGATTGAATGAACGTGAAATTCGGACTTGCCGGCACCAGAAGATATCCTTCGAAGTGAGGTCGATCTGGATCAGCGTGACCGCGGATTTCGCGGATGGCACGGATAGAGAGAAGACATAGGTTTCGCAGTCGCAGGATGGAGAATAGGGTGTCGATTCCGCTGAGCGGGACCAACTCGCTTACGCGAGAGAAGAAACACAAAGAAGAGCTTTCCCAAAAGCGCTGTTCGTGGACTAGAATGCAGTCGCGCTCTTGGGAAAGCTCTTCTTTGCGTTTCAGGCTCCGCCTTAGAGCAAAGAGGTCCCGCCCAGCGGAATCGACACCTACCTCGGTTTATAGTTCAGGCAAATCTCTGCCTGACCTGAGCGTAGTCGAAGGGCTTTCCTGCCTTCCTTATTCAAATGTCATTCTCGTAGAGTCTGCTGTACAGCAGATCCATGGTACTGCGGAGCTCCAGGCGCGCCGGGATGGGAATACTCTTCTCATTCCTCTTTGTTTCCTTCTGTTCATTACTCTTCTCCACGTGAAGACCTACTAGATTGGTTTTGGCCGAAGGCTGCCTGAGGAAAAGTCCTTTCCGTCTTGCCCGGGATTTAGCTTTGCACGCTTTGGGTTCTTGAGCTAGAGGGGCTTCTTATTCTACCTACCAATTGCTAAACGGCGCAATGAGACACAGCCCCTGAGCAAATCAGGCGCACGAAGGAGTTCTCAGGTCTGTGTTCAGATAGCTCTGCGTTTATAGTGAAGAAACTTGACGGCTAACCAAAGCCTGTTCGAAAAGTATCATTTGGTCGCGAGAGTCCTTTCGGATATTCTGCGAGAAATGCGGGTTAGGTGCCTGGTGACTAAAGGAATAGACCGATAGGAGTGGCTATGGTGATAAAGCTAAACAGTGACAACCGACCTTGCGCCAAGAATCTCTTCGATCCCTACCCATATGTCCGCGGATGTATGGCGGCGGTCATCGAAAATGGTATGGGGAAGGTTTTTGCTGACTCGGAAGACGAGCCCAGCGTAGCTCTCGCCGTGCTCTGGTTCAATTTCCTGGCGGGTGATGCACTCCATGAGGATGCACCGCTTCTTTTAGACTTGATGAAGCCCGGTAAGCAGATAATTGCGCCAACCCCTGCTTGGGAGCAGCTGTTAGTTGCTACGTATCCGGGCAAATTGACTGCGTATTCACGGGAAGCATTCCAGTTGAAATATCCTGGTATCGATAAGCTGCGAAGGTTCCGTAAGTCACTGGCGGGCGAGTATGAGTTTCGGCAGGTGAAACTTGCGGAGGTCACGAAATTCGAGACCCTTGCGCCTTTCGCTGAGAATTTTATTTCCCACGAGGATTTCGTAACAAGGGGAGTCGGTTTTGGAGTTCTTCACGATGGCATGTATGTTTCCGGTGCTGCCTCCGGAGCGATCGGCGGGGGGAAGGTGGATATCATGGTTCAGACACACCGCCAGTTTCGTCGACAAGGATTGGCCAGGGCTGTCTCAGCGGCTCTTATGCTTTATTGTCTGGAGCACGCCCTGGAGCCATGCTGGGACGCAGCCAATGAGCCCTCTTCAGCCCTCGCCCGACAGCTTGGCTTTCGCTCGACCGGGAAGTACAATGTTTACAGAATAGAACAAATAAAGCAATGAAAGAGAGCGCGCGTTACGTTAAGATCGTCGAGTGGTCGGAAGAAGACCAATGTTTCGTTGGAAGTTGCCCCGGCCTTTTCTACGGTGGCTGCCATGGGGATGACGAAAGAGAATTATTCGAGGAACTGTGCCAGATGGTTGACGAATCGATCGCATTGTATCACCAGGACGGAAAGACGTTACCGCCTCCTACAAGCGGTCACGATCTGGTAAATCAGTTGGCCGACATCGCATAGCAATACACGGGAGGCGATGACGGTTTGTGAGGCAGGGATCAAGTAATTATCTCGGCCCTGGCATGCGTCTGCTATAGCATCATCGAAAAACAGTGAGCGAAACAACCCTTCCGATGCAGCCTTTGCTGATTGTTGTCACTGGACGACCAGGTTCCGGAAAGACGACGCTTGCGCACTCCGTGGCGCGAGCTGTTAGATGTCCTGCCTGAAACGACTGAGACTATGTGAAGTCGGGTACGGTTCGTAAAAAAAGAAGGAAGATGGAAGGTTTGGCGGAAGAATTCCTTGAGTGGGTCAATTCGGTTGCGGAAGTCCCTGAGCTTCCTGGGTGCATGGCACATGGAAGTACCAAGGCAGCAGCGATTCAAAACGCAGAAAAGGCGATTGCTCTTTGGGTAAGGACGGCGCAGGAGGATGGGTTATCGGTTCCGGAGCCCAGAGGGAAGCTCATGTACGCCTGATCTGTCGGCAAGATTTGGCATAAGCAGGCGCTGCTGACAGAGCCCATTGAGGCCGTAGAGCCTGCCGAATCGTCGAACGGGCTACCAAAGAGTCACGATTGAAATAGCAACGCCCAACACTCAACGTCCAAGTGGAACCTGTTGGTGAATGAGCATTTGATTGGCGATTTTCGAGCTATCCTTTTTCTCGGTCAATCGGATGATTTGCGGCCGATGCTAAGTTAGGTCGAATACCGACGAACTTACGACCCAAAATGGCCTTCGAATACAAGAGTGTTGTCCCGTGGGGAAGAAACTTTGATGAATACTGTCGGATGTTTGACCTCCGGGAAAGAGATCTGGCTAGACCCCATTCGAAAAGCCTTTCGAGCGGGCGGTTTAAGGTTCTCCGCCACGGGCGGACCAGCCTATGGCTGGCAGGTTTCGGGTTTTAGGCTGCCGGCGCTGCCGATGAGCAGGTATTGAGCGGCCATCGGCGTGGCTTGCTGCACAATACGTATATTTGCCGCTGTCTGGAGGCATACTCATCCCGTGGTGCTTTTTTCTCTGAGCTTCAAAGCGGTCAGATTCAGGCTGCCTGTTCCAGTTCCTCCCCTCGGCGTTTCTTCATCAGTATGATGCGGCAGAAGTTGTAGGCCAGAACCTTCTCGAGCAGTTCATCGCCTACCGCATCGATGCCGCGGCGGCCGAGTTCGCCAAAGGCAAATCCATCTTTAATCGTGAACATCAGCGACTCCACTGCGGAGCGATCGCGGCGTGCCTCGCGATACGCCTCGCTCTCCCAGTCCTCGGGGGTGGTCAACTTCTTGCCCTTCGCCCCACTGATACTGATCTGCTTTACCCCCATGCTCAGCACCTCCTTGCGTCCCTTCGCCGAAGCATATCCGTCATCGGTGCTGACCAGTTCAGCAATGACACCGGTGCGCTTGATCGAATCGCCGATGGCCGGCGCCAGCTCAATGGAGTCTGCCGCGTTGCCTTGCGGTACGATCAGGCTGGTGACAAAACCGTTTTCGCTGCGAACCAGTTGTGGCTTGTACCCGATCACTGGATTGCGGCTGCCCTTCTTGATGTAGGCCGCCGATCCGTCCGAGAGGCTCAGGACCTTCTGTGTGGACGGTAGCTTCTTTTCGTGAAACACCCGATCATGAGCATACTCAACAACCCGCTTGGCGTCGGCAATATCGCCCCTGATCTGGCTCAATGCCCGCTCCAGAAGCTCCCAGCGAGTGGGAGGCAGTGAATCCATCGACAGGCCCTCTTCAAGATGGCTCAGTTCCCCCGTTAGTGAGTCGGCCGCCTTGCGGCCCCGCTTGAGCAACCGCCGGTAGTGTTTCTTCAGCTTGCCCTTCGACTTCGGTTTGCCCGCGGCCAGACAAATCTGAAACTCCAGCTTGTCCATTTCCTCCAGCCAACGCCCAACCCATCCCTTGCGAAAATCCTCCAGCCCGAAGACATGCAACTTCTGACCCAAACGATTGGCCCGCATCAAAAGACCGCTCAGAATCTTCCCATCGGTGGGCCAGCAGCTGTTTGCTTTCACCGAGGTGCTGTCGATCGTCAGCTTCCCGAAATCGTCCCATTGCTCCTGGAGGATAAACCCAATCTGTTTATCAAAGATCAACTCGCGGGTCGTATGGCTGACCAGGTTCACGTTCTCCAGAATCGTCGTCACCGCCGGCATTCTCAGTCCCCCGCTCTGCAAAAATCCGTACAAGCTCATCGACTCGCGCACAAACCGCCGTGCCGGTTTCGTGGTCAACGAACCCAGAAACCCTCGAATCATCACGAACACGTATACCGCATAAGCCGGCATCCGCGGCCGGCCTGCCCCAAGCTTCAATTCAGCAGCCAGAATATTCTCCTCCTCGATGTCCAGCTCCGGCAGCTCCGCTGTGCGCCCTTCAAAGAACCTTCGATCTTCCAATCGAAGTTTCTTCTTCTCACGCGCATGGGCGTCCAGATCCTTCTCGATCGCCTCGATGATTTGCGCCGCGAACCCGGCCAATTCTTCAACTTCATCCAGAAAATCACGGAAATCCGTGTCTGGAACCGGCAGAATGAGGTTGCTAAGGGGCGTCTTATCGCTTTTGTTCTCCTCTGTCGCACATGTTGGCATGTTTAACTCCTTTCTTAATCTTAGGTTGTTAAACACTAGCATGTTGCGACACTTTTTATCAAGCCAAAAAATGATTTTTCTCAAGTTTTTCTTGCGCCTTTTGCGCCTCTTTGCGGCCAATCAGTAGCTTTTCGGATAAGGTCTATCTAGTCGAGTGGTCGAAGCGAAGAAAGAAATCCTTGCCGGTAAAGGTGATTGATGAGGGCCTCGAGCGAATCAAGAGCTATACCAAAGAGTCCGGAATCGTTTTAGGGAGACATGTAAATGACAAAATGGGTGCCTGGAACGGGAAGTCGTTTCCTCTGCTGAAATCGGTCAGTGGGGTTGGCAAAGTGTCGCCGCATCTCACCAGGCAGTTGAACGTGGTGCTGGCTGCGGTTCGCCCTTGCTAAGGCGTTTGAGGCTTTGTGGGTCAAAGAAAGGCAATTATGGAAGATGAAAATGTAGAAACGCTTCGAGAGGCATACCAGCTCTGGAACGACAGCAAAGCTGACAGCGTCTCGCGATGGATGAGTTTGCTCGCAGACGACGTTCAATGGAGTTCTATTGCTGATGGGTCTCCGGGAATGGAGTTTTCTCAGGCATGCTGCTCGAAGGACGATGTCGCACGCTATTTCGAGGTGATGGTTAAAGAGTGGGAGATGATTCACTATACCGTTGACGAGTTCATCGCACAAAATGATCGCGTTGTCGTGCTTGGTCGTTGCGGTTGGAGGCACAAAGGAACTTCAAAAGTCGTAGAAACACCCAAGGCTGATATCATTCGGATGAAGGATTCGAAGATTACTGAATTCTACGAATTCTATGACACCGCTAAGGCGTTCGAGGCCTCAAGATGAGGTCAATTTCGCGATAGTAATAGTCAATTAAATGGGGGCTACGTTGTATCCGTGTCGCTTTATAGCGACGATTTCTTACTTGCCTCTCATAAAAACCACCGTTAAACTCCATACCGCTGCCATGGCGGAATGAAAAGTGACACGCAAAGAAACTATATCTATGGGATCGATTTCGGGACGAGTAATTCGGCGGTCGCCGTCTGGAACGTAGCCGAGCGCTCGATATTCGAACACCCTGGGCTTACCGGATCTCAACCCTCTCTGCTCTATTTCCCATGGGCGAGATCTCTTTCCAGTCAATTGGATCGGGTCTATCTGGGTCGCGATGCAGTTGAGCGATACGTCGCCGACAATATGGACGGCCGACTGCTACAAGCGATCAAAACAGTGCTTCCGGACAAGTCGTTCACGAGTACGATGATCAATGGAATTACCTATTCCATCGAAGACTTTATCGCGATCATTATTCGAAACCTTAAGGAGAGAGCAGATGCGGTAACAGGATGCGATATTCGGCAGGCTGTTGTAGGCCGTCCTGCCGTTTTCAGCGAGGATCCGGAAAGGGAGCATCTGGCGGTGGGGCGGCTGGAGAAAGCGGCCAGGTTGGCAGGATTCGACGAAATTCGCTTCGTCTTTGAACCGGTTGCGGCAGCGTTATCCAAGGGTGAAACGGTTCTGGTCGGTGATCTTGGAGGCGGGACATCGGACTTCACGATTATCCGGTTGGATCCAGACAGGCGAGACAAGCGCAACCGCCGGGCCGACGTCCTGGCAACCTTCGGCGTTTCGGTCGCTGGAAATCGGCTCGACGCCGATATTATGTGGCACCGGTTGACCCCTCGTTTCGGACGGGGCGCCAGTTATCAGGAATACTCTGGAGGACCGATTCTCAAAGCACTCACTTTTCCCCATCACGAGATTTGCCGATGGGATCGCATTCCGTTCCTCGCAAAAGATAAGAAGTTGATGGAAACGATACGAAAGATGAGTGTCCGGTCGACGAATCGAATGGGATTTTCAATGCTTCAGACCTTGATCAGGAGGAATTTGGGATTTGCGCTTTTTCAGGAAATTGAGAAAACGAAGATCGCACTAACGGAATGCGATGCCGCCAGACTGATCTTCAATGGCGATGAAATTTCACTCGGCGAATTCATCACCCTGACTCACTTCAATCACTATACGGAAAGTGCGCGATCCGCGATCAGTAGCGCTTTGGACGAGGTCTTGATTCGAGCCGGCTGTCGCGATAGTGATATTGATGCCATCTTCTTGACTGGCGGCAGTTCCCTTGTCCGCGATATCCGCAACCTCTTTACGAAAAAATTCGGTGAAGAGAGAATCCGCACAGGAGACACCTTTACCTCGGTCGCCAAAGGATTAGCTTTCAGCGCTCCGTTCGAATATGGTGAATGAAGTAGAGCTATCTGCGCTTCGAAAAGCTCCCGCTTTCCGCTACTTGTCGCTACTACGAATGGTCCTGAGCTCAAGAATCGGCAGAAGGGTGTCTGTCCTGTCTTGGGCGAGTACGCTCAATCGGAAGCTATATTTTTGCGAGTCTGTAGCGGAAAGCGGAAGCTTTTCGTGCATGCAGTTGCGAGCGAGATTGTTTCGATTGTATCCTCATAGAGAAGATGCACACTTAGATAATAGGCCTGACCACTTCGCCACATGGCATCGGATTCCGATAGAAAGCAGTTGCGGCTAGCGTTAAATCGGGCGCTGGAGATCGTCGATTTTCCTCTGTTTGAGATATCCGATGAGTGGAAACGGATCGGATCGGGCGCCTGGCACGATGCCTATTTGATTTCCTTCCAAGGATACGATCCAATGGTTATCCGGCTTCGGAAACGGAAGATCTACGGAAAAGAGGAGACTTGGAATCTCGAAGAACTCCATAGCGATTACGCCCCGGTTGGCCTATACTACCGAGAGGCAAATCGTTGCCTGCCCGGTATCTGTCCCATGGTTTATAGATATCACATTGAGCCCGGATTTTCGTTCACTTTCGAATCGTATGTTCCCGGTGTTCCTTTGCCCCTGAGTGAACTATCAATCCATCAGGCGACTGCACTTGGCATCCGAGTCGGAGATTTTTCTAAGGCGATGCACAGGCAACCCGCTCCAATTGGCGGAACCGGTGAAATGATTTGGAAATCCGGAAATGTTAAGTGCAACGGGGCATCCAAGTTGAGTGATCATTGGACCTCACTTGAGAAACGAATCTACGAGCAGGTCGAAGACCCTGGATTCAGATCGACCACATCAGAAGGGTTTTCTATGAAGGAAAAGGTCGCTGATGCGCTCGGCACAATGAGAGGTTGTGGCGAACCGGTCAGCCTGTTGAACGGCGACGTCACTCCAGAGAATCTACTCACGCGAAACCTGAATTGGGTTGGGCTTGTCGATCCAGTGCCAATTCAAGGTAGCGGACTGTACTATGCAGCATTCTTTCTGCACTGTTATCGACTCTGCTTACCGGCATTGAGTCGGGCGCCAAGATACCGGGCGCATCGTTTCGACAAGCACGCCGATTTGCTGGCCACTCTTGCGGACGGCTATGCCACAGCCTACTCTGATGGGGGCGCCGACATTCTCGCCCTTCTGCGAATGGCTGAATGGCTCTGGGCACTTGAGTTTGCCTGGGAATGCCATAGCCTGCTGAAATCGAGATTGGACACAGAGAACCGTCTCAGACGGGGAAACAAGCGAGCCATTCGCAGCGCCTTTAAGATGGCGGTAAACAGGTTAAAGGAGATTGATTGGTAAACAGTGTAGCGAAAGGGTCAGGCTTATTATATTTGTGTCGGAAGAAGAGAATCGCCTTTGGTCCGGATCTAGGTAGTGCTATGGAGGCGGAATATGGGATCTCTCTAATAGGACCGGAAAGAATCGGTGTCGATTGCAGCCTTTTAAAAACAAGACTTATACAAATATACGAAGCCTGACCCCATCCCGAGAGCTCATAATTGCCCAACTTGAGGCGTATCAAGGCCATTGGAGGATCGAGTCGGATACGACGAAGCGATTCATTGATTTTGTACTGGCTAATCCGGACTGTTTCGAAAGGAGTCTCAAGATTGGGCACGTCACCGGGTCAGCGTGGGTCGTGAATAACGATGGAACTCATGTATTGTTGACTCACCACAGAAAACTGAATCGGTGGATGCAACTCGGTGGACACGCTGACGGAAATCCGGACGTTCTTCATGTTGCATTGCGTGAGGCAAGCGAAGAGTCAGGACTGGTGGAAATAGAACCTTTGAGTGGGGAAATCTTCGATATCGACATTCATCGCATCCCTAAACGCGGAAACGAGTCTGAGCACGACCACTATGACGTGAGATTTGCCATGCAGACGGTAGGAAGCGAAGCTTATCTGGTCAGCGATGAGTCTTACAATTTGGGTTGGATTAGAATAGAAGATCTAGCTCAAGTGACTGACGAAGAATCCATGTTTCGGATGGCACGCAAGTGGAAAACGGGATCGTGCCCGGAGCGCCCGATCGACCAGTATCAAAGAAACTAGTGGTGGAACGGTCCCTCCGGGAACGTTCGTATCATCATTTCGTATAGGAACAGTCAATCTCTGCCAAATTGGCGAAACAGTTAGATGCAGGGTGCCCGGCACGCCGGGACGGGTATTTATCATTGGAGGGTATTAGGGAGGTATATATGCAAACATGGAAAATTATCGAATCCGAGTATCTCATTCGCAGCAGGTGGCTCACTGTTCGCGCAGACAACTGTGAGAGACCGGATTGGTCTCAGGATAGATCCCTACTATGTTCTCGAGTATTCAGACTGGGTGCATGTAGTCGCGCTCGACGCAGACGATCATGTGCTGATCACGCTACAGTATCGTCACGCCATCGGCAAAGTGTGCGCGGAATTGCCGGGCGGTATTGTCGAACCGAATGAGGCTCCTCTCGCCACCGCTCGACGAGAGCTTCGAGAAGAGACCGGTTGCACGGCCGAGAGATTCCTGCCATTGCCCAAACTGCACCCGAATCCGGCTACCCATACGAACAGGTTTCATTGTTTTCTAGCTACTGGGGTGGTCATTGACAGCGAACCGACCCTCGACGAGACAGAAGAAATCACGTTCGAGTTCCTGACCGTTTCTAAAGTGTTTGAATTGATCAATACTGGCGAATTTTCCCAGGGACTTCATGTCGCAAGCCTTATGCTCGGCCTCAAGAAGCGGGGTTTGTTGAAGATCACGACCGCATAGCCATGATCACACAAAGCCGACTTGTGACGGATCTCAGGGCCTTGGGAATACAGGAAGATGACATAGTGATGATCCATGCCTCCCTTCGGTCGGTGGGCACCATATTGGGCAGGCCCGGACGCACTCATAGGCGCTCTGCTTGCTGCGGTGGGTCCGGGCGGCACGATCATGGCTTATACAGACTGGCAGGATGGCGTTCATCACATTACATGCTGCGATGCTTCGGAGAGCGAGAGAGTTGCTATGCTCGAGGAACTTCCTCCCTTTGACCCGACCACCTCGCGAGCGCGACGCACTTTTGGGATTTTCCCCGAATTTCTAAGAACTCATCGGGAGTCGGTGCGCAGCGGAATTCCGGATGCTTCAGTTTGCGCGGTTGGCGCGAGAGCGCAATGGCTGTGTAAAGATCATCCCCTTCAGTATGGGTACGGCCCTGGTTCACCCTTAGCAAAACTGGTCGAAGCGTCGGGTAAAGTTCTTCTTATCGGTTCGCCGCTCGATGCTGTGACGTTACTCCACTACTCCGAACATATGGCTCAGGTGCCCGGCAAGCGTATCATTCGCTATCGTGAACCAATCCTGTTCGCCGATCGGAAGCAGTGGGTGGAGATTGAAGAGTTTGACACGGGCGATCCGGTGATTTCCGCCGCGCCCGAGGATTATTTTGAGGATATTGTCCGAGGATACCTATCTCTGGATGGCAGCGATACTGGTCCAATTGGGAATGCAAAATCCTACCTGCTGGACGCCTCGCGGCTACACACATTCGCGGTCGAATGGATGGAGAAGGAATACGGAGTGAAATCGGACTGAGCTTCTGTTACTCTGAAAGCTAATCCAGAGAGAGATAGGTGGAATCTTCCCTGATCCTGGATCACCGCACCTCCCTTCGGTCGACTCGCGATGACACTGTTCAATGCATGGCGCCGCGTCGCGTACACGATGACACACTCCAGAGGACCGCTGTTCTGGGGACCTCGCCACCGTCTTCCGATCGAAACCCTTTGGTCGTATTTGTAGACACTGTGAACGGAGTCTGGGGCCGGCCAAACGATACATATTCGCCATGCGTTATCTTGCGTCCATTCAATTTTCGATAGGGAATGCAGGGTAATGGGAGACCTTCTGGAAATTTCGAGAGAGATACGTAGCCTTGCTCAGACAGGGCGATCCTATTCTCAAGACGCCTATGATCTAGACAGGTACGCGCGACTGGAGGCGATCGCTTCAGAGCTTCTTTCCCGGGGATCTGAATTACAGAATTTCTGTTGGCCGGTTGAAACTGGATACCCCACACCGAAAGTCGATGTCCGCGGCTTTGTCTTCAGAGACGATCAACGCCTCATGGTTCACGAAGCATCCTCAAGTAAATGGTCAGTTCCCGGGGGTTGGGCGGATGTGAATCTTACCCCGGCCGAGAACGTTGAGAGAGAGTGCCTTGAGGAGACAGGATTCATTGTTAGAGCCGAGCGAATAATATCCGTGCTTGATCGAGACCGAGCGGGTTATCCGCGGAATCCGGAGAGTATCTACAAGATTCATTTTCTTTGCAGGTTGCTGTCGGGTGAAGCGAGGCCGAATTTCGAAACTACCGATGTCGGATTTTTTCATCCGGACAAGCTGCAGGAGATTGATGAAGGGCGCGTCCGTGTGCAGGACATTGCTGACGCGAGAGCGTGTTTGAAAGGCAATGATAACGGTACCTGCTTTCAGAAGACCGAAGACGAATGATTGCAGATCACTCCGGCACCCATTTTCGCACGAGGCGATACTGAGGTGAACAAAACCGGGGTGGCGAGCAAGCAAAGGCCTGTCATAAATTGTACATGGGACAAACACCGCCTAACCCGCTCGGAACTCGATCGTCGCACCTCCAGTCTACTCTGATTCCGGTGAAAAACCCCCACGTTCCTGTCCCGATTGGCGGGACGGCTACTCTGCCGTACGGCAGAGTAAGTCGTTGATATTTGTAGCCGCGATCGCAAGAACGTAGTCGAGGATTACGAAACAAGGACTTTTTCAGCCGAATTAACTGAAAAATGAACAACAGGAAACCCGGAAACTGGCAATAACCTGCATGGGGAGCCTCCCTCAGCATATCCGTTATTCTTTCGTGATGATGATAAAGTCGCCGGTTTCTTCGGTCCTGGCGGTCGTCGCCCTCGCTCTCGGCATAGGCTTGGTGACAGCACTGTTTACGATCGTCAAGGGAGCTCTCTATTCCGATCTTCCCTATCCTGAATCGGATCGAGTGTTCATGGTCCGATATGATCCTGACAGCCTGGAGAAGCACTTCTCGGTTCAGCAGGATTCGCGACTGCGATTCGAGGATTTCCGCGACTTTCGGAGACACCAGACCGGGTTTGAAGCCCTTTCCTGCTACTCCCGCGAACAGTTCAATGTCCTGATCGGCGAGAACCTGGTCAGCAGATCAGGAGTTCGAATTACGGCGAATCTTTTCGATCTGCTGAAGGTGCAACCTATTCTCGGCAGAGGTTTTGTTCCGGAAGACGATCTGCCGGGAGAGCCGTTGGTGGTTTTGGTGGGCTACAAGCTTTGGATAAGCGAGTTTGGCGGAGAGGATAAAGTCATCGGCAAGTCCGTGATTATCGACGCTGAATCCTACACTGTTGTCGGCGTCATGCCGCAAGGCTTCAGATTTCCTAGTCACCACGATATATGGATTCCGATCCGAGACCATGGCATCAAGGAAAAGAGGGAAGAATCCTTACGATTCGATGTCGTAGGAAGGCTAAAAAGAGAAAACGCGATTGAGAAAGCTCTGGACGAGTTTGACAGCATAGCGCTTCATCTCAGCGAAAAGCATCCTGTTGCAAACGAGGGGAGAACGAAAATGCAGATTCTTCGCTTCACCGACGCACAGGTCGGAAAGGAGATAAGGAAGATACTTTACGCATTGTTAGCTTCCTCTGCCCTCGTTTTGGTGATCGCGTGTGCAAATGTCTCTAACCTCTTTCTGGTTCGAGCTTCTCAAAGGAGCAAAGAGCTGGCCATTCGCTCATCCTTGGGGGCGAGGGGTATCGACGTAATAGCCCAAATGCTGGCCGAATGCCTTGTCCTCTGTTTTCTAGGAGCTGTAATTGGGAGCACGATCGCATTCGCAGCGGAATCCTACCTCGATGTTTTCTTTGATGTTGAGTCTTTTCCATTCTGGTGGGATTTTGGGGTCGATTTGCGGGTGCTTGCCTTTGTTATAGCCGTCACCCTCATCGCCACTCTGTTGGCAGGTTTGGTGCCCGCTCTTCGAGCCACCCGGAGCGATCTGAATGCGATATTGAAAGACGATGCGCGGACTTCGTCCGGCCTTTTTATTGGGCGTCTCAGCAAATTCTCGGTAGTTGTTCAGATCGCACTGTCATGCTCCCTGCTCGTGGCATGTGGAGCACTTCTGGGCACCGTGGCGGATATCGACGATCTGCTTCCGTTCGATCCAGGCACCGTCTTGACCATATATGTAGAACTGCCGGCGAACCAGTACGACTACCCGCAAGCTTCCGCCTTCTTTGACCGCTTGCTGGTAAAACTTAAAGAAGTACCGGGAGTGAAGAGTGCCGGTTCAACGTCGGCCTTTGCCGTTCTCGGCGCCGGGCATGACCGTATGGTTATTGAAGGAGAACCGTATTCATCCGCAGATGAGCATTTGATGTTGAAGAGCGAGAACGTATCCATGAGCTACTTTCCGGCATTGGAAGTTCCGATCCTTATTGGGAGAAATTTCCGAATGACGGACACACTCGATTCCGAAAATGTGGTGATTGTGAACAGGGGCTTTATGGAGAGACACTTTAACAACGAGAACCCGATTGGTCGTCGTATCCGCAAGGGTAAGAATCCGGAGGATCCATGGAAGAGGATAATCGGAGTTGTGCCGGTGATAAGGCAGCCGACCGAAACAGAAGACGTGTCAGAAACCGGGGGTGCCGCGGGCTTTTACCGTTTCGTCCGTCAGTATGAGGGTCCCAGTCACAGGCATAGAACTGTATTTGTGCGTACTTCGGGCGACCCATATAAGCTTTCGGCCAAAGTGCAGGGTGCAATTCGTGATCTTGATCCGATGATTGCATCTGGCTGGCTCAAGACAGTGGATGATTCCTGGAAGGAATGGACAGGATTCTTCCGTTTTCTCTCAAGCATTTTTTGGATTTTCGGTATCAGTGCGGTGTCACTGGCCGGTATCGGTGTCTACGGGCTGGTGTACTTTTCGATCGAACAGAGCAGCCGCGATATCGGCATTCGTCTGGCATTGGGAGCGAACCACCTGAGGATTCTGTCAATGTATCTGAAACGGGATATTGTTCAGATCACGATCGCTCTGTGCCTGGGTTGCATGATGGGGTACTATCTATCCAACCTGATGATGGAAATAATCGGCCAGCATTTTGTTTTGAAAGTCGATCCCTATGCCATGGCGATTGCCCTGATGATTTCAGTGGCTCTCTCCGCCACGGCATTCCCCGTGCTTCGAAAGAGTCGAGTCCTACCCATGGTGATCTTGAAGTGAGGATGGCTTTGTTCGATCTTCTCCGATTAGTACCGTGGAGAAATAATCGATGAGAATCATTCGATTATCGATCTGGTGGGCGAGTTTACTCGCCATATCCGTACCCATCACTCGATCGCTCCATGCTGAAAACGAACTGGATCGCCTACTTGAGGAGAATGCGATTCGCATCGCGTCTCTTGATCCGACATTTGAGCAATTTGAAGACCTCAAACCGCTGCAGGAGATTCTAAACGGTGTCGAGATTGTAATGCTGGGGGAAAGTACGCACGGAGATGGTAAGGCATTCTTATTGAAATCGCGATTGATCAAGTATCTGCATCAGGAGCGGGGATTCGATGTGTTGGTTTTTGAGAGCGGATTATGGGACTGTCGCAAAGCGTGGGAAAATATCAGTCGAGGAGAGGACCATGAATTGAACATTCAGAAGTCCGTCTACAGCCTTTGGAGCAGGAACCGGGAGGTCTCAGAATTGATCGATTACATCGGCAAAGTAAGTTCCACTGAACAGCCACTCGAATTGGCAGGGATAGATTGCCAATTTACCGGAGAACTGGCCAGGGACGGGTTCATGGCCGACTTTTCTCTCGTTCTTAAGGAGGTTTACGAGGATACGGAGGAAATAGACCGGCATCTCGAGATTCTCGATAATCTTCTTCATTACAGATACTCCCCTTTTCCAGCGAATCGAAACGGAATGGAGCTGCCCGAAAGGGAAGAACGAAGCAGCTATCTGAGTTTCCTAGCAGAGACTCAGCGTTTACTCGAGAAATCGAATGTCGAAGAAAGAGGTTTCTGGTTAAGGGTGATCGAAAACATGAAATGGGAGGCGCGAAGGTTTTTTGGAGAAATAACCTGGTCAGATATGTCGGATCCGAGCTACTTCATTCGCGATCGACTGATGGGTGAGAATCTGATCTGGCTGAAAGAGAATCTATACCCCAGGCGAAAAGTCATTGTATGGGGAGCCAGTATGCATCTTGCACTTCGAAGAGAAGATAATATCCGAAACCTCGAAGATGGCAAAGCCCACTATCTAAAGGGCGCATATACTGCTGGAAGTGTTGTTTCCGCAAAATACAGAAGTCGGTCCTACTCCATCGGCGTCACATCATACAACGGCTCCTATGGCAGGGTCGATATGGCAAAGCCGTATGAAAGGGAGCTTGTACCGATGGAGGGCAGCCAGTATTCGATCGAAAATCAACTCGCTGAACAGGGTTACGGGAATATTCTCATCGATCTGCGAAGCGAGGGAATGAAGAGGTACTTCGGAGATAAGCGATGGATCGGCCGTTTTTTTGGATACCGCGGTGAGGCAGCTGACTGGACGGAAGTCTTTGACGGGGTTCTATTCATCAAGACGATGGCCCCGAGTCATGGAACTGGCAGCCGTGATGAACAAAGGAAGTAGCTCCCGGTGAATGAGGGTGCACATTTTCCCGCTATCCCAATCGGCAGAAGGATCCATGTGATTGGTAACAGCTGTTCCGGAAAAAGCACTCTGGGAGCGCAGTTGGCGGCTGCCCTCGGCGTCCCCTTTGTGGAATTGGATGCGCTCAATTGGGAATCCGGTTGGGTCGGCCTGAACGAGACAGATCCTGAGAAGTTTGTGCGTCGTATAGAAGGAGCGACCAGCGGGGAAGGGTGGGTTGTTGCAGGATCCTACACTGGCTTTTCACAGCGTGTCTTCTGGACTCGCCTGGAGACTATCGTTTGGCTGGATCTTCCCATGCGGAATCTCATCTTTCGATGGCTTGTTCGATCGTGGCGACGGTGGCGCACAAAGGAACTGCTTTGGGGGAAGAATTATGAAAGGTTCTGGCCCCAGCTCATGTTTTGGAGCAAGGAAGATTCCCTGCTATGGTGGATCGTCACGCAGCATCGACGCAAGCGTCGCAATATGCTCACATACAGCGCTGATTCGCGATGGAGCCACATACGGTTTGTGCGGCTCCGATCTTCTGCCCAAGTCGAAGCCTTTCTTGACGAAGTTGGAGCCAAGACCGATGGCCGCACTCAAGCATATTCGGGATCGCGCTGAGGCGCACCTCTTACATCGTTCAATTATTCAGCCATGTCGCGCGCGCCGTTCAATGTTCTGGTCCTCCCGTATCGAGCGCGCGACGCTTCCTACGAATATGCCGTGTTCTACCGTTCTGATTCGAAGATGTGCCAGTTCATCGCGGGCGGAGGCTAAGAGGGTGAAAGTCCCGTGGATGCCGCCCGAAGGGAAGCACTCGAGGAAGGGGGAATAGGAGGTAGAAGCCTCTGGATGGAGCTCGACTCACGGGCCTCAATCCCCCGTAGGGCGTTTCGCGAGGCACCTTGGCCGGAGGATGTCTTTGTCATTCCTGAGTTCTGTTTTGCCGTAGAGGTTGGAGATTCTGAAATCCGACTCTCTGAGGAACATAGGGAGTTTGCGTGGCTAGGATACGAGGTGGCTAGCGAACGATTGACCTGGGACTCCAACAAGGTTGCACTTTGGGAGCTCCAGGAACGCCTGAGGTCGTAACTTCAGAACTCGCTATCATGCGGGTTGGTGGGCAGGGGGCAATCGCAGATACAATTCCCGGCTTTTAAGAGCTAAAGAAAACGGTAGGCTTCATCTTCGAACCATCAAATTCGAAGAAAAATGGAGAAACCTACCGTCAAAGAAGAGACCTTCTTACAGTGCATCCTTGGAGTGGACAAGGGTCATCCCTCGATCACGGTCTATCGGGATCTGAGCGAAGGCAAACTGCACGTCTATTACGGGCATGAGCTTTTTGAAGTCGTAGAGGACGATCGGGAGCAAGTTGAATTCAAGCTATTGGTGGGGCGCCTCTACAATGCGGGGTTGAAGAAAGGGCGCTTAGAGAAGCAATTTGAGGTTGACCCCAAAACGATGAAGCGGTGGGGGGAGGCGCTTCAAAGCGGAGATGCCGAGACCTTAGCGCGAGTGCTGGCGGGACGCAGCGCTCAGCGCAAATTGACGAGGGAAATCCGGAGTTTTGGGCGGGTGCGCTTCGGGCAGATCTATGGGGAGAGTCGGTATGGCTACAGCAAGAAGATACGGGGGGAGATCGAGGAGGTGTTCGGAGTTAACCTCAGTGGGGAAACTTTGCGCCCTGTCTTTAAGGAGCTTAAAGAGGCCCGGGCAAAGGAGGCCGAAGCCGAGAGGGCGCAAAATCGGGAGACTCCCTGGGATTGCCCGGAGGACTCGGGGAGGGACGAACAGGAGCAAGAAGCAGAAAATAGCCCCGAAAGCGAAGGGGACAATCGCAAGGAGTCTCCCGATTTTTCGAGGGAGAGCTCCGAAGCGGTGCAATGGTATCGGCACCTGGGAGTACTTCTGTTCAGTGCCGCGCTCAGAGAAGTCGCTCAGATTGATCGCGAAGAGGGCTGGCTTTTGAAACAATGGGTGGCTTGCGGGTTGTTGGCCGCGGTCAATATCGAGCAGAGCAAACTGCTCGATCTCGAAGACCTGCAAAAACTCATCGGGCGAGTCCTGTATACCCCCTATCTGCAACGCCAAAGCCTTAGCGCCCTGGCCGATGAAGGGCTTTTAAGAGAGATCCTCAGAGTGAACGCGAGGGGCCTGAATGCTTCGGATGAAGAGAGCTTTTATTATGATCCGCACACCAAACATTACACCGGAATGAGCAAGGTGCTGGCGGGATGGTGTCCGGGTATCCGTCTGGCCGACAAAGCGCTCCACAGCGATTTTATTCATACCCTCAAGGGCTATCCGGTCTATTTTGCGAGCACTGACAACTATGAGGATATAAGGGAACGGTTTATCCCCAACTGCGAAGCGATGCTCGAGCTGGTGCAGTTGCCGGCTGATAAGAAGGTGAGCATTTACGTGGACCGGGCGATCGCCGCGGAGTGGTTTTACGAAGCCATCGTGGAGCATCCTCAACTCGAAATCATTACCTGGGAAAAAGGTTACAAGGCCAGCGCCCAGCCCCTCCAACGGATCGACGGGCAGTTGCGCCTGCAGCGCGCGCGCAACCATGCCGAAGATCTCCAAGAGTATCATCTTCGCTATCAGCGGGGCCCCTGGAAGAAAAATCCTCAACTGGTGCAGTGGATCGTGGAGGCGACCAATCCAAAAAATCGAACCATTACCGTGAGCATCCTGGCGACCGATCAGCAGGCCCGAAATGAAGAGGTAATCAAAGGGATGTTCAGTCGCTGGATTCAGGAGAATGACTTCAAATACCTCGATAAGCACTTTGGGATTAATCAGATCACCTCTTATCGCACCGTCCACTACAAGCGATTAGCCCAACACCTTGAGGACAAGCAGGAGAAAAGCGGTGCCGCCAAAGCCCTCCTGAAGCAAAAACAGCAATGCACCGAAGAATTGAAAAGACTGCTCCTGGCCGAGCATGCCCACCCGGGCAAAAGCGCCTCAAGGGGCGAAAAGATCCGTCGACTCGATCAGGCCCTCAAAGCCCTCCAACTCGAACTGGCGCAAATCGACACCGAATGCTCGAGGCTGCAGCGCCTCATTGATGAAAACTATGTCCGCCTGGACACCGCTAACAAGTCCCTCATGGATGCCTTGAAAATCTTCGCCCGTAACAGCTTCTACAAGCAGCTCGAACCCTTTATAAAGCTCGCTACAACAACTATCGTGACGACCAACGATCTGTTTCGCAATTTGACTCACAGTGACGGCGTTCTTATAGAGAGGGGCTGTGCGGTCGAAGCGCATTTATTCCCCACCGCAACTTATCCCCCTCGGGTGCAGGCGGTGGTGCTTGAGTATCTGCAAACTCTCAATGAGAAGCCCTTACTGATGCCCGACGGTTCAGGCCGAAGAATCATCTTCCGACTGGGCAAAAAATCGGGATTTAAACTTGCGATTGCATAGTGCCTTTAGAGGGGCAATATAGTGAGGTCTGAAGTTACAGTGAAGAGCAGCGCGGTCACCGAGGATCGGATCGAGATCGTCTTAGGGGACCCGATACGGTTGGAAGTGCACTGCGGTGTGGCAGCGGAACAAGTGGCGAGTCTGGTGAAGGCGTTGAGGGAATCGGGATGCTGAGCTTACCGGGAACGATGAAGGTTTTCCTGGCCGTGGGTGTAACCGATCTGCGAAAGAGTTTTAATGGTCTCTACGCCCTGGCGGCGAATCAGCTCAAGGAAGACCCGTTGAGCGGAGCGGTCTTTGTCTTCTGCAATCGCCGCAGGGACCGGGTCAAGATTCTATATTGGGACGGCACGGGGTTATGGGTCTTCGCGAAGCGATTAGAGAAGGGTCGGTTCAGCTGGCCGCAGGGAGTGGACTTGAAAGATGAGAAGCTTCCATTGCGGCCTGAAGCTTTGAGCATGCTCTTGAACGGGATCGACCTGAGGGAGGGGAAGATGCGGCCCTGGTATCAGCGTTAGGTCAAAAAAAAGTGATTTTTTTGAAAACATTATTGCTTTTCTTATGACCGTTAGTTTAGTATTGTATTTATGGCTGAAGTCGAGGTTTTGCAAACAGAGCTGGAGCAACTCCGAGAAGAGAACCGGCTTTTACGTCAGAAGATCGGCTGGCTCATTAAGCGCTACTTCGGAGGGAACCAAAGCGAGCGGATCGATCCGGGACAGCTGGAATTGCTCCTGGCCGGGCTGGAGCAGCCCGAGGAAAACAAACCCGCTGAGCAAACGGCAGAGCCACCACCCGAGCCGAAGGCGCGCAAAGGATCTGGGGCGCGGCGACGGCGTCTCCCCGAACACCTGGAAGTCGAAGAGATCGTAATCGAACCCGAAGCGGTGAAGGTTGCACCGCAAAAGTGGCGGTTGATCGGTGAGGAAGTCACTGAAGAGTTGGATTTGCTCCCAGCGCGATTTATCAGGCGCCGCTATATACGGCGCAAATATGTCTCTCGCGAAAAGCCCCAGGAAGCTCCCGTGTTGGCACCATTACCATCGCGGCTGATTGAAAAAGGGATTCCTGGAGTGGGGCTTTTGGTGCACATAGTACTGAGCAAATACGTCGATCACCTGCCGTTGTATCGACAGGAGAAGATTTTCCGGGAACGCTACGGAGTAAGGGTGGCGCGCCAGAGCATGCTCGATTGGATCCACCAGGTAGCGCAATGGCTAAAACCGATCTACAACTACCTGTGCAGTCAATTGTTCGAGGGCGGTTATATTCAGGCGGACGAAACGCCCATCCGCTACCTGGATCCGGACGTAGGCAAAAAAGAGGGCTGCAGGAAAGGATACCTGTGGGTCTACGGGCGACCCGGCGGCGAGGTGCTCTATGACTGGCACACAGGGCGTGGGGTAAAATGTCTCGAGCAGTTCCTCAACGGATACGAAGGGCTGCTCCAAACCGACGGTTACGCTGCCTATGGCAGTTTCGCCCGGGAGCATAACGGGATTACCCTGTTTGGGTGCTGGGCACATCTGCGACGCAAATTTGTGGAGGCGATCGATGAGAGCCCCAAGCTGGCCGGCTGGGTGGTACGGCAGATCCACAATCTCTACAGAGACGAACGCCACCTGCGCGAACAGCGGGCCGGTCCCGCCTTGCGCGAAGCATACAGGCAAAGCCATGGTCGGATGATCGTGGAACGCTTGGGCAAAGCCTTGCCTATACTCAAACGGCGGGCTTTGCCGCAGAGCAAAATGGGTGAAGCCGTTGAGTATGCTCTGAACCAGTGGGAATCACTCAAGCGCTACCTCGAGCATGGCAAAGTTGAAATTGACAATAACCTCATTGAGAATGCCATCCGGCCGACCGCCCTGGGAAAGAAAAACTGGATGTTCATCGGCCACCCCAAGGCTGGTTGGAGAAGTGCTGTGATCTATTCGATTATAGAAAGTTGCCGGCGGCACGGTATCGAGCCTTCCGAATACCTGACAGACGTGCTCAAAAGATTGCCGGACATGAACATCACCGAGATCGCCGAACTCGCACCGGCGAATTGGAAGCCGACCCGAACAGCCGAACCGCTCGCATCCTCCTGAATCCGGACACCACCAGGATCATCGCGCATGCCGCGGTCGATAGGGCAGTTCACCGGTCGTTTACTAATGAACTACCTTCCTAATAGACGGGCCAGGGCCTCTCGCGGATTACCGTTAGGAATGCTGGAGTGTTGTTTCCTCGACCGGCTCTCAGTTTGCCGGGGCGAGTTCGGCGATCTTGGTATTCTTCATATCGGGAAGACGTTTGAGCACGTCTGTGAGGTTTCGAGCTATCCGGGGACTGTAGTGCATTCTATAGCAGCGCGCCGACTACGACTGCTTCCGGCTAATCATCATCGTCGTCCTTGTCCTTGTCCTTGTCCTTGTCCCTGCCGTCGTCGTCCTTGTCCTTGTCGTCATCGTCCTCGTCCGGAGGTGCAAAATACGTGAAAGTAGAAAGGATAGCCCTATCGACGTTGCCGTCGTTATCTGAGTCGGTCTCATTCACTTGCTCGATCAGGTTGCCCCTCCTGTCGTAGTCGAAGGTGGTAACGCTGACTCGGTCCACGTTGCCGTCGTTATCTGAGTCGGTCTCAATCACTCGCTCGATCAGGTTGCCCCTCCTGTCGTAGTCGGAGGTGGTAACGTTGACTATGTCCACGTTGCCGTCGTTATCAAAATCGACTACTAAAAGCTGTTCGATCAGG
>CBDCEW010000048.1:0-35682 GCA_965215885.1 Candidatus Moanibacter sp.
GGCCCAAGTGCAGGGAGATTCGGATTCTGACCAAAGGCTCCTCGCCGAGATAGTGAGTGAGTTCGATAACGATAACGACGGTATCGTGGACAGCGTCAACTTTATCACCTTCGACTACGACAGGAGGGGCAACCGGATCGAGCGAGTGAATGAGACCGACTCAGATAACGACGGTATCGTGGACAGCGTCCGCGTTATCACCTTCGACCACGACAGCAGGGGCAACGAGATCGAGCGAGTGGATGAGAGGGACTCAGATAACGACGGCAACGTGGACATAGTCAACGTTACCACCTCCGACTACGACAGGAGGGGCAACCTGATCGAGCGAGTGATTGAGACCGACTCAGATAACGACGGCAACGTGGACCGAGTCAGCGTTACCACCTTCGACTACGACAGGAGGGGCAACCTGATCGAGCAAGTGAATGAGACCGACTCAGATAACGACGGCAACGTCGATAGGGCTATCCTTTCTACTTTCACGTATTTTGCACCTCCGGACGAGGACGATGACGACAAGGACAAGGACGACGACGGCAGGGACAAGGACGACGATGATGATTAGCCGGAAGCAGTCGTAGTCGGCGCGCTGCTATAGAATGCACTACAGTCCCCGGATAGCTCGAAACCTCACAGACGTGCTCAAACGTCTTCCCGATATGAAGAATACCAAGATCGCCGAACTCGCCCCCGGCAAACTGAGAGCCGGTCGAGGAAACAACACTCCAGCATTCCTAACGGTAATCCGCGAGAGGCCCTGCCCCGTCTATTAGGAAGGTAGTTCATTAGTAAACGACCGGTGAACTGCCCTATCGACCGCGGCATGCGCGATGATCCTGGTGGTGTCCGGATTCAGGAGGATGCGAGCGGTTCGGCTGTTCGGGTCGGCTTCCAATTCGCCGGTGCGAGTTCGGCGATCTCGGTGATGTTCATGTCCGGCAATCTTTTGAGCACGTCTGTCAGGTATTCGGAAGGCTCGATACCGTGCCGCCGGCAACTTTCTATAATCGAATAGATCACAGCACTTCTCCAACCAGCCTTGGGGTGGCCGATGAACATCCAGTTTTTCTTTCCCAGGGCGGTCGGCCGGATGGCATTCTCAATGAGGTTATTGTCAATTTCAACTTTGCCATGCTCGAGGTAGCGCTTGAGTGATTCCCACTGGTTCAGAGCATACTCAACGGCTTCACCCATTTTGCTCTGCGGCAAAGCCCGCCGTTTGAGTATAGGCAAGGCTTTGCCCATGCGTTGCACGATCATCCGACCATGGCTTTGCCTGTATGCTTCGCGCAAGGCGGGACCGGCCCGCTGTTCGCGCAGGTGGCGTTCGTCTCTGTAGAGATTGTGGATCTGCCGTACCACCCAGCCGGCCAGCTTGGGGCTCTCATCGATCGCCTCCACAAATTTGCGTCGCAGATGTGCCCAGCACCCAAACAGGGTAATCCCGTTATGCTCCCGGGCGAAACTGCCATAGGCAGCGTAACCGTCGGTTTGGAGCAGCCCTTCGTATCCGTTGAGGAACTGCTCGAGACATTTTACCCCACGCCCTGTGTGCCAGTCATAGAGCACCTCGCCGCCGGGTCGCCCGTAGACCCACAGGTATCCTTTCCTGCAGCCCTCTTTTTTGCCTACGTCCGGATCCAGGTAGCGGATGGGCGTTTCGTCCGCCTGAATATAACCGCCCTCGAACAATTGACTGCACAGGTAGTTGTAGATCGGTTTTAGCCATTGCGCTACCTGGTGGATCCAATCGAGCATGCTCTGGCGCGCCACCCTTACTCCGTAGCGTTCCCGGAAAATCTTCTCCTGTCGATACAACGGCAGGTGATCGACGTATTTGCTCAGTACTATGTGCACCAAAAGCCCCACTCCAGGAATCCCTTTTTCAATCAGCCGCGATGGTAATGGTGCCAACACGGGAGCTTCCTGGGGCTTTTCGCGAGAGACATATTTGCGCCGTATATAGCGGCGCCTGATAAATCGCGCTGGGAGCAAATCCAACTCTTCAGTGACTTCCTCACCGATCAACCGCCACTTTTGCGGTGCAACCTTCACCGCTTCGGGTTCGATTACGATCTCTTCGACTTCCAGGTGTTCGGGCAGACGCCGTCGCCTCGCCCCAGCTCCTTTGCGCGCCTTCGGCTCGGGTGGTGGCTCTGCCGTTTGCTCAGCGGGTTTGTTTTCCTCGGCCTGCTCCAGCCCGGCCAGGAGCAATTCCAGCTGTCCCGGATCGATCCGCTCGCTTTGGTTCCCTCCGAAGTAGCGCTTAATGAGCCAGCCGATCTTCTGACGTAAAAGCCGATTCTCTTCTCGGAGTTGCTCCAGCTCTGTTTGCAAAACCTCGACTTCAGCCATAAATACAATACTAAACTAACGGTCATAAGAAAAGCAATAATGTTTTCAAAAAAATCACTTTTTTTGACCTAACGCTGATACCAGGGCCGCATCTTCCCCTCCCTCAGGTCGATCCCGTTCAAGAGCATGCTCAAAGCTTCAGGCCGCAATGGAAGCTTCTCATCTTTCAAGTCCACTCCCTGCGGCCAGCTGAACCGACCCTTCTCTAATCGCTTCGCGAAGACCCATAACCCCGTGCCGTCCCAATATAGAATTTTGACCCGGTCCCTGCGGCGATTGCAGAAGACAAAGACCGCTCCGCTCAACGGGTCTTCCTTGAGCTGATTCGCCGCCAGGGCGTAGAGACCATTAAACCTCTTTCGCAGATCGGTTACACCCACGGCCAGGAAAACCTTCATCGTTCCCGGTAAGCTCAGCATCCCGATTCCCTCAACGCCTTCACCAGACTCGCCACTTGTTCCGCTGCCACACCGCAGTGCACTTCCACCCGTATCGGGTCCCCTAAGACGATCTCGATCCGATCCTCGGTGACCGCGCTGCTCTTCACTGTAACTTCGGCAAACTGCGCGCCCGCTGAATCTGCCCCGCTGCCCCTGTGCCCTGCCCGTTCCTTGCCCAGCCAGCCCATAAAGGTCGTATACTTCACGCCGTGCCGCTCAGCAAACGCCCTCTGCGTCTGAATGCTCCGACGGTACGCCCTTATCAGTCCCCTGCGCTCCTGCCGACTTCGTCGAACGATCCGCTTCGGCCGTGTCGGCCTTCTCGTCTTTGCTGCCATCCCATAATCATATCACGGTCGGCATCTTTGCGCTACAAGGTCGTTGCCCGGACGCTTACATTCGATCTTCCGTCGTGTGTTATAATCGTGATCTGAAATCGAGCGACGAAGTTGACGACCCGTCGTCGCTACTCCCGCCAAGCGGGACGAGGCAGGCGAGGCTTACGACGAAGGTCCGGCGCAGGTAGACGACAATCTAAGGAACCGTAACTTCAATCCGGATAAAGAAGGAGCTGGCGCCGGGCGGGACTTCGACGACGACTTCGCGGAGGATGGTGTCGGGACCTTCGCCGATTTTGCGGTCAATCAAAATGGTGGCGGAGACAAAATTGGGAAACTGGGTATCATCGGCGGACTGGACATTATAGGTGATGCCGGTGGCGGTTTTCGAGCGAATGTAGAGGCACCTGATTTGCCCTGGGCCGCCCGGAATGGGGAACTCTATGCCGTTAGCGTTGATCTTGAGGGTGCGCTGCGCAACGACGGAACCTGGATCATTCGGATTTGTGGCGAACGCGAATTCGAGGAGGTTTTCATCGTTGTCGCCGTCCGGATTACTACCCGGGCCGGTCGGGATGGCCGCAACTCCGTTTCTCGCAGCCCATTGTGCGAAAGTCTCCTGCACCACGGGACGAACGCAATCGTCGCCGACGGTGGCAAAAGGTGGTATTCCATCTATCTCACCCGTCCCGCTGAAGCAGACCTCCCCGTTCGCGGCTGGTGGGGGCATCACTGAGTAGCTGACTCCTGCTCCAGTGAAGCTCCCCTGGAGATCCGTCCAGGTGATGACTCCTCCGTTCTCGGTTCCGCCGTTACTGATGTCGCTGACGGTCCAGCCGGCCGGAACGGTATCGGTGAGATCGTAGATAGACCCCATTCGAAAAGCCTTTCGAGCGGACGGTTTCAGGTTTTCCGCCACAGGCGGACCAGCCTATGGCTGGCAGGCGTCGGGTTTCAGGCTGCCGACGCTGCCGATGAGCAGGTATTGAGCGGCCATCGGCGTGGCTTGCTGCACAATACGTATATTTGCCGCTGTTTGGAGGCATACTCATCCCGTGGTGCTTTTTTCTCCGAGCTGCAAAGCGGTCAGATTCAGGCCGCCTGTTCCAGTTCCTCCCCTCGTCGTTTCTTCATCAGTATGATGCGGCAGAAGTTGTAGGCCAGAACCTTCTCGAGCAGTTCATCGCCTACCGCATCGATGCCGCGGCGGCCGAGTTCGCCAAAGGCAAATCCATCTTTAATCGTGAACATCAGCCGACTCCACTGCGGAGCGATTGCGGCGTGCCTCGCGATACGCCTCGCGCTCCCGGTCCTCGGGGGTGGACAACTTCTTGCCCTTCGCCCCACTGATACTGATCTGCTTTACCCCCATGCCCAGCACCTCCTTGCGCCCCTTCGCCGAAGCATATCCGTCATCGGTGCTGATCAGTTCAGAAATGACACCGGTGCGCTTGATCGAATCGCCGATGGCCGGCGCCAGCTCAATGGAGTCTGCCGCATTGCCTTGCGGTACGATCAGGCTGGTGACAAAACCGTTTTCGCTGCGAACCAGTTGTGGCTTGTACCCGATCACTGGATTGCGGCTGCCCTTCTTGATGTAGGCCGCCGATCCGTCCGACAGGCTCAGGACCTTCTGCGTGGACGGTAGCTTCTTTTCGTGAAACACCCGATCATGAGCATACTCAACAACCCGCTTGGCGTCGGCAATATCGCGCCTGATCTGGCTCAATACCCGCTTCAGAAGCTCCCGGCGAGTGGGAGGCAGTGAATCCATCGACAGGCCCTCTTCAAGATGGCTCAGTTCCCCGTTAGTGAGTCGGCCGCCTTGCGGCCCCGCTTGAGCAACCGCCGGTAGTGTTTCTTCAGCTTGCCCTTCGACTTCGGTTTGCCCGCGGCCAGACAAATCTGAAACTCCAGCTTGTCCATCTCCTGCAGCCAACGCCCAACCCATCCCTTGCGAAAATCCTCCAGCCCGAATATATGCAACTTCTGACCCAAACGATTGGCCCGCATCAAAAGACCGGTCAGAATCCTCCCATCGGTGGGCCAGCAGCTGTTTGCTTTCACCGAGGTGCTGTCGATCGTCAGCTTCCCGAAATCGTCCCATTGCTCCTGGAGGATAAACCCTCTGTTTATCAAAGATCAGCTCGCGTGGTCCTATGGCTGAAGGTTCACGCTCTCCAGAATCGTCGTCACCGAGGGCATCCTCAGTCCCCGTCTCGAAGAAATCCGTACAAGCTCATCGACTCGCGCAGAAACCGCCGTGCCGGTTTCGTGGTCAACGAACCGAGAAACCCACGAATCGTCACGAACACGTATACCGCATAAGCCGGCATCCGCGGCCGGCCTACCGCAAGATTCAATTCAGCAGCCAGAATATTCTCCTCCTCGATGTCCAGTTCCGGCAGGTCCGCTGTGCGCCCTTCAAAGAACCTTCGATCTTCCAATCGAAGTTTCTTCTTCTCACGCGCATGGGCGTCCAGATCCTTCTCGATCGCCTCGATGATTTGCGGCGCGAACCCGGCCAATTCTTCAACTTCATCCAGAAAATCACGAAAATCCGTGTCTGGAACCGGCAGAATGAGGTTGCTAAGGGGCGTCTTGTCGCTTTTGTTCTCCTCTGTCGCACATGTTGGCATGTTTAACTCATTTCTTAATCTTAAGTTGTTAAACACTAGTATGTTACGACACTTTTTATCAAGCCGAAAAACTGATTTTTCTCAAGTTTTTCTTGCGCCTTTTGCGCCTCTTTGCGGCCAATCGGTGTAGCTTTTCGGATAAGGTCTAGATAAGGGCGCCAGGCGCCCCGAAGACAAAGAGACTGACTCGAAAGGTATCGCCGGGGATGTAATGGCGCGGAAGTTCCCGCACGAAGAAGACGGGCGGCAGGTCGAGGAGGAAAACCTTGGAGGAGGTCGTATTATCCGCGAACTCGAGGCTTATCGAAATGTCCTCCGCCGTGTCCTCGCCCGTGCTTGTGCTCTCCGTCAGGTGAGTGACCTTGAAGTTGCTCACACTCTGCGAAAACGCGTCGGCGGTGAGGAGGGTGGAGAGGAAAAAAGTCGAAGGGGTCCCGAAGGGTACGCTCGCTTCGGCAGTGTCGTCGCGAACGGGGAAGATGATCTCGCCGTTTTCGTCCAGGTTGAGGGTCAGGAAGGTCTTCACGAGGGTATCGTCGCCGTTCGTCTCGAAATTCCCGTCCCCGTCATCGAGGTAGAGGCGCAGCTCGTCGATGATGGCATTCGCTTCGCCCATTTTTAGAGGAACAACGGACCCGCCTCCGCCCGTACGCTGAAACCGGAGATTCAGCGAGACAAGCTCGGTATCGCTATCGCCGGCGCGGCCGCGATGGGTCATGGCGATCCGCAGGAGGTCATCCTCCTGCCCCTCATCGATGGTGGTGGGCGCGGTATTCGCCGTGGCGAGAGCGAACTGTCCACCCTGGTTCTCGTACCACGCGATCTTGTCGTCATACCGCGAAGCGGAGAGGGCGTCGATGTCCCCATCCCCGTCGATGTCGGCGGCGAAGACGGATACGGCATTCAGGGCGGCGTCGCTGATCACCTGTTGCGCGCCAAAGCTTCCCTGCCCGTCGGTGTTCTCGTACCATGCGATGGTGCTGTCGGTAAACGAGGCGGAGAGGACATCGATGTCGCCGTCTCGATCGGTGTCCGCGGCAAAGACGGAGAAGGGGCCAACCGCCATCGTGCTGATCACCTGCTGCGAACCGAAGTTTCCCGCGCCATCCGTGTTCTCATACCAGGCGATCTTGTTATCGTTGAAGGAGGCTGAGAGGGCGTCGAGATCGCCGTCGCCGTCCACGTCGGCGGCGAAGACCGAAAGGGCGCTGAGGACACCATACGATATGGTTTGAGCCGACCAGCTGGAGCCATCCCCGTTCGTGTTCTCATACCAGGCGATTCGGCTGTCGCCGCTTGAGGCCGAGAGCACATCGGTGTCGCCGTCGCCGTCTACGTCGGCCGCGAAGACCGAAACAGGGTTGTTCGCCGTCGTATTGATCAGCTGCTGTGGACCGAAATTCCCCTGCCCGTCGGTATTCTCGTACCAGGCAATCTTGTCGTCCGTTCGTGAAGTTGAAAGGACGTCGAGATCGCCGTCTCCGTCCACGTCGGCGGCGAAGACGGAGCGAACATCCTGTGCGTAGGAGGAGCCGGAGGCGATGATCTGTTCCGTCCATGAGCTGCCGTCCCCGTTCGTATTCTCATACCAGGCCACTCTCCCGAGGGTGTAGCTGCCGTAGTGAAAGAATCCCGCCAGGACGTTGATATCGCCGTCGTGATCCAGATCGGCCGGAATGACGGAAGCCGCAGCATAGATTCCGCCGGTGGAGGTGATGATTTGCTGCGCGCCGAAAGCGCCTGATCCGTCCGTATTCTCGTACCACGCAACTTTTCCGTCATACCGCGAGCCGGAGAGGGTATCGACGTCGCCATCCCCGTCGATATCGGCGGCGGAGACGGCCAATGCCCCATTGGCTGCCTGGCTGATGACAGTCTCTTCCGGGAAGACCGCGCTGCGGTGGATAATCTGGTTCTCGTACCATGCGATGGTGTTGTCAAAATATGAAGCGGAGAGGGCGTCGATGTCTCCATCCCCGTCCACGTCGGCGGCAAAGACGGATTCGGCGTAATCTGCGTCTGTCGTTATGGGGTGAGCGGTCCAGGAGGTTCCATCTCCATCGGTGTTTTCAAACCATGCAATTTCGTAGCCTCCATACGAAGTTGAAAGAGCGTCAATGTCTCCGTCTCCGTCCAGATCGGCGGCGAACACCGAAGTGGCGCCAACAGCCCCTGTCGTTATGGTGTGAGTGGTCCAGGAAGTTCCATCTTCACTGACATTCTCGTACCATGCGATGGTGTTGTCAATAAACGAGGCCGAGAGCACATCGATGTCTCCGTCTCCGTCCACGTCGCTGGCAAAGACGGATCGGGCACGGTCTGCCTCGGTTGTAATGGAGTGAGCGATCCAGGAAGTTCCATTTCCATCGGCATTTTCGTACCATGCGATCGTATCGTCCAAATCCGAGGCGGAGAGCGCGTCGACGTCCCCATCCCCGTCCACATCGGCAGCAAAGACGGACAAGGCGCCATCGGCCGAAGTCGTGATGGTGCGGGTCGTCCAGGAGGTTCCATCCCCGTTCTGGTTTGTATTCTCGTACCATGCGATGGATGTTGTCAAAAAACGAGGCCGAGAGGGCGTCCACGTCTCCGTCGCCGTCCACATCGGCGGCAAAGACGGTAAAGGCGCCATCGGCCGCTGTTGTGATGGTGCGGGTCGTCCAGGAAGTTCCATCCCCGTCAGCACTGGAGTTCTCGTACCATGCGATGGTGTCGTCTACAGTGGAAGCGGAGAGTGCGTCGATGTCTCCATCGCCGTCCACATCGCTGGCAAAGACGGAGAAGGCGCCATCGGCTACTGTCGTTATGGTACGAACGGTCCAGGAGGAGCCGTCCCCATTGGTGTTTTCATACCACGCGACAGTGTCGTCAGTCGCTGAGGCGGAGAGGGCATCTGTGTCACCATCGCCGTCGACATCGGTGGCGAAGACGGAAGCGGCGCGATCCGCTGCTTGAGTGATGACTTGCTGGGGGCCGAATGAGGCGGGTTGAGCGAAGAGGGGCGGCGGGAGAGAAGTAGTGACAGAAGCGGCGGCCAGGGTGGCGGCGATTCGATGGCGCAGGAGGCAGGCAAGAACGCGGTCGAGGAGGCGCTTGAGGAAAGCGAGGTAAAAGGCGCTCCGGTTGCGCGACCGCTGGAGCGCGACGAGGAGAACCGCCAGGATCCGCTTCAGGTGGGTGTTGGGGAGCCGCCGGGATCGCGGTTTGGGACGGGGAATTTTCATGTAGAGATGGTTAGGTTGAAGGAGATTGAGGTGGGGTTCAATGAAGAAGTGGTCCGCCTCCGACCCGCCAGGCGGATCTGCGGCGAGATAAGAGAGTGTACAATAAACAGTGAACCCCGGCAAGCCGGGACTTCGCTGTGCTCAGCAGTGGACAGTAGGCAGTGGTTTCCCGTCTTCTCCCGCTGAGCGGGATTCGCCGTGGCAGGCAGGTGTCGGGTGTCAGGTTTCAGTTGGACATGTCGGAGGTTGGTGTTGGTAATAGAAGCCCCCTTTGTCGCGAGCTTTGTCGTGAGCTTTGTCGTTCTCGTAATCGTTCTAGAAAGAGAGTTGCCCGCTAAAGACGCGAAAATGAAGAGTTGCAGGGTGAGATCCAAGGATGAAGGGATTCGATGAGGATTGCGACAATGATTACGACGAAGATTGGAGTCGGTGGGTTCGAATTTAGATCACGGCCTGTCTCAAGCTTGTCGAGGGGCTCATGCCATGTCGTGATACTTCGGGCGATGTTTTCGAATTACCATTTCGATTGGTGGTGGGAAGTTGCACCACGGAGATCCAAAAATGATTTGACTGGTATATGAATATGTATAAATACTCCACATATATGCATCGGACAACCATTCTTATTCCGGAGCGGCTTCGGCGGGAGGCTGAGATTTATGCGAGGAGACATGGGATGACCCTCAGTGGATTGATACGAGCGAAACTGAAAGAAGCTGTCCGCAATCAACGAGGTTCACGACGAAAGGACCATGTTTTCTTCTCACGCGAACCGTGGAACGGTTCTGGGCCTCACGACGTAGCCGAACAACACGACGAATACCTCTATGGCAAGCACTCGGAGTTTGAGTAGAATCCGGAGAATACTGATCGATACGGGGGCCTTTGTAAGCAAAGAAATCGGGAGCGACCAGTATCACGAGGAGTCTATGGTGGCATGGTCGGAAATAGGGGAAAGTACGGTTGAACTTGTATCGACGGAGCACATTCTGGATGAGAGCGCGACCTTGATTGCCAGGCGCAGCACCTATGCATTTGCGGCTGAGTGGGGAGAAGATCTCTCGCGTTTAAAATCGATTCGTTGGCTTCGCGCTGCTCCGGACGATTGGACCAGAGCATGGATAAACATGCGAAAATTTGCCGAGCACGGTGTATCATTTACGGATTGCATATCGTTCGTTCTGGCGAAGAGGGAGGGAATCAGGGATGTCTTCGGGTTTGATCAGCATTTCGATTATGCCGGTTTTCGTCTTTGGCCGAAATAGGAGGGATGCCCCTCCTTCGCTTCCTTTTTCGCTAATGCATCAGAGGATGTAAAAGCTACGGACAGTGTACGCTAAAGACGCGAAAGTTGGATAGGGAGTGGCAGAGGGGAATCGGAGAGACACGGAGACGCGGGGACAGGGAGAGTGGGATGCCGATGAATCTTCCGTCGTAATCTATATTCGAAAAGAGAAGAGCGACGGGAGATCACGATTGTCTTCCCAGTGAATCATAATCGTAATCTAAATTCGAAAAAAAAGAGAGATAGACGGGAGATCACGATTGAGAGTCACGATGAGAGAGGGGAGTCTGGTCGATCTCCCATCTATGCGCCGAAGCGACTACCCATCTGTGCCGGCATCGCTTGATTTATAGAATAATCCCGACATGGTCAAGAGCGGCAAGACGCTGACATGCTCGTTTGACAATTAGGATCAATCCGATTTTCAGTCCCCTGCTCTTCACATAATTGAGCATTTGCCCAAATTTGCGTTCATTTGTGTTTCTGAATTCGTTTGGGTTGCAGAGTTGAGGTCCGTGCCGTTGTCGACACGGCTACAGAGTCCTACAAATCGTAATCAAAATTCGAAAGAAAGAAAGATCGACTGAAGATTACGATTAAGAGTCACGATTGGAGAGGATCGGTAAACCCAAAGATCCGAATATCCTGCTTCCTTGCAATTTCGAGGACCTTGTCTTTTTCCAGAATGATGGTGCTGCCGGCTTCGAGGCAGGCGGTGGCGATGCCGGCCTCCCGCATGACGTCGAGAGTGCGCGAACCAAAGACAGGGACATCGAAACGATAGTCCTGAACCGGTTTGACGACTTTGATTAAGATAAGGCTATCGGTTTCGAATTCGCCGGCCCGGCGGAGCATGGCGTCCGTGCCTTCGAAAGCCTCGACGGCGATAACAGTCCCACGCCGAACAACAACGCTTTGGCCGATGTCGAGGCGGGCGACTTCCTTGGCCACGCGGATACCGTGTTCAATGGCGTTCTTATCGATCTTCTTCGAATCTCCGGTCATGAGGCCGGGAGTGGCTATATCATGATCGAGGAAGGCGCGAGCGTCGAGCATCTCGACACCGAGGGCTTCGATCTCCGTCGCGATCGATCCGAAGATGGTCTGTGCGTTCCGTTCGGCAATTTTGGAGAGCACTTTGATCGCCTTAAAGTCGGGATGGAGCCCACGGAAGAGGCGTCCTGGCGTCACCTGGCCGACCATGATTGCGTAACCGGCTTCAAATCGCCTGATTGCTTTGAGCATGCGGCCGAGTTGCCCAACTTTAATGACCGCGACATCCTCTTGCGGAAACGAATCGATGATTTCAGGAAGAGTCTCGCCTTCGAAAGCGAGAAGGCGGACCCCCAATCCGGCGCTGCGGATGGAGTCGATCGTAAGTTTCGGGTAGATTTCCCTTCCGGCGATTACGGCGATTGGCTTGTCGCTTTGGAACGAATTGGGAAGAAATCGGGAGGGTGGGGACATGGTGGAAGAGTGAAAAGTAGGACAACCTCGTCGCGAACCTTGTCGTAAACTTTGTCGTAAGCTTCGTCGCAAACTTAGTCGATTCTACTTCTTTAAAACTTGCTTCTCAAGCCACTGGAAGGACCTCGACTACTACCGGAGGAATTTCGATCCCGCTCAGCGGGACTGACGACGAAGCTCGCGACAAAGTTTCCCTCACGGGTGAGAGTCGCTCCCCAAAACTTCGTCGCAAACTTTGTCGACTCTTCATCTCTACTGTTGTCGGACCAAAAATGCGAAGATACGCGAAAGGGAAGGGTCAACTCGTCACGATGTTGAGAATTTTTCCCGGGACATAGACCACTTTGTGAATCACTTTCCCTTCCAGGTGGACGGCGACTCTGGGATGCTCTTTCGCCTCCTCGAGGATCTTCTCTTCCGTAGCAGCGAGTGCGAACATGGCGTCGCCGCGATATTTTCCGTTGATCTGAAAGACAACCTTGACCTCGTCACGAACAATCACAGAGGGGTCGAACTCCGGCCAGGACGCCTCCGAGACAGAAGGTTGCTCACCCAACCTTTCCCAAACTTCCTCCGCGAAATGAGGGGCAAAGGGAGCCAGGATCTGCATGAAAGTTTTGGCGGTCTGCAGTGACAAGGTCTCTACCTCCTGAATGTAGTTGGCGAGGATCATCATCTGGGAGATCGCAGTATTGAAGTGGAGGCGCTCAATATCTTCGGTTACCTTCTTTATCGTCTCGTGAAGTAACCTCAGTGTCTCAGGTTTCTCCATCGGGCGATCGACCAGCTTTTGGGAGAGGTTGCCCTCACGATCGAAAAATTCTCTCCAAATCCGCTTCAAGAACCGGTAGACACCTTCGACTCCGCGAGTGCTCCAAGGTTTCATATCCTGGAGAGGTCCCATAAACATGAGGTAGAGTCGCAGGGAGTCGGCCCCATAGTCGTCGAAGATTTGGTCCGGGTTTACCACGTTGCCTCGACTCTTCGACATTTTTTCGCCATCTTCACCGAGAATTACCCCCTGGTGGTGAAGGCGTGGATAGGGTTCGGGATTTGAAACTACGCCGACATCATGGATAAACTGATGCCAGAAAGGCGCGTAAAGGAGGTGCAGGACGGCGTGCTCGGCACCGCCGATGTAAACGTCTGGAGACCCCCAGTACTTGTCGAGTTCCGGATCGATAATGGCAAGATCATTCTTGGGATCGCAGTAGCGAATATGATACCAGCAGGAACCGGCCCATTGCGGCATCGTATTCGTCTCACGTCTGGCTGAAACCCAATCCTGGTCCTCTGGCTGGGCAGCGCTCGCCGACAGGGTTTCGCCGGTTCGAATATTGAACCACACTTCAAGCCAATCCACCATTTTTGCAAGCGGGCTCTCGATTGTTCCGGAGGGTTGATAGGAGTCCGTTTCCGGTAGAGTGAGTGGGAGTTGGTCATCGGTAAGGGGCAGAGCGTAATAGTTGGAACCGTTTTCAGTATAGAATACGGGGGTTTCCGGTAGAAATGCCGCCACCCTGCTTTCTTTCATTTCACGGCAGCGAGAGTAGACCTCTTCTCCTACCCAGAGGATGGGAAACGGTTCACCCCAATAGCGCTGCCTGGAGAAGAGCCAATCGCGGATGCGGTAGTTTACCTTAAATCCGGCCAAACCCTTCTTTTCCAGATCCGCCGTGATTTCTCTGATGCCTTCCTTCGAATCCAATCCGGTGTACTCGGCCGAGTTTATCATTATGCCGGGCTCGGTGAAGGGAAGTTTCGTCTTTTCTCCCTCGGTTGGGTCGTCCAATCGCTTGATTACAGGAATGATCGGAAGTTTGAAATGCTGCGCGAATTCGAAGTCCCTCTCGTCATGTCCGGGCACCGCCATGATGGCGCCGGTTCCGTAGCTCATCAGAACATAATCGGCAATCCAAATAGGCGCCTTCTTCCCGTTCACCGGATTAATGGCATGACTCCCGGTAAAGACTCCCGATTTCTCTTTCGCCAGATCGGTGCGATCGAGATCACTCTTGCCAGCGGCCTGTGCGACGTAGGCTTCAACTTCCTTTCGCTGGGTGGTTGCGGTCAGTTTTGGGACGAGGGGATGCTCAGGCGCCAATACCATATAAGTTGCTCCGAAAAGGGTGTCCGGCCTCGTTGTGAACACTTCCAGTTTGGAATCGGGAAAACCATCGACCGCAAAAAAGATCTCGGCTCCTTCGCTTCGACCGATCCATGCCTCCTGTTGCTTCTTGGTCGATTCCGGCCAATCGAGGTCGGGAAGGCGCGCAAGGAGGCGGTCCGCGTGGGCGGTTATGCGAAGGACCCACTGCCTGAGTTTGCGCCTTTCCACGGGATGATTGCCCCGCTCCGAACGGCCATCGATAATCTCCTCGTTGGCCAGAACGGTACCGAGCGCGGGACACCACCAGACCGGCTCTTCCGAGACAAAGGCCAGACCGTGCTTGAACATTCTGAGGAAGATCCATTGGGTCCATTTGAAATAGGAAGGTTCGGAGGTATCGATTTCGCGGTCCCAATCGATGGCGAAGCCATGGCGCTTCAACTGTGCTCGAAAACGGTTTTTGTTCTTCTCCGTGATCTCGCGAGGATGAATTCCGGTTTCAATAGCATATTGTTCAGTGGGCAGGCCGAAGGCATCCCAACCCATCGGCTGCATGACGTTATATCCCCGGGCTTTCTTGTATCTGGCCAGGATGTCCGGGGCGGTATAACTCTCACAGTTCCCGACGTGCAGACCCTCGCCTGAAGGATATGGGAACATACTGAGGATATACTCACTCTTACCATTGGAGAAATCTTTGGCGTGGAAGGTTTTATTTTCTTCCCAGAAAGATTGCCAAAAGCGTTCAATCCGTGCGAAGTTGTACTCTTTACAGTGGCAGGCCATGATTTGAAAAACCCAACACATATGAGACATTTGAAAAGGGCGTCAATCACGCATGCCGGATCGTATGCGACATTCCTGCTCACTCTCCTGTTCGTCTATGTTTCCGCATCAGCGAAACCGCGCGAGGGGATTCGGAAGCATCGCAGTTTCGAGAAATTGCTCGACGCGGTAGTCAGAATTGATGTCAGGGAAGCCACCCTTCAAGGAGGCGCCCGTCGCACCGTCAGAGGGGTCGGTTCGGGTGTCATATTGACGAGAGAAGGGCACATATTGACCAACGCTCACGTCGTGAGTCCGAAAGCGGAGGAAATCTCGATCACCCTCGCTAATCTCGAACGAGTGGAGGCTCGCTTGATCGGGTGGGACCATTGGACCGACCTTTCCCTCCTCCAACTTGACATCGAAGACGCGAGGGAGAGAAGCCTCCAGTTTTCTCATGCCCAATTCGGCGATTCGGATGAGCTGTATCCCGGCCAGACTGTCTTTGCGGTAGGAACGCCGAATGGTCTATCCCGAACCGTGACAAAAGGCATTATATCCAACACGAATCGCTTTTTCGAAGGCAATGATAATATACGCGGACACGAGACGGGGTTTTTCAGCACCTGGCTACAGACCGACACCGCGATCAATCCGGGTAATAGCGGGGGTCCGTTGGTCACGGGCGACGGCCAGGTCATGGGAATTAACACGCGGGCCTATCTCGGGGCTAACAACCTTGGTTTCGCGGTGCCTGCAAACACGGCACAGTCGGTCATGGATGGACTGCTTGAGGATGGAGAAATCGTGCGCAGTTACATCGGAATGAAGCCCGGGCCCCTGCAGGATTTGGAAGGTTTTTTCGATCTCGAAGTTAATACCGGCATGCTCATAAATAGCGTAGATCCGGGATCGCCTTCAAGTGAAGCGGGCTTGCGACCGGGTGATATCGTGCTTTCCCTTGATGGTGGAATGGTAGACGGTAGATTCCCCGAGCAGCTGCCACCTATTCGGAACAGAATTGCCGCTTATCCGGTAGGATCGAGGATCAGTCTGGATATCAAGAGGGGGGACGAGATATTTACCGTTGAGGTCAAGACAGAAGAGCTGGAAAGCCGCGTGGGAGAACAATGGGCCTTCGAGGACTGGGGGTTGAGCGTGCAGAAGGTATCGAGAGCGATTGCGCGGGAGCAGCGACTGAATTCTGATTCCGGAGTAGTTGTGATTGGAACTCAACCGGCCTTTCCAGCAGCCGAAGCCGGCTTGCGAAGAGGAGACATAATCATCAAAATAAATCGGGAACCGATTGATTCTTTGCAGTATTTAAGAGAAGCCTACGACTCTTTTGTGGCAAACCCGGAAAAGGTTTTGCTGGAGGTGCAGCGTTTTAACCAGGTCTCCTATTACGTCCTGAAACCCTGACAGATTCGACGAACCATGCAGAAATTTAACTTGGGACTCCAATTCGCAAACACCGAGAGGGTTTTCGTGTTAGCTGTATTAATCGGAACAATGCTGGGCGCGAATGCTCAAGCTGAACGCTCAGATAAACTGGGTGCTCTCTTCGAAGAGCGAATCCGCACTCTTGTGGCGGTTGAATTTAGGGTCTACAGCAGAATCTGTGGGTGGGTAACGTCGCTTACAAGAGGAAATAGAGTCGGTGAGCACAAGGAGAAGTCAGGGCGCTGCCCTGAATCCCGCTCCTCCACAGCCGGAGGGGCTGGTCGGTGTTTTCTTTGCATATGGGATTGAAAGGTTGAAGCACCGGGCCGTTCCGAGGATGAAAGTAGTACCGAAAATACATCCTGAACACGGAGGACCCAGTGCTCATCAAAACGCTACTGAATCGGTGCTATTGGCTCAAGAGCTTTGTTTACGCAAAGGCGAGTATGGAAATGGTGAAATCGGAGGAGGCGATTGTGGTGCAGATTGAGCCGCGCAAGAATAGGCGGGTGTGCTGTTCGGGGTGTGGCCGGACGGCCAGCGGCTACGACCACATGAGCGAGGCGAGGCATTTTGAATTTGTGCCCTTGTGGGGGATGAAGGTGTATTTTCGTTACCGCATGCGGCGGGTCAATTGCCGGCGGTGCGGGGTGAAGGTCGAAGAGGTGCCCTGGGCCAAGGGCAAGAGTCATCTGAGTTGGCCAATGCAATGGTTTCTGGCCCAGTGGGCGAGGCGCTTGAGCTGGGAAGAGACGGCAAGGGTTTTTCGCACGAACTGGCGCAACGTCTTCGAGTCGGTCGAGGCGATGGTGCGGTGGGGGCTCAAACGGCGCGATATGAGCGGGATTGAGGCGATCGGAGTCGATGAGGTGCAGTATCATCGAGGCCATCACTATCTCACCGTGGTCTACCAGCTTGACGAGGGGCGGCGGCGGCTATTGGGCGTATTCAATAAGCGCAACGTAAAATCGCTCTTGCGTTTTTTCTGGGAATTGGGAGCGCAAAAGAGCAGCCAGATCCTCTACGTCTGCTCGGATCTGTGGAAGCCTTACCTCAAAGTGATCAAGAAAAAGGCACCCCAGGCGCTGCACATCCTCGATCGCTTCCACTTGGTAGCCAACCTGAACAAGGCCCTCAATGAGATTCGTGCTGCGGAAGCCAGGCGATTGCAACGGGACGGCTACATCAACGTGCTGGTCAAAAGCAAATACTGTTTCTTGAAAAATCCGCAAAATCTCACCCCCACCCAACAGATCCGCCTCAAGGAGGTGCTCCAATACGATCTGAAGAGCGTGCGGGCCTATCTACTAAAGGAGAGCTTTCAGCTCTTGTGGCATTATAAAAGTCCCTACTGGGCCCAATGGTATCTGAAAAAATGGTGCACGCGCGCCATGCGTTCGCGCCTCAAACCGATCAAAAGGTTCGTGCGCTCGGTGCGCAAACACGAGCCGCTCATCCTCAACTGGTTTCGGGCCAAAAAGGCCTTTTCCTGCGGCATTGTGGAGGGCTTTAACCGCAATATAAATCTCACTATCAGAAAAGCATACGGCTTTAAGAGCTTCGAAGTGCTTAAGATCGCCCTATTTCATACCATGGCCGACTTGCCTGAACCCGAAATAACCCACAGATTCTGCTGACGAGGCTGAATTTTTTGTCCAACACGAGATCGAACGCAGGCCGCAAGGAGCAGTGGGATTGTGTGTAGACAGTGAGGGGTTGGTGGTCCTGCTCGATAACTCGGTGCCTGGTTGGCTGCCGCACGAGCAATTCAAAGACTTTCGAGTCCACCTTGTCGGTGAGGGTGGGGAAGGTTACGAAGCGATTTATCTGGGGCGGGACTATCTCAACGGATGGCACTATCTTCGCGTGGCCGAAGAATTGTGGGACCGATTAGTGCCCGTGAGCCAATACAGTGAAACTTCGCCCGGGATCGGAACGGCAGTTTGGGGTATTGGAATGATGGGCAAGGATTTCGACTTTCAACCTTACCTCCTCAACGGTCGGCTTGCCATGACGCAGCAATTGCCGCTCAAAGTAGGTTTTTCTGAAGCGCTATTGGGTATTCCGGGCGGGCCCGTTTTTGATTGGGAGGGTAATTTTGCCGGTTGGATCGGCGCTCCTCTAACTCGGGAAAAAATACTGAGCATGGGTTCGGATCAGTATAACGTCGGAGTGCGATCCGTACGGGAGAGCGGAGTGTTTCTTTTTGCTGAGGATTTTCTTAAGAATGTCGGCAATGTGCCGGAGTCTCCCGATTCCGGTCCCTGGCCTTGGGTGGGAATCGCGGGAATGCAGCCCATCGATCGCGAAGTGGCGGGTTTTCTCGGTTTGCGGGATCAGGGGGCGGTAGTTATCAGCACGGTTCTGGAGAACGCGCCGGCTGAGAAGGGCGGCCTGAAAAGCAAAGATATCGTTTTGGGAATCGACGGGGATAAGCTGCCCAAGTTCAGGCCAGAAGGTATTGTGCAGCGATACTTGGAGAGGCAAGTTCTTTTGCATAGTCCCGGGGAGACTATTAGATTCAATGTCATGCGTGGAGATGAAAACATTGAGGTCGAAATTGAAGTGGGTAATCATCCCAAGCCACTTAACCTGGCGGAGCGACAATATCTGGCCGATTTGGGTCTGACAGTGAGGGAGTTCGTGGTGGTCGATGCCATAAGAAGGCAAGTGCCTCATGAGAATTCGGCGGGTGTGATCGCGGCGTTTGTGAAGCCTAACAGCCCGGTAAACACGGCCGGCCTTCGCGAAGGGGATTGGATCAAAGCGATCGATGGTCGGGAGATCGAACACTACGAAGAAGCCATCGCCTTATTGTCGACTATTGAAACGGATGAGCTGAGAAACGACTTTGTGATGCTGATCGACCGAAATCGGGAGACATCGGTGTTGCGGGTGAAGCTAAAGTAGGAATCTGTCGGACAGAAGAGGGGACACAGAGTGCCACCGGGAGCCGCGAAGGAACCTAGCGCAGCGTAGCCGCCCTGCGACAAGCTCAGGGCCCTGAGGCTCTCGAACGGGCAACCAAAAAAGAAAAAGAGAACCGCAGATGCACGCAGATGGACGCGAATGCAGAAGGAAACTCGTACGGATTCGAGAAAACCGCGGATTGATGTACAAGAGAGTTCTCAGCGTATTGGAAAAGGCAACGGATGGAGAACATCGATTTCCGGCTTATTGGCAAAATTGAGTGCTGTTCTGCCCGCGACGTATTCGCAGATTAGGACAAGGTTCGAGACGAGGTTCGGGACGAGGTTTGCTTCGCTGAGTTCTCAGCGGGCTAACTAAGAAAAGCATTCTTGATCGGATTCGACGTAAGCTCGCCGTAGGCGAATTGTGAGGGTAAATCGAAATACCCTGGTAACCTTGTCGTAAGCTTTGTCATTCGAAAGTCGTAGTTCCCGCTGAGGGGGGTAATCGTTCTCGTTCTCGAAGAGGGTTGCCCGCTAAATACGCGAAAAAGCGCTTCGATTCCCCTCCGTTTTTTTATCCTGCACTGAGCCGTTCGACATTGCTCACGGCAGGCCCCGTCGAAGGGTATTCCTTCTGTTCAGTTCTCTTCTCCACGCAGGGACTTACCATTAACATTTTAACAGTACTGTCCGGTTATAAGTCAAACAACTCCAACTGTTTAGGAATGCGGTGTTCATTGAAAGTGTAATCGGTTTCTGTAAGTAGTTCAGTCATAGGAGTTTTCTCAAATAGGGTGAAGCTGAGAATCTGTAGGATTTTGTGCAAACTGATCTCCAGGCGAAGGCGTTTGCGGATGATGGCGATGAGCACATAGACGCTGACGGCAATCCAGATTTGAGTCTTCACAGCATTCTCGGAGGTGCCGAAAAGCTCTTGATGCGCAAGTGCTGTTTGATCCATTTGAAGAACAATTCGATCTGCCAGCGTAAACGGTAAATCTGGGTGATGATTATGGCTGGGAGGGCAAACTGGTTGGTGAGAAACACGAAGCGCTCGGAACTGTCGGGATCGAGGTAAGTGATACGCCGGAGTCTTTCGGGGTAGGCCTTGGCAGGATAGAAGCTGACCAGGGCAACGGTCTGGTCCGAACGCAGACCGGTTGATTTGTCGACCTTTTGAGAGTAGAGGCGGCGAAACTGAAAGCCGCGGCGGGCGCGTGTGACGAAGAAAGAACCGCATTGTGCGATCCGATAGAGGCGCTCGTAATGCAGATAGGCTCGGTCCATTACATAGTAAGCACCGGCCTCGGGGATGATGAGATCCAGAATGGCCTCGGGGATGATGAGATCCAGAATGTTTACGTCGTGAACTTTTCCATCGGTAATCTCGATAAAATAAGGGATAGAGCCTCTGAGATCGAGAAGCGTATGGACCTTCACCGCCCCCTTGTGCTTGCGGAAACGTGCCCACGGGAAGAGTGATAGACATAGATCGATCGTGGTGGAGTCCAGAGCGTAGAGCGTATTGTCCAGGTCGATGCCCAGATCCTCGTTTGAATACAAAGGACGCGCCATTGCGATGAGGACCTGTGCAAAGTCGGCGTAGATGCGCCAGTCTCGTTTCTCGTTGGCATCGGCGAGCGTGCTTTTGGATACTCCGCTTCGAATCCCTGCGTGGTATAGTTTTGGTTGTACTGCCCGCAGGCAGGTTTCGATGTCGCGCAGACTCTCCCGGTAGGTCAACTCGGCAAAACCCATGCAGAGAAATTGTTCGAAGCAACTGAACTTTTGAACTTTGTAGTCGCCTCCGTAGCGTTGGACGCAACGATGGAACTGATGGCGCGGAAGATAATCTATGATTTGAGAAAAAACGAATCGACCTGTATACATGATTTGGACCCTCGAAATTTTGAGAGTCCACAAGGCTTTTTGCAATTTCAAGTCGAAAACAGCAGAAATCATATGTAAAATGTTGGTTATCAATCGATTAACCTGCGTTCCTAGAAAAACAACCGGACAGTAGTGACATTTTAATGGTAATCTGAAGCCGATCTGTTTTCATCGATTTTCGACAAGGATCAGTGTCACGATAATGCATTGGAGAGAACGGGATGTTTACTGGAATCGTTGAAGAATCGGGAAAGGTGCTGGGGTTTGAAGAAACCGAAGAGGCCTGGAGGTTGACGGTTTCCGGGCAGAAGATTCAGGAGGATCTGGAGATCGGGGACAGCGTGTCTGTAAACGGATGCTGTCTCACGGTCGTAGAGTTCGACCCATCTACAGTTACTTTCGAATTACTCAATGAAACCCTCCGGCTGACTTCATTTAACAGGTTCACCTCTGCTCGAGTATTAGATGAAGCGGTTGGAATGGATTCTGAAATTGTCGATTTCGGCTCCGCAGGAGGGAACTTAAAGGTTAACCTCGAACGAAGTATGCGGTTCGGAGGCAAGATTGGCGGTCACTTTATGACGGGGCACATTGACTGCACGGGTAAGATTTCAAATATGGAGCAGCGCGGTAAGGACCATTATTTAAAGGTCGAGCCGAATGAGGGTTATATGCAATACCTTGTCTACAAAGGTTGCATAGGAATTGACGGTGTTTCGCTGACCGTTGCTGAAGTGAGTGAAACAGACTTTGCTGTTTGGGTCATACCACACACACTCATCGTGACCAACTTTTCGGAGATCAAACCCGGAGATTTGTTGAATCTGGAATTTGATCTCTTAAGCAAATACGTGGAGAAGCTCCTTCCCACTCGATCGTGAATTGAAGAATGGAATGATGCGCGACAGAATAGAAGCAGTCATAGGGGAGCTTAAGCGACTCAAAGAAGAGGGTGTCGAAGACGTCTATCTCGAGAAGAGTACCCTGGAGGGCTTCAAACGCGCCATAGGGCCAGGTGCCGATGCTCCCACAACATCCAAGGGGGCGAGTGGCAGAGATAAAGAGGGCTTTGATCCAACCACGATGGAAGGACCGCGCAGGAACGGAAAAGCAACTGCCGAGGGTTCCCTCTCAGTGGCACCGATACCACCACCACCTGCGGTAACCCTTCCGGAAGGGAATAAGAGCGACCAGTGGGAGTGGCTGAGGGAGCAAGTACTCAATTCAAAAGTTTGTCTCGAGCATGTGCGCCACGGGAAAAAGGTAGTATTCGGAGTTGGCAACATCGATGCAGAGATTTTTTTCTGTGGTGAGGCGCCTGGAGCTGAAGAAGAGGTTGAAGGCGAACCCTTCGTAGGCAAAGCAGGCCAGTTGCTCACGCGAATAATCGGAGCCATGAATTTGCGACGCAGCGATGTCTATATTGGTAATATCATGAATTGGCGGCCCGAGATGGCGACTGCTTATGGAAATCGCCCTCCCACGCAGGAAGAGATGAACTATTGCCTGCCATACCTCCGAGCGCAGCTGAAAATCGTAGAGCCGAAAGTAATCGTAGCATTGGGTGCCACCGCTGTCAGCGGACTTCTTGGACCTGACCCAAACCGCCGTATGGGAGAGGTCCGCGGACGATGGTTCGAATTTGAAAGTACCCCTCTAATGATCACGTATCATCCTTCTTACATCCTGCGCAGCCGAGCAATTTACGCAAAACGGCTGATCTGGGAAGATATGCTAAGAGTAATGGAGCGCACCAATCTTCCCATCACGAAAAAACAACGCAGCTATTTTTTGGAACAACGATAGAAGCCTGTCGGACTTTAAGTTTTTTCGGAAGATTTACTCAGTTTCATTCCGACAGGCTTCTAGAAACAAGAAAATGAACCTGTCGGTCCCATCTACTAAGGAACGTGGATCTGTTACGATGAAATCCACCCGATTGAGGTGATAAGAATCCTAAGTCCGACAGATTCCTAGGCCATGGATTTCAGCCGTATTGTAGCTCTAGTGGGCAAACCCAATGTGGGAAAGAGCCGTCTGTTTAACCGACTCGCGGGTAAGCGACTTGCGATCGTGCATGATGAACCTGGGGTAACACGGGATGTGAACGCGGTGGAGATCGGTGACGATTTCACGCTTATGGATACCGGTGGAATCGGTCTGGATGCAGGGAAACAAGCCGAAGACCTCAATGAAGCTGTAGAAGAGCAGGTCTTCTTCGCGGTCGAGGCGGCACAGCTGATTCTCTTGGTAGTGGATGGCGCGGACGGCTGTTCTTCCCTGGATGAATTGATTCTGGAGAGATTGCGCCGGTATGGAAAAGAGCCACTCCTGGTTGTTAACAAGATTGATGAGGAGCGCCATGAAGAGAGGCTTTGTGAGTTTGATCTGTTCGGTTGTGAGTATTCATTCCCCGTATCGGCAGAGCATGGGCGTGGTATTGCAGCTTTGCGGGAAGCGATTCGACTTAAACTCGGTGCGAATGAATTAAAGCTGAAAAAAGGAGAAACGAATCGGTTGAAGATCTGCTTTGTCGGTCGTCCAAACGTAGGAAAATCCTCTCTCTGCAATCGTCTCCTCAAGTCTGAGAGACTTATAGTACATGAGGTGGGCGGAACGACTCGCGACTCGGTAGAACTGGACCTCGACTACACAACGGTGAACGGAGAGAAATGGTTTTTTCGGCTAACCGATACGGCGGGAGTTCGGAGGGGCGGAAAAGTGCGTTCTTCCGTGGAGTATTTCTCTTCCGTGCGCTCGCGGCACGCAATCGAGAGCGCAGATGTCGTTTTCCTCGTGCTGGATGCCAGAAGCGGCGTGACGCGCCAAGACAAGACTGTGGCGGGACAGGCTGTGGAATGCGGAAAAGCTCTCGCCGTTGTGGTCAATAAATGGGATCTCGCCCTGGAGTGGTTCATGCGCAATCCGCCCGAGGCCTATGCCGATGAAGCGGAATTCAGGCGACATTTTGAAGCGGCCGTCAATAAGGAGTTGTTTTTTATGCCTGGAAGCCCTGTTCTTTTTGTATCGGCATTGAAAAGCTATGGTCTCGAAGAGATTCTCTCTTCCGCGCGCCTGCTTGATGAGACGCAATCTCGAAATTTGACAACGCCTCGAGTAAATCGCCTCATCAGCCGGCTTGTTCAAAAAAGGGAACCGCGCCTCAGGAAAGGAAAACGCTTGAAGGTTTATTATGCCGTGCAGACCGGAAACAAGCCTTTCCGGATTCGTCTATTTTGCAATCAGGCTACTAATCTGGAAACGCCCTACCAGCGATATCTCGAGCACGGATTCACAAGAGAATTCGACCTTATTGGATGTCCTGTCAGGTTTGATCTTGTGGGAAAGCCGAGCAGGAAGAAGGAATTCTTTACACCCCAGAAGATTTGAAACCCGTTAAAGCAGTATTTATGGGTTCAGATTCAATCGCGCTACCCTTACTTAACGAACTGACTGTGAATGCGGCTGAATCGCTCGAGTGGGTAGGTGTGTTCACACAGCCGGATCGACCCTCAGGAAGAGGAATGAAGGTAAGAGCCGGAGTAGTAAAGCAGTGGGCAGAGACCCAAAACATCCCGGTGTTGCAACCGCACAAGCTCTCTTCGGCAGAGTTGGAATGGCTGAAAGAGACCGGTTGTTCGCTGATTATCGTTATGGCGTATGGACATATTTTGAAGCAGTCTCTTTTAGATATACCAAAATTCGGGTCGATCAACGTTCACGCTTCCTTATTGCCGGCTTACCGAGGGGCCTCACCTATTGAGGCTGCTGTCGCAAACGGCGAAAGCGTCACTGGTATGTCACTTATGCGGGTATGGCGCAGATTGGATGCGGGACCTGTGCTCGACCAGGAATCAATCTCCATTGATTCCAAAGATACGAGTAGCACAGTCAAAGAGCGACTCTCGCAAGCTGCTATTCCGCTTATTCGGCGAAATCTGACGGCTATTATAAGCGGAAAGGCGATATTTGAGCCTCAGAATGAAGATGCCGCAACTTATACACGGTTATTGCGAAAAAGTGACGGAATTCTCAACTTCGACAATAGTGCCAAATGCCTTGTGAATCGCGTTCGTGCACTTTGTAATTGGCCGGGCGCCTACTTCGAAGTCGCCGGCGTGAGATTGAGAATCGGTAAAGCCTCCTGCGACAATGCAATCTCTGAAAGCGCTTCCGGCACAATAATGAAGGAGGGAAACCACCTGTTCATAACGGCAACTTCGGGAAGACTTCACATCCTGGAACTGCAGAAACCTGGCGGACGCATGTTGCCAATCGCTGATTTTCTCCGTGGTTACAATATCGAAAACGGCACCGTCGTTAAGGATGGAGCGATGACAAAACTCTCAGCCAAACCAACCTTTAGGGAATCGTGATTCCTGTTTGCACCGCAGATAAAATACTTTCAAGATGACACTCTAAATGACGGATAAGAAAAGGCATCAACGACTTTGAAGAGGGTTTGGAAACGCGCTGACGTCTTCTCGAAATCAGGGACGGCAATCCTGCTTATTGCATTCCTGACGCTCGACGCCGAAGCTGCACGGAGCAGGTCGGGAACCAGCGCCGTGGAGCAGTCACGCATTGAAATTGCCAACCTCAAGGAAGACGTCGCTTTCCTGCAGCAGGAAGTTGGGAAGCTCGTTCTTGAAATCGAACGTATTTCAAGAGAAAATCTAAGTCTCAAGCGACTTTTCGAAACACGCGTGAGTTCTCAAACGATGCTTTTGGAGAATTATGTCACAATCGCGCAACACAATAATGAGCTTGAACGCCTCCGTCTGGAATTGACCAGCTCGGGAAATCGGAAGAAAGCCGAAATCGTTGCTGAGATCAGCAGACAAATGGTGCGATTGGCGACACAGACCGAGAAGGCGATTAGCTCTCTGGCTGATTCCATCAATGCACAGCCGGAGTTAAGAAAAGCGATCAAGTTTTCCAACGAATATCCAAAAAGCGGCATGGCGTACACCGTTAGGCCCGGGGATACACTCTCTCGCATCGCCTCAAAGTTTAATTCCACCGTCACCGATATACAGAACGCCAACAAGATCGTCGATCCCACCAAACTGATGGCAGGTACCACTATATTTATCCCTCAGGCGAAGCGAGAACCGAGCGACGATGACAGTTAAGAAGAGATTGGGGAGAGGACTTGGCAGCTTGATTAGGGGCGGAGTGTCCGCGGCGAGTCGATCTGGTTCGCCGACAGAAGCCGCTCCCAAAGACGAAGGGCAAGAAATCGAAGGCGAGGAAAATTCGAATGCCGATGATCGTTCAGAGAGAGTAAATCTTGCCTCTCACAATTTTGCCGAGATTTCGATTGAGGAAATTAAAACGAATCCCTTTCAGCCGCGAAGCGAAATTGAAGTTGAAAGCATAAAGGAGCTGGCAGAGAGCATCCGTTCGGAGGGTCTGCTGCAACCGGTTGTCGTTCGGAGGGACGGTGACCAGTTCGAACTTATCGCCGGCGAGCGTCGATTTCGAGCCTGCCGGGAGCTGAAACTACGAACCATTACCGCGAGGATCATTGAGGCGAGTGATGTTTCAAGCGCAACAATGTCTCTCATAGAGAATTTGCAACGTGAAGGTCTTAATCCGATCGAAGAGGCATTGGGGTACGCAAGTCTCTTACGGGATTTTGATCTGACCCAGGAAGCTGTCGCGGAGAGGGTCGGGAAGGGGCGGGCAACCGTGGCCAATATGCTTAGACTCCTGCAACTCGAGAAGGAAATTCAAGGATTTCTGGGGAAGAATCTCCTTTCCGTGGGCCATGCCAAAGTCTTGTTGGCGATCGATGATTCGAATCAGCGAATCGTGATTGCTCGAAACATTATTGAGAAGGGCCTCAGTGTGCGGGATCTCGAGAGAGTGGTGAACAGGTTTCAAGAGGTAAAAAAACCGCATATGGCACGGCCGCGCCCTGAAGCGGAATCAACCGCAATTCGTGCCCTTGAAGATAAACTGGCATCCCATCTCAATACTCGAGTGCAGATAAGACACAGACCGCGAAAAGGCAAAATTGTCATTGATTATTACGGTAACGATGATTTACAGAGGATACTCGAAACGTTGGATATTCAACACTAGGGACCTGTCGGGAAAAGTCCGACAGGCTCCTGGTATCGAACCATGGCTAATTTTCTTCTATCGATATTTACGCTGGCTCTGATTCTGATCAGCCTTTTTCTCATCTTCGTCGTCCTGCTGCAACGGGCTAATACTAATGCCGGCTTGGGAACAGCTTTCGGGGGCGGCATCACGGAATCGACTTTTGGGGCAGATGCCGGAAACATTCTTACCAAGTGCACAATCTGGGCGACGGTATCATTTTTTGTGATCAGTTTTGGCCTCTATCTCGGTTACATCGCCGAGGCCGGCGAAAGCTTTTCCGAAGAAGGGGAACTACCGCAACTGAGTGCTGAGGAGATTCCCTTTCAAACCAGTGGTTCCGATGATGTGACCGAAGCGTTATCCTCTTACGAGGACTCCGCAGCTTCGATTGGGGAAGACAAGGATCTCGAGGATTCGGCTGTCGAAGAAGGACCCGATATTGCTCCGGAAATCATAGGGAGCGATTCCGCCGAAGAGGATAACGCTTCCAACCCGGAGTAGCGCACATCCCGACTGTTTGCGGAGGAACCTCGGTAAGCGGCCTCCTGTCTGAATGTACAAAACAAAATGGATAAAGGGTCTCGAGTCCTTCTAGCAGCCTTATAGTTTATGCCATTTCCCGAGGAGTTACTAGGTTTCTTTCCGACAGGCTGCTAGAGACAAGAAAATGAAACTGAATTTTGGTGGAAGCGAACTCCAAGAATGCTCGAGATGCGTGCATCAGGGCCAAATTGTGTCTTTCCCGGTAAGAGTCATGCACTTTCAAGGTCAAAAACAGATAAGGTGAGTCAATGCGTCCCAAAATTCAATTTCATTTTCTTCAGAGGAATCTGTCGGTCTCATCTCGGTCGGAATGTCGAGCCGTCACATCGAAATATGCACCATGGAAATGTTAAGAATGCTAAGTCCGACAGATTCCTAGCCCGCTTTTCTCACAATCTTGCATTCAATATCTTCTGTGCCCTTTTGTAATTTAGCCCGGAAATCTTGTGAGATTTTCGGGCTGGCCTTCGCTTTTGTAGTTATTTCCAGCGTAAGCGTTGCCGGAAGCAGCCCGCGTGAACTCCAAGCTTCCAGCAGCGAATCGGTATTGGAAGATTTCCGACGCCGTCGGCTAGCGGGCGATTACAGTTTGCTATTTACGCTTCGCCACATGCCTCGACGCGGTGAGGACGTCTTTTATAAGGGGCAATTGTGGGGAACGTGGACTGGCTACGGTTCAAGAACGCTGGTAAGTCTAGCCTCTTTCAACGACCCGAAAGTAAACGGTAAGAAACTACTCGTGGAAAACGGCCCCGACCCCAAACTGTGGATCGCCGGTGAGACCGGTATGGCAAGGGCTGTTGCCGAAGACGACGCTGAACTCTACTTGCCGATTTTTCCCGATTCCGTCTATACTCCATTCGAACTTCAGATGCCGTTCATCTACTGGGACAGATACGTCGATGAGGGCAGGCGCAAGTCAAAAGGTCGGCAGGTGCGGGCCTATCGAATGTATCCGCCTGAGAATTTCGATAGAGGACTCTCGAACCTGGGATCGGTGAGAATATACATCGACGAGAAATTCAAGGCCCTGATTAAGGCTCAGATTCTCGACCTCAAAGGAGATCCGTTGAAGACTTTCAAGATTCTCGGTATCAAAAAGGTTCAAAACCAGGTGATTGTAAAGCGCATTGATCTCCTCGATGAAAAAACACGGGATAAGACACGATTCTCCGTTTTCGCGGCAGCGCTCAATCTTAGTATTCCCCACTCTTATTTCGATCCGGGTAGGATGGGGGGGGCCCTCTACGCAGTTTCAGAGGACGAATTCGATTATTTTAAATAGGATAGGCTACAACCGGGCGTGTTTCCTATTTCAGTACTTCCTCAGTCTCAGGATCAAAAAGGAGAGCACGATCCTGATCAAAACGCATTCCGATATCCTGTCCTACGGTATAACTCCTGTTGGCGCTCATCCGTGCTATCAAAGGGTGGCTTCCCGTATTCAGATAGAGATTAATCTCCGCTCCCATCGGTTCCGCAACTTCAATTTTCGCTCTTACGGAATCTGAATTCCCATCCCCTTCGGTCTCCACAGTTTCCTTAATATCCTCGGGCCGGATTCCAAATACAATTTCACGGCCCGCATAATTCTGCGACAATGCGGAAAGTCTGGGATTGAGCGCTACGCCTATCCCAGTGCCGCCTTCGACAAATTCAACTCCTGCGCCATTCCCTCGTAGAGTTCCGCTGATAAAATTCATTGGGGGACTCCCGATAAATCCGGCCACAAACATGTTCTCCGGGTGATTGTAGAGAGTAAGCGGTTCAGCTACTTGCATGATATTGCCGTCCTTCATGACGGTGATGCGGTCTCCCATCGTCATCGCCTCAACTTGATCGTGGGTGACATATATCATAGTAGATTCAAGGCGGGTGTGCAGCTTCGAAATCTCAGTGCGCATTGAGACACGCATTTTGGCATCCAAATTCGACAACGGTTCATCGAAAAGAAACACTTTCGGCTTGCGCACAATTGCTCGACCCACCGCCACGCGCTGACGTTGTCCTCCAGATAATGCCTTCGGTTTGCGTTCGAGCAACTCCCCGATCCCTAGAATCTCCGCTGCATCATGTACCCTTTCCCTGATTTCCGGTTTCGGGTACCGCATCAGTTTTAATCCAAAGGCCATGTTATCGTATACAGTCATGTGCGGGTAGAGGGCATAGTTCTGGAATACCATCGCAATATTTCGGTCCTTTGGAAGGACGTTGTTGACAACCGCCTCTTCGATGGAAATCGAGCCTTCCGTGATTTCCTCGAGCCCGGCTATCATCCGCAGGGTGGTGGACTTCCCGCAACCGGAGGGTCCCACCAAAACCATGAACTCTCCATCTTCGATTGTTAGATCAAGATTGTTAACAGCACGCACTACCGCCTGCTTCCCATCTCTATAATCTTTAACAAGATTTTTTAGTTCGACTTTTGCCATTTTCCCTTCCTCGTGGAGCCATCTCTAACTCTCATACATTTTCATGTCAACCGAGTAAATACGGCGCACGCTTTTTTCGGAAATTGTATTCATGCCGCTATCCGACCCATGATTTCAATACTCGTGACCGATTTTTAACTCACGCTTTTAAGATAAGCTGAATTTTCCCCCGTTAAAATTTACCGGTTAGGTTATTTTTTTGTTGAACAATTTTTTTATTTTGTTAGTTTGCACTCCCGAAGTTCTTGAAGAAGGAAAAATTCGCCTAGTCTAACATTTACAATCACGATGGCTTCACCCGGGCCCCGTATGGTGGTCTTGCGAAAATCAAATCCCGGATGTAACCTGGATAACGGAAGAAGAACCTTCTCTTCGGCACGGTGCCTCTCTCTCATTTGAAGTCTGCCTCATATAGGTGGGTATATTATCCTGCTGAATTAAAGCGCGGCAAGGCACATACCTCGACCCCCCGTGCGATTTAAGCTAACGAGAATTGCAAAAGAGATTTTTCAGGGGTTCCACACATTCCATTCAAACGCAGTTCGAAGGAGGAAGTGAGACCTCTGTATAGAAAAGAAACGGAAAAGATAAAAAACAACCGTAAGGATAAAATGGCAACAAAGAAGAAAACCGCCAAGAAAAAGGCACCGGCTAAGAAGGCCGCCGCAAAGAAAGCTCCGGCTAAGAAAGCCGCCGCAAAGAAAGCTCCGGCTAAGAAAGCCGCCGCAAAGAAAGCTCCGGCTAAGAAAGCCGCCGCAAAGAAAGCTCCGGCCAAGAAAGCCGCGGCAAAGAAAGCTCCGGCCAAGAAAGCCGCGGCAAAGAAAGCTCCGGCCAAGAAAGCCGCCGCAAAGAAAGCTCCGGCCAAGAAAGCCGCCGCAAAGAAAGCTCCGGCTAAGAAGAAGGCTTCAAAAAAGAAGAAAAAGTAGCCTCGAGTTAATATCCTTATATACGGTTCTTCGGAGACGGAATCCGAGGAACCAGACGTTTGCATTTACCAGTCGTTTTTTCGATAGGTAAATGTCGGGGGTTTTCTCCCCTAATCACAAAGAGTAGAAGAGAGTTTCCGGATTGAAATCCAGGGAAACCGATCGGGTTATCCTTTAAAGCGGATAGCATTGCTCGGTGGCCGACCGAGGAGATTCATATTGAGAGACGCCTCTGCATCTAAAGGAAGTGTAGTCACCTTCACGGATAGTGAACTGAAGGTGCCGGACAATCCTATTATTCCCTATATCGAGGGAGACGGGATAGGGTCGGATATCTGGCGTGCGGCTCGACGCGTATTCGACGCAGCCGTAGAGAGTGCCTATAGAGGCCAAAGAGCTGTAGAATGGCGCGAGGTATTCGCGGGAGAGAAAGCCTACGGGAAATTTGGAAACTGGCTCCCTTCCGAGACCTTGGAGGCCTTTCGCGAATATCGTGTAGGGATAAAGGGACCGCTAACGACACCGGTGGGTGGAGGAATTCGTTCACTCAATGTGGCATTGCGTCAGGAACTGGATCTCTTTGTGTGTCAGAGGCCGGTGCGATATTTTCGAGGAGTGGAGAGTCCCGTAAAGAAGCCGGAATTGGTAGATATGGTGGTCTTTCGCGAGAACACTGAGGATATATATGCGGGCATCGAATTCGAGGAGGGCAGCGAAGAGGTAAAGAAACTAAAACAATTCCTTTGGGAGGTGTTTCCGGAACGGTTTCGAAAGGTACGATTTCCCGAGACTGTCGGCATGGGATTGAAACCGGTCTCTATTGAAGGCAGTTCGAGGCTGGTGCGGGCGGCCTTGAGGTTCGCGCTTAAAGAGAAGCGCTCGAGTGTGACACTCGTTCATAAGGGAAATATAATGAAGTTCACGGAAGGCGCGTTTAGAGATTGGGGCTATAATGTCGCAAAGAGTGAATTCGCCGGAGAGGAGATTGATGGGGGACCGTGGTGTCGACTGCCGGAGGGAATTGTAATCAAGGACGTAATCGCGGACGCCTTTTTGCAGCAAATTCTGACACGCCCGGCTGAATATGATGTCGTGGCGACCCTAAACTTGAACGGAGATTATATTTCCGATGCATTGGCCGCACAGGTGGGAGGAATCGGAATGGCTCCAGGCGGCAATATAAACTATGAAACCGGGCATGCCATTTTTGAGGCGACGCATGGGACGGCCCCGAAATATTCCGGCCAGGACAAAGTAAACCCCGGGTCGCTGATACTGTCGGGTGAAATGATGTTTCGCTACCTCGGCTGGGATGAGGCGGCGAAACTGATTGTGGCGGGGATAGAAGAGACGATAAGTTCAAAAAAGGTAACCTACGACTTGGCGCGCCTCATGGAGGGAGCGAATGAAGTGCGGTGTTCCGAATTTGCGGACGCGATCGTTGAGAACCTCTAGCCCGCTTTTCCTCAGCGGGTAAGCGGTATTGACTACCGGCAGCCACGATCCAGTCGAAACGCATCTCTGGGAAATGTGAGAAAAGCGGGCTATGCAGGCGTCGCTGAATCGAGGTAGTTGCTTTTCAGGAGTCGCCATGCGACGACAAAAAACGCGGTGAGCGGGATTGCAAGAATCATACCCAGGATTCCATTCAAAGCCGTTCCCCAGAAGAATAATGAGATAATGACTGCCAGAGGGTGAAGTCCCGTCTGCCTACCCATGATTTTTGGAGTGAGAACATATCCTTCCAGGATTTGAACAGTAATGAACACCGATAATGTCAGGCTGACAAGAATCCACCCGCCTTCGGTTTGAAAATATGCAATCGGCAGCGCCATTGATAGACCCATAAGGGTGCCCAGATAGGGCACGATATTGAGAAGCCCCACCGCGAATCCGAGAATCAAGCCGAAGCGCAAGCCGACGACAGAAAAACCCAGGGCGAGAAGCACTCCCATAATTAACCCGATAAAAAGCTGCCCACGAAAGAAGGCGACCATGATAGTAGCGAATTCACGCATTAGAAACACGATGTCCCGTCTGATCTCAGGTTCGAGGAAGGTCAGTTGCTGTTCGAAGTCTCTGGATGGATCCCGCTGCGTTTCCAGAAAATAGAAGAGATATATGGGGATGATTGCGAGGGCGGCGGCTTTACCAAAAATCTGCGCGAGCCACTGCCCAACTTCCCTTACAGCGGGAATTGAAACAATCGCCATCTGTTTTACACCATCAATAATTGCTTCAAAATGCGTAGCGATAGTTTCTCGTGAGATTTGATCGAATAGGATCGGTAGATGTCTCTTGAGGAACTCGACGGCGTCCGACGTAATACTGGGAAGTTGCTTAAAGAGGTCGGTTGTCTGGCCTATCATGGAGGGGAGTATGACAGACATGATTCCGAGAGCCGCCAGTGAAACAATCACATACATAATCACTATCGATCTTACTCGAGATAACTTAATCCTGTTCTCCAGAAAAGAGACGACTGGTTTAAGAAGCATGGCGAGGATGCCGGCAGTAGCCAATGGCCAGATTACGCCCGCGAAAAAGGCGACGATCTTCTGTAAAATGACGAATACGAAGACAAGAAGGCCCGCGATCAGGATAAAGCAGGAGAGGGTAATCGCGGTGGCCGCGATTTTTCCCTGTTTGTGACTGAGCAGGCTCTCTCTCTCAGATTTCATTAAGGCCAATCAATTTTCTTACCTTAGGGGCATCATCGAGAGCGCGAATGAATTCGGCTACGCTGAAATCGGCTATAACAAATTCACCGAATTCGAATGTGGGAGTGAGCGTTTGGCCGCTGATGCCGATGAGTCGCTGCATGCTCTGCGGGTCCTGATATACGTCGCAAATACGAATTTCAATGCTATTTTCGGAAAAGAAGTGCAAAGCATCGATGCACCAGGGACACCCCTCTTTAATATAGAGAATAGGTTTTGAATTTACCTTGTTCACCGAATCGCGGAGAATTGGATAGATTTGAAAGAGTCAGTTCAATCAATAATGCCTTCAGATCGGGGTCACGCCAAGCACATACATATTAAAGGTGCGCGGGAGCACAACTTGAAGGATTTCGAGTTACGCATACCTCGGGACAGTCTTGTCGTCATAACAGGGGTGAGTGGTTCGGGAAAGTCGAGCCTGGCATTTGATACCATCTATGCCGCGGGCTATCGAAAATACATCGACAGCCTCTCCGCCAGAGCGCGGCAATTGCTCGAGCAAGTCAGTCATCCCGATGTCGATTTCATACATGGGCTCTCACCTGTTATAGCCATTGAGCAGAGAACCGGAGGAGGCGCCAACCCCAGAAGTACAGTTGCTACAGTCACCGAAATATCGGACTATGCCGGCCTTCTCTGGGCGTTAGGTGGCACGGCATTCTGTCCCAAAGATGGCGGGTCTATTGAGCGGCACTCGATGGACGATTGTCTCAAACGCATATTTCAAGAGCCTGAAGGATCTCGTCTAATCATACTCGCACCCGGTCTCAGGGCACGTCCCGCAATTCTGAGAGAAGAACTGCCGCGTTTGAGACAGCGGGGATTTCAGCGAATCAGAATTGATGGAGAAATAAAAGAACTCGATGACGAGAGTCTTGTTCGTTCCGGGGCTGGTGAGATCGCGGTCGATGTTGTAATTGACAGAGTGATAGTAAGAAAAGATCAACGCAGCCGACTGGCCGACTCACTTGAGCTGGCATTTCGCGAAGGCGGCGATAGAGCGGTTATACTCGTGGCGTGTAATAAAGGCACCCCATGGCGTGAGTTTGTGGTCAGCCAGCACCTCGCCTGCCATCGGTGTGGCCAGGTTTACGAACCGGTCACCCCGAGGTCGTTCTCCTACAATCTTCCGGATGGTGCCTGTTCCAGGTGTGGCGGTCTTGGACTCACGCGACAGTTTTCCGATGAGCTTCTTGTTCCCGACCCAGGGAAGAGCGTTAAGAAAGGAGCAATCAAACCGTGGCGGTTTGGTTCCAAACGTATGATTATTAGACGCAATGCGATTCTGAAACAACTAGCCGAGCAACTCCCCTTCGATCCCGAGCTGCCGTGGGAGAGTCTCAGTGAAGATATTAAGGAGAGTATCCTCCATGGAACGGGCGAACGCCTCTTCAGCTTTAAACTCACGGGAGGTCGGCGAAAGGGCGAATTAGTGCCGTTCGAGGGAGTCGTAAAAGATCTGGAGAAGACACGTAGAGATACTTCAAGCGAGGGACTCAAAGCCCGCCTGATGGCGTTTCAGATAAGTCGGGAATGCCCTCTCTGCAAGGGGAAACGGCTGAAAGCGGAGAGTTTGCACGTTCGGCTCATGGGAACGTCCTTTTCCGAGTTCATGAAACTGAATATTGAGCAGGCGCTGGTTTTTGTAAGGAAAGTAGAGGACGAAAAGGGGATAATTGAGAAGCTATGGGAGGCAATCTCCGGACTGAAAGAGCGGCTCCATTTTTTGAATGAAGTAGGCTTGAATTACCTCACCCTGGATCGAACTTATTCTTCTCTAAGTGGCGGTGAAGCCCAGCGAGTTCGTCTCGCAACGCAGCTTGGAATGGGTCTGGTGGGAGTGGGATACGTTTTAGACGAGCCGACGATCGGTTTGCATCCTTACGATAACGCGAGACTGCTGAATACCCTCAAGGACTTGCGCGACAGGGGCAACGCGGTGATTGTAGTAGAGCATGATGAAGAGACGATCCGCAATGCCGACCATCTCATAGAATTGGGACCGGGAGCCGGAGCCGAGGGCGGGTATTTGATTTATGAAGGTTCTCCCCAGAATATTCTGAGTGCACGAAA
>CBDCEW010000049.1:0-55047 GCA_965215885.1 Candidatus Moanibacter sp.
CGGGGGGGAGTCGAGGAGGCTCCCCTCCCACCACCCAACAGCCCAGATAACCGGAGTCCGTCGTTGCGGGTTCGACTGTTAAGGAGACTTGGGGAACCGGAACTAGCTGGAACGGGGGAGGGTTGAGAGAGTGCCTCCCAATCTGTTCGGCCCATTTTCTCACGCCCACATGTGAGCACAGCGCCAGCAACCGCGCCATGAAGCCCAGAGCTCATGCTGACTCGATCGGGGTCGGGGGAGAAGGCCATTAGGGCACCACACGGACGGGCCGTGGGCATTGCGCCCGCGGAGACCCTCATGAAGCGCCTGACAGCAGCAATCATTCTGGGGCTGGCCAGCCTCTTCTTCGCCGTGAACCCCGCCGTGGCCCAGAGCGACGCGACGGTAACGGCCAGTGACGTGATAGACCGGGAATCCCTGAAAGCCTTCGTGCTGGAGGCGAGGGAGTACCTGGATAGCTTCGAGACCCTTTCCGGGTACCGGGACGCCTTGGAGAGCTTCAGGGCCGGCGGGGAGTGGAAGCAGGGCTCCGTCTACCTCTATGTCGGAACCACGGATGGGGTCGTAGTCTTTCACGCGGTCGATCCAGACCTCGAGGGTCGGAACCTGTACGATCTCGAAGACTCCAATGGCGTCAAAATTATGCAGGAGATCCTCGCCGCGGCGGCGGAGGGAGGCGGTTACGTCGAGTATCTCTGGGACGATCCAGCCGTAGCAGGGGACGAAGAGACGGCCAGTAACAGACGAGGCACGTTGCCAAAAGGTAGCTTGTTGTTGACTCCGGCGGTCATCCCCAGTGTGTACGGACCGTTGCGGCGGACATCCTGAAGCCGGTTGCCGGGGTTGGTGCGGGGCAGTGAGCACAGCGCCAGCAACCGCGCCATGAAGCCCAGATCGGGGTCCGCTTCGCGGGCCTCGACCAACTGGTTCACTTGGTCGGCCTGGGTGAAGTGGTGCAACGCCTGGGGCGAGGCGTCGCGGATCGCTCTCACAGGACCGCCCAAACCGCCGAAGACTTCGCCGATCGGAACCAACTCGCCGCGTTTACGATGCATGGCTTATTCTCTCATGCTCCCCAGACAAGACCACAAGGGGGGAGCTGACCCGCTCGGGGAAGCGGTTCAATCGTTTGGAGATGGAAGTCACGGTTGGGTTCGAAGTGTACGTTCATACGTGTCCTTCACCAGAGATCGACCAGTCCGCGCCAGCGCTTGACCCGGGTGTCAAGCGGACCAATGGGGCGTCCGATTGCTTCGAGGTTCGCCCGGATCGCACCTGCCGCCCGGGCGTCCGCGGCATCGAAGGAAACCGGGCCAGGTCCTGCTTCGTCGGCGTTTCGATCCCTTCGGCCCGGGCCAGCCCTTCCAGATATTCGTGGTAGGCTTTGCCCATGTCCCGGCGCACGATGCTGCGCATCGCGGCGTTGGCTTCCAGCGTGGTGGCGTCCACCGCCACCATCTTGCCCTTCAGCAGGTCGTGGTCGGCCAACGCCTTCAGCACCCAGTTGAAGACCGCTTGGTGCACCTCCACCGGCAGGCGCTGGCGTATGCGCGACAGACTCGAGTGCTCCGGGGGGGATTCGTTCAAGGCGTAGCCCAGAAAGCGGCGCAGGGCCAGGGAATCGGCGACCCGCCAAGCGATGCCCCGCTCCGAGTCCAGCCCTTCGAAATAGCCGATCATGAGCAGGCGGAAATAGACCCCGGGGGCAATACTGGGACGCCCCAACGTCTCGGCGTAATACGGGGCGCAGAGCGCTTCTACAAAGACATTGAACCCATGCTCCGCCAGCAGCCTGTTGAGTCGAGTGAAAAACGGATGACTCGGCACCTCGGACAGGGTGCGGGTCGGCACCCACATTTCTTGCTGCTGACTTTCTTGGCGCTTGCTCATCGACATAATTGGCCTCCTTCCGACTTCGGCCCCTTTCCTTTGGTGTTTTCTAATTCTAGAAAGGGCCGATAGGGCAAGCAATCCCGTTATTGTTGTTTTTAAACTTCAGGACTTTTTCAACGGTCTGATAGAGATCGTGAATCTGACGCCACGTCAGTTGCTGGGTGAAACGGCCGCACATCGTTAGATGATCTCCGGGGTCCTCCGTCTCGAGCTCCTTGCCTCAGCTGCGGCGCTTGGGTCGAGCTAAGAATAAGACCCCAATAAGACCCCAATAAGACCCCTAAGAGACCCCGGAGGCTTGAAGGGGTCTTATTCATCCCCAACAGCCTCGTGAGCGCGCCTCCACCGTGCCGCTAGACCGCGACCGGTGGACACCGCCAGCCCGCGGCCCCTCAACACCGCCAATGCCCTTCTTACCTGACGTTCGCTGGCGCGAGGGACCAACTGGGCACAAATCTCGCGCAGCGCCAAGCCGTCAGTCGCACGATCCAACAGGGTGAGAATCGCCTCTTGCCGTTCGATCAACTCGTTTCCGCTGCGCTGGGACGGCACAAACTGACCGTGTCGGAAGCACACCGTCACGCCCCCACCGGCATCCTCGATCTCGGGACGTGGCAGGCCCGCGGAGGTCGCCAGTTCCGCCATCTTGAGCGTTCCGCGCCCCCACTCTTCGATGATGCCGCGGCGATAAAAGGTACGAGCAATCAGTGGGTTCCAGGGCAGGGACTCATGTGGCGCGAACAGCTTCTCCGGGGTCAACCCGAAATGCAGCGTGCCGGAGGATGTCACCTCCAGCCGGTCGTCGTAGACCGCCACGCCCACGGAGCCGCCGCCAATCGAGTAATCGCGGTGGCACAGGGCGTTCGCCAGCGACTCCCGCGTCGCCAGAGGCGGGTAGAGCGGTTCGTCGATCCGTTCGATTCGGTCCGCCTCGATCCGACCAGCGATGGGTAGGGTGTTGCGTAGAAAGCGTTCGGCACTCGCGAGAAGCGTGAAGGCGTTGCCGTGGAACTGTCGATTGTCCAGGAAATCCGTTCGGTCGACGCCCCGAAAACGGGCGACACGGAGCAGGCACTGCGGCATCTCGAACTCGATGCGCTCGGTGTTACCGAACAGCACCACCGCCGAACGCCAAAGGACACCATCCCGCAAGAGCCCAAGGCCGCGAAGTAACTCAGCCGGTTCCTGGGTGCCCGGGTCGTCCAGTCGGCCTCGCCGGATCGCTTCGGCGACCGTGCGTCGGATCTCCGCCACATCGAGGTCTTCGACCGACCATCCGGTGGCGGGCTGGTTCTCCCAGCGTTGCTCGCTGTGCATGCGCTCAAAGAGCATCCGGTTGTACTCGTCGGCCGACATGGCCAACGTCGTATTGCCAACTCGTCGATAGGCGGTACCCCGATATTGGTACGGCCGCGCAGAGCCCTGACTCACGCGAACCGCTACCACTTCAAGGTCTCCCGCTATCTGAACCCGCCCGATCTCCGGAAATGCCGGCGGGTCGATCCTTTGGACCTCGGCGCTCACCTCCTCAATCGTCCGCTCGCTCACCTGCTGGCCGGCCACATCTCCCGTCGGCGTGACACCGAACAGCACGTGCCCGCCGCGCTGGTTAAGCATGGCGAACACGGTTTGGGCCGCCTCCCGGCGTGTACCAGTCGTTTGCTTGAACTCGAGCGTCTCAGATTCGCCTGCCACGGCTAACGCTGAGATCTGTTCAAGCGTCATAGACGAATCTCCATCGCGCGCCTCGAGCCCCAGCGACGTTTCAACTGTTCGTTCCCATCTACAACAGTGCGTTGAGCGCCACGAAGGCCTGTTCGAATCTATCAAGCTCCTGATTACTCAAATCATCTGCAAGCGAGCCGATGTTGTCGCTGAAGTAGCGGGCGGGTCGATAGTGATTAAAGATCGCGTTATTGGGGAGTGGATTACTCTCCAGATATTCCTCGAGTCGGTACGAAGAACTCGAGGATGCTTACCCGGCCAAATCGGTCAGGCCGATAGAGGACCCGAACGCACCGTTCACCAACTTCAGATAGAAGTCGGGGCTGAACATATCCTCGATATCGGCTTCGTTGCTTCCGACGTAAAGTCTGCATAGGTGAGCACTTTCCGCTTGTTGAGGAGCTTCCGCTTGTAAAGATTCTCAACGCTCTGCTGATCACTTCTTTTGGAGAATCGATGAGCACCGCGACGTTCAAATGCTCCTGTGCGCCAATCAGAGCAACGAAGGTTGGGACTTTGTCAGAGCCGCCAACCGGGGTAATTGTCCAATCAGTGCTCAGGCCAACCTTACTCCCTTTCCTCAAGCAGGGCGGATATGGTTTGGATGTACAGTAGGTCCGACAGCCCCTTCCACGACCAAGCTATTCGGACCGATGAAGAGCGTTTGATAAATCTCGTAACCGAGAGCACCTTGGAGCGGAAACAGACTATCGGGCGTGGCATCGAGAACCTCGGTGATGATCTTGCGTCCCTTGTTCGCTCCTCAGACAGTTTCGTCAGAGTCTGGCTCGATGCTCAGGTTCTGGACAATGCGGACGCGTTCAAAATGCATGGGGTCGACCATAAAAGGTGAGTGGGTTGTGTAGATAAGTTGGTAATTGGGCTCAAGTTGCTCCTCGAAGTAGCGAAGAAGATCAGCCTGGGCTTTTGCATGGAGAGAGAGGCCTGGTTCGTCCAGGAGCAGGATGAGGCTTTTGCCTTCTTTGCGGAGCTGTGAATACCAGGCTAGAAAAGAAAAGAACCAGACGAAGCCACGGGAGCGCGTACCAAGCGCCGTGCTTACATCGTGCTTCGTATCGTGGATGCGCCCCCAGATATTCGTACCCGAAGTCATACCTGGCGGATCGCCGGGCCGGGCCGGACGGATGTCAAATTTCATCCGAAGATGCAGGTTCTGAGACCAATTAAGTAAGTACCGTCTGTGTGAGTTGGTTTTCGGCAGCTTCGAGATTAGCGAGTAGTGTTTCTGTTCGTTCTGGATCGACGAGTTCGTTCAAATCCAATCCAGCAAGGTGGACTAACCCCAGGAGCGGGTAGTCCGGGTTTTCAAGGGAGTTCTGCTTCGACGCGTTGGCAGCAGCTCGTCGAGATTGTCTTGCCCCTTCATTTGGTAATACTCGTCGAAGTAAAGAAACTTCGGAATACGGTCATGGAGAATACGGTCGCAGATGCACCGCAGAGACATCTCCCTCGTAAATCTGCTGAAGTATGGGCACGTGAGATTCCGCACAGCTTCTGTCTGCTTCGGCGTTAGCGAGAGCCTCCGCCATTGCCTCGCCCGTCGCCATGTTCGAGTAGCTGCTCTGTGAGCGGTTCGAGGAAGACCAGCGGACATTTACGAGATGTGTTAGAAGCTGCTTCGTCATCGACATTCAAGGTCGCTGAACTTCAACCTCATTTGAATATCCCTTGCGAAGGGTAACGGCTGGAGTCTTCGTCTTTGAGACATGCAGGGCCGAAAATCTCTTGGATAGCGGCCGTCGTGTCGCCAGATTCGAGTGCGTAGGTCGCATGAATAACGTCTGCAGGCCCTCGACGGTTGAGCCGCTACATCATTCTTGTAGTTAACCACGGCTCTACGTGGGTAATCGTCGGTGACGTCAAAAGAGCCATCCGCCTCGATAATGGGATTTAGGCGGTACAAGGCCTGAAGAACCGCAGTCTTACCTGATTCGTTTTTTCCAACCAGGCAGGTGACGTCGCCAATCTCGACTTCGGTCGAGTCCTGAATACTCTGAAACTCTCTGATGCTGTACTTTGGTAAGTCTCATGCGATCCTCCGAATCAGGTCGCAGAAATAAGGCTGACTTCTGCGCTGTGCATGGGCCTCAGTCTTCCTCGTCCTCGATCAGCCCGAGTCCCCGGAGCGGCTCCAGGACGCCATTCTCCAACTTGCTCTTGTCGAATCCACTCTTTGGCTTTGCCCTGGCACTGATGGAGACTTCACCCGCCACGTCTGCGAGGTTGGCGAGGGCGTTCCACGCCGCATACAGGGCGTTCCGGTCGGCAACGAACGAAAAAGCAACTTCACGTTCATCCTCGCCGGCCGGCGGCACCACATCGTCGGGACCAGTAGTTTCTCCGCCGTCGCCTGTCCCTGTGTCATCCGTCTCGTCTGTCCCTGGTTCGGCTCCGCTGCCGTTTTGCACCCACTCGTCCACCTCCGAGAGCCTGAATCGCAGCAACCGTCCCACGCGGTGTGCGGGAAAGCCCTTCGAGTTGACCCAACGGTAGACGGTATCTCTGGCTACCTGCAGGTGGGCATCGACTTCCCCGATACCGACCCAGCCTTCTTCAGCTGCCATCTTTGACAGGCCTCAGCTTCAGGAAGAAACCAAAGAAACTCAACTACAATATATGAAACTCGGCATTCCTCGACGTCAACTCCGGGTGAACGAAACGCACGAGCAGATGTGGGCGGCCGCGGGGGTAGTCGTAGAGCTTGACAAAGGCTGCGTCGGAGACATTCTGGCTTTTCCACATCGCCTTGAGAACGGCTGTCTTGCCGCTCTCGTTCTTCCCAACAAGAGCGTTCGCAAACGGGGAGGAATGCAGGGGTAATCTGGGACAGCGCGATGCGGATGCCGAGGAGAGGGGCTGAGTAAGCACGTAAATAATCGATCAAAGATCGAAGGAGGGAAAATGCAGCTTTCCGCTCAATTCAAGCTGGAGAAAGAGACCAAAGGAACGTTCCGCTACGCCGAGGAAACGGCGGGGCAGCCACCGAAGATCGGCACCCTATACGTCCAGAAGTGGGCGCTCCCCAAGCCTCCTCCCACCCGCATCGCCATCACTGTCGAAGCATTGGACTGACCCTCGTTGCCCTGGGACGCTTTCAAGTGCCACGGACATAGTTGAGGGTAATGGTGGTTCAAAATTGTTGGGGGTGACCAGCATCATGGCGGTTTTTCTGGACCATATCCAACTGCTGGAGTGGGGTTTGTAAGGCACGATAAAGTATGTTATCGGGCCGTAAAAAATGGACTTAATGGACCAACTGTACGAACAGGCACTAACCAAGCAACGACCGATCTGGCTCGGATGGAGGCGACTCAAAGGCCTTCTCGTTCGCAGTTAGAAATGCTCATCCGTGGCATTTCATGTCTCCCCAACCCACCCCAGCACGCGCCAGGCGGATCCTGTTTTCGGCAGTCTGAGGGTGACAAATAGGGTTTCCAGAGATTTCTGCCGGCCCCGAGTGCGAAAAATCGAGCTTTCAGCCGCTCGAGATTACTGCCAAATGGACTATACCCTACTTGGCAGCATGGAACGGAAACCTCGACCCCTTGGAAAGGGCATAGCGCGCATGCTCAAGAATCCAAAACGGTCTTATCGGGCGAACCAATGGGCGGCATCCGGCTTCCTAGCTTTCTCATATCGAGACACCGGTACTCTGCCTCTTCCAGAATATGAGTCCATCTTTCCATGAGTTCAGCGACCTTGGTATGAGGCAGTTTTTGCCCACCAATGAGGAAATGCGGCATCATAGTTGTGATTATTTCAGCAGAATATTCCAAGAAGTCCGTTTCTGATAGAGATCTAAGATAAGGTCGCATCCTGTATGCTTGCCGCCACATTTCATGATGGACAGGTGGTCGTTTCTCGTCATCCTTGAGCTCTGCCGCTTGCTTCTTAAATTTCAGGCCATCGAAATTCTGTATACGACCCCGTGAGAGAGACGGGTACCCCTCGAACTCAGCCCATTTAAAAAGCGCACTGTCAAGATACTCTCCAGCAGTCGTATGGTCGTCCGTCGACGGTCCCTCCAAAAGAATCAACGGCAAGTGTTCCGATCCGTCTTTACTAACCAATATGTGGCTTTCCGAAATAATCCACACATAGGCGATCTGTTTATATCGAATACTGTTATCTTTTGTTTTCAGTAGCATATCGCTTGCTTTGGTTGTCACAAGGTCAGGGGCAAGAATCCTGATCTCTTCATTCAATATTGCAACGACACCACATGCATGTTCCAAATTTAATGCTGTTTTCGTGGCCTCGATTTGATCGTCAGCCTTTTCCAAAGCACTCTGCACAGCTCGCGTCACTGCATGGAAAATTTGCCGACGGATCTCTTCTCCATCCGGCAGGTACGGCAATATCTCGTTCAGATCCGCCTTCCAGAAGAAAATGGGAAACTCCGGGCGGTCCCGGTGCGCGGCAATCCGCTCATTGATTTTGTATTCTGGGTCCGCTTCGAGAGATTTCACTTCCAAGACAATTCTCCGCTGATCCAAAAGGAAATCCGCACGCTTTCCGTGGGAAAGTTCTGTGTCGGACAGTGAGTCGTCGATGCTCTCGGCACCATCCAACTGGTCGAGAAAGGCCTGGAATCGATCTTCGAGTGAAGGTTTAGAGGTCATTATGATCCCGTTGCCCCTATGTTTGTTGCCAAGTAGTCTGGGGCGAGCCTTCGCGGAGAGTCTTCACAGTCTGCCCCATTTTCCCATGCCCCGATTCCAGTGGTCCCAAAAAGGATGATAAAGCTGGCAGTACTTAGCGTATGTTAGAGGAGGCCGATCTAAGGCTTCCGGCCAATTCGATTGACCCCTTTTCGCATCGCGTGATCAGTTGGGCAAAACCATACAGGCCGTCACCTAGATCTTGAGCGGACCATCCCCAAGGACCGCAGAGATTCGTTTCGCGAGGTCGCCTCGCAATTCCTCCGGTGTCTCCCAGACAATGTGAGGGTACTGGCGTGTGTCAAAATGGACCTTCTCCAACCCATCTTTTCGGCAAGTAAAGATTACGGGGATATTGAGTCCATGAGCAAAGCCGGCTTCGTAGTAGACGCCACCGCGCGGCCCAGTCTCCCCCTGTGTGAAGTCCGCGACTAGAAAGCGAGCTCTCCGAATTTCGGCGATGATCTCATCGTCAATCTTGTTCAGGTGCTCTTTCCGATCGATCCGAACTGCCTCGTAGCCTGTGTTTCTGATTGCTGGACGGATCCCTTCTTCCCAGACTCCGTCCATGGATTCGGCAAACCACATGGCTACAAAGGCTTGCGACGAATCCGTAATAACATGTTCAATCTCAGCAAGATATCTGTATCCCTCCACTGTTATGACGTACCCCCGATACCCTAGGGTCTGGTGGTCGTGTGACAACCATCCCCGGATTTCCAAGCTATCTGCTAAGTAATACACCTCCTCGCTCTTCGTGGATTCTGACCAAGCTAGCATTTCCAAAAAAGCAGGGTGATTCTCATCTCTGTGGCAACCAAATGCTTTCCCAATATTTGGAGTTTGTGTTTGGATGTATAGCAGGAGATTGTCAGCACGTTGATGGACTGATAACCCCTCGTCGCTGCTTCATTTGGTCAACCTCTGGGGAACATACTTTCGGGCAATCAGCACCCAATCGACGTTATTCGATCAACCATGATGTCAGCTGAGCTTTCAGGTTTTCATCGTGGCTTTTCAGTATTTCTGTTGCTGTGTCAGCAATAAAATACCAGCCTCCAGCACGCGGAGATTCTACAGTCACCCCGTGGCCTGTTCGCGGTTCGATGGATGCCGGTGTGTTCCAAATTGGACAGGCTGAATATTCACTCATGGTATTTAAGCTCCAACGTTTTGGATCTGACTAGGCCATTAGTGGCCTCAGGAAGTTGAGTGCGTGGGTGAATCCGATCCGTGCCTGATTAAGACTCGAGGCGACGAAGATAACCTGGCCACGCGGTTGCGATAAGGGGCCGAGGAATCCGGCGGCGGCAATCGCAGCCGAGAGAGTGGTCTTACCGTTTGCTCGGGCCATAGACAATCCGCACTCCGAGTTGCTTGCCAAGCCTTCGAGGAAGCGCACTTGGTAAGGCATCAGCTCGATTCGATTGCCGGTCTTCGGGCCTTCAGATATCTTGAGCCGTTGAATCCACTTGATTAGCTTCTCTGAATCCATGCGTGAAGGTGTCTAGGTCTCTGCTGATGACGCTCGAAGGGACAAAGAGATATCCCCAAACTTGCAGGCAATCAAGACTCTTCCTGAGGCATTCTAAGTCGACAGGGGGGGGATGTTTTGTAATTTGGGAGAGCCCGCTAGACCATGGTCCAATATCCGACAAAAAACAAAAGCGCTCGCCACTCTTTCCCCACTCAGACACCCCCTCCTGTTTGAAATCGCTTGAAATTCATTCCTTTTCGCACGATTACATGCGTTTTGAAAATGCAAGAGTTGGCCGCAATTGCCGCGTAAGCGCCCGACGGCTGGAGCCGTATCTCGTCGCGTCCTGCCAATGCTTTTGTGATGTCGTACCCCGACGGCTGCAGCGGCCCGAGTTGCGGGTCGACCTTTGGGTAGTCGTAGAGGCCACGTGCAAGCTTGCGGATGGTTCCAGCGTCAGCTGTGCCGCTTCAGGATCGTTGTCAGAGTAGAGCTTCCGGTAATATCGACGAAGTGGGTTGGTGTGAAGACCCAACCTCTTCCGTGTGAATAGATTCGATTAGGAACCTTCCTATGAATGCTTTCTGAGTGCTTTCCCATTCTATTTTCAGGACAATTTTATAATAATATTTGTCTCAAAAATCTCAGAGTTCCGGGCCCCCTCGACCACCGAATCAAAGATTCTTGGGCAGCAGGTATCGCCCGTCCTTCTTCTCCATCGGCGGCAGTTCCTCGCCCTTCGGGACGATCTTCCAGAACTCGTCTGCTTCCTCGACACTCTTGAGGTCGAGGTAGTGCTTGCGGCTTACAGCTTCCGAGTTGCCCGCCTGCAGGGCCGTGTCACCGACCGACCGGAAGGCCCCGACCGTCATCGAAATGAAAGTGTGCCGCATTACGTCATACGGGAGGTTACGCCCCTTGCGGACATCGACCCAGAGGTCGCGCATGCGGCGCGGAATGATCGGATAATCCCTGATCGGGTATTTCTCCAGCCAGCGGCGGAGATTCGGCTGGAGCTTGATCGTGCGCTTCTCGTTGACTTTGGAAATTTCTGGTTCGATCAGGATCACGTCGGTATCGAAGCGGATGTCCTGCGGGCGCAGCTTCCCGATCTCGCCGTCTTTGAAGTCGGGCCGGATGCCGGCGAACAGCGTGAGTGCGAAGTAGGGCACCATGCAGCCCGGTCGGCCCCACCACGAGCCGTCCTTGTTCTGCTTCCCGCGATAGGTCTCCAGCCAGTACATGAATTCCTTCGCTTCCGCAGCGGACAGCGTCGCCGCCGTTCCGCGGGCTTTCTTCACCTTGAATTGAGGCACATCGAGGATCGGATTCTCGGCGACGTATTTCTTGGCGAGGCAGTATTTGAAGAAGGTGCTCAGGTAACCGCGCCGGTTGTTCCAGGTCTTCAGGGATGGCACCGCCTTCGACCGGCCCCGCGTTTTGTCCAGGTATTCCCGTAGTTCATCGCCACGGATTTCCCCGACAATCCGTCCCGCGAAGTAATCCTTGTGGTTGTCCATCTCGATGCTGATGGCCCGCTCCTGGCGACGGGAAATGATCCCGCGCTCAAACTCCCGGGACCTCTCATCGGTATATTCCTCCACGGCAGCTTCAACCGCCATCGTTTCGGCAGCTTCCTTGTAATGGTCGAGGAAGTATTTGACGGCGAAGGTCAACGACTTCGTCGAGTTCGACTCTTTCAGCAGATTGACCGCCGCAATCGCGTCGCGATTTTGATCATGCGTCAGGGTGGTCCAGACGGTCTGTCCTTCGGACTCTCCTTGGAGGAACTGAATTTCCAGCTCCTGACGATACGCGACCGCATCGGATCGCGTCTTGAAATTCTTGCGGATGCTCTTGCCATCCAGCGTGCCCGACACGCGGTAAGCTTTGCCGCCGGAGGGATTCGTGAAAGGAGAGATTTTGAAACGATGCTTGGACATGACTTTTGAAATTTGCAGATTTAATTCTGCAAATTTAAGCCATACCCGCATAAATACTAGCCTAAAATGGTGGAGGTGGCGGGAGTTGAACCTGCCCAGTTCCTCCACCTCGGCCTATTGCCAGGCACGTCAGCGCATAGGTATAGAGGACTTACAAAAGATCGGTGAAGAGGTCAGCGAGCAGATACACAAGGAGATAAGGCAAGCGCAGCGGTGGAAGGGGCACGAGGTCAGAGTGATAGACGGTACTGGGATCAGTATGCCCGATACCGAGCAGAACCAGAGGGCCTTTCCCCAACCCGGGGGGCAGAAAGAGGGGTGCGGATTTCCCGTCATGCTTCTGGTGGGCTGTTTCTGTTTGGCCAGCGGGGCCTTGCTGCACTGTGTCGAGACCACCTTAAAAAACCATGAAAGCGGCATTTTGCGCAAATTCGTTGGGTATTTGAAAAAAGCAGAGGTGGTTCTGTGCGACCGCGGTTATTGCTCTTATGCCAATCTGGGGCTGCTTCTAAACCATCAAATGGACGCGGTCATGCGCCTGCACCAAAGGCGCAAATGCGACTTCCGTAGCGGCCAAACACTGGGCCGATACGATCGGCTGGTGACCTGGAAAAAACCGCAGAGACAGCACGGGTTCAGCCCGGAAGAATGGGCTCAATTACCGGCCGAACTGACTCTGCGAATGGTGCGTTTCTTCGTTCAGATCAAAGGATTCCGTACCCGAAAGATCGATCTTGTGACCACCTTTACCGACCCCCTCCAATACACCGTAGAGGATCTGGCCGATCTCTACTTCCGCCGCTGGTCAGTGGAACTGTTTTTTCGCGACATTAAAACGACTATGAAGATGGAAACGGTACGCTGCCTTACTCCCGAAATGGTGCGTAAGGAAATCCAGCTGTTCTTTATCGCCTATAATCTCATCCGCGCCCTCATGCAACACCCCGCCACCCTCTATCAGCGTGACCTGCATCGGCTCAGCTTCAAGAGCACGGTCGACACCGTTCGGCAGTACTGCACCGCTCTGAACGCCACCCGCAAGCAGCCTCGAAAGCAACAACGCATCATTGACGAGATGGTTCTGATTATTGCCGAGGAGACTGTTCCACTACGAGAACACCGCAGCGAACCACGAGCGGTCAAACGAAGACCGAAACCTTACCAATTACTAACGAAGCCGCGAGGGAAAATGAAAGTCTCGCGCTCGCGCAGAAACAAAGGCAAAAATCGTCGTTAATCGGGCTTATCTTAGCGCCATTCGGGTCAGACTGCGAATTGTTGGATTGACAATTTCGACGTTTCTACCCTCTAACACGTGTCTTTCGGGCCACTGGAACGAACTTGACACCGATTGAAAGCCAACTTGGCGGAGTGTTAAATGACACCCCCACTATCCTGCCCTGGATAATATGGGTGTCCCAATATTCTTTTGGCAGGTGGAAGATTTCTCTGCTTGCAATTTCAAGGAACTTGAACTGAACGGCTCCACTGAACCGACCATTGCCTTCAATTCTGTCACTCCATATCCCTACCAGATTGTCTCTACTCCGTACCGGGAGATTGTAGGATCGACTGTCAGTATCGGCATCTCGTTCAGTTGGCTTTGAGCGATCAGAATACGATCGAAGGGATCTCGATGGAGAAGTGGAAGTGTGTAGACGTGCAGGGTATGTCGAAGATCAATCGACATGACTGCTATATTGTTGCGGTGCAATTCTTCGGTGATGAATTGCGCCAGATTTGCCGGCAAACGCAACTTCCCGATCTTTGTTTTGATAGCGATTTCCCAGCCCGAGGCGGCACTGAAAAACAGCTCGTTGGATCCGCTTTGAATCGTGGCATAGGCGGTTTCCGAAAGTCTCGGATCATTGTCAATCCACCACAGAAAAGAATGGGTATCGAGCAAGACTTGCACGTGGGATCAACTATCTGACTCGGTACCTTCGAAAGCCTCCAGGATCTCGTCCGGAAGCGGGTCATTGAAATCTGGCGCCATCCAGATCTTTCCTTTGGCGCTGCCCGATTTGCGGCCCTTAGGCTTTTGCTTCAAGGGTATAATCTTCGCCACCGGTTTTCCGGATTTAGCGATCACGATCTCTTCGCCCGCAATAACCCGCTGCAGGAGTTTGGAAAGATGAGTTTTGGCTTCGTGGACGTTGAATGTTGCAATCATTGGTCTTCCGGACTCCGTTAATTCGATATATCTTCGACCTAATTAAACTAAGTTTTAAACTAAGTCAACAAGGAGATTCATTTCGGACATATACTGAGGGTTCAGAATTCAGGATTCGACCCTACTGGTCAATTATACACGTTGGTTTCGACAAAACCAGATGGGCAACGTCGACAGCCTCTAAGATCCTTTATCGTAATCCCGCTCGATTCCGAATCGCGCAGCGATCCTCAACGATTTCAGCTTAAATGTATCGGGATCGCAAGCTGGCCTGGGGATCCTACGTGGATGCCACGCGAAACGTAGTCGACGCAGCTAACGCGGTCGGCGCCAAAGTCATTCTCGTCTCCACCGAATGGGTCTTTGGCGGCACTCAGCGGGATGCCGATGAAACCACGCCGCCCCTGGCCAGCGAAAGCGCAGAAATGATGCTGCGGATCATCGAACATGATAAAAGCGGCATATTTCACTGCTGCGGAGGCGAGCGCGGAAATATTCGACTTTGATACCAACCTGCTCCAATCCGCCGAACCGGACCTGACAGGTTATGAAGGGGTGTAGATTCCATACGATACCAGCATGTCAGCCAACGACACCGAGCCAATTGGAATATCAACTACCCACGGTTCGCCAGATCTTGCATACCTACCGTCGCCAAAGGGAATCGAATGCACTGGCATTGGTGGCGGATGGTTAGTCCGGAAATATCCGAGACCTGTGGTGAGCTTTGTCAAATAGTCGGCCAGACAAGGCGACGAAGTTGACGACGAAGCTCGCGACAAAGATTCCCTCACGGGAAGAGAAGCTCCTCCCAAACTTGATCGTAAGCTTCGTCGTAAGCTATGTCGAAAGAGCACCTCGTCGCGAACCTTGTCGAAATATCCTCAATCGCCTGAAGATAAACCGTTGAAGATACTAGCCCGAACATTTCAGACAGCGCCGATTAAAACCGGCAGTAAGTAGTGAATGAAAGAGTCATACAGTAAAGAACTAGTCAATCGTACTGGCCCCGAGTCATGGCGGTATATCTGAGAGGGTATGCTGCAAGCGTTGACAGGGGAAGATGCAGGCTGGGTGATTGAGCCGCGAAAGTTGGGCAAGGTTTGGAGGGCCGACCTTCTTGAAATATGGGGAAGGCAAAATCGGACGGGTCGCAAAGACGAAGAGCCGTCCGGCCTCTGCGCGGTCGGAGAGCGGGGCATGCAAGGAAGCTTACTGAGCGGGAATCGGGAGAGCCGAGGGCTGGCAGCGCAAAGCAGCGTTGTCGGCACCGCGAATCCAAGGAGTAATGCGGTGATGAACGGTCCACGGCAGTCGGACAGGTCCGTAGTACCGAAGAAGGCGGCGAACAAAGATGGTGCTGCGGCACTGTTGGCGGAGTCGCTGGAGGAAAGGGACCTGCCCAAGGGGAATCCTCAAGAGCAAACCAACCGCCGGACACAGGACCGGGAAAGCTTGTCACAAGCGCAGGCGAGGATACGGCGAGCGGCACAGTACGCTTGCGCGTTAATACCCGAGGGAGGAGCCCGGTGCGGTAATTCCGCTCGCCGGGATCTGTGCGGGGGGTCCCCGGCGACGGGGATTCCTACCGCGACCAAACCATCTGCTGCGACTGCGGATCTCACTGCGCCTCAAAGCCTTCCTTTGCCCGGCGACCTCAGAGGGTTTCAACACGCTGTCACCCGCCGGACTGCGAAAAGGCCTTGATTCGCAGCAAGCTACGCATTCTCGCTACGATGTGTGTGAAATGTCCGGGCTAGCGCAAATTGTAGGACCGCGCTTGTCGAAGAGCATGAGCTCCGTCGAAGGTCGCGGGATCGATCAGGTCGGTTATTCGAAACTGAGTACGAAGGTCACGATTGACGCAATCCGGAATAAATACTCTTCGAACTTTCCACGGTAAAACCGGAAGCATCTTGTCTTTTTTTCCTCCGCGATTATCAATTCCAACAGAACCATTCGAACGGATCTCAACGGGAACCAAACGATGCCGAAGAAGAGAAACCGCACACTCCGCCTCACTGTAGGACAAGCGGTAGTTAAATTCCTCTCCGTTCAGTACAGCGAGCGAGACGGACAGCGACAGCGCCTGATTCCGGGATTATTTGGAATCTTCGGACATGGAAATGTCTGCGGGCTCGGACAGGCGCTGGAGGAACACGGAAAGGATCTGCCTTATTTTCAACCCTGCAACGAACAGTCGATGGTGCACACCGCTACCGGTTTCGCCAAGGCGACCCGCCGCCGGCAGACACTGGCCTGCACCTCATCGATCGGCCCGGGTGCAACCAATATGATGACGGGGGCGGCCCTGGCCACGATCAACCGGCTCCCGGTCCTCCTGTTACCCGGCGACTATTTCGCGACCCGTTACCAGGGTCCCGCCCTTCAGCAACTCGAGCACCCGGTATCGGCCGACGTCAGCGTGAATGATGCTTTCCGGCCGCTCAGCCGGTTTTTTGATCGGATCTCGCGACCTGAACAACTGCTGACCGCTCTGCCGGAAGCGATGCGCGTATTGACCGATCCGGCGGAATGTGGAGCGGTCACGGTAGCGCTGCCGCAGGATGTCCAGTCCCATGCTTACGATTATCCCGTTCACTTTTTCGAAAAGCGCGTCTGGCGAATTGAGCGACTTTCTCCCGACCGGCAGCGCATTGACGAAGCCGTCGCGCTTCTGAAGAAGGCTAGGCGCCCCATGATCATCGCGGGTGGCGGCGTCATCTACTCTGAGGCTTCTGGCGAACTGCAGAAGTTCGCGGAAAGCTTCGGAATTCCCGTGAGTGAGACCCATGCCGGAAAGGGCGCTCTCCTCAAGGATTCGTCGATCCGTCTCAGCGGCCAGGGCGTGGAGGGCACCGGCGCAGCTGCCAAAGTGAGTGCCGATGCCGACCTCGTCATCGCTGCGGGGACTCGCTTGGCCGATTTTGCCACCGGTTCACAGTCAATTTTCCAGAATGCGGACGTGAGGTTTATCGGAATCAATGTTGCCGGACACGACGCCTTCAAGAACGGCGCCCTGCCGATACAGGCCGACGCTCGCGAGGCGCTGCGCGCGCTGCAGAGGAGGGCAAAAGCCGCTGGAGTGCAAAGCCGCAAAACCTATATCGCGGAGGTGGAAAAAGCGAAAAGAGCCTGGTCGCAAACCCTCCAGCGGGAAGCCTTTACCCCCGTTAAGGGGGAAGCCATGAGCCAGGCGGAAATCGTTAAAACAATGAACGACTGCGCGCAAGCCGGTGATGTCGCGGTTGGCGCCGCGGGAACTCCCCCGGGAGATCTCCTGAAACTATGGGATACCACGGGCGACCGAGCCTGCCTACTCGAATTCGGTTACTCCTGCATGGGTTGGGAGCTTCCGGCCGGCCTGGGAATACGCATGGCACGGCCAAAGGGTGAGGTCTATGTCTACATTGGCGATGGAACTTACCTGATGAACCCGACGGAGTTGGTCACAGCATTGCAGGAGAATTTGAAGGTCACGGTGGTCATCGCCAACAACTACGGCTATCAAGTCATTCGGAGGCTTCAGATGTGGCGGACTGGCCGCGGATTCGGAAACGAATTTCGCGCTCGCCGGAAGAAGGACAACCGTCTCGAAGGTAAATACCTGTCGGTCGATTTCGGAAAAAACGCGGAGAGCATGGGCGCGCGCGCCTGGGACGTGGATTCGCCGGAATCGCTGAAGGAGGCACTTGGCGAAGCGCGTCGGGAAACGCGGTCCTGCGTCATCGTCGTTGAGACCGAAAAGCATCGCTTCGCCCCGGGAGCCGGCGTCTTCTGGGATGCGGCGCCGGCTGAAACAAGCGGGCACGCGGAAACGCAACAGACCCGCAAGGAGTACGAAGCCGAGCGCGATAAGCTGCAACGTTTCTATTACTGAGTGATGGAGATAAAGATTGGAAGCGCTCCCGACTCATGGGGAGTATGGTTCGCGGAAGATGAGAAACAGTCTCCCTGGGACCGCTTTCTGGACGAGATTCAGGAAGCGGGTTACGAATGGACTGAGTTGGGCCCCTACGGATATTTGCCGACCGATTTATCGACCCTTCGCCGAGAGCTCGAGAAACGAAAACTGCGAGTTTCGGGCACATTCGCCATGGCCCCACTTTGGAACTCGGCTGACTGGCCCGAACTGGAGCGGCAGGTGCTTGGCGCCGGTGAGCTATTGGCCGGGGTGGGAGCAGAGTACCTCGTGCTTATCGACGACACCTACTCGGATCCATGGACTGGGGAGATGCGATCTCCGAAGCAACTGGACGAAGACGCCTGGCAGCGCCTGGTCGACACCGCGCACCGTGTCGGGGAAATCGCCAGAAGCCAGTTTCGCCTGCGGACCGTATTTCACTCCCATGCGGAAACTCATGTCGAGTATGAGGATCAAATTGAGCGGTTTCTATCCCAGACGGACGCTGATTTGGTAGCGCTTTGCCTCGATACCGGTCATCACGCCTACCGCGGCGGGGATCCTATAGCATTCATGCGCAAGCACCACGAGCGCATTCCCTACCTTCACCTCAAGAGTGTTGATTCGGAGGTAGTGCAAAAGGTGAAAACTGAAGAGATCACCTTCGGGCCGGCAGTCGGAATGGGGATCTTCTGCGAACCTGCCTTGGGGTCAGTCGATTTTCTCGCGTTCCGCGACCTCTTGCAGGAGATCGAGTTCAGAGGGTTCGCCATCGTTGAGCAGGATATGTATCCGGCACCTTTCGAAAAGCCGCTCCCGATTGCGAAGCGGACGCGGGAATACCTCCGGGAGATCGGGATCGGCTAGGAATCTGTCGGACTTAGGTCTGCTTCAGCAGTTCCTCGCTCTCGCGGCGTTGACGGTACCCGGCTACAATAACACCTGGACGTCCAAGGCTCTGACCGGCCGTCTGGACGTTATGGGGATTTCGGAAACCGATGCGGACGAGACGGCGGTGTTTGTCAGTTTTATTGATATAAGATCCGTGAACCGTGTGGATTGAGAAACAAACCACGTCCCCCCTATTTGCCGGGACCGCGACAGTATCTTCCAGGTGGTAATCATCGGTCGGCAGGTGTGGGGAGCACGGCCCATCATCCGTTTCCGTGACATGCTGCAAAGCACCGTTTTTGTGCGAACCCCGGAGGTAACGGATCTCACCGTTGTCGGCGTTTGTGTCGTCCAGATGGACGAGCGTGTCAACATAGCGCCCATCCGAATGCGCGTAAAATGGATGATCCTGGTGCATCGGGAACGGGTGCCCGGTCTGCGGCGGTTTTATATGCATTGTCGAGTGGTGCAGTTCCACGTCCGGCCCGATCAGGTCTGCGATCGCTCCGACGAGGTTGGGCTTCGTGACCGCGCGCATCCAGGCTTCGGAGTAGAGGTGCAGGTCGTGCAGGTGGGTCAACTTGGTCATCTGTTCCGTCGCCTTGTCCATGTAGACCCTCCGCCACGGGCCGCTCCAACCGGGGGTAGTCATCGACCAGTCCAGCACGAGCCGGCTGAACGCCTCTTCGAGCTCGTCAGTCTCCTCGGGTGTGAATACCTGCGGAATGCGCAGAAATCCATTCTCGTGGAAGAAATTGATATCCTTCTGTTTCAGCGTCATAACTCTTCCCCCAGCATATCGGCGATACAGACTTGCGGCTATACCATCTGTCGCTGCACGATGAGAATTCGCGTCGACAGAGTCAAGCGCCTTGTAGCCGATCAGGAGCTCCTCGATGCATCGATCGAATGCGTCGGCTTCTTTCCTTTTCCACGTGCCGATAAACGCATCCAGCCTGTTTACTAACTTGGGATTGAGCGCAGCAAACCTCGTCGCAAACCTTGTCCCGAACCTTGTCGATCGGTTGCCACTTCACTGCTTTGGGCTATCCGTGGTTCCTCCTTTCATATGAAGATATTAACCTGACACCACACTGAATTCCTGTTTGATTTCAATAAGGGTGTCGGCTAGCGTCACATCGCACACGTAGGGGAGACACTTGATGGCGGACGCGGACAATAAAAGAAACGCACTGGTTGACGATATGCCTCGCGACAGCCGGGGGTTCTGGCAGCCGGAGAGGGGGACGGCACCGCCAAGCCCATTGTTCACCTGGCCGCCAAATCCGGTAGCGGTCTTAAAATGGCTCTTCGGTATTCCAGGATACCTCTTTCCCTGGAATCTCTTTTACATGGCGCTCGCGACGGTGTTTACACGCTCGCGACGGGCTCTACTTCCAACCGGCCCTTTCACGATGCGCGGAGTTTCGCGCCGACTGGATCCTGCAGATGTTCGTTCGCAATCAGGTGATGCTCGTGCTTATCGCCGGCGGCTGGCATCTCTGGCTGTGGTCGCGCAAGGCCTAGGGGATGAATTTCAAATACACGACGGACTGGTTGGCGACGGGGAATCGCAAATTTCTCTGGGGAAACCAGCTTCGCGACAACATTTTCTGGAGCTGCGTCAGCGGGGGAACGATCTGGACGGCCTACGAGGTCCTCATGATGTGGGCCTACGCTAATGGGACGCTCCCCTATGTCAGCCCGCGTGAGCATCCCGTCTACTTCGTCTTTCTGCTCTGCTGCATCCAGATGTGGCGCCTGTTCCACTTCTACTGGTCGCACCGTATCACGCATTGGCCCCCGCTCTACAAGGCGGCGCACTATCTTCACCACAAGAACGTCAACATCGGGCCGTGGTCGGGGTTGTCGATGCACCCGATCGAGCATATCATTTACTTCAGCTGCATTCTGATTCATTGGATCGTGCCCTCGCACCCGATCCATATGCTGATGAACGCGCAGCACGCCGCTCTAACTCCGGCGCAGGGACATGTCGGATTCGAGAAGGTCGTGGTGAAAGGAGATTCCGGCGTCCCGGCCGCTTCCTACTTTCACCAGATGCATCACCGCTATTTCGAGTGCAATTACGGGGAGAGCGATTTTCCCTTCGACCGGTGGTTCGGCACCTTTCACGACGGCTCTCCGAAAGCGCATGCGGTGATGCGGGAGAAGCGCAAGGTCAGTCATCAGGTGCTAGTCGGGAAGGATTGACGGCGAGAGGAACCTTCGTCGTAACACTCAGCGGGAACCATAGGGTAGGTCCCTGCTTCGACTTTGAAACGTGGTACTCGACATGAGATCACGGCTTGCCTTGAGCTCCGTCGAACGGATTGAGAGACACGATGAAAGAGGGAAAGCTAACGAAGTGAAAGGAGGATCGGTGCGAGTCGTCGGCTATGACCAGAACAAACGGTAAGATGAATTGGGACCTAGCGCCATATTTCCCGGAATTTAACGGAACGGAAATGGTCCGGTTCAAGGAGGTCCTCAGAAGGGATATCAACGAACTGTTGGGAGAAGCGGAGGCACTTGACGTTCTGAACCGGGACAACCTGGACGATTGGGAAACCCTATTCCTCGAAGGCGAGGACCTTTGGATGCGCCTGGGCCATCTGGGATCGTATGTCGGGTGCCTGACCGCAGCCGATGCCCGCAACGAGGCCTACTTGCGGGAGGAGTCGGCTCTTTCAAGAACGAGTGCGGAGGCGTCGAAGATTCACATCCAGTTCCTGCGGGCCGTTAAGGAAACACCCGACGATATTTTCGAGGAATTTGTTCAAAGAGACGCTTTTCGAGACGCCGGGTATTTTCTGAACAGACTGCGCCGGGAAGCCCGGTATACCATGGACGCGAGTCGGGAAGCCCTGGCCACGGACCTGGGCGTGGACGGCATCGAGGCCTGGGGACGGCTCTATGACACCCTATCAGGAAAACTGGAATTCGACATGGAGTATTCGGACGGCCGCACCGAACGTCTTCCCATGTCCCAGCGACGCTCGCTGATGGAAAATTCTGACCGTCAGGTGCGAAAGGCCGCCTTCGATGGGGGCAACGCAGCCTGGAAGAGCGTTGAGGATGTTGCCGGAGCGGCCCTCAACGCGATATCCGGCACCCGACTCACCCTCAATCGGTACCGCGATGTTTCCCATTTCCTGGAAATCGCCAGATTCCAATCGGCTGTCAGTGCGAAAACCATCAACGCCATGTTCGAGGCCATATTTTCCGAAATCGAACTGTCCCGCCGTATCCTCCGCCTTAAGGCCCGCACCATGAAGCGCGACACCATCGCCTGGTACGATCTGGCTGCGCCCCTGCCCCTGTCCGATCATGATGAGCTCGATTGGGAGACCTGCAGGAACATCGTCCAAAATGCATTTTCCAAAGCTTACCCAGGACTGGGCGAATTTACAGGGCGTATCTTCGAGAAAAATTGGATCGATTGGGAGCCTCGGGCAGGTAAACGACCAGGCGGCTTTTGTACAGGATCCAAACTCATCAACGAATCCCGAATTTTCATGACCTACAACAACACCCTGGCCCATGAAGTTGGACACGCATTCCACAGCTACATCCTTCGCGAAAAGCGCCCGTTCGCGACCGAATACCCTATGACACTGGCCGAGTCGGCCTCAACATTTGGCGAAATGATCCTTACTGAAGGGGTTTTGGAAAACTCCGATTTCAGTGATGTTCAAAAAGCCCAGATGCTCGACATGGAAATCGGCCACGGCGCCATCTATCTTACGGATATCCCGGTACGTTACGAATTTGAAAAGGCCATCTACGAAGAGCGATCCAAAGGGGAACTGAGTGTGTCCGATTTTAAAGACCTCATGGCCGAAACTCAGCGCCGTGTCTTCGGCGAGGTTCTCGAAGAAGGTGGTGAGGATCCCTACTTCTGGGCATCCAAACTGCACTTCTATATCACAGGTGTTACCTTCTATAACTTCCCCTACACATTTGGCTTCCTTCTCAGTCGGGGCCTCTTTGCATGCTTCAAAGAGGAGGGAGAGGAATTCCTGCCTCGCTATGAAGCCTTTCTCCGTCTCACCGGAAGCGACACCTGTGAAAACGTCGCTAACCTCAGTATCCAGGAAAATCTGGAAGCGCCGGACTTCTGGGTTGCCGCCATCCGCAGTTTGGAAGAACCCCTCGGCGAACTGGAGAAACTCTTGCCCAATCTGGCGCATTTGTAGGTCCTGACGTGTGCGCCTTCCGACCCTGAGGCCCTGATCGTCATGATTTGCCTGCGTGGACAGCCACCGGATCGACACCGGTAGGGACAAGAATGCGAAATGAACCGGAGGAACGGTTGAATTCTGAAAAGTACAACGATCTCGCAATGTTGAGATTGACTCCCCTTGCTTTATCAGTCAAATTATCTGACATGCAGACGAATGTGAGTAGCTTATTGAGGGAGTTTCCACGAATCAAGCGTGCGGCATTGGCAGGCGATCGCGTGATCATACGGACTCGGGAAGGAAATCTCGTATTGACGGCCCAAAAGCCTGCAGGGGATAGTCTATTCGGAGCCTTGCGCGAGAACATACGATCGAAGGACCTGAAACCTGAGGATTCGGGTGCGTCACCTTCAGATTGGACAGCGGAGCTATGACTTACCTGCTGGACACGCATGCCGCCATATGGCTGCTTGAAGGGAGTCCTCGGTTGGGTACGGCGGCATGTGAAGCGATCGGCTCGGAGCCGGGTGGCTCCGTGGCGCTCTCGGACATATCCTTGCTGGAAATAGCCATGCTCGAGCGCAAGGGCGTGATCAATCTGCGGCCCGATCTTGAGCACGGTTTGGAGAGCATTGCGAAGCAGCTCATGGTTTTACCAATAACGGCTAGAATCGCCGCCGACGCGGTCAACCTGACTTGGAAGCAGAAGGATCCATTTGACCGAGTTATCACTGCCACTGCTCGCATTCACCGACTCACCCTTATAACCAGGGATCGTGATATCGTTCGCTCAAATGTGGTCCCGATTCTTTGGGATTGAAAACTCCTCGCCCCGCTTGGCGGGAGTAGCGAAGAGGGGTCCAATGGATTGTTTGGGTCAACGGGTGGAGAATCTGGACGGTACACGTTTCTTCAACGAAGTCGGAAAAACCTCTCTATGAAGAAAGCACTGCTGACCCTCGGTCTGGGTTTGCTCGTCCTTGTCTCCGTGCTCCTGATCCGCACCGCACAGTTCACCTCCAGGCAAGTCCAAGTCGAGTCCGTGCCGACCATTGCGATCGATTCGAAGGCCGCCGCCGGCCGTCTGGCGAATGCGATTCGTTTCCCCACAGTCTCCCACCCTGATCCGGCCCAGATGGAGAAAGAGGTGTTCATTGCCTTTCACGACTACCTGATCCGAACCTTTCCTCAAGTCCACGCTAGACTTTCTCGGGAGACTGTGGGGGAGAACGGAGTGCTCTATACGTGGCCAGGTACGGAATCGGGTCTAAAGCCGATCCTGCTCATGGGCCATGGAGACGTGGTTCCCGTGGAACCTGGGACAGAGGGGGACTGGGAACACCCGCCCTTCGCGGGCCGGATTGCGGACGACTACATCTGGGGACGCGGAGCCATCGACAACAAGAGCGGTGTGCTCGCTATCCTGGAAGCTGCGGAGCGCTTGCTCGAAGAGGGATATCGGCCCTCACGCACGATATACCTCCCCTTCGGTATGGATGAGGAGGTCGGCGGCCACTCGGGCGGCGCTGAGATCGCGAAACTACTGACCTCGCGCGGCGTGGAGCTCGAGTACGTCCTGGACGAAGGCGGGTGCGTTGTGTCGTAACCGCTGCGTCCTGGTGGGCATAGCGAAGGGGTACGTGAGCCTGCTTTCCGCTAAGGGCGAGGGCGGTCACTCTTATGCCGCGGCGGACTGCTGGTGGGCATAGCGGAGAAGGGGTACGTGAGCCTGGAGCTTTCCGCTAAGGGCGAGGGCGGTCACTCTTCCATGCCGCCCCGGCGGACTGCGGTTGGAATTCTGATCCGGCAGGTCCTCCCCATGCGCCGTTGCCAAGCTCCAGGAAAATCCCTTTCCTGGTGGGTTGAGTGGGCCCACCCGTGAGTTGCTTGCCTATGTGGGGCCGGAGATGCCAGTTCATCGCCTACCGTTGCCGCGGCGGCCGAGTTGCAAATCCATCTTTAATCGTGAACATCAGCGACTCCACTGCGGAGCGATCGCGGCGTGCCTCCGATACGCCTCGCTCTCCCAGTCCTCGGGGGTGGTCAACTTCTTGCCCTTCGCCCCACTGATCGAGCGGCAGTCCCTTGCCGCCTCTCCATCCAGCGACGCCATGCTGCGCACCACCACCGCCCCCACGATGTAGGCCGCCGATCCGTCCGAGAGGCTCAGGACCTTCTGTGTGGACGGTAGCTTCTTTTTGAAACACCCGATCATGAGCATACTCAACAACCCGCTTGGCGTGCAATATCGCCCCTGATCTGGCTCAATGCCCGCTCCAGAAGCTCCCGGCGAGTGGGAGGCAGTGAATCCATCGACAGGCCCTCTTCAAGATGGCTCAGTTCCCCCGTTAGTGAGTCGGCCGCCTTGCGGCCCCGCTTGAGCAACCGCCGGTATCCGCGCACGTGCCGTGGTAAACTTTCGGATTTTCCCTGGCGAGACTTCTGAGAGTGTGGCGGAACGGGTGCGAAGTCTGATTGATGATTCGCGGGTCCAAATCACACAGTTCGGCAGCGTCGTCGAAAATACCGCATAAGCCGGCATCCGCGGCCGGCCTGCCCCTCCCCCGTCTCTCCCACGGACTCGCCGGCTTCTTCGAGATCCTCCAGCGCACTATCCGGCAGGTCCTCCCCGATGCCGTGGTGGCACCATATCTGGTGGTAGGTAGCACCGACTCCCGCCATTACCGAGGGCTAACCGAGAACGTCTACTGCTTCCTGCCGCTCCGGCTTCACCAGGACGACCTTGCCCGGATGCACGGCACCAACGAGCGCGTTTCGATCGAGGGACATGCTGATGGCATCCGGTTTTACCGACAGTTGATCCTCAACTCCAACCCCTAGGAATCCGTCGGACTTAGTGCTCGAGTACTTAGTTTTCTGAATTCGCTGACTTTTTCATGCATCATCGTGCGCGGAGCGCCCGATCCTGGAGTTTGGCCCGTTTCGAGTCACGTAGAAACTACGAGTTAATTCTTAAGCGGCTTGAAAGAGGGAGCTGGCAAGATGGGGGCTGAGTTTCTCCGACTTGTGGGTACCACTTTTAGGATCAACGAAGTGGGAGAAACTCGATGGTCGCAGACTGCCCGCCCAAGTCTCGTATCTGAGTTGCTGCAGTAAGTCTGAAGTGGTTGGGCCCTGCATGGAGCGTTTATCGGTGCGCCACTTGGCCGGCTCGAAGATGCCTTGTTGATGGCGCTTGGGATCGGATTGGTAGGAGGCCAGCCACAACATCGAGTAGGCTGCCACGTTGAGGGCGGGAAGGTTTCTGTTGGACGCTTCGGTCCTGACCTGGGCCTCGCCCATGCCTAAGAGGGTCTTCTCATCGCGGAAGTTGGGCTCTATCTGCCAGCGCCAAAGATAGTATTGGAGAAACTCTTCAAGCGCTAATTGGGGATCGGTGCAAATCAGGTAAGCGGGCTTTCTGTAGAGCAACTTTGCCTTCTTCTGAAGCCGGTATCGGAGCGGAGCAATGATCAAAAGCTGCAAAGGGCGTTTTGCTCCGCTCTTGCGCCACAAAAGATCCTTCACCCTCTTGACCTTAAAGCGGTGGCGCTTACCGGCCGCGAAGGCCTCCACATATTCCCACGGCACTTCCTGGTCCTTGCGAATCTGTTCGGGCGTGGGAATCTCTGGCCCGTAGCTTGGTCGGCGTCCGGTTTTGGGCGCCTGCCCGGGCATTTTGCAAAGCGTAGCGTCCTTGCGGATGCGCCCGATCATGGTGGTGCGTTCGGGCAGAGCCTTGAGGAAGTCTCCATTGGTATAGCTGCCGTCGGCCACGACGATCAGTTCGCGTTCGACCTCCATAGAGTCTCTGAGCAGTGCAACGCGCTCTATTGCCTGTCGATTGAGTTTGAGCTGCTTTTTGCTCTCTTTATAGCATTGGACCTGCTCCTGTGTGGCTTTTGCCCCCGGCTTGCGCGCGGAGGGCGCATGGGTCAGATCAATAGGAATCATGCGGGCCGAACCGTCCTCTGCGGCAAGGGCGGCGGAAAGTTGGATGAATCGCTGGGCGAGCACGAGGTTAACTTGGAATTTGGGACCGAGGGGATCTCTGCGCCAGCCCACTCCGTGGATACGAGTTCCACTTTTTTGCCGTAGGGTGTCGTCAAGTGCTACGACCATGGGCCTATCGGGCGGAAGCATTCGCTCGATCTTCTCACGGATAACCGCGAAGCACTCATCAGGGTCGACTCTGCTCTTCGAATACATCCTGTAGTGTGCGCTCCAATCCTCGTATTGGCGTCCGCCCGTCGTGATGATTCCAGTGACGGTACGCCTGCCCAGGCACAGAAGGGTGCACAAGATGTGCTCTCTGAAGCGATTGAAGCAGCTTGTTGTGGAGCAGGCTTTGGCACACGATCCAATGATACCTTCCAAGGTTTCTAGAAGTGAGGAGCCGTTTTTTTTACACCCACCGGATTGGGAGGGGCATTGGATCGGGCCAGGATCATATGGCCTTTGTCGGCAATAATCCACTCCACCATCTCTCCTTTGCCAAACTCCATCGCCTGAGCTACCGCCGAAGGCAGATTGATATACCACTGTTCGCTACGCTTGCGCCTGATGAGTTGAACTTTAGTTGGGAATCCCATGGGCCATGATCTAGTTACATAACTAGATCACAGTCAAGCTAAATACTTGCTTTTGAAGAAAAAAGGGAAATAAGGGAGCAATATATCTAGTAAAAGGCCAAACTCCAGCATCGTGCGCGGAGCGCCCGATCCACCAGTGGCAAGGATATTAGTGGTGGAATACAAAGTTGACGCTCGGTCAAAGTGAATCGGAGAGTGGTACGAGTGATTTCTCGGATAGATCGTTCGGTAAAGATCCCTGCGCTCCGAGGACGAGAACGATATCTAATCCGCCAACTGGCAATTTTCCCACTCGAAAACACCTAGAATTATGGCCCGCTAGGCCGCACCCACATCGAAGTTTCAGGTCAGCGGGATACATGAGAAAAGAACAATTCCTTCGCTTGCGCTCAGCCCGATTCTCCCGCAGATTTTCTATCATCATCGTGCGCGGAACGCCCAGCCTGCCACGGCGAAGCACGCAGTGCGAAGACGGGATCCACCTGCAGCTAGGAAATTAGTGGTGGAACCCGTCTTCGTTGCGCGAGCGCAACTACGCCGAGGCAGTCGGCCCCCTTGCCACGCCGTAGCAGTCTTCTGAGCAGGGGGTAGGCGGGTCCGGGGATGTTTGCTTCAATTTCCTAATGAGCATAGGCAAGAACGCACCTATTGCCCGATTGCGGGGGTTTTCATCGGCTCTACCGCCGAGTATTCTTTGTAGAAACGGTTTATGATTATTCTAGAATTCGAAGGTTTAAGATGCAGTTGATACTATTAATTCCACGTTCGCGAGGAGCGCATCTTGCGGCTTTTCCGGCTCCGGAGGGTTGTAATGCAAGATATCTGGAGCTGACGGGGTCCGACGGAAAGCGATTGATTGCCGAGCGGGATCCGGCTTTGCCAATTTACCAGGTAATTCTCCCGGTGACGAAGGTCGGAGAGGAGGTCTCCTTCGCGGTCGAGGCTCTTGAAAGCGTCGGCACCGCATCGGAGATCGGGTATACTCAGGTTGATGATCAGGTAAACATTTCCCTTGCGGGGTCTCCCTTCATGACGTTTCACCATGGCGCCGAATATCCCAAGCCTGTGATCAATCCGGTACTATCGCCCGGTGGGACGAATATGCTGCGGGAACCGTTAGAGGCTTATGCGGAAGGGGAGCACCCCTGGCAGCGAGGCATCACCCTTATGCAGGGCTCGATCAACGGAGTGGATTGCTGGAACGAGCCAAACAGGGAAGGCTACGGGCGCACCGAGCAAGATAGTATGGCGATATCGCAGGGCCCTCTCTCACTCACCATTGCATCTGAGAACAGCTGGTATGCCGGTGAGCGTCCATTGATAACCGACAGCAGAACCTACCGTCTCTTCGACACTCCCCGGGATCCGGCAGTCCTCGATATTCAGTTGACCTTAATTGCATCGCACGGTCCGGTGACGATTGGAGCAAGCAAGGAGGGCGGTTTTCTCTGCATGCGGGTGAACCCCTCCATGAACGCGAATACGGGTGGGCATATGCGAAATGTTTACGGAGCAAAAGACGAAAAAGGCTGCTGGTCATTGCCCTCACATTGGATGGACTACTATGGACCGGTCGGCGACGAGGAGGCCGGTTTTGCCATTTTCGACCACCCGAAGAACTTTCGCTATCCTACGACATGGCATGTGCGCGGCTACGGACTCTTTGCTCCCAACTGCTGGATGTTCAAGCCCGATCACAGATTAGCGGAAGGCGAGTCAATGACGTTTCGGTGGCGGGTCATCGTGCACACGGGCGATACCGAACAAGCCGATATCGCGAACCGGTTTCTGGATTACGTGGATGGCCCGCGGGCGAAGTGGGAGTGATCGAAACTCCGGTTAAACGAACTTCGGAGCGGCAGCATCAGGCAGATCCCGATTGTGATGATGGCAGCGGCGCACCATCCCGTGAGCTGTGGGTTCGATTGACCCACGAGGAGATATCCGGCAAAGGGCGCCAATGCTCCTCGCACTCCCGTAAAAAATGTATGGATACCCATGTATGTGGAAACCTGATCCGGTGGAGCCATATCCACCACCCAGAGCATCCAGAGAATACGGCCCCCACTCATCGAAATACCATATAAGCCCATCCCCAGACCAATCATCCAAAGCGAAGAGGTGAAGAACACGGTAAAGATGGAAATAATGGCGATGACGTTCATCGTAACGCGCAAGGTGATAAAGTTCGTGCGGTCGAAACAATAACCCCAGAATTTGGTCGACAACAGGTAGGTGACAAAGGGAATCACTCCGACAATGAGGCTAACCTGCTCGTTAGTAGCATCGATACCGTAACGCGGATTTGCCAGATACTCGATACGGATTGGAACTGTCATGATCTGTCCGAATCCTTGAAACATCCACGCCACGATAACCATGCAAAACACTCTATTCCGGATCGCCCCTTTGAAGTCTCTAACCGTGCTCTGAGTATTCTCCCGGCGAATCAGGACGGGGGGCATCTTTGTATAGGCGAATACGTTGACGAAAAGAGCCAATGCGGCGACCAGAAACAGGTAGCGATAGAGTCCGAGTTCGAAATCGAGGATCAAACCGCCACAATAGGAAAAGCTCGCACCAACGATGGCCGAAAGAAGCACGGTCGAAGAGAATCTGGAACCCCGATCCCGGACTCCGTAATTGGAGGCATAGATCTTGGTCAGGAGCGGGATCGTCTGAGCAAGAATGACAGCCGCTAAGACGATACATACCAGGTATAGAACCAGCTCCCGAGCGGAAAGAGCGCCGATCATCGCTAATCCCGATAAAAAGCAGCAGAGTGCGCATATGCTTCCCGCTGTCCCTCCCCGCCTGGAGGCGAGGACGATCGTGATCGGCGATAGCAACAGCCCCAGAGAATATGATCCGGGAAGAATCGCTTTCAGCATATCGGGAGCGTCGAAGACACGAATGGCGACCAGTAGTGTAAACGTAACCATACAGGCCTCGACGAACCCTTGCATGCTTCCCCGCAACAGGTCCCAGCGATATGTCTGTCGTGCTACGTCGCCGGGCGTCTCAGGAATTCCCTCTTCGGACTTCGGTTCGTTTTCAACGGAGTGCGCGGTCACGCAATCGCCGTTTGTGGTTCAGTTGGGCCCATTGAGGTCCAAAATGCCCGGCTTTGGACACTCTTCGCAAGAATAATCCCGAGGAGCCTGCCGGTCTTTGTCCGACAGGCTCCAAACACCGAATCGAAATAACTAGACCCCATTCGAAAAGCCTTTCGAGCGGGCGGTTTAAGGTTCTCCGCCACGGGCGGACCAGCCTATGGCTGGCAGGTTTCGGGTTTTAGGCTGCCGGCGCTGCCGATGAGCAGGTATTGAGCGGCCATCGGCGTGGCTTGCTGCACAATACGTATATTTGCCGCTGTCTGGAGGCATACTCATCCCGTGGTGCTTTTTTCTCTGAGCTTCAAAGCGGTCAGATTCAGGCTGCCTGTTCCAGTTCCTCCCCTCGGCGTTTCTTCATCAGTATGATGCGGCAGAAGTTGTAGGCCAGAACCTTCTCGAGCAGTTCATCGCCTACCGCATCGATGCCGCGGCGGCCGAGTTCGCCAAAGGCAAATCCATCTTTAATCGTGAACATCAGCGACTCCACTGCGGAGCGATCGCGGCGTGCCTCGCGATACGCCTCGCTCTCCCAGTCCTCGGGGGTGGTCAACTTCTTGCCCTTCGCCCCACTGATACTGATCTGCTTTACCCCCATGCTCAGCACCTCCTTGCGTCCCTTCGCCGAAGCATATCCGTCATCGGTGCTGACCAGTTCAGCAATGACACCGGTGCGCTTGATCGAATCGCCGATGGCCGGCGCCAGCTCAATGGAGTCTGCCGCGTTGCCTTGCGGTACGATCAGGCTGGTGACAAAACCGTTTTCGCTGCGAACCAGTTGTGGCTTGTACCCGATCACTGGATTGCGGCTGCCCTTCTTGATGTAGGCCGCCGATCCGTCCGAGAGGCTCAGGACCTTCTGTGTGGACGGTAGCTTCTTTTCGTGAAACACCCGATCATGAGCATACTCAACAACCCGCTTGGCGTCGGCAATATCGCCCCTGATCTGGCTCAATGCCCGCTCCAGAAGCTCCCGGCGAGTGGGAGGCAGTGAATCCATCGACAGGCCCTCTTCAAGATGGCTCAGTTCCCCCGTTAGTGAGTCGGCCGCCTTGCGGCCCCGCTTGAGCAACCGCCGGTAGTGTTTCTTCAGCTTGCCCTTCGACTTCGGTTTGCCCGCGGCCAGACAAATCTGAAACTCCAGCTTGTCCATTTCCTCCAGCCAACGCCCAACCCATCCCTTGCGAAAATCCTCCAGCCCGAAGACATGCAACTTCTGACCCAAACGATTGGCCCGCATCAAAAGACCGCTCAGAATCTTCCCATCGGTGGGCCAGCAGCTGTTTGCTTTCACCGAGGTGCTGTCGATCGTCAGCTTCCCGAAATCGTCCCATTGCTCCTGGAGGATAAACCCAATCTGTTTATCAAAGATCAACTCGCGGGTCGTATGGCTGACCAGGTTCACGTTCTCCAGAATCGTCGTCACCGCCGGCATTCTCAGTCCCCCGCTCTGCAAAAATCCGTACAAGCTCATCGACTCGCGCACAAACCGCCGTGCCGGTTTCGTGGTCAACGAACCCAGAAACCCTCGAATCATCACGAACACGTATACCGCATAAGCCGGCATCCGCGGCCGGCCTGCCCCAAGATTCAATTCAGCAGCCAGAATATTCTCCTCCTCGATGTCCAGCTCCGGCAGCTCCGCTGTGCGCCCTTCAAAGAACCTGCGATCTTCCAATCGAAGTTTCTTCTTCTCACGCGCATGGGCGTCCAGATCCTTCTCGATCGCCTCGATGATTTGCGCCGCGAACCCGGCCAATTCTTCAACTTCATCCAGAAAATCACGGAAATCCGTGTCTGGAACCGGCAGAATGAGGTTGCTAAGGGGCGTCTTATCGCTTTTGTTCTCCTCTGTCGCACATGTTGGCATGTTTAACTCCTTTCTTAATCTTAGGTTGTTAAACACTAGCATGTTGCGACACTTTTTATCAAGCCAAAAAATGATTTTTCTCAAGTTTTTCTTGCGCCTTTTGCGCCTCTTTGCGGCCAATCAGTAGCTTTTCGGATAAGGTCTACTACTGGCAAGCGTAGTCGAAACACGTAGTAGAATACCGACTTACAAGGCTTGACGCGTATTCACTGTAGAGATTGAAGTAATCAGCAGGAGTTAGAATTCGAACCGGAAAGGAAGACACAGATATGGATTTCGATAAACCGCCGGCGGAAGCAGAAAAGCTCACCGTCTACCAGAATCTCGGGCAGGTCTTTGTTCGCTGGAATAACCTGCCATTGACTGTTTATCGCTCCCAGCCGGGGGTAAAGTATCCTTACTTTTCTCCGCTCAATGGACCCGCCTCGGGCCTCTCGGTGACGAGTGAATCAGGCTATACTTACCCGCACCATCGCGGGCTCTTCCTGGGTTGCGAGCCTCTCAATGGAGGGGACTACTGGAGAGACGGTCCGCTCGAAGAGGGGCAGGTTATGACGACAGGTCTTGAGACGGAACAGCTCGATGAGACCTCCGTCGTCATTACGACATCGTGCACTTGGGTGCGGCCCGAAGGGCACAATCCATTCACAGATGAACGCCAATTTACGATCAGGGTGGCGAATGACGATCTCTGGTCGATCGACTGCGAATTCACGCTGCACGCGCAGGAAGACATTGAGATTGAGAGTGCCAAACACTCCTTCTTTGCCATCCGCACCGAGTCCGACCTGTCGCCGCTCTACGGTGGCATCCTGGAGAATTCAGAAGGAGGGCGTTTCGCCGAAGGGACACAAGGCGTTGAGGCGAAGTGGTGCGGCTACTACGGAAAACGGGAGATGCGTCCGGATGTGACCGAAGGCATCTGCGTTATGGCGCATCCCGCTAACGCATTCCGACCGGTCTACTTTACCCGTGATTATGGGCACCTTTCGCCATCCCCGTTCAATTTTCTCGAGGAGCCCTGGACGATGGCGAAGGGGGAGAGCCTGAGGCTACGTTATCTGGTCGTCGTCCATGCCGGTGATCCGAGGGAAGCGGGTTTGGATGCTGTATATGACCGGTGGGCACGAGAGTCTCGAGGCATGGAGGCAACTGGATGAATATCGGATACGGTTGGTCGATTTTTTACAGGGAGGTCGGGAAGATGGGATTGGGATGTTAATTTGGATCGATTGGTCAATCTGAATGAAGACTCCCCGTCCCGACTTGCTGGGGACGGGGTATTACCAAGTTAAATTCTCGGTACCGGCTGTCCTGTTTTATACTTTCCGTTCTCCCCGCTCTTCCTGTAAAAATCAAAGTCACAAAGATATTCCACATGCCTATACGAATGATTCATATCGGAGTTGGCGGGCGAGGTAAATGGCCCGTTAAGAGCATCGCCCAGCGTGACGACTATGAGTCTGTCGCACTGGTCGACGTAAACGAAGAAAACCTTGCCGAAGCCCGTGAAGAGAGTGGTCTTGGGGAGGATGCCGGCTTTACGAGCATCCGTGCCGCTCTTGAGAACGTTGAGGCCGATGCCGCGGTCATCGTCACTCCACCGGATCTGCATGCTGCGCAGTGCCAGGAAGTTATTCAAGCCGGCAAGCACCTGCTGGTTGAAAAACCCTTTACCAAGGACTTGAAACAGGCGCAACAGATCATGGCCGCGGCTGATGAGCGCCGACTCAAGGTCGCTGTCTGCCAGAACAAGCAGTTCATCCAGACCCGGTTTACGATTCATCGCCTGGTGAAGGAAGGAACCTTAGGCAAACCGTCGTTCGGACTCATGACCCAATTCGGTTGGCGTCCTCGCACCCATCATTCGGGACACGATCAGCACGCCTACCTGTGGGAGCGCAGCATCCACGATCTTGATGCGATCGCGTTCATGATGGGGTCAACGCCGACGCGGGTCTGGGCACATGATTTCAATCCGACCTGGAGCCCTTACAAAGGAGGAAGCGGCCTCCACGGATTCATCGAGTTCGAAAACGGTGTCACCTTTGGCTTACTCTGCACTTTCGCTGCTCACACAGGGGGATCGAGCCTGCGCGTCGAGTTCGAGGGCGGCTCGGTCTCAGAAGTCGATGGAGAGCTCGAGCTTACGCGCTCGGGATCAAATGAAGCGGAATCACTCGAACTGGTGGAAATCGGAAATTCCGAGGCCATCCTTCTCGACGGATTCGCCGACTTCATCAACAACGGCACCGAGCCATCCTTCAGCGGCCGAAACAACTTGATCACCGTTGCCATGGTCGAAGCGATGGGAGTGTCTTCCTTGAAAGGCGAGGTTATTGATTTCCCTGCGTATTTGTCGGGGAGCTCGTCGGAATCTTTCGGATGCGGAAAGCAAGCAACGATTCAATGAAGAGCAACGAATAGGAATGTGTCGGTGGTGGAATCCCCCGCGAGCGACGATTGCACTGAAATAGCCGGTTAATACCGCGAATTCAGAAAATCAAGACCGACAGCTTCCTACTCTAACTGCAGAAAGACATTCTCCCCTTCCTGGGTAACGGGGAAGGTCTGCACGCGGAGAGTCTGGTCGCATAGGGCGATGCCTGATTCGATTTCAAATTCCCACTGGTGCCATGGGCACTTGAGAATTTCGTCCTCTCGTTCAAATTCGCACTCGTATACAGCATGGGACACGATAAGCGGGCGAATCCGACCCATGCAGATGGGGCCCCCCTTATGCGGACATTTGTTCCGGAGGGCGTAGAAGTTGCCCTTGATATTGAAAATTCCTATTTCCCGGCCGTTGGCATTGACGATCTTTCGATGTCCCGGAGGAAGGTCGGCTGCCTTTCCGACCAGAAAACGGCTTTTACCATTTTCCTGAAGGTCAGAGACCATATAGTTCCCTCGCATTTCCAGCCATCACACGACGCCGAAACGGGTCGGAAAAACCGGCTAGAAATGTGCTGGGTTCGTCCCAGTCCCAATGAGGGTAGTCGCTCGCGAATACGAGGACTTCCTCCGCATGTAGCCAATCCAGAAACGTTTCAAGATCCGCGTTTGTGGGCACATCGGGCATCGGTTGGGAACCAAAGCGGATGTGTTGGCGAAGATACTCGCTGGGTAGCTTTTTAATCCATGGGGTGTAATCCCGCAGCGCTTTCCAATCGCTGTCCATATGCCACATCAGTCCGGGCACCCAGAACATGCCCTGTTCGATGAAAAGAAACTGTAAACCTGGAAATTTCTCAAATACCCCTTCGCAGATGAGGCTGACCACGTGAGCCATAGCAATCTGGGGGCGAGCCATTCGCATCTCCAGATAATAGGTCGGGTATCCGGCGGCCGTTGGAGGAGCAGCGGTTCCCGCCCCCTCGGCGCCAAAATGAACACAGACAGGCAAGCGATGCCGTTCACAAGCCCTGTAGATGGGATGATACAAACGGTTACCGTAGGGATGGCCTGCCCCTGCTGGAATCGTAACCTGCGCAAACTCGCGACTGGGACCCAGCCGATCAATCTCGGCGACGGCCTGCTCAGGGTCGGTCGGGGCGACGTGGATCGAGGCGCGAAAGCGAGAGTCGGTCGCCACCCAATGCTCCAGGGTCCATTCGTTATAGGCCCGGCAAAAAGCCGACGCGTAGTCAGGATCTGGATGGACCGCCGCGGAATAGGGTCCGCGTCCACCCGATAGGATCGCAATGTCGACACCGTAGACGTCCAGATGCTTGGTGCTGCAGACTTCCGGCAGTGTAGCGGGGTTTTCCTCGGAGGAGTCATCCCACAGATCCGTTCGAGCGCCGTTTCCGGGCATATTAGTATGACCCAGGATAGGCATCATGGGGCCAAAGTCCTTAATATGCTCAACATAACGGCGTGGAAGGTAGGGGTAAAGTGCGCTAACCTCCGCGAACGATTGATGGACATCGCAATCGATCAACTGGATCGAGGCCTCGGATCCGTTCCCTGATGGCGCCTCCGATTTAACAGTCTCTTCCGATTCCAGTGATATGGGCGTTGTCATAAGGTTCTTCCAGAGTTTGCGATTATCGTTTGATTCGGGCGGATTCCAAGCCGGCCGGTAGCCGTAATTCCTGCCGTTGAGGCGTCTAAGAGGCAGAGGATTGGCTGATTTTGGCTTTTGCCCGTGATTTCGAGTCTGTCTGCTCAAGTGTTGGTGTCAAAAGCAATCGTTCTCGTACTCGTGATCGTCCTCGTGCTCGAGTATATTCTCCAAGCCGACTGAAATCTCCGAAGAGCATCGCTCTGTGCTGACAAAAAGTCAGTGCTTTTCATTCAGGTTGCTTGAACTTTAACCTGGTAATTCCCCTTGATCTTTATCACCTCGAAGTACAGTTTAGCAATCGAGGAGGGAATTCTAGTAAAGTAGGTAAGTCTGATATGACGAGTCGAGGGCACGAAATGATGTGGGCTGAGTTGGTCCTTATTACGATGTGATTTACCAATGGAAGGACTATCGATCGCGGCGCATTACCTCATTCATCCAAGCTCGATGTGGCGTGTGGGACTGAAATCTCCGAAGGTTTCAAGGCAACAGGTATCGAAGACAGCGATGCTCCACGGTATTTTGATTCTCGGAGCTGATGGCCAGTTAAAGACGAAATCATCACAGAGTGCGGGAGTGGATTCAGCGCCCATGGAAGTGCTGAGAACCAGTTTCATGCAGCAAGAATTCTGGCTGCGTTATGATTACGGATCATACAACTTCATCGAAGAAGCGATCCTGGGGTGATTTTTATCGATCGACCAATGGTTGCGAATTTTCGAGAGGAACTGTTGAGGGCTCAAATCGGCAATCAGACTGCTTACGGGAGCGTTCAGAGGAAGGTTCAGCTTTGTTTGGATAATGGAAGGTGCGTTGCACACAGGCGAACTGGCGGGCATGGGGCAGGCCGGCAGAGGGAGCGCTTAGAGAATGGGTTGCTATTTGACGTATTTCGAGTCGCCCATGGTCATTGTCCACGGTTTGGTGGAGAAAAAGGGGGTGGAGCTGAAGAGATTCTGAGCGTATTGATGCATGTTGGGCTGATTGTCTTTAATTTGAATAACATAGTCAGCACTGAGTTCTTCGACGACGATGTGGGCAGTTTCTTTTTGATTATGCATGGCGTCGAAGGTGAAGGTGGAGCCGTCCAAAATGGGCATCTTTCGCAAGAGAGTCTGGGCGGCGGTGATCGCGTTGGATTTATCGGCGGTAGCGATGGGCTAAGGTTTGAGCGCTTTGGTGATCGACTGCGGCCACCAGGTGCAGAGCCTTTGATTCTTCGGTGTTTGTGCCTTTGAGGGTCTTGCCGTCGACGGCAATATCGCGGGGCAAACAGCCGTCTTGTAAGCAGATGAATTCGGTGAGGGAATTTATCGAAAGCTCGGCCTTTACGTTTTGCAAGACCCGATAGAAGACATCATAGCAAGGGGCCTTATATCCAGGAGCGTAAGGCGCGCAATTGGGCTTGATTGAGATGATGGGCCAGGCGCACGATGCCCTTGAGGGTCTGTTTGCCGCACATGCCGAGCACAATCATGCTCAGGACCGTGGCGAGCCGATATCTAAGGCCCGCTTTACGACGGAAGTCTTCTATCTGATTGAAGCGTTCCCACAGGCTGCTCATCTGTTCCACTTTGAGGCAGACCGCATGGGAGTTATCGGTTTCATTGAGCGCCTGGCTCTGTGCCGCGGGCAATGGCCCTGAAGCGCGCAAAAGCTCAAGGGCATTAGCCTTGAGGGGTTTGACCCAGATCTGCTTGGGACGCTCATGGCGTTGATAGAAATCTTCGCGTTGGCGGCCATATCCCGCGCTCAAGCCCAAGGGCGTCCACCCGCTCGCTTCGTAGCAAGTGCCCCGGTGAATCTGTGGGTCCACGAACGTTTCCGCTACTAAGGGACGATAGCCAAAAGCCTCCTGCCAGTGATCGGCTAAGACTCTCAGGCACATACCCAACGTCTTGGAGGCCAAATTTGCAAGATCCACCCCGGGCAAAATCAGAAAACGCCGGTTCTGTACTACCAGTTTCAATCGTGCATGCCGTTGCGCCCCGTCCCTCCCGATCCATTCGTCTCGATCCGTCAGCCGGTAGGTGCGGCCCCCCACAAGAGCAGGCCCATCCATTGCCCGTCGATCTGCGCCACATAGCGCATCTGTGTAAATAATGATGTTGTTTCGGAATCGCTCCTGCTCTTCAGAGGCGAAGGATTCAGTTGGTAAGATTTTTTGTCTTTCATCCCATCTTAACATGACTGATTCCCTCGATCTTCTTGCTTATCAGCTAGTTGCTTCCTGGTCAACAGATGCTCAGGGAAGCACGGAAGAAGTGCCCGGGCGTAGCATTGCGCCAGGACGACATGATGTCCTTCCAGATCAACCGCTGCTTCGATGCCATAATCTGTCTCTTCAGCTCGATCGCCTACGTCAGAACGGATCGCAACCTGAAGAAGACGATCAAGCATTTTGGCGAACAGCTCAATCCGGGTGGTGTCCTTATCATCGAGCCCTTCCTCACGAGAGAGACATTCTTCACTGGCGAGATCCATGGCGGGACGATGAGCGGCGACGGTATCAAAATCTCCCGGCTGAATGTGAGCCGCCGTCGCGGCAACATCGCCATCCTTGACTTTCATTTCCTGGTGGCCACGAAATCCGGGGTTCGGCATCTACGCGACCTGCACGAGCTTGGTCTCTTCGATGTGAAGCGATTCTTAGAGCACCTCCGGGGTGGCGGATTGCGAGCCCGGTTCCTGAAAAATGGGTTTATGAAAGACCGGGGGCTGTACCTTGCCGTGAAGCGATGAGGTCGCGTTTCCTTTGTATGTGAAACATGAGCGCATGGAATCCCGATTTGTACCTGAAGTTTGAGAGGGAACGCACCCAGCCTGCCATCGATCTGGTCGCGCGGATCGATGTCTCCTCTCCGCAAAGGATTATCGATATTGGATGCGGTCCGGGAAATAGCACCAGGATCCTGAAGGATAGATTTCCAAACAGTCATGATGCACGAGCGGCGTTTGTCACTGAGTTGACTGACCTGATCCAGGATGCGTATCCGAAACAGGCAGATGGCAAGGTGATCTTTCCATTCAGGAGGATCTTTTTCATAGCATCTGTTTAGCCAGGTGAGATAACCGAATTAGACAGTTGGAGAAGATTCCGGTCAGAAACACCCACGTTCTTGCGAACGCGGCTACACATATGGAACACATTCAGTGCAGCGTAGCCGCGTTCGCAAGAACGTGGGCGCCAGTTCCGAATCGACGAAAGTATTAATTTTGTCTCTGAGGAGTTTTTGGAGTATGGCATCCCCTTTCCATTTTCGATTCGTGCTTGAGATTCTCTTAGTGGATATGACCGTGATAGACACTCTGATTCTGCTGAAGAAGTCCTTGTTTCGTAATCCTCGACCACGTTCTTGCGAACGCGGCTACAAATATCATCGACTTACGAGATCTTGTAGGCGCGTTCGCAAGAACGTGGGGATTTTTCAACGGAATCATACTCTGCGCTCAGATCTCGAAGCACACATTGTCCCTTTGCCCCGGCCTGCCGGGATCTTTGCGTGAGAATATTCATGCGATATGTGCAGTGATCGACAGAACTCCGAATTTCCCAAGCACGGCGACGAAAATCGCCGGATATGGGACACGAATGCCGAATGGTGGGACGACCGGATCGGCGATGGCAACGACTTCCAGACGGTTCTTATCGAGCCTGCCACGGAGAGGCTTCTTTCCGTTTCGGCGGGTGACGTGATTCTCGACATCGCCTGCGGGGCCGGCCGTTTCACACGGCGGATGGCTGAGCTTGGGGCGACGGTTGTCGCATTCGATTACAGCGCAAAGTTTATCGAGCGTGCTCGGAAGCGCACTCCCAAGGATGTATCGATCGAGTACAAGGTGATCGATGCGGCCAACGTTGGGAAGCTTCTTGGGCTGGGCGCGCGCTGGTTCGACAAGGCGGTCTGCACCATGGCGCTCATGGACATGCCTGAAATCAATCCTGTTCTTTCGGCACTGACGCGTATGCTGAAACCCAACGGACTGTTTGTATTCTCGCTCACGCACCCCTGCTTCCACTCCGCCAAAATGCAGCGCTTCTGTGAAGCATACGAGGAAGAAGCCGGACGGCATATTATCCGTAGCGGAATCAAGATGTCGTCCTACCTGACACCCATGGCCAGGAAGACGGAAGGGATCATCGGACAGCCCGTGCCACAGTACTACTTCCACCGGCCGCTTCATCTACTTTTTGAGTCCTGTTTCGCAGCCGGGTTTGTCATGGACGGGATCGAGGAACCGGCGTTCCCAAAGCCGGAAAAGCAGCGGGCTGGAGTGCGGTGGAACGATATGCCGGATATCCCGCCGGTCCTGTCCGGCCGGAGAAAATCGTGGAAGGTACATGATCACTATAGACAAGGAGACGGCCGGGCAAGAAACGACGAAACAAACGAAGGTGAAAAAAAGTGGTCCGGCCGGACCATTATTTTTCACCATATCAAGAACGAATTTTGTAGGCATTCGCTGGAGCTAGATTCGAGAAGCTTAGTTCCTCGAAATTGTTGAGTTTGACCACCTGCTATTTTCTGTAGAGTGTTGAATTGATGATTCTCCACTATTCCCCGGTCGCCGCTTGACCGAGAGGATAAAATAGAACGGCTACGAGAATACAGGGAGCGGGAGATGAAAGTAGTTTGTATGCGCGGGGATGGCGGCGGGTGACAAGGCTTGACTTCGCGTTCCACCAGAGAATCGGGATGGTAACCGTCAACAACTACAAGGACGATAAATACTACCCGAAAGTCGTACGTGCTTTTGATGCAATTCTGTCGCGAGGCGAACTTGTGGCGCCAATTGACGTTTTTATTGAGATAGGAAATTTGAAGAAGGAAAGACTGGAAGATTGGCGTTTTGGACGCATTCCTTTCCTTGAACGGGTAATCGAAGGAAATCTATCAAAGTGTAATCGCATTTTGCGCATCATTGGCTTTCACGCCCATGACCTCGATATGGTTCCAACAGAAACTGTTTACAAGAAATGGGGCAAAGGGAGAAAAGTCAGATTGCGTTTTTCTCGCAGCGGTAGCCCGCAAATAGAACGGGCCTACTCGAGATGTTTTCGGTGGAATCGGAAGCTCTCATTTCAAGAGTGGAAGAAGGCGATAGGGCCGCTTGATCGCTCGCGAGCGTGCTTCCTACCCACACAGCAAGCCGGCATCAATCGGTCACAAAGTTCAATAGATACTCCACACTCAACTTCATCGATACCAGCGCCGAAGCGGTCTGTATCCGGACGAGGTCGTGGATGGGGATAACGCTGTATTCCCGAGTAAGATATTCCAGGTTTTCTTCGGCCACTTCTCTCAGTTCTGCGGCGGCTTCATCCATTCCCATCATATCGGCGGCGCGCTGGAGCATGCCGATTGTACGGGTGTGATAATAGACGCTCAATCCCAGTGCAAGGTAGGTCTCAGAGTGCGTCGCTTTCCTCTCCTCCAAATCGTCCAGCGCTTTGCGATCTGATGGATACCCTTCAAGGGGCGTCCTGCGGAGACGTTCATCGACAGCCCGCAGTAGACGCTGCACGGATAGATTCGTCGCCGCATCAGGATGGTTGGCGATTGTCTCATAGTGTGGGAGCATGCATCTCGTGGCACGTTCATGAGTATCGAGACTTTTCAGCCGAACCTCCCTCAGCGCATAGTCAGATTCGGCCCCGCCCTCTTTCCTGATTCGATCAAATTTCCAGTAGGGCATCTCAAAGGAAAACCAGTCGGAACCAAGCCTCTTTCGATTGAGATACTCGTAGGTTCCCGCGCCACAGAACATTTCCGATTCAGGCCTCTCTTCGCCTTCAGCGACCATTCGGTCATACCGCATTTCAGAAGTGAAGATTTGATAAATGTCCCGAAAGCCGGTCCCTATAGACTCTGCCAGGTTCGAAAGATATTCCTTAAACCTTGGGTTAGAGCTTTCCAAAGAGGAGAAACCAAAACAATTCATCACCTCTCCGTTGTGAAATTCGTTCACGTATACCGGTAGATAGCGTTCAATGACCTCCATCAAAGCCTGACATTCTGGACAGGGATTGTGGTAAGAGTAATCCTTGTACTTGACAGGAAAACTCCAGATGGGTTGTTCCGGAAAAGCCGGCCGATAATGGTAGAGCACATGATTCGTCGGTGTGTGTTCCATGTCCAACCAGGGTTCATTTAATCGGTACCCGTCCGGATCAGAGACTTGAAGGAAGAGAAAGGTGCAGTTATCGAACACTGACGCCAAATCGTCGTCTTCGAGCAGCTGCCGTGCGATTTGCTCGATGGTCAGGGTCCCGAGGACTTCGCCAGGATGCGGGGTTCCGATGAAAAGCACAGGAATGGGTCCGCAACCGACACGCATGAGTTCGATCGTTTCACCTTCAGTCGACTGCCCAACCGTTTCATGCGTATCCGCCAATCGAGCTCGCGAATTTGCTAGTTCGTCAGCCTTCAGATAGCGAATATCGTTGGGAACGGAACGGGAGACTCTATCTACCAGTTGCAGGAATTCATCGTCTGGAAACCGATTCTGATTCATGGTATGCAGGACTCATCCAATTAATCTTGAGTGGGAGTCATTTCCCGCAGGTTCTATGCGATTTGTGTAGAATGGCTACCGAAATAAGCGGTGAACAATGGTAAAATCAAAGCAGAATCAGGGTCACAGAGCTGCACCGAGAACCACAGAGGCACACAGAGAATTGTAGTTGGAGAAGTAGAAAGTTGGTTGGAGTCGAATTCGCCCCACTCTGCCGTACGGCAGAGTGGAAAACGGCTAGATAGACCTTATCCGAAAAGCTACTGATTGGCCGCAAAGAGGCGCAAAAGGCGCAAGAAAAACTTGAGAAAAATCATTTTTTGGCTTGATAAAAAGTGTCGCAACATGCTAGTGTTTAACAACCTAAGATTAAGAAAGGAGTTAAACATGCCAACATGTGCGACAGAGGAGAACAAAAGCGACAAGACGCCCCTTAGCAACCTCATTCTGCCGGTTCCAGACACGGATTTCCGTGATTTTCTGGATGAAGTTGAAGAATTGGCCGGGTTCGCGGCGCAAATCATCGAGGCGATCGAGAAGGATCTGGACGCCCATGCGCGTGAGAAGAAGAAACTTCGATTGGAAGATCGCAGGTTCTTTGAAGGGCGCACAGCGGAGCTGCCGGAGCTGGACATCGAGGAGGAGAATATTCTGGCTGCTGAATTGAATCTTGGGGCAGGCCGGCCGCGGATGCCGGCTTATGCGGTATACGTGTTCGTGATGATTCGAGGGTTTCTGGGTTCGTTGACCACGAAACCGGCACGGCGGTTTGTGCGCGAGTCGATGAGCTTGTACGGATTTTTGCAGAGCGGGGGACTGAGAATGCCGGCGGTGACGACGATTCTGGAGAACGTGAACCTGGTCAGCCATACGACCCGCGAGTTGATCTTTGATAAACAGATTGGGTTTATCCTCCAGGAGCAATGGGACGATTTCGGGAAGCTGACGATCGACAGCACCTCGGTGAAAGCAAACAGCTGCTGGCCCACCGATGGGAAGATTCTGAGCGGTCTTTTGATGCGGGCCAATCGTTTGGGTCAGAAGTTGCATGTCTTCGGGCTGGAGGATTTTCGCAAGGGATGGGTTGGGCGTTGGCTGGAGGAAATGGACAAGCTGGAGTTTCAGATTTGTCTGGCCGCGGGCAAACCGAAGTCGAAGGGCAAGCTGAAGAAACACTACCGGCGGTTGCTCAAGCGGGGCCGCAAGGCGGCCGACTCACTAACGGGGGAACTGAGCCATCTTGAAGAGGGCCTGTCGATGGATTCACTGCCTCCCACTCGCCGGGAGCTTCTGGAGCGGGCATTGAGCCAGATCAGGGGCGATATTGCCGACGCCAAGCGGGTTGTTGAGTATGCTCATGATCGGGTGTTTCACGAAAAGAAGCTACCGTCCACACAGAAGGTCCTGAGCCTCTCGGACGGATCGGCGGCCTACATCAAGAAGGGCAGCCGCAATCCAGTGATCGGGTACAAGCCACAACTGGTTCGCAGCGAAAACGGTTTTGTCACCAGCCTGATCGTACCGCAAGGCAACGCGGCAGACTCCATTGAGCTGGCGCCGGCCATCGGCGATTCGATCAAGCGCACCGGTGTCATTGCTGAACTGGTCAGCACCGATGACGGATATGCTTCGGCGAAGGGACGCAAGGAGGTGCTGAGCATGGGGGTAAAGCAGATCAGTATCAGTGGGGCGAAGGGCAAGAAGTTGACCACCCCCGAGGACTGGGAGAGCGAGGCGTATCGCGAGGCACGCCGCGATCGCTCCGCAGTGGAGTCGCTGATGTTCACGATTAAAGATGGATTTGCCTTTGGCGAACTCGGCCGCCGCGGCATCGATGCGGTAGGCGATGAACTGCTCGAGAAGGTTCTGGCCTACAACTTCTGCCGCATCATACTGATGAAGAAACGCCGAGGGGAGGAACTGGAACAGGCAGCCTGAATCTGACCGCTTTGAAGCTCAGAGAAAAAAGCACCACGGGATGAGTATGCCTCCAGACAGCGGCAAATATACGTATTGTGCAGCAAGCCACGCCGATGGCCGCTCAATACCTGCTCATCGGCAGCGCCGGCAGCCTAAAACCCGAAACCTGCCAGCCATAGGCTGGTCCGCCCGTGGCGGAGAACCTTAAACCGCCCGCTCGAAAGGCTTTTCGAATGGGGTCTAGATAAGCATTTACGAAAGCGACTTGACTCTTCGGCCCAATGAAACCGCTCTCGTAAATGCTTCTCTAACCGTTTGAATCGCGCTGCGCTCGAGGCGAAGTCGACTCCTCTTTAATTCGATCTTATGCTCAATTCCCCGAATGTCCCGATCCCTCTCATCTGGACTAAGGGCCTGCCCTGAAAGCGGAGTCGAAAGGCTCCTTTTTTTCGTCTCTGTGTTCCTCTGTGGTTCTCGGTGGTGCTCTGTGTCCCCTCTTCTCTGTTATTGGCCTCCGGCTGCTTTATTCCGCGCAGGGATTGGTCGAATGGTTGCGTAGAAACCTCACCACGCTGTCCTCCTGATTAGAGCCGATGACCTGTGTGGCGTGGCGTTTCAATTCCGGAGACGCGTTGGCGACCGCAACGGCGTGGTCGGCTATTCGGAACATGCTGATGTCGTTAATGTTGTCGCCAAAGACAACCAGTTCGCTTTCGCTCAACCCGTGCATTTCCATCAGCAGCCGGATGGCCTGGTCCTTGGTGGCCCGTCGGTCGTGAATGGAGAGCCAGAACCATCCCCGCGAATACCGGTTTTCGGTGAGGTGCGTCTCTACGAGACCGCCATGCCGCTCTACAATGGCGGCCTCGAGTTCTGAAAGTGCCTCGACTCCACCAATGATCGTGAGACAGACGACCTGATCGCGAAACGATTGAGTCAGGTCATCCGTCTTGCGCCAACGGCTGTCTTTATTCGCGAGACGGTCATTCAGATACCAGCGCATTCCATCGTTGATAATGTCGCGGTAGTAAACGCAGTCTTCTGTGCCATTGAAGGAGGAGATGAACGGAACGAGCCCGAATTGGGGAAGGAGGTGGTAGGTATCCTCGACGACGACCGATTCGATTTCATTGATGACGAAATGTTGTCCTGTTCCCAATTCGGAAAGAAAAGCGCCGTTAAACTCCACTACAGGCAGCTCGAGTTTCAACCCATCCAACATCATGCCCATGGAGACGACGCTGCGGGCACTCGCGACCGTAAAAGTGAGGCCATCGCGCAGCAACTTCTGCAGAGTACTCTTGCTGTAATCGGAGAGTGTCGCGTTGTCGTTTAGCAACGTGCCGTCCAGGTCGGAGATGTAGAGTGTATTCATATCCTAAGGCAGCCTTCGGCCGCAACAAAACAGGAAAGTTGAATAGACAGAGCAGGCGAAGTCGACTCCTCCCAATTTTCTACTCCGTCCACGTACCATTCTTCTTGGTCCTCCGTGGAGTTGCATTTCCTCTCTTATTCCTCTTCGTTTCCTCTGTTTCCCTCTGTTCAATTCTCCTCTCATCGGATGTGGCAATCAATTAGCTCTTTATCAGTTCCCCGATCGCGATGCCCTGTTCACCCGCTACGGAATACAACAGATACGTCTTCCCATCCTCTTCGTATACGCAGGGATCACGAAGTTGATGAACACGATGATGAACCGAACCGCGTTGTGACTCTTCGACCGGGCGATCGGCCCCTTCGTATTCGGTTTCCGGCTTCAAGAGCGTTTCGGAGGGACCGGTTCGCCAATGGTGCCAGTCCAAATCCAGGTGTATCGATGTCCGAAGAATCCGTTCAGGAGAGTCGTGTACGTTAGAATAGAAGACGCTAAGCGTATCTCCGTTGAGCTGCACAGCCGAATGCCGCATATCCGGCGTAAAGAGCGTCGGCCCTTCCTCGAAGTCGGAAGTGCCGGTGAGGGATCTCCTGAAAATCCCCGGCATTTCGAGCGTATACCAGTACCCCTGCCAATGGAATGCTCTCCAGTAGGATGAACCCAGTATGGCCGGGTGAGCGGTGAAATTCAGGCCATCCCTTGAGGTTGCCAGTCGAGTTACCTGGTGAGGCGGAGTTGGCCGGCAGCAACCGTGATAGTACATCCGAATCTCCCGGCGATCCTCGAGAACATGAACGTCTGGCGAGGCAATGTGGGAATCGCTGAAGGAATCAGCAAGATCCAGCACACCGGGATGATGCAGACGCCAGGGACCCTCCAGACGGTCGGCAAAGGCGAGGCGAATATACGTTCCCTGATGGTGAGCGAAATAGAGATAGTACCGCCCAAGGGGGCGCGGAACCCATTCCGGCACTCGAATGAGGGAAGGGCCGTTGATATTGTCCCCCATCCGGTCATCCATATTCGGGGTTATGATCGGATTATTGCTGAATCGACGGACTTTCATGCCTTGGTTTGAATCCTGGATTATAATTGGCCCCGAAAGAACCTGGAGCAGTGAAGCCGCAGCCAGATTGAAGGAAAAAGAGGAACCGCGAATGAACGCAAATGGACGCGAATTTTGGAGAAAGAGCCCACGCATTCGAGGACACCGCGGATTAACGCAAGCGAGTTGGTCCCGCTCATCGAGATCGACTCCCTATTCACTATTCTGCGGCTGCGATATCCAAGGCTACTCTCTATCCGTGCTACAATCAGTCATTCCTTTGGATTCTCTTCATTTGTCCCGATCCCCTTTCTTTCCCCAATCCTCGGCGTTCTCTAATCCGTGAGGCTTTGTCCGTCAGTTGTGTCTATTTGCGTTCATCTGCGGTTTTCTCTGATCTGCCTGCCTGACGCCTTCAATCATCTCATTCTTTCGATTTCCTTCATCATGATGGGCCAGGCATCGTCGGCGTAGAAGCGATGGCCTCCGTCGCCGACGACAAGATGGCAGCGGCTTCCCGCGCCGCATGCTGTGTAGATCTTCCTGAGTTTCTTGAAAGCGCGACGGGTAGCGCGAATTGGAAAGATGCTGTCCTCTTTTCCCGCTACGATCACAACGGGTTTGGGAGCGAAGAGCCCCATGACGTCGGCCATCTCCGCGTACTTGAGCAGTCCAGGGATGTAGTTGTCCGCGCAGTGGTAGATTGACATTATCGAATCCCGGAAAGTGCAGAAGTAGCAGGAGGGCATGGCGAACGCGATGCGCGGGAGGAGTGCGGCTGAGAAGAGGCTGATCGTGCCACCGCCCGAATTGCCCATCACACCGATGCGTTTCATGTCGGCATCGCCCCGCGTTGCGAGGTAGTCGATCCCCCGGTCGACGTCGAAGACCCGCTCTCCTATAAGGGTTTTACCGAGCATGAGCGCGTGCATGGTGGCGTCATGACACCCCTGGGTGGAAACCCGCTCCTGTTTCTGTTCGCGCCTCTCGCCGAATGAGCGCTGCTCAATGCAGAGCGCCGCGATTCCGCGTCGCATGCATTCCAGCCCGAAGTCGCGATCGCCTTCCTCTACGGGCGGCGTGCCGTCGTCCTCCCGCTCCACCGCGATGGAGTTGTGCATTCCCGTAGTGTGTCCCTGCAGGCAGATCATGTAAGTGTAAGGCGGCTCGGCGGATTTCGGCAGGCAGACGTAGGCCAGCACATCCGAATAGGGCTCTGACGCGAAAGCGATCTTCTCAATAGTTCCGAGCAAGTGGCTGCGCTTCCAGAGTTGCTTCGGCCGGAGCGGGCAGCGCTCTTTCGGTATTTCACCGACCAGTTGGCGAAGTTTCCGGCGAAACTTGATCTGCCAATTTCGCACCTCTCCTCCGTCAAAGGTTAGGGAGGGCACGGTCTTAGATGTTAGCCGATGATGGTACTCGGATGGCGAGAGGTTTAAGGATCTGTGTTTCGATTTTGAGGTCATTTTGCTAATCGCTTCTGCGAACAAGCCTGTGAATGATTTCGAACATAAGAGTTGTACAGAAGGAAACAAAGAGAAACGAAGAGGAATAGGAGAGATTGCTGTTCGCTATTGATCCAAGGGCTCCTTCGGGTGTTTTGCGCCCCGCCAAACCCGTATAGAAGATCATGAAAAGCAGTGCGGTAAAGACAGGCCAAATAGGTGCTATTAGTAGAGTAAGCCATGGCGGTATTTCTGAAGAGAAAGGTAGATCAAAAGCGGCAGTAATCAGTGCCGCTAGAAACAGACCTGTAAGGCCGCCAAAAAATCCGATGAAGATACGTAGAATTCGATTGGAGATGGTCAGCTTCATCATAACCGTTCCTCAGTCATTCAGATCGAACGATCCTCGAACTGCAACCCGAACTTGATCATTCCTCTGTCCTGCCGGAAAGCGGGGTCTTTGAGGTCGGACTACGATTGAATCCGCTGTCTTCTCGAATTCCCGGCTTGCCGAGATGAGCCTGCCGAATCCGTTGGATTTTCCTCTTGAGCAAATCCGCGGGAAATGCAAGACTCTCGAAGCCTGGCAGCGGCGCGGACCGTCGGATTACCCATTTGCCTACGAAATATCCCGCTTATCGGAGAGATTCTCTTGAATAGCCCGAAGTTGGGCAATGGTTAGCGCATCTTTCGGTCTCTTGAGAGCGTTCTTTGACTGGATGAGTCCCTCCAGTGAAAGGACCCGGCATTTGCCGGCTGGAATCGATATCGAAATACTCAAACGCTCAACCTCGTCGTAGGTCCCAATACCGGTGACTTCGCTCAAACAGTCGAGTTGGCCTGCGTCAGTGTCGAGATTGAGATTCCTGAAGGTTTCCCAATCGTCGTCCTCCGAGAATGGTCGGCGATCGGGTGACATCCGGTGCACCGGATGAAAATCAGATAGAGCCTGATGAAGTTTTCGTAGATTACGCACAGAAAACCGACAGCATACATCGATGTCTTGAGTGAGCATTGAAGATCCGTGTGCGACCGCGGCGAATCCGCCGATGAGAACAAATTCAACCTTTCCCTCAATCAAACGATTAAGGAGAATTTCAAGGTCCGGCGCCACGCTGTTTCGTCGCGTTTGACAATGTCAATGCGAGTCGAATGGCTCTGTTGTGGCGTTGCATCCGCTCCGCTGGCGACAGCTGTAGATTACTCTCCAGTAGAGACAGGTCGATCCCAAATTCACGGGCCTTCGCCGCCGCCGGGCCGCTCCACTTATCCTTTCTTAACCTCGCTGTTTTTGGCACGGTGAGCAAGCCCCATCATTTCAAACGGCTTCCTAAGGGCTGGTGATAAATGGTTTGAAATAGGAGAGTTATGTTGCAGATCTAGGGAATCTCAATGGCCACTAGATGCGAATATAAGAAAATGCCCTTAAGAAGCCTAAATCCGACAAGCACGAATAGCTGCGTTCCAGACCGGAGAGCGCTTAGTTACGTATAAGAATACGCGCCCAAGGCGTTCTCCGGTCTGCGCCTTACTCTTCATCACTTCTCGAAGTTTTGAAACATTGGGGTAGACAATATCGTGCAGGGGACGGTGTCAATAAGAAGGGGAAATGGAAAGTCTCCAGTTGCATCACCAGTAACGCAACAGAGTATAACTGAATAGATTACCACTCGAGTCCGACAGTTGCCAGGACGATGGCCTTGACTCTTCTTAGTCTCTGATCTTCCCGGTCTCCCTGTAGCCAGAACCGTGGGCAAGAAAACCTAGAATTCCGCTTTTTCACAGGAAGAGCGGGGAGATCGGAAAGAGGAGCGCCCTGAGCTGCATTTAGAAATCTGCGCCTCGTCCGGGACTTGCCCTGTTACAGGCTTTTTGCTCCAAGCATAAACAGTCCTGCAAATAGTTGAAGAAATGAAACTCCGACCTGCTTCAGGTAAATCCCAAGGGCAGATTTTTCGGTTAAACTACAGGCATAGCGATTATGCTTATTTCATTTGGCCCCAGCGTATTATTTCTCTATAAGAAGCGACTGGAGCAGTATAATACCTTGAAACCAGCCAACAAGACGCTCAAGGACAACGCCAGCTCGCGCTGACTTGCCTTCGATAAGACGGCCTTTGACCACCGAAATTTGGTTAATCCTGTTTTCCTGGTTTCGAGCACCTGTTCCAGCAAGCGCTCCATCAGATTTCGGGTTCTGTGGTTCGGGGCACGGAGCACCGCCTGCTTGCCTAGATTTTTTTGAGAATTGCAATCAGGTTTGAAACACCACGAATTAGGCCGAAATATCCCGAAATAGCACGAAGATCAATGAGTTACGCGTTTTTAAACGGTGTTTGGCAAGTTTGCAACGATTTGCCCGTTTTTTGGCCGATTGCAAAAGGTTTGGGTACGTTAATGGGGCGATTGAAAGAGGTTTGAGTACCTTAAAGTGCGACTGCAACGGGATTTGATGCAGAACGATTAAGGCCAGGTGCGCCTTCAGGCGTTACCTGCGCTGTCTTGTTGGGCTCGATCTGGCATTATCTGCTGGCTGGAATCCTCGTTATTCGCTTTTGACGGTTTACTAAGAATGAACCATAAACCATATCCCATTACAGCACCAGTCACGATCAATAGCAATGGAGTAGCTTCTTTGAAGAAAAGCAGGTAACCATAACTTAATGTCATTGTGCTTCCAGCTATAATCTTGGCTTTTATCGAAATTATATGATGTTGATCCCATTGTTTCAATGGTGGCCCGAACACTTTGTGGTGATACAGCCAGTCGTGAAAACGTCGCGAGCTTCGTGCAAACGCCCACAACGCAAGAAGCATAAACGGTGTCGTGGGCAAACCTGGTAAGAATACACCCACGAAGCCCAGGCCGAAGAATGCAAATCCTAATGGTAGTAGGAACGACTTTAACACAACAACTGACATATTGATATTATTTTCAGATGGAAAGTTGAATTGTGATCCGTGCCCAACGTTGAAGCGCTGGGACGGCGGCGCAAGCCGACGTTTCTAGGCGCGTCTGGTTAGCGGTTCACTCGTTGCATTGCAATAGTGCTCTGATGGTCCGGGACCGCCAGTGCCTCCCGGCCCATGCCGATGGAAGTTCGCCGCGACCATCTTCTTGATTGGTATCCGCACCGTGTCGAATTAGCGCCTCAACCATCTCTTCATCGCCATATGCAGCGGCCCAGTGCAACGGCCCTTCCGAGAAAACGGTGACGTCATAGAAGCAATCAGAAACGACACCGTCTTTGGTCAATATGTTAGGATCGGCTCCGGCTTCGAGTAATGCTTTCACACATTCCGTCCGGCCAGAAAGGTTACCCTTAGCCGTAGCAAGGTGCAGCGGGGTCTCCCCGGTTTCCTCCCTGACTTGGTTTGGATCAGCTCCATTGGATAGCAGCAATTTTACCGATTCCGCGTGACCATCGAAAGCTCGCAGACCAACCGCGCTGTGGCCGAAGTATCCCGGAAGGAGCGAATCCGCGCCATTTGCCAGCAGGAACTCTTGGATCTCGAGTTGCCGTTCACCCAGGCAATAGGCGAGAGCGGTGTTACCGTGCGAGCCTCGGAAATTCAGGTTCGCACCTCCAGCTACAAGTGTCCGCACCGTGTCGAAATCCCCCGCGGCTGATGCGTCAATTAGTTGTTCGGACATCTGATCTACTCCTTTGCGCTAACGATTAAGTGCAGAGATGCCGGGGCAAGACAGAGCGATTGCACGAGCGGGACATTCCGGCATTATCTGACACGCCTTGTTCGCCGCTCCTGTTTTAACTGACTCGAATTTGCAGCCGTTTGCCGAGCGCCGATACGATTTTCTCAACGGTCGACAGTTTGATATCTTCAGCGTGATTCTCGATCCGTGATATGGCCGATTTTTTCGTCTTCAGCTTCCTTGCCAACTGTTCCTGAGTGAGCCCGGCTTCCTGTCTCGCCTGCTTGAGGATCACACCAATCTTGAAATCGGCATATCCATTCTCAAAGTCTTTCGCGAATTCTTCGCTCCTCGCTTTTCTCTTCTCAATGTATCTGTCTAAATCATCCTTCATATTCTTTCCTCTTCAAGAAATTCCGCCTTCGCCTCTCTGACAGTCTTATTTCATTCTTTGGAGTCTTCTTTGTTTTCTTCTTGAACCCTCCCGCCAATACAACCAAGTGCTGTCCATGGAAAAATCCAAGAATGCGGAAAGTATTGTTCCCAGAGTCGATTCTGACCTCCCAAATCTCTTCACTTCCTCTCAGCTTCTTGAAGTAACTCGAAGGCACGCGCTCCAATTCCCTGATCAATCTCAACACCCATAACACTTTCGCGACTTCCTTGTCGGTTATCCCATCGAGGAACTCCTCAACCGGGCAACTTCCTGACTCCGTTCGCTAGTACTCAATTCTTCTCACATACCCACGAAGTTAACATGTATGTGAACATTGTCAATTTCCCATTACCGCTATTTCGGCGAACAGGTATTATTCGTCATGACACTTTTGTCGGGTGTCAATGACGGAGTTCGTTGAAGTTAAGTTGCGCAATATCAAGTTGTTAAGCCGATTTAAGGGTCATTTTGTCTCATGTGCATATTGCCATGTCATATTTGTTTAATATCTGACATGACGAATAATCACAGGATTCCAGTACAAACGGACATGTCACTTTTGTTGGTTCGCCTGACAAAAGCTAACATAAATATCGTTATAGACGACATTGTGTCATTTGCAATTTACTACATGTCTGCCGTCTTATTGCGCAGTCAGATACTCTAGAGAGGCTTTTGCTAACTCCAAATCTCTATGTCGTTATTGTGGAAGCTCCACGTCATCCACGTTGTCCGAGTTCCTCCCAAGTGGCTCGGCGCCGGGTTCCGTCCAATTTGGAAGTCCTAAGGTGAGGTTGGACGGACGGAACGCGACAACCCGGTGGGAGAGGATTACAAAGGCGGAGGGTGAGCCGGGGGCGCGGGGTGGACGGATTCTTGGTTGTTGATAATGCCTCAATAAAGTAATGTGGTGCCGTCGAAGACCTTTTTGAGCGCAGGAGTGCTTGGCTTTCAGCATGGGAAACGGCTTCGACGCGGCTAAGGCCTTCAAAGGTATTTTTATAGAAATAGAGAAAAAACAGGCAGTTCACAGGAGACTGAAAGGCTATAGCCATACTAAAAAAAGAAGGAATATAACCGGTTTGATAGGCAAAGAGAGGGAGCAAAAAGAGCCATTCTCGGGAAGGTTAATCTCCACGTCATCGACGTTACAATTCTCATTCAGATTCTCACTTCTAAAATAATGCGCTGAGAATTATGTTTTAAGTAATTGTAGATATGATGTTTGCAATCAGGTTTGAAATTTCCCGAATTAGCCCGAAATAAGTCGAAATAGCCCGAAGATCAACGACTTAGGGAAGTTCAAACGATGTTGGGCAAGTTTGCAACGTTTTGGGCGATTTTGGGGCGATTGAAAGAGGTTTGAGTACCTTAACCCGTCGATTGAACGGGATTTGATGCGGAACGCCCGCGTAATAGGCGCGAGCTAGTGAGCGTCCTTATTGACGCGTTTGTTAGGCTTATAATTCATCAATTGAGTTTTGTATCCGCTCAAGATCCGCCTGAAAAGCAATTTCAAGCTGTTCTAAAGATTGTGCTGCTCTCACCATATTTGTTTGATCAATCCAAATTCCTGCGGATTGTGCGGCTGATTCTATCCTTCTTTGTGTCCCAAACCGTGGCTCAAAGAAAGGCATACCTGCTCTCAGAGATATAAGTAATGCTTCCTTATCCATTTCGTTCTGGCTTCGATAAAATTCAACAAATTTTTTTCTTACCTCTTGGTACGACTGCTGCCTTTCATTTAACTCTGTAATAAGAAGCTCTCGCTTAGCAATTATCCTCGCTGTTTCAAGATCAGCTGAGTGATTTTTTTGGAGAATCAAATACTGGGTCACACCAGTAAAAACAGCTCCAATCGCGCCAGCTATTATCAGTTGTTTCCAGTTCTTGCTATCGCTCATATTTGAATCCCAGAAAAAGCCTAACGCTATGCGTGATTCGCGGCGGCGCAAGCCGACGTTGAGTCGACGCAATTGTTAGGTGCTTTTTTCTTCATCTATTCGCATTTCGAGTTTCTCCCGTTCCAAGAAGTCCAAAAGATATTTCGCGATTCCACAGACCACCATTGTGTGGCTTTCGTCATCAATCAGTTTCCATTGTCGCGTATGTCGCAGTGTCTCGTTGTAATCCGGATCT
>CBDCEW010000050.1:0-14444 GCA_965215885.1 Candidatus Moanibacter sp.
TCGCCGCCCTTTCGACGAACTGCGGCAGGCTTATCCGGTCCTGGCCGAACGCGCGCCATCCGCTATTTCTCACGCTCTCGCCGGATTTGCAAGCGACGCCATAGGCACAGTTGTCATCAAAATCAAGGGAGTGGATGATCTCGATCCCCTACAACGGGCGTTGAGTGAAAAACCGTGGAGGAGGGTTTATTTGCTCGTGACCGAAGATCCGGTTCAACCTCCCGGTTACCAACTCTGTGTCGGCACCCAATGCCTCGAACCCACCGAGGACTCGGACGAACTTATAAGCAGAATATAGCTTCGGCGGCGCTCCGGTGCCAGGATTTCTTCCCCTGCCCGTTCATCTCCCCCCCCCATTGTTCCTGAGATCGGGTCTATGTTCGTATTTCGGCGAAATACGAACATAGACCCAGTGATCAGTCTGGAATTGCCAAGATTCATTTTTTTACCCTACGGAAGCCTATCGAAATTCCGTGGTACCAAAGTCCGGCAGATTCAATGCGAAAAAAGGGTTGATCGAGGTATATTGGGGCTATAAGAATCTCTCCTCTTTCCCACCTATGGGCATAGGGCATGTTGGGGAAGCTTCACGACAAAAATTGCTCAAAAATTAAAACAAGGAAAATGAGATGGCTAAGATTATTCCAATGATAAGCTCAGGAACCGCAGGCCCGTTGGGCGTCCGTCACCTTCCCAGACTATGGTTGAAGGTGTCGCTCGATATTACCGGTCAACTGCACGACGACTATCCTGCCATCGGTGCCGGATTTGACCAGATGGTCCTCGACGGTATCGGCATCGATAAAGATGCATTCATCGCTTACATGAATGAAAATAAACCCTCCTATTGCCAACTGGAAGGCTGGATTCTGGAGCAGAAAGGGGGTTCGCTCGATGCGGCAGCAGTCAGCGAGTTAAACGCAGCCATCACAGGCTACATTCATGATGACGGCACCCGCGCCGAGATTCTCGGTGTCGCGGGCCGTAGTGATGATGGTTCGGTAAAGGATGCCGTCAAACTCAACAGCCTCGATGATTGGGCCGCGTTTCATAAGGAAAACATAGCCTGAGATTTGGATCTGGAAGTGACTTTAACCCGGTTTCCTCCCTTGGGAAACCGGGTTTTTTTCGCCGCCGCAGGGTCCATCCGGGGCTGTCCGCTCCAGATTCCTGAATACGCATAAATCCGTGTAAGCCGAAGCGGTGAAACAAGTGGGCTAATGATGTTGGAGCACCAAGAGAATACCGAGCTATACTTGCGTATCTAATCACAATTCTATTCCGTTATAAGAGTAAGACCAGACCTGGGAGCCTTATAGTTCCTGGAAGCAAAAAAATGAATCTGTCGGACCCTAAGTCTGACAGGTTCCTAAGGGGATATATTGGCAGTGAGATATCGAGAAATCCACTCGGCTTACAGTTGGCGACTTAAGAACGACCCGGAGGCCCTGTGGCCGCTCATATCAGATACTAATCGTTTTAACCAGGATGCGGGTCTTCCGTCCATGATCACCGACGGAATGGATCCCGAAGAACCCAACGTGCGGCTCATGCATCAACGATATTGCGGACTAACGATACGCTGGCGAGAGTTTCCCTTCGACTGGATAAGACCCAATCGCTTCGGAGTAGCGAGGAAATATCTCAATGGTCCTATAGAAAGCCTTCGCATGCTGGCATACTTGGAGCCGATACCGTCCGGCGGCACCCACTTTCAATATGATGTGTGGATCCTGCCGAGAAACATTCTCGGATGGCTAATGACAATGCTGTATTCAGGCCTCATCAACCGAAGAAACTTCGAACGCATCTTTCTCCGTTACGACAATCTGTTAACGGATGAGAGAGGTAAGTTTCCCCTTCCCATCACCTCATCCAAAGCAGTCTCGAGAAGGCAATCCCGTCGCATCCTTGAAATTGGGAATACATTGGAAGGGATCCAGGGACTGCCCTCCCATCTGGTAAGGCGTTTAACCGACTTGGTTGCCAAGGCCGATGACTTTACCCTGATCCGCATCCGCCCCTACGCGATAGCAGACGTCTGGAATGCTTCTCGCTCCATCATTCTTGAGCTCTTCCTTCACGCAACTCGTCAGGGACTGCTCAAGTTCAGTTGGGAAGTCCTCTGCCCCTTGTGCCGCGGGGCAAAAGAAAAAGCAAGCCGCCTCGAAGTGCTGAAAACCGATGTCCATTGTGACTCCTGCAATATCAGCTTTCGAGCGAATTTTGACCAATCGGTTGAACTGGTCTTTTCTCCCAATCCCGCCGTACACAATCTCGAATTTCATGAATTCTGTGTCGGAGGCCCTCAGGTTACTCCACATATCATTGCGAAGAAAACGGTTGGAAGCGGAGAGTCCTACCTGTGGCAACTCCAAATTGAACCGGGTCGATACCGGCTCCGAGTCGAACAAAAGTTGGGCGGGTTGCTCATAGGCGCCAGCAGCCAGGGTCAGGCCTCTATCGAGATCGTCCACTCTTCCGATCCGTGGCCTGAAGGGGAAGTTACCCTGCATCCCACCTGTGAGATTACTCTCCGTAATTCCACCGAATTTAACGAACTCTTCCTCCTTGAAAGGATGGTTTGGATGGATGACGCCGTGACTGCGGCCGAAGTAACGGCCAGGCAGACTTTCCGCGATCTTTTTTCGAGTGAAGCGCTGCGCCAGGGAGAACAGATATCGGTGGGCACGCTGATGCTTGCCTTCACCGATCTGAGAGGTTCAACTCGCCTCTATGAAGATATCGGAGACGCTCCTGCCTTCGGCCTCGTGATGAGCCACTTTGATGTCCTCAAGGCATGCGTTCGAAAATACGAAGGCGCCCTAATAAAGACGATGGGCGACGCTATTATGGCCGCATTTATCGAACCGGTTAACGCTCTAAAGGCTCTCCTCGAAGCCCAACGGAAACTCGCCCAAGAATCCGGCCACCGTCGTCCCCTTGCTCTTAAAGTGGGTATCAACACCGGCCCGTGCATAGCCATCACGCAGGACGAACGGCTCGACTACTTTGGGACAACGGTTAACCTTACCGCAAGGCTTGAATGCCTGTCACAGGGTGACGACATCGTCGTTTCGGCATCCTTTGCCAAGGACCCGGCGATCGAAAGCTACCTGCAAGAGAACAAGGAGAAATTTCACATTGAACGCGACTCTTCACGGGTAAAGGGTATAACAGGCGGCCCCGTCGCTTTTCTCCGAATAAAGCAACCTTTACCGACAGGTTGCTAGTCCCTACTTCAACAATCGGCGCCACCGCGCGATCTGTTTACGCACTTCACGGGGCCCGGGCATTCCGGTTTGCTCACGCTTTTTAAGAGACTGCGTCGCGTCAAAGACCGACTTCCAATCGCTCCCCAGTTTCTTGTGCATCTCCCGAACCATTCCATCGTCGAGTTCGGTAAGCGCCACGCCGCGCTCTTCCGCCAGCGCGACAAGACGACCCACGCATTGATGGGCCTCCCTGAATGACACCTTCCGCTCAACGAGATAATCGACGAGGTCGGTAGCGAGCAGCTTCGGATCGGAAACCGCCGCTCTGCAGTTATCCTCATTAAACAAAATCTCTTTCACCACGGCTGCGAGAACATCAAGACACGATAATGTCTGATCGAAGGAGTCAAAGACGGGAGGTTTATCCTCCTGCAGGTCCCGGTTGTAAGTGAGGGGCAGCCCCTTCACGAGCGAGAGTAGCGTTTGAAGATTTCCCTGGAGTCGTGCTGCCTTGCCCCGGATCAATTCAAGCGAATCGGGATTCTTCTTCTGTGGCATGATGCTCGAGCCTGTGGAAAATGCATCAGGCAGGACGATGAATCCAAACTCGTCGCTGCTCCACAGTATGAGATCTTCCGCAACCCGGGATAAATGGGTTCCACAGAGCGCGCAGGCGCTCGCGAACTCGATATAAAGGTCTCGGTCGGCCACGGCGTCCATGCTGTTTCGGGTCAGCTGCGGACGACCTTTTCTGTCAACAAAGCCCAATTCCACGGCCAGAAATTCCCTATCGATCGGCAAGGTTGTTCCAGCGAGGGCGCCGGACCCAAGCGGACAGACGTTTGCATTATCACGAACAGCAGAAAACCGTTCGCGATCACGCTGAAACATCTCGACATAGGCCAGGAGATGGTGCGCCGCGGATACCGGCTGCGCCCTCTGTAAATGCGTGTAGCCAGGAAGTGGGAGTCCCCGATATTTGTCCGCCTGGTCGATAAGGCCACCGAGGAGCGCTCGCAGCGCCTCCACCAATTCCGCACAACTCCACCTAAAAAACAGCCGCATATCGGTCACGACCTGGTCGTTACGGCTTCTCCCCGCGTGCAGTTTCGCCGCTGCCGGAACGCGACGCGTGAGGGCAAACTCAATATTCATATGAATGTCTTCCAGTTCCGCCTTCCATCGGAAGCGTCCGCTCTCAATCTGCACCAGGATAGCATCCAGCCCGCGATGAATCGCAGTGCGCTCCTTTGCCGTCAAAAGGCCGACCCTGCACAACATGGAGGCATGTGCTCTGCTCACCGCTACGTCGAAACAGGCAAGTCGCGCATCAAAGGAAATCGACTCACCAAACCCTACCATAAGCGAGTCCGCTCGACCCTTAAATCGCCCGCCCCATATCGCTTGCTTACTCTTCGGCATTTGGCCGCACAATCACATCCTTCTATTTTGAAGGCAAGCACTTTGGGCGTTAGAGAAGCGGGCTAGGAATCTGTCGGACTTAGCATTCCTAACACCTCCGTAGTGCATATTTCAAGTTGACAGCTCGACATTCCGATCCAGATGTGACCGACAGATTCCTTGGAAGAAAATGAACCTGAGATTTGGGACATATTGTCATATCCATTCCTTACTCGAATACAGATCTGATGATGGTACTTTGTCGCGCGCTGGTTGATTGTGCCAAAATGGCCGATAGGGAACCCGCTGTGCAACAATTCGTACGCCTTCCCACAAATCTCAGGTTCATTTTCTTGATACTAGCAGCCTGTCGGAATGAAACCGAATAATTCCTCCGAAAGAGCTATAAAGTCCGAGAGGCTGCTAGTCCTCGCCCCCCAACGCAAAGTTCACATGGATGATACCTGCCACGGAACAGGCATCCATGACTTTCACAATAGTCTGGTGCGCGACCGAATCCTCGGGCGCGATCGTTACGATTGCAATCGTCCTGTTTGCCTCACTGGTCTGCTTGTAGCGCGATAACATGGCTGCCAGCTGATCGTAGCGTGGGGCCTTCGGACTATCGTACTGATACTCGTTTACCACCACTTCTCCTTCGCCGCGAATTTCGATTATCTGTTCATCCGGCATATCCAAGGGCTCACTCTGCTCTACTACTCCGGGCAATTGAAAGGAGATGTCGGCCTCCTGAGGCTGGAGGGACGCCGAGACCATGAAATAAATCAGCATGAGGAAGACGCAGTCGATCATTGGCGCGATCGGCATCTGCGGCTTCAGTGTATCCTTTCTGTCGGACCGGACCATTATACCAATGCGGAATCAAGAATAGAGATCGAAGAGTCTCCTCACAGTTATTTTTACCGCGCCATAATCTCCCCATTCATCCTTTTCATTTCCGCTACCTCTCTTGATAGGTAGCGTAGATTATCTCATAGGCGCCCGCTTCGGCACAGGCCTGAAGTACTCTCCTGATATTACCATACGAAGTCTCCTGATCGGCACGCACCAGGACTCGAAGCTCGGGCTTGTCCCGAAGGGCGTCTCCGATTCGGCGTTTCATCTCCGCCAGTTCGACCGGTTGCGCGCCGACATGGATCACTCCATCTTTATCGATTGATACCGTCCCCCGGTTAGAGAGGTCTTCCGGGACCTTGCTCTCCCCCGACAAGGGAAGATCTACAGGAGTCGTCTTGTCTGCCTGCGCCAGAGTACTTACACACATAAAGAATACCAGGAGCAAAAATACCATGTCGATCATGGGAGCCATCTGAAATTCCTCCGCTGGTAGGGACCGCTTTCTTAGTCTCGCCATGATTTATATCCGACTCTAACCCATTTATTTTACAATCTTCAGAAGCGTCGATGGCAAAGCAATTTTTCCCTTTCCTGTTTGTTAACGACCCCTTTCCCAGTTAGTAAGATGGACCGCATCCAGGTACTCGGCGGTACTAGCAGCCTGTGGAACCTATTCGAATTCTTTTTTCAGGCTGCCAGGAATCCGTCTGTCTCATCTGCGTCGGATTGTCGCTCTGTCAACATGAAATCTACAACAATGACATGTTAGGAATTCTAAGCCCGACAGATTCCTCTCCTGGATAATACTGACCGATGAAACTCAGATTACTCAGAACAACGATTGTCTTTCTGGTTCCCGTATTACAAATCAATTTTCTCGCTGCCCAGGAGCAACCAGCCGATTCCGAATTGAATGAGGAAGAGAAAGTAGAAACAGCACGGCCAACCGCCAATGTTATCGTGGAAGAATATTTCGAAGGCCGCTACCTCAAAGTTTTTGGCCCATTGGATGAATACCTGGGATCGCTTCCGGAAGGGTGGAGGGATCACTCTGGCCCAGGCGCCCAGGTTCGCTACGGACCCTCTTATGAAGAATCGGTGGAAGGAAAGAAGGCCTTGCGCATGGAAGTCTTCTCGCCGGGCCGTGAGAGCGCCATCCTCGAATTCAGCCCCGTGCCGATACGAAAGGGAACCGTCTTTCGAGTGGGACTCTCACTCCAAAGCCCGCAGCAAACAGAGCTTACGATTGGCCTTCGCTCGACCGATGATGAGAACAAGGTTTATCTGGAGCAGCCAATTACAAGCCAGGCGGAATGGAATTCAGGACAGTTTGTTTTCCAAGCGACAGTAGACGATCCGAACGCGCTTTTCTTTCTCAAACTGTACCAACAGGGCATCGTCGAGATTGATGCCTTTTACATCGAACCCTACCGCCCGAGGACCGGAACAGTCCAAGCCATAACCGTTCAGGATTCACCCAATCTCCTGCCGACAAGCTCTTTCCCGGATGGAGTGCACGCACCGTGGGCGCTCACAAACGCAAAATCCTACAAGACCGATCTCCTTGAATTCGGCCCCACGGGGCTGCCATCGCTGCGCGTGTCCGGAGCAGGCGCTTCTCTTTCAGTGCCGTTCTTCAGCGAAGGTTCAGGCGACTACACGATTAGTTTTTATTTGAAGAGCACAAAAGAGAATCAGTCCTTCAGCATCATCCTCTCTCCCCCTGGCGAGAATCAACAGGTGTATCCCTTTCACCAAACCATCACTGCAGATACGGAATGGCGGCGCTACTCCAGCACCGTTCCCCTCGAATCAACCGTAGAGGGTTTTTACCTCGCACATCTCATCTCCCACAGCGGAGATCCGGCATGGATCGACGGCATGCAGGTTGAAAAAGGAGCAGAGTTGCGAACCCTCGCACGTACCGCGCCCGTTGAGATCGTAGCTCAGCCCCATGTTCCGAATGGAGTGAGTTTCGAGGACGAGAATCTGGTCGTGAGAATTACCTTGTATGGAAATCTTGGTCGCGCCGCCCTCATGAAGGCGACTCTCTTTGATATACACGGTCGCAATTTCACATTGCGCCCGCTCAATGTGAAGGGCACAAAGCCAATTCGCCGAAATCTCGTTATCGAACCAATTGGGGAATCCCCCCTCGGATCCTACCGACTCGAGCTTCAAGCATTCGACGCCGACAACAAACCGATTTCAAGAGTGGCCGAGGTTCTCCTCCACCGTGTTCGCATTCCCGTTAACAGTGACCGGTTCGATCACGATTCCTATTTTGGGATCCATATGGGTAGACATACCGCCACGGCCGAGAAGGTAGGGTTGGCTCGGGCCCTTGGCTTCAAGTGGGTCAGAGACTTGAGGAACTACGCCTGGGTAACGGGGGAAAGCGAATCGGGAAATCTTGAATTTGGCGACGCCGACCAGGTCACCGAGATTTACGATAAGTTTCAAATGGCCATTCTCGGGGTTCTGGGTCCGGCTCCGCGTTGGGCCACCCGGCAACCAGAGGGATTTCCGCTCGATCTTCCTCTCCTTCCTGAAAACCTCGACGCATGGGAGGCATACGCAAAGAACACTGCGGCGCGATTCATCGATAAAGTCCATGCCTGGGAACCGTGGCCCTACCCTCATACCGACCACACACTTTCAGCCATCCTTGTGAAAGAAATTTCTACTGAGCCGGATGAGGGCGAAGAATCCTTAAAGAGCGAAAATCCAATCGTTGAGCCACTATTCAGCCTGCCCGGAGACTACGTTGCTATGCAGAAGCGTGCTTATGAGGGCGCTCGGGAATCGGATGAGAGCGTTATTATCGTCGCAGATCTGAATCTCAACGGAGACCGCCGATTCGCCGACGGCGCTATTCAGGCCGGAGTGGAAGAGTATGCCGACAAATTCAGTTTTCGGGATGACTATAGCGGCAGCAATTCGATCGAACGTCTCGAGCAGGATATCGAATGGCTGAAAGCCAATCTACCTAACCAATTACTCTATTGGCAGACCACGGCCAACGCGCACCCTCCCCAGATCTTCAACTTCTACCGGCACGTCCCTCCAATCTTTTTAGAGAGCGGCGCTTTCGACGATGCCGCCAGCATCGTGCACCACTATCTCGTCATGATCGCATCCGGGGTAGAGAGAATTTTTGTTTCCGGCTTTGCCTCGGATATCCTCAAAGACCTATGGCGGCCGGGGCCCCGCATTTTCAACGTGGATGGTCGCCTCAATCCCAATGCAACTGCCCTATCCAACTTAATCTGGCACATCGAGGACAAGACCTTTTCAAGAGTCTACACCGTGGGAGAAGATTTCGAGTTTTTCACCTTCGAAGGAGAAACGGGAGCGGCGGGCGTTCTTATCAGCGAAAAGGGAAACGCCCTTCAAGCTGGGGAGCTTCCAGAGGGTATAGCCGTGCGCGACCTCTTCGGCAATCAGATCGACTTTCCTGGCGAGATCGGTAGATTTCCCACCTTTCTCAGCGCCGACAATTTCTCCGCATCACAGTTGAACTACCTCTTCAAGGCCGTTACTTTCGAAGTAATTCCTTGAACGACGCGACAGCGTAATCCCGATTCATCTTCGCGATAAAATCGAGCGGTATTTCCTTCGGGCAGACCGCTGAACACTCGCCGTAATTCGTGCAGTTTCCAAACCCTGCTTCATCCATTGCCGCTACCATATTAAGGACGCGACGGTCCTTTTCCGCTCTTCCCTGCGGTAGCAGACTTAGATGAGAGACTTTCGCTGCCACAAAGAGCATTGCGGAACCGTTCTTACAGGCTGCGACGCAGGCACCGCAGCCGATACAGGCAGCTGCATCCATCGCTCGATCGGAGATTTCCTTTGGAATCAGAATGGCATTGCCGTCGGGAGCACTGCCTGTACGAGCCGTAATGTATCCGCCCGATTGAATTATGGTATCAAACGCGCTACGATCAATAACAAGGTCTCTCACCACGGGAAAAGGCTCTGCCCGGAAGGGTTCGATAGTGATCGTCTCGCCGTCTCGAAAGTGTCGCATATGAAGCTGGCATACCGTCGTCGCTTTTTCAGAACCGTGAGGTACACCGTTTATGGTCAGTGAGCACGTTCCGCAAATTCCCTCTCTGCAGTCGTGATCGAAGGCCACCGGTTCCTCCTCCCGCGAGACGAGCTGCTCATTGAGAAGATCAAGCATTTCCAGGAAGGAAGAATCGGGCGATACGTCCTCCAAATTGTAGTCGGCCAGCCTGCCTGAGCCCTCAGCGTTCCTCTGCCTCCAGATTCTTAGGAATAGCCTCATCTTCGAATTAACCTCAACCCCGTTACTTGTAGCTTCGCACCGACAGATAGACGTTTTCGAACTCCAATTCCTCCACATGCTTTACCGGAGGAATATTCTGACCTTGATACTCCCACACGGAAGCGTTAGTGAAATGCTCATCATCTCGCAACGCCTCTCCATCATCCGTCTGGTGGTCTTCGCGAAAATGCCCGCCACAGGACTCATCCCGATCCAACGCGTCATAGCATTGAAGTTCACCGAACTCCAAAAAATCGGCTACTCTGCCGGCACGTTCGAGTTCGATGTTGAGCGCAGCCCCTTCCCCCGTAATCTGGACGTCTTCCCAAAACTCCTTCCGCAGGTCCGGTATCAACTTAAGCGCGTTTCCCAAGCCTTCCTTACGGCGTTCCATACCGCAATACTCCCACATGATCTTACCGAGCTCGATATGGAACGACCTCGCGGAACGCTTTCCCTTCACCGCGAGAAGCCGTTTAACACGCTCGTCTACCTCGGCTTCCACTGCCCTGAATTCAGCCGTAGTAGAATCGGGACGATTCGCTCCCACTTGAGCGAGATAATCCGCTATCGTGTGTGAAATGACAAAATAGCCATCGCATAATCCCTGCATGAGTGCGCTGGCGCCCAGTCGATTGGCGCCGTGGTCGGAGAAATTCGCCTCACCCAAAACAAAACACCCCGGAATCGTGCTCATAAGATTGTAGTCAACCCAAAGACCGCCCATCGTATAATGGGCCGCCGGATATATCCTCATGGGTCGCTCATAGGCTTTCTCTCCGGTAATGCGTTCGTACATCTCAAAGAGATTGCCGTAACGCTCCTCGATTGTGCTTTTCCCGAGGCGGCTGATAGCATCAGCAAAATCGAGATAAACTCCTCTTCCCCCCGCTCCTACCCCGCGCCCATCATCGCACACTTCCTTGGCCGAGCGGGAGGAGATGTCACGTGGCGCCAGATTGCCGAAACTCGGATACTTGCGCTCCAGGTAATAGTCGCGCTCCTCATCCGAAATTTCGCGCGGATCTCTCGCGCAAGCTTCACTCTCTTTCGGCACCCATACACGGCCATCGTTTCTCAACGACTCCGACATGAGTGTCAGTTTGCTTTGATGGTCGCCGGCCTGAGGTATGCATGTAGGATGAATCTGGGTGTAGCAGGGGTTTGCGAAACCCGCTCCCCGTTTGTAGGCTCGATATGCCGCTGTCACATTGCACCATGTCGCGTTGGTTGATAGGTAGAAAACATTACTGTATCCCCCCGTTGCCAGGAGTACCGCGTCGCCGCTCCACGACTTGATTTCACCGGAAACCAGGTTTCTTGTTACGATACCCTTGGCATGCCCGTCTACCAGCACGAGATCGAGCATCTCATGGCGGTTGTACATCTGAACTTGTCCTAGACCAATCTGCCGGGAAAGAGCACTATAGGCCCCCAGAAGCAGTTGCTGTCCAGTCTGCCCCCGGGCGTAAAAGGTTCTACTGACCTGGGCGCCTCCAAAGGATCGATTTGCCAGCAGTCCCCCATACTCGCGCGCGAATGGAACACCTTGGGCGACGCACTGATCGATGATATTTGAGCTGAGCTGTGCCAACCGATAGACATTGGCCTCTCGCGACCGAAAATCACCTCCCTTTATGGTATCGTAAAATAGACGGAAGGTGCTGTCCCCATCGTTCTGGTAATTCTTGGCTGCATTGATTCCTCCCTGCGCCGCTATACTATGGGCACGCCTTGGGCTGTCCTGATAGCAGAAACACTTTACGTTGTAACCGAGCTCACCGAGGGTAGCGGCGGCGGATGCTCCAGCCAGTCCCGAGCCCACCACGATGAGGTGGTATTTCCTTCGGTTGGCGGGGTTAACCAGCTTAATATTGAACTTGTGATTGTCCCATTTGTCGGTCAGAGGACCGTCGGGAATTCTGGAATCCAGTTCCATCATTTTCTCGTTTTATTGTCTCTCCAGGCGTCTTTCGGCAAAGTCGGTTTCGTGTTTAGCGTGATCCCGGCGTGGCGGGTTGCCATAGTTCGATACTTTCACCTAGGTTAGAGGCCGAATAATTCCGGCTAGAACGGAGACGGGAATAGAGGTAAATCCGAGAAAAACTACCCACCCATAGGTGATCGCTACGCGGTCAAGGATGTAGCGCCATCGCTCATTGCGAATGCCAAGCGACTGAAACATGCTGGAAACGCCATGAGAGAGGTGTGTGCACAACAGTCCCATCGCGATCGTGTAAAATATTGACAACCACCAGTGCTTGAAACCGATAATCATCATTGAATAGACATCAAGTACGATCACTCCTCCAAGGTCGTAGTGAAGGTCGCTATAATCGAATAGCACGCGAACCGTAAAATGGAGGAGATGGATAACGATGAAAATGAACAAGATGGAACCCGATAACAGCATAGTTCGCGATGCCAGGGAGGCCTGGACGGTAGCATCAAATGCGTAATTCTCGGGACGTGCTCGCCGATTCTCGATTTTCAGAATGACGGCCATCCAAACATGAATTATGAGACATAACAGAAGGAACACTCTGCCACCCCATTTTATCGCTAAGGGCATCGTCTGAAGTGCGTGGGCGTAGGAGTTGAGAATCTCCGGCCCAAGGAAAATCTGCACGTTTCCCAGCATGTGCAGCAAGACGAATCCGGCCAGCACGAAACCCGATAGTGCCATCAGATACTTCTTGCCGATAGAAGAGCGCAACAAATTGCCCAGAGGGTTCACTGATATCGAATGTTTACTCGACTGCTAAAAACCTGTCGGACTCCGTCGTCGGGTTGCTGTGCAGGTGCGAAATTCCAAGTCCGACAGATTCCTACGGGCGAGTAAACCCCATTGTTTCAATAAAGGAACGAGGCGGGAAGACCCCGGGCCTATGGCCCACCAGTCTTTCCCGCCCCGTTTCTGCCTTGGACATGGGGGAGGGATTCTTTTCCCATTTAAACGCAACCTGCTCCACTCTCTGCGAGAGGCTGCATATGGAAAATTCCCAAAATAAAACGGCTCTCGAAATTTAGAGCGGTGTTGCGAGAATTTATTCCAAATACCTTACCGGAAAATGCTATTCACAGCATGGCAGCCTGTCGGACCCAAATTCGCACAAACGCCTGACTTCAGCTGCCCTTCTTCTTTATCAGCTTGCCGAAATGGTAGGTGAACTGCGCTCGGACATGAACCAGGGAATCGTTCTCGGGTTCGCTATTCCCCGGCCGCATGACGTCCAGGGGCGCATATAAAACCTGAAATCCAAACCCCAGTTTTTCGTTAATGGGAAACGAAAAACCCCCGCTGTAGGCTACCGTATTACCGGAGGTCGTTTGTTCTATTCGATCCGGTTCGCCAAAAAGCGTCGAATCCAATTTCGTTTTCAAATTCATATGGGTCCAGTTTACTGCGAAATAGGGTCTCAACCTCCCAAGCTTTTCAAACTCGTAAGCCACACTGAGTTCCGCCCCATAATAATCCATCGAGGTCTTGTCGTTTGACACTTTCGAACAGCCAAACGGGTTTCCTTCGAAGTCATTGCCTGCCATGACATTCTCGGCTGAGCAGGTAAACGGACCCTTTCCGGAACCGGCCTGCCCATAGGCCCTCAGACCAAGTTGCCACGAGTCTTTCTGCAACAGCGCCACGTTTAATGAGCCCGACAATAGATGCGCCTTTACGTCCCAGAGTTCAATCGGCGGCAAATAACTGCATGTAAGGGAGATCTTGTCTCTTAAATAGTAGCTTATCCGAGGCCGCAGGAGGACCGGGGCGTTGTTCAGGTGTTCGACTTTTGTCCCACGAAATCCAACGCGTCTGTACTCCTCGCCGAGGAACGGAATCTGCAAGATCTCGAGCCCCAGATCGACCCAACCCGATTCGCGAGGTAGCAGTGGACCATATCCGCTAAGCAGGGAAGCGGAGCCAAAATACTTCATCGCCCATGCTTCGGTCCGGTTAAAGTCCAGCTCCTCGAATTCAAGCCTTTGCGAGAACAGGACGCACGGAGTGAAGAACAGTAGGAATACGATTGGGTCGAGCTTAACAGGGAAGTCTTTCATAATTCTGAAGTTACCCACCCCGGGGTCAGGTTTCCGGTAACGGGTTTACTGGAATCGAGGATAATTCGGGCTGAAGATCATAGGGAGTTACCGCATTATACGTTACTCTTCGGCCAAAAATTAGCAAGCACTGATTTGCACTTCTCACAGGATCGCCTCTGCTACTCGCCTCGTTCCATGCGTTTTACCCATGGTATAGAAGTGCAGGCACGGCACACCTGCTGCAGCTAATTCTTCACCCTGCTGGATCGCCCATTCGATTCCCGCTTCGCGCACTCGTTTAGCGTCGCGGCATTTTTCCACCTCCTGGGATAGAGTTTCCGGTATTCGTGCGTGAAATATACTCGGAATCAGCTTCAGGTGTCGCATTGAAGCGAGAATAGTGTCTTCTCCGTCTTCCCAAGTTTCTCGGCAACTCTCACAGCGTTATCCCTCCGTATTCGGGTTTCCAGTACCTTTCCCGATAGTGGAAAATAGGAGAAATGCAAAAAGGCTGCACGCGAGGCCCGGCACTATCGGATCGAGATCGAAAATCGAGACATAACCTTGCTCTACCAGTATAACTGCGCCGCTTCCAAAGAGAAGAGAAGCGATCGCACCTGCCGCACCCGCCTTTT
>CBDCEW010000051.1:0-44702 GCA_965215885.1 Candidatus Moanibacter sp.
TCAGCGACCCCGTAGCAAGCATGCTACATGGAATTACCAAGTTCAAGATGAATGGGAATAGTAGCGAGTAAAATTTGAGAGGGTGAGTGGGTAGCTGGATCGCTAAGCGATGCGGACATATTCCATGGCTTAGAGAGAATACGGCATCTAATTCGATAATGGATGCATTTTCACTGGAATCGATAACCAGGTCCTGAATTTTTCCACGGTTGGGAATAAATTGTGAATAAGTTTCGTAAAAAAGTGGTAGTCGCGCTTGACTTTTCGGGGCATAATGTCAAAAAATGTCAAAAAATGGTGAATTTGTCCAGCTAGAGGTAAATGATAAGGGTCGAGTCAGAGCCGTTTTACGTGGGGGAGTATCGGCATCGGATAGATGGTAAGAATCGTGTAACGATACCATCGAAATGGCGATTTTTGGGAGATGAAGCAGACATTTACGTTGGGTGGGGTCATCCCGAGGGGTATATAGCAGTTTATCCACCAAAGAAGATCGGGGAATTTCGGGAAAAGATAAAGGAGATCGCGGAAAGCGACCCGCGCGGGCAGCGGATACTCCGACAGCTATTCGGGAAAGCCCATCAGTTTGGGTGCGATCGCCAGGGAAGGATAAAGCTGGATGAGAGTCTGGTGGAGATCGCCACGATCGAGAAGTCGGTCGTTCTGGTGGGATTGGGTGAGACCTTTAACATATGGAGCGCGGAAAGGTATTTTCAGGAAGAAGAAGAGAAAGAGGACTTTGATTTGATCTCGGCGATGCGTGAATTTGGCATTTAGGGGTCCTCCTTCGCTCCCGCTAAGCGTGACTTCGAGGGAAGAGTAGGAGGACGTATGAAAGCGGAAAATGAAAGTGGAGGGATGAAAGAATGAGAGTATTTAAGCGAGTGGGGCTGAGTCTGTTGGCAAATGGGTTCCTGGCATCGGGAGAAGCTCGCCATTGTGCGGACTGGGAATTCAGGAATGCGGCGCAAGATACGATAACGATTCCGAGACCCCGGAGTGATTTTGAAACGAGGACCGGCGGGAGACGACGAGCACGAAATGCGGCGCGTTCACTACGCAATGTTCTACGTACCCGTTAGCCTATTCGCACGAAAAGTAATGTCGGATCACCTACCCGTATTGTTAGGTGAAGTATTGAGGATATTCAATCCTCTGGGAGGAGAGCGTTATCTCGATGCTACGTTCGGAGGGGGAGGGCACGCACGTGCGCTACTGGAAGCTGGACCAGATATAGAGGTAGTGGCGGTCGATTGCGATCCGGAGGCGAGAGAAAGGGCGAGGCCGTTTAAATCTGAATTCGGCGAGAGATTTCGGTATTACGATTTGAATTTTCGAGATCTGGAAAAAGTAGAGGAGGAGGATTTTGACGGAGTATTGATGGATCTGGGTTTATCCTCCTATCAGTTGGAAGCCGCTGAGCGGGGATTCTCCTTTCTCCGCGCGGGCCCGACGGACATGCGATTTGATCCACGTCGGGGAATGTCGGCGGAGGAATTTCTGGAGAGAGCAGAGGAACGGAACCTGATTCGTGCAGTGCGAGACTTTGGTGAGGAGCGGCACTGGCGACGGTTGGTGCAAGCAATCCTGGAAGCTCGAGGGACAGGAATCCTGGGGGCGACTGACAGGTTGGCGGAAAGCGTCAGTAAGTTGGTGGGGAAGCCACGGGCACACAGGAGAGGAGTGCATCCGGCTACACGCCTGTTTCAGGGCATTCGCATTTCAGTGAACGGGGAGTTGGAGAATTTGAAGGCCGCCCTTCCGAAAGCTTTTAACATGCTGATGAAACACGGGGTTCTGGCGGTGATCAGTTTTCATTCGCTGGAGGACCGTCTGGTAAAACGATATTTTCGTCGATTGGCGGGAATGTCTGAACATGCAGGTGATTCACGACCCCAGCAATTTCGCGAGAAGAGAGCCGATTTGCTGACGACACGACCAAAGCGACCTTCAGAGGAAGAGGTAAGGGCCAATCCGCGCAGCCGCTCCGCTCGACTTCGATCTTTGAGAAAGCGGGAGAGCGACAGAACCTGATCAGGGAAGAAGGGTAATGCATACCTCGAAGAGCAATCTCCACCTTTACCAGGCGCTCACTCTAATGATGATGGTGCTGCTCGTAGCCGCGGGAGGAGGATTAAGCATTGTATGGCTTCGCCACGAGATTGCGGATGCGGCTCGACGTATTCAGAAATATGAAGAGGAGCTGAGTGAAGCGAAAAGGCACATTCAGCATCTCGATACAAAGATTGCAGAGGTACACCAGCCCGAGTATCTGAAAAGACGAGTTAAGCAGCTGGGGCTGCGATTGGCGCGTCCAAGATCGAGACAGATAGTACGATTGGAGGAGACTTCTCAAAATTTGGAAGCGGATCGAAAGGGTAGCAGACAGAGACCAGGAACTCACGAATTAGCCCTTGCCGGGTTTTCGGCGAGCGAACCTTCGGAATGAGTAAAGCGTTTATAGCGAGCTGGCGGGTGAGCATGGTGTCGACGGTTATTCTGTTGTGCTACGCGGGCCTATTCGGACGACTCTATTATTTGCATGTTTGGAAGAGGGAGAAATTAGCCCTGATCGCCGAACGCAATCGCGAAAATGTAGTCATCGAACAGGCAAGAAGAGGTAAGATAGTCGACTCGCGAGGAAATTTGCTGGCGGCCAATCGGGCAGTAATTGAGTTAGGGGTTGATCCGGAATTGGTGGATTCGATCGACGATTGGAAATATGAACGACTTGCGCGCCTTATCAAGGCTTCCGAGAAGGAAATTCGCAAGAATCTCAGAAGAGGCGTCTATTACGTTAAAGAAGGGGAAAGCCGCCGAAAGAGATTCGTTCGTTGGCGGAAGATATCGGATGGAGTCGATGAGGCGACCTACGAGAAAGTCATGGGTCTCGGGATAGGCGGAGTCTACGGAAATCGAAAATACGAACGTACTTATCCGGGTGGGGAGCTGGCTGCACATCTCCTGGGATTTCTCAATAAAGAAGAGAAAGCGGTAACAGGGGTGGAGCGGTATATGGACTTTTATCTCAAGGGCCAGGACGGCTGGCGAGAAACGGAACGGGACGGCAGGAGACAGGAGCTGGCACAATTTCGGAGCCGCGAAGTCGAGCCTGCGGATGGTCTGACGGTTGAGATGACGATCGACTCTGCGGTTCAGCACATCATCGAAGAAGAGCTCGAGAGAGTCGCCGCTGACTATCGACCCGAATCTGCTACCGTCGTTGTGAGCGAACCGGCCACGGGTTTCATACTCGGTCTTGCAAACTACCCGACCTATGATCCAAATCGATTTTGGGGATTTCCCCTCGAAGCCCATCGCAATCGGGCCGTGACGGATGTATACGAGCCGGGATCGACATTTAAGATCGTGGCGGCCAGTGGGGTATTGAATGAAGGGTTAGCGAATCTTGAGACGATCCTGGATTGCACTCGCAGGGCGGTCAAGGACGGCGAGGCGCTCGTAAATCTGCCCGAAGATTATCGGGAGTTCGGATTGCTATCGCTGAAAGAAGTCGTGTCAAAATCCAGCAATCGCGGAGCGGCTCAGTTGGGGGTACTGCTGGGAAAGCACCAGTTGAGGATGTACGCTCACGCTTTCGGATTCGGTGAGGAAACGGGCTACGGACTAGGGGGGGAGGTAGGAGGTACTCTGCATCCTGTAAGCGCGTGGGATGGGCTAACGATCGGGCGACTTCCGATCGGGTACACCGTAAATGCGACACCGTTACAGATGCATTTTGCGATGTCTGTAATCGCCAATGGGGGTATTCTTATGACGCCTAGGGCTGTGGGGCGCATCCTGGATGAAACAGGTAAACCCGTGGTGAACTTTTCTCCAAGGCCAAAGCGTCGGGTCATCAGCAACGGCACGGCGGAAGCGATGGCAGGGGTACTAATGGAAGTTGCGGGACCGAGCGGTACCGCGCCGCTGGCGGCTATACCCGGACATGAGGTAGCGGGAAAGACGGGGACAGCGCGTAAGCTCGTTGACGGACGTTATTCCGATAGCCATCACATCGCATCATTCACAGGATTTTTTCCGGCGTCGCGACCACGGATTCTCATAACGGTTCTGGTGAACGATCCGAGCACGGGCGGTCCAGCCTACGGTGGACGGGTGGCGGCTCCGGCATTTCGAAACGTAGCCGAGAAACTTATCCAGTACTACGCTATTCGGCCGACGAGAGAGGGTGTCGATTTACTGGCTTGGAAAGGAGGGAGCGTTGGACGCGGTCGTTGAGAGAGCAGGCATTTCAATACGTCGCCCACAGTTTTCTGGAATCTCTTCTCGAAGTGGCGAAAAGGATTGGGAAACGTCGGCAACCGGCAGTGCGATGAAATTCGAATTGCGAGATCTTCTAAAAGAAGTTCGGGTCCTCGATTTTAAGGGAGACTGGGAAACCGAAATCCAGTCTATCTTCGCGGACAGCCGGCGTGTGATCCCGCAATCGCTTTTTTTTGCCTTGGAAGGACTGCGGACGGATGGAAATCTCTTCGCGGAAGAAGCGATTGGCCGGGGTGCGTGCGCGGTAGTCTCAGAGAAGCCGGCCGGTCGACTGACAAGAGTGGCCCATGTGCAGGTGAAAGATGCCCGAAGGGCGCTGGCCGCGGTGGCGCGCCGATTTTATGGGAATCCGCAGGACAGTCTTGAGATGGTTGGAGTGACCGGCACAAATGGCAAGACGACAGTTGCTTACCTGCTTAAACATCTCCTCACCACTCCGGAGAGAAAGATAGGTATGATGGGAACTGTAGAGTACGATCTGGGAGAGAGAACCGTGCCAGCTAACCGCACCACGCCTGAATCGAACGAACTCTATGCGATGTTGGCCGAAATGCGAAGGAGTGGATGTGAATTGGGGATCATGGAGGTAAGCTCGCATGGAATCGAGCAGCGGCGAGTGGACGGTCTGAAGCTCAAACTAGCGATTTTCCTGAATCTGTCACACGAGCATATCGATTACCACGGGACGAAAGAGAGATACTTCGAAGTCAAGTGCGGTCTTTTTACGGGAGAAACGGGGTCGATCCCCGAGATCGCGGTGGTAAACGTCGACGACCCTTACGGACGGCGGTTAATCGAACGCATATCCAGAGATACCCGAGTTCTGACATTTGGGGAAAGCGCGGATGCCGAAATTCACGCCAGAGAATTCGAACTGAGCGCGGAGGGAAGCCGATTCATGTTGAGATGGCCGGAAGGATCAGCGGCGATCTCGACATCGCTGCTGGGAAAGTATAATGTGAGCAATACATTGGCGGCAATCTCAGCCTGTTACGCTTTAGGGCACGATCCGGCGAAACTCGCGCAAAGGTTGATGGACTTCTCTGGAGTATCCGGCCGCATGGAGCGGATCGATGAAGGCCAGCCTTTCATCTTGCTGGTTGACTATGCGCACACCGACGACGCGTTGAGTAACGCTTTATCCATGCTTCGAGCGGTCACTTCGGGGCGAATTTTAGTGGTTTTCGGTTGTGGCGGTGATCGCGACAGAGCAAAGCGGCCGGTTATGACGCGCGTAGTGATGGAATATGCCGACCGCGTTTGGGCAACTGCCGATAATCCACGAAGTGAGTCGCGAGAGTCGATATTTGAAGATATGAGACTGGGAGTGACAGAGGCGGAGCGTATTCGGTTCGTGGATGATCGCCGCCTCGCGATCAGCCTGGCCCTGGATGAGGTTGAACCTGGAGATTGCCTTCTCATAGCAGGCAGGGGACACGAGAGTTTTCAGGAATTCCGCGATTCGATGGTGCCGTTTGACGATCGGAAAGTGGCTCGAGAAGTACTCAGGTCGATGAGGAATCAGTAATGCCGAAATATCGAGCAGCAGACCTCGCTGAATGGTCCTCGGGAAAGTGGCACCAAGGAGCACCTGCGGAAATTCGTGGTTTCTCGATTGACTCGCGGATTCTGAAACAAGGTGAGATATTTGTCGCCCTCGAGACAGAGAGACGCGACGGCCACAATTATCTCAATTCGGCAAAAAACAGGAGAGCCAGCGGCGCCCTCGTATCGCGCATAGATGAGAAGGTGGACCTGCCGCAGCTGCTTGTCGAAAATACACTACAGAGCCTGCAGAAAATTGCCGCGGAGTGGCGGCGCCGGTTCCCGGGGCCGGTTATCGGCATAACCGGGAGTTGCGGCAAAACCTCGACGAAGGAGCTTCTGGCCTTACTTTTGGGTGACGCCGGGGTGCATAAAACGAGGGCGAACTTGAACAATCAAATAGGCGTTCCGTTGACCCTGTTAGAAATCGATCCGACCCATCATCGCTACGCGCTGGTGGAAGCGGGGAGCAATACTCCCGGAGAGATTGAGCTACTCGCCAAATTGATCGACTCGACCCAAAGTCTGATTACAGGGGTTGCGCCGGCGCACCTGGAAAACTTCGGCACAGTGGAAAACATCGCTCATGAAAAAGCGCAATTGGGGCGGTTTACACGTGCAGACGGAACCGTTGTCTTTCCACATTCTTGTTCCCGCTACGCAAGTTTCCACGATTTTTCAGCGACATCGATGATACTGGTGCCGGAAGGCGTTTCCGGCCCTTTGTCAATCCCCGAAAGTAACGTTGTGCACTGGCGTGCACGACGTGGCAGCCTCCAGATGAGTGGTTGCCGGATGACTCTCCGGCAACCACCATCGAGGGAGAAAACGTTTGAAGTGCCTCCATGCAGTCCCGGGATGGTTGCCAATAGCGCTCTGGCAGTTGTCATGGCGATGATGCTGGGCAGGAGCGAGGAGGCGGTTCAGGATGGGCTGCGGAAGTGGCGGCCGGCTCCCTTTCGCGGTGAGCTGCGTGAGATCGGAGAGAAGCGGTTCTACGTGGATTGCTACAACGCCAACCCAGCCTCAATGGCGGATGCGCTCATCGCATTTACGCAGTCCACAGCCGCCGAACTGTCCCGAATGTATATCCTTGGGTGCATGGCGGAGCTGGGAGAGCAAGCACCGCAATTGCATCGGGAAGTTGGAGCACTCATACGCCTGAATGCTGGAGACAGAGTCCTGATAATCGGCGAAGAAGCGAGGTACTTTCAGAATGGGATGGTAGAAGCAGGCAACTCGATTGAACAGATAACGGTGTTGGAGTCTCTCGATGAGGCCCGCGAGATATTGGAAAATTTTGAAGGAGCGATTTTTCTAAAAGGAAGCAGGGCATACGGGTTAGAAGCGCTGGTTCCCTCCGAGGGAAACGCTCAACAGAAAAAAATGGAAGAGGCATGCTGAGCTATCTCGCAGAATATGAAGGGTTTTTCGGTCCCCTGCGACTTTTTCGCTATCTGACATTTCGAAGCGTTCTGGCGGCGGCCACGGCATTGGGAATCGGCTTTCTATTCGCCCCTTGGCTATTGGAAAAACTGAAGTCTTTCAATCTCTCCCAGACGTTGCGCGATTCTTCGGAAGTGGGTAGGCTGGCTGAACTGCATGCGGGGAAAGAAAATACGCCGACCATGGGAGGGCTGCTCTTAGTTGTTGCCATTACGCTCAGCACGTTGCTGTGGGCACGGCCTAACGTTTTAGTTCTGGTGGCCATTTTCGTTTTCGGCTCCTTAGCCGGAATTGGTTTTTTGGACGACTACCTGAAAATCATGCGGAAGGATTCCGGTGGAATGGCAAGCCGGTATAAGATTGCTGCACAGGCGCTGATCGCCGTTTTAGCGCTCGCCTGCCTTCTGACAGACCAGACATTTTCGCATTTAACCAGACAAATATGGATTCCCTTTCTGAAGAGCCCATTGATAGAGGAAACTCCGACGTGGTTTCTTATTATTTTCTTTTTCGTGGTGCTGGCCGGTTCGAGCAACGCCATTAACCTGACCGATGGCGTGGATGGGTTGGCAATCGGATGCACAGTTTCAGTTGCGTTGGTATATGGAATAATGGCCTATGCGGCGGGACATACAATAATGGCCGATTATCTACTCATCAGTAATGTCTCGGAAGCGGGTGAGTTAGCGGTAGTGTGTGCCGCGATAGTGGGAGCAAGTTTGGCTTTTCTCTGGTATAATTGCCATCCCGCCGAAGTGTTCATGGGCGATACCGGATCCCTTGCCCTCGGGGGCCTGATCGGTGTCATTGCCTTGATGATTCATCAACCTGTGACATTAGTCATCGTTGGCGGTATATTTGTGGTGGAGGCGCTATCGGTCATAATTCAGGTCACGTCGTATAAGACCCGAGGCAAACGTGTATTTAAGATGGCGCCGATCCATCATCATTTCGAACTCATGGGATGGGCGGAATCAAAGGTAGTGGTTCGTTTCTGGATCCTCTCTTTGATATTCGCGATTTCCGGACTGGCTACCTTGAAACTACGTTAAAAATGATTATGCGAGTTTACGAACGATGAAAGAATTACCATCAGAGATTGCACCTCTACTCGATCAACCTGTGGCCATATTCGGGTGTGGAATAAGCGGACTGGCCGCAGCTGAACTGCTCGACAGCTTGAAAGTGGAATATCGGTTTTATGATGAAGTGAAAGAAGGGGGCGCCAGAGGAGTATTTTCGGCGCGAAATGCGAGAGAGCATCGTCTCGTCATTTACAGCCCAGGATTTACCTTTGAGCATAGATGGCTTAAGGAGGCACGCTGCGCCGGGTGTGTGTGTCTCGCTGAGATTGACTTTGCCTACCTGTCCTGGCGCGGAAGATTAATAGCGGTAACCGGAACCAACGGCAAGACGACTTTAACTGAATTTCTCGCCTATTCCTTTAAACGACATAACATCGACGCGGTGGCAGTGGGAAACAATGGGTATCCACTTTCACGGCTCTGCGCGTCATCCAATAGGGAGGGCAGACTGGCGATCTGTGAGGTGAGTTCATTTCAGGCTGAGTCGCTTCGCTATTTTCGATCCGATGCCTTGATCTGGATAAATTTTCATGAGGGTCATGAGGACCGTTACAATTCGCAGGAAGGCTATTTCGCGTCGAAATGGAATCTGGTTGAACGGCTTTCGACGGGAGTGTTTCTGGCGGGAGAGAGCGTGGCCGAAGCAGCCGAGGATTTTGCTTACTCTCTCCCGGAAGAGACGACGATCGTAGGCAGATCGGGAAAGAATACATGGTTGCTTCCGGCAGGATCCGTGTTTGCGACCTATCCCCAACGTGAGAATCTCCAGTTTGCCAGGGTGTTTTGGGAAAGAGAGGGTTTGCCCGAACCCGCATTGAGGGCTTCGGCGGAACGTTTCCCGAGCCGCAGGCATCGTCTGATGAAAGTGACGGAAGTGGATGGTATCGGATTTTGGAACGACTCTAAAGGGACCAATTTTAGTGCTTCGCTGGCTGCGATAAGCGAGTTTAGCCAGCCCCTGGTGTGGATCGGAGGTGGCAAGTTCAAAGGAGGAGAAGTCAACGGATTTGGGCATGAAGTAGCGAGTCGAGTAAAATCCGGTTTTCTAATCGGAGAGACGGCCCCTTCGCTGGCCTTGTCATTCGCGGCAGCGGGAAAGCCCGCGGAATGCTTCAGTTCACTGGAAGATGCTGTGACGTCAGCCTACGAATCGTCCGTCACGGGTGATGCCGTACTATTCAGTCCGGGTTTTTCGAGTTTCGATATGTTCAGAAATTTTGCGGAGAGGGGCAGTTGCTATGAAAGGGCCGTTTTGAATTTGAAGAATCAATTAATCCACCATTAGAATTGAGGATGGAGCGATGAAACTAGTCAAGATATTCGGAATCGTGTTGGGCCTGCATGCGTGTGTGATTGGATCCTTATTTATTCTACCCGGGTGCAGCACAACTTCAATGGAGGACTCTACGACGGAGCCTCCCGCCTCAGCGACAGGCGGAGACAGTCATGTATCCAAGTCCGCCCCGACGGGTGAGATACATCCCGATTTTAATGCGGGCATACCTGTTTCCCCTTCTTATTCCGGTCGCACGGGTCGCTACCCACCGACGAGACCGAAAGGTATACCGGGAACTGCATCGGAAGATACCTCGAGTAGAATTCTGGAGCCGCTGCGAGACGTGGGAGCCGATATTTCGATGACGGACTACACAGTAAGGAGTGGCGATAGTCTTTGGGCAATCGCGAGAAGGCATGGTGTCTCGTTCCAGGCCCTTCTGGATGCGAACGGATTCGACCGCCGCGCGGCAATTTATGCGGGACAGGAGATATTGATTCCGGGAGGGCAGAGAGTGGCGGATGAGGAGTCGGGACGCGCTCCATCGCTCGATGATTTGGAAGGTCGCGGTCTCTACACGATTAAGCAGGGCGATACTTTATCGCGGATTGCGGGACGATTTGGAACGACGGTGGCTTTGATACGGAGGGACAACAATCTTTCGAGTGATATCATTTACACGGGCCAGACCATCTATCTGCCGGTGGGAGTTTCCGAACTCGGAGACGAGGAAACGACGCTGATTGATTTGCCGCTCCAGATGGCGGGTGCGGGTGAAGACTTTCATACCGTAAGTTCGGGAGAGACACCCAGCGGAATTGCCCAGAGATATGGCATGAGCACGAAGGAATTGATGCGAATTAACGACATTGCGGATCCGAGAAAGCTGCGAGTGGGGCAGACTCTGATCGTGACGAAAAAGGAATCGGATACTTCAGCCCGACGGGCGCTGGTCGACAGGCAAGAGGGAGAACCTGGAATAACGGAAACCAGCGTGCCGATGGCACCGGAAATTGAGCCTTTGATCGAATTGCCTCCGAGTTTGGAGATGGGGAATGTGGAGGATGAAGAGTACGATGCAGATGGGGATATCCCGGTAATTCCGATCGAAGTAGAAGATGATGACGGCCAGTAGTTGTGAGAGTCTCTCCTTGTGGAAAGCAAAGCGGATGATGCCTGGGTCATGGAGGGAATGGAGGTAGACGGAGGCAATTGTCTGAAGATTCTCAGGGGAAAGCTGCCTGGTCTGGTGCTCGTCTTCGCCGTTGTGTGCCTTACTCTCCTTGGAATCACCGTGCTGTCCAGTGTCACAAGCAGTCAGGGGACAGAATGGCCGAATCTTTTCCGGAAGCAGCTAATCTGGCTTGCACTTGCGTTGCTGGCTGGAGGATTTGTGGCTTTCCTGAATCTCGATCGAATGCGCCCATTAGCGTGGCCTCTCGCAGTCCTGACTGGTCTTCTCCTCCTTCTGGTTCTGGTTCCCGGGGTGGGAGTGATGGCCAACGGCGCGCGACGATGGTTGGATCTTGGTCCAATCAACTTCCAGGTTTCGGATTTCGCAAAACTCGGTCTGGTTTTCGTATTGGCGCACTACCTGGCGGCGAATCAGCGGAATTTGCGTCGTTTTGTCAGTGGTTTTGCCATTCCAAGCGCGATGATTTGCTCAGTATCTTTCCTCATCCTCTTAGAACCTGATTTCGGAACCGCATTGCTGGTAGCGGTGGTTGGCTTTGCGCTACTTTTTCTTTCCGGGGCTCGGCTTCTCTTTCTAATTCCAACGGTGCTTCTTGGAGGGCTCTTCTTCGCTATCGCGGTATACTTAGACCCGATACGCTGGAAGCGCGTGACCGCGTTTATGGATGTCGACGCCAACAAGGAAGATGGCGCTTATCAGTTGTGGCAGGGGATGCTGGCGTTTGGGGCGGGAGGAACCTACGGAGTGGGTCTGGGAAACGGTCGCCAGCAAATGTCATACCTGCCGGAAGCTCATACCGATTTCATATTTCCGATCATTGGCGAAGAGATGGGCATACTAGTATCGGGAGGCGTGGTCATCCTATTTATGGTTATCTATATAACAGGAGTGTGGCACGTCGGCAGATCGCCTAATCTCTTTCAATTTCTTCTCGTTGTCGGTTCCCTGTTAATCATTACCACACAGGCGATAGTAAATCTCTGCGTCGTGACCGGCTGTCTGCCGACGAAAGGGATGTCTTTGCCGTTCATCAGTTATGGTGGGTCGAGCCTTGTGACCATGTTTGTTCTGGTAGGTTTGATGTTGAACTGTTTTCGCGAGTGGGACCGAGCTCCGTTGGGTAATCCTGTCGAACTATGAGTCGATTTCTGATCTCATGTGGCGGCACGGGTGGGCATCTCTCGCCTGGAATCGCAATTGCCGAATCGTTATTGGATCGGGGTCAGGGCTGTCTGCTTGTAATCAGCAGAAAGCAGGTCGATGCGCGATTAATTGAAAACTACCAACACCTGGATTTTGTAAAGGCTCCCGGTGCACCCTTTTCCCTTCATCCTGTGCGATTCCTAAGCTTTGTCATTCAACAACTTTGGCTGCTGATATTTTCATTTCGTTTTGTCAGAAAGTATCGACCAGACGTGATCATTGCCTTTGGCGGTTTCATTTCAACTGGATTCGCGATCGCCGGAATTGGTCGCCGCTGCCCGTTGGCGCTTCATGAAACGAATCGAAAAGCGGGAAAGGCAACGCGGTTTCTGAGCGGACTGGCGAATCGGATCTACCTCCCAGAGGGGGTTCGCCTTGGAGGAGTAACGCCTGAGAAGGTATTGCATCTGAGCTACCCCTTACGAAGTGATATACGACGCAGTACCCGTGAAGCTGCACGGGAGAAGCTGGGTATTGATATTGAAGGAAAGCTGGTTGTGGTCTTGGGAGGAAGCCAAGGCGCGCAGATTCTCAATGAGTGGGTTCTGGAGAATTTCGAATCGCTCGCGGCAGAGGGCATAAACGTGTATTGCGTCACCGGCATCGGTAAGGGTTACGAATGCGTGCAGGAATTCACGAATGCCAAAGGAGGAGAGTTCAGGGCCTATTTCACACCCTTTACGGATCAAATGAGTGAGGTTCTATCGAGCGCCGACCTTGTAGCGGGACGAGCGGGATCAGGAACAATAGCGGAGTTGGTCCATTGTCGAGTGCCTTCGATCCTTATCCCGCTTCTCCATGCGGCGGAGAATCATCAGTTGGCCAATGCTCGATTTCTTGAACGGCAGGGTGGTTGTATCGTCCTGGAGCAGGGTCGCCTGGAGAAGCTTCGGAGTGAGATACTGGACGTGATATTCAACGACTGGCTGCTTGGTAAGTTCCGCCAGAATCTGAAACTCCTGGAGAGAGGAGACAGCGCTGAACGGATCGCCAGTGACCTGGTAGACCTGTCTCTGCAGTCCGATGAACAGATGAGGTCGAGAAACCGGAGAGTTGAGAATACCGTATGACGGCTGAAAAAGAGAGGGTGTTTTTGATCGGAGTAGGAGGGATGGGTATGGCGCCTCTTGCAATTTACCTGCAAGAGAGCGGCCTATCGGTTGTTGGATACGACGATAACTTGAGGCCGGCGATTCGGAATCTGCTGGTCAGGAACGGGGTCGAGATAGTGGAAGAGCGCGAGGTGCCCGGCAGGATTTCAAAGGTGGTTTTCTCGAGCGCTATTTCGCGTGAACACTCGCTTTTTCGAGAGTCGGAAAAGATGGGGCTTCCGTTGATGCGGCGGGGCGAAATGTTAGCCTCGCTGCTTTCGGAGAATAAACTCCTGGCGGTGGTGGGGAGTCACGGAAAAACTACGACTACGGGGATGCTGATTCACATACTGGAGGAGAGTGGGTTTCCGGTAGGTTATTTATTTGGAGGATTGTATGCGGATGAGGAGAATCTACCTGCGCGCTTTCGAGCGGTAGAATGGATGGTGGCGGAAGTGGATGAAAGCGACGGCACAATTGAACTGTTCAATCCTGAGATTACGCTGGTCCTGAACCTGGATTGGGATCACACCGATTACTACGCGACCGAGGAGGATTTAGATAGCGCCATAGGCCGTTTGTTCAAGCGCACGCGATCATCGATTCTGGTACCAGCCGGAGATGGAAAATTGAAACGCTTGGCCCAAGCGGCCGGATGCGAAACGATAGAATTTGGTCGCGGAGGGGAATTTGATCTGAAGGAGATTCGGAATGAAGGCGAATGCGAGATTCTCAGCCTGGGTGGGCGTTACGGGGTAAAAGAACTGAAAGTGCGAACCTTTGGCGAATTTAACGCCAACAATGCCGCTGCTGGTTTGGCCGCCGCGCATCTCCTCTGTGGGAATCCGACGATTGATTGTCTCGAAAAATTCCCGGGTATTCGGCGACGCCAGGCACTCCTTTATAACAGCCCATTCCTGACCGTCATTGAAGATTACGCCCATCATCCGGTAGAGATCTCCGAATTGTTGAAGTGTCTGCGGAAGCGGTATCCCAATCGCAAATTGATTACGGTATTTCAACCGCATCGCTACTCACGTACGCTTACTTACAAGTCAAAGTTCGCGGAGGTTCTTCGGGAAGTGGATATGCTTTTTCTCCTGGAAGTGTATGCGGCCAGCGAACCCAAGCGAAGCGGGGGCACGAGCACTGACATTCTGAGTCTTATCGATGAGGCGCCCCCAGCCAAACTGCTTAGGACGCGTGGCGAACTAGGCCTCAATTTGAAGGAGTCGGCAGGGAATTCCGATCTGATTGTGTTTGTAGGAGCGGGAGACATTGACGAGTGGGCAGCCGGATATGTGAAGTGCCTTTCCGCCGCGGATACTGTGTTAGTTCCTCGTAAGAAGGAGTCTGTGAACGGGAGTGCGCAGAAGGGTGCGTCCGGTCCGCTCTGGTGGGAAAAACTGGCGCCAGGTTTGTCCCCTGATACTAAACTCGTCCGGGACGCCTCTCTCGCTGACAAAACGACACTTCGAGTAGGAGGGAGAGCGGATTATTATGCCGAGCCCGCATCCGAAGCTGATCTTGGACTGCTCCTGAAAAGCGCCCGAGCGGAAGGAGTAGCAGTATTTCTCCTGGGGCGTGGCTCCAATCTGATCGTCTCAGAGGAGGGATTTGCTGGGATGGTAATTCGTTTGAAACACAAATGCTGGAAGAAAATCAAGCGTTTGGATGAAGGACGTCTATGGGCGAGCGCCGGTGCTCGCTTGAATCAAGTGTGCGGCGAGGCCTGCAGGCTTGGTCTCTCAGGCTTCGAATTTATGGAGGGAATTCCCGGTTCGGTGGGCGGTTCCCTGAGGATGAATGCCGGAGCTATGGGAGGATGGATGTTCGATGTCGTTGAAGAGGTGCGCTATATGAGTCTCGAAGGGGAACCGAGAATTAAGAATGGCGCGGAATTTCATGTCGGCTATCGAGACTGTCGCGAACTCGATGAGGCTGTTGCCCTTGGAGCCATTTTTCGGGCGTCCTCCGAATCGACGGAAGGGGAGATACGAGAGAAGATCGCGTCTTTTTCGAAGAATCGAAAGGAAACACAACCCCGTGGGGCGAGCGCAGGATGCATTTTTAAAAATCCGGAAAACGGATATGCCGGCCAGCTTATTGATGAACTCGGGTTAAAAGGCCGTCGAGTAGGCGGAGCACAGATCTCCACAATTCACGGAAACTTCATCGTCAATTGTGGAGGTGCCACGAGTAGCGACGTTCTAAACCTGATAAGGGAAGTGCGGCGGGAAATAAAGGAACGTCGAGGCGTCGAGTTGGAACCGGAGGTGTTGCTCCTCGGGAGGAGTTGGAACGAGGTATTATAGAGTGTGATTTCGGTTTTTTGAAATAATGGGTTTGAAAAATAAAAAGAGTAAGAACGATGACCTGGCTGTCCGATCCTGGCGTAGCATCAGTCAGATAGTCGGGAGGGAGGCGGTCACAACAATTGCCCGCAATCGGAGATTTCTCTCGCATGCGAAGTTATCCGGGATCTGTTTGACCTTTCTGCTTACCCTCGCGGCGCTTTGCTACGGATTCTACTCTCTGGCTATTCACCGCGAGAGATTGAATTTGGCCGGTCCCTCCGACGAGGTTCGCCAGATCGTTTTTCAGTCTGATGGCGTTCTTACTCACGAATGGATTCAACGGATCGTTCGCATCCCCGTTTCGACCGAGATGATGGACGTGGATATCTTCGCGATAAAGGGCATGTTAGAGGATTTTGGTCAGATTAGGATTGCTACTGTTACCCGCAGGTTTCCGGACGAGTTGCTGATAGACATCAGAGAGAGAGAACCGATTCTTCGCGCTCGCGTTCCGGCCTATTCTGAGAGTTTTGAAGAACTGCTCATTTCCCAGGACGGATTTGTCTATAAAGGGAGAAATTATCTGGAGGAGTCACTGAGTCGAATTCCTTATCTCGACGGTGTGAGTTTCAAACGGAGCAGAGAGGGCTTCCAGCCGATCTTTGGAATGGAGACAGTAGGTAAACTGCTTACTCTAGCGAGCACCAGGTTTCCGAGTATCTACCAATCCTGGAGAGTCGTTTCATGCGAGAAATTTACGGGAAGACCCGACAATTCGGATCAGCTAATTACGGTTAGGGGAAAAAACGTCAGGGAAACCGTATTCTCAACGGACGACTTTGAGACTCAGCTGATTCGACTCGCTCAGGTGATCGATCACTCCCGGCGCCGGGAAGTCAATGCACTGAAGCGGGTGAATCTATCTCTCGGTGAACAGGTTTTTGTACAATACTACCCAAAACTAATGCCTCGGTGAAAAGGTGATTAAATGAATCACGATAAAGTGATAGGAGCAGTCGAAATAGGGACTTCAAAAGTCGTCGTGCTCGCGGGTGAGCTGGTGGGAGACAGAAGTCTGAACATCATTGGATTGGGAGAGTCGACATCGATGGGTGTGAAAAAGGGGGAGATCGTGGACTTTCGGGCGGCCAGTGATTGCACACACGCCGCGATTCGGGCAGCGGAAAAGAATTCAGGAGCGACCGTGGAAGGTGTTTATCTATCGCAGACAGGAGGACACCTCAGTGGATTCTATAGTGTGGGGGCGGTGTCGGTAAGTTCTCCGGAAAGTCTGGTGAGTTCGGGAGACATGGGTAGAGCGGTGGAGGAGGCGAAGCGCAAAGAATTGGCGTCGGACCGTGTCTACATACATCACATGCATAACGGTTACCTGTTGGATGGACGTGAGGTTGAGAACCCTTACCTCATGCAAGGGGAGAGTCTTGAAGTCGGCTATTGGCACGTTCACGGTCAGGAGAAAAAGGTCAGTGATCATATCCATGTCATAAATGGGTTTGGTCTGGAAGTAGAAGACATGATAATATCCAGCATCGCTTCCGGATCGATGGTGGCGAGCGAAACGGAGAAACGAAACGGCGTTCTCGTGATCGATATTGGATGTGGCACTACGGATTATGTGCTCTACCGCAGCGGGAGCATATTGAGAACCGGGGTCGTCGGTGTGGGTGGCGACCACTTGACCAATGATTTAAGTCTCGGTCTGCGCGTGGGGCCGAAACACGCGGAGAAGCTCAAAGGGGAATTCGGAAAGGCGAGTGTTGATAACGAAGACAAGAGTGATAAAGTGTGGCTGTTCGGGGATCTCACAATTGGAGACAGGGCAATTCCAAGACTGGCGATATACAAGATCATTGAGGCCCGCGTGAGGGAACTCTTCAGCATCTTAAAGAAAGACTTAGGCGCGACTCTTAACCAACAGGATGTGCCGGGCGGAGTCATTCTGACAGGCGGCGGGGCACGTTTAGTAAACATCGAAGAAGTGGCCAGGGAGACTCTCGGCCTCGATACAAGGCTGGGTGAGAATCCGGGTTGGGTAAGGGAGGATCTGCGCGAACCCGAATACAGCTGTGTTCTGGGTCTGCTCTACTATGGGCTAACCGCACAAAATACGGATGTGGTCGCGGATCCGCGAAAGGGAATCATCCAAAAAGTCGCAAGGATGTTCAGTCTAACCTGAATATGAGTGCAGAAAATATGACAGATTCGAATCGAAGCGTTAGCGGAGAGATGGAGTTTGAAAGAATCCGCATCAAGATCATTGGGGTGGGAGGCGCTGGTAACAACGCGGTTGACCGCCTGAAATTGGATAATCTGAGCAATGTATGTCTGGCGGGCGTAAATACCGATGGACAGGTATTGAGAGAGTCTCCCGTTGAGGAAAAGGTGATGATTGGAGGCCGGCTGACCCGAGGGTTGGGAGCGGGAGGAGAGATGGACCTGGGGCGGCAGGCAGCAGAAGAAGACCGGGAGAAGCTGAAAAGTATCGTCGACGGTGTGGATTTAGTGTTTATAATGGCTGGATTGGGAGGTGGCACCGGTAGCGGGAGCACCCCGGTTCTGGCCGAAGTGGCGGTGGAGGCGGGCGCGGTGGCGATAGGTTTTGTAACGCTCCCTTTCACGATTGAGGGCGCCCGCCGGCACAAACAAGCTGAAGAGAGCCTCGTCGCACTGCGCGAAGTGTGCCACGCCGTGGTGACACTACCCAATGATATTTTGCTTCAGCAGGTTGAGGAAAACGCGACGGTCCTGGAGGCATTTGCCCTCGCAGATGAGTGGATTAACAGGGGAGTGCGTTCGATTTGTGCAATGTTGTTTGAAACGGGGCTAATTAATGTGGATTTTGCGGCGCTGCAAAAGTCTTTTGAGAATCGCGGGGGAAAGACGCTCTTCGGGCTCGGGCACGGTTCGGGCGGCGATTATGTAGGAAAGGCCATAAACGACCTGATGATGTGTCCTCTCTTGCAGACGCCGGAGTACTCCCGGCGAGCAGACAGCTTGATCGTAAACATTATTGGAGGCCCGGATTTAACAATAAATAAGGTAAACGAAATCGTCACTATAGTAGCTGAGAAATTCGGAAGTAAGGAAAATACCCTTATCGGTGCGACAATCGATGAAGGCATGCACGAAAGTGCTAGCATTTGCGTCATAGGAACGACCGATATCGATGGGCGGAATCGCTACGCGAGACCAGGAGCAGCACACAGCGGCTTCCGCCGGAGCGCGAAGGAGGGGAAGCCGCGAATGAATCCAGATAGCCGGTGGGAAGCGGTCCATACTTCGAAGCTGAAGGGAAGGAAAATGAAGAAAAGTAGCCAGGAAGAGTTTGATTTCATGAGCGTTGATGACCAGCGGGGCTACTTCGATAAAACCGAGCGCAATCTATACGACGGAGAGGATCTCGACGTGCCCACCTATCTGCGACGGGGAGTGCGGATAAAGCTATAGCCCGAACATCTCACAAACCTTCTACTACGACGACGGATCTCCCCGCGTGTCAAAGCCTTCCCTTGCCCGGCGACCTCAGAGGGTCCCAACATGCTGTCGCCCGCCGCGCTTCGGAAAGGCATTGACACGCAGCGATCTACGCCGTCTCGCTACGAAGTGTGTGAAATGTCCGGGCTAGGAATCTGTCGGACGAGACTTCTTGAATATTCGGAATGTTCGGTAGAGCGGTGATCATACTGAAGCTGGTTTACTTAACTTGGTGAAACTCCAAGCTGTGTTGGGGTTTTAACGACGGGCATCCTCGCGGCGCGAATGCATTCATCGAGGATGCCGATACCTTCGGGAATTTCGTCGAGCGGCACTGCGCCGAAGGAGAGGCGAAGATAGGGAATGTCTGCCCCTTCTACATGTAAGATCCGCCCCGGCGAGTGGATGAACCCGCGTTCTGCAGCGAGTTTCTCCAGAACACTGCGATCGACATCATCGGGGAATTTTATCCAGATGAAGAGCCCTCCGATCGGTCGCGTCCATGAGCAGATATCACCGAGGTATTTCTCCAGCGCCGATAAGGTGGCATCCCGTTTTTCTCGGAGCAAAGCGTTAGTTTTCTCGCAATGCTCCCAAAGCCTGTCTCGAAAGTAGGCTGCCAGAATGCAAGCGGAGAGCGTGCTGTGGCCGCTGTCGTAGCGGCGATCCAGAATTCTGTCTAAATAGGGTGGACGGGCGTAGAAATATCCTAGGCGCACCCCAGCTCCGAGAATCTTGGAGAGCGAAGAGAGGTAGATGTGCCGCGGGGCATCGTCGAGGGCGTAGAGAGCTGGTGGCTTCTCCCCTTCGTAGTGGACGTCGCCGTAGCAATTGTCTTCTACCACTATAATATCGTACTTACGCGCCACCTCGATTAACTGGCGCCTTCTCTCAATCGGCATGACGACACCCGTCGGATTGTGGTAGGTTGGGATCGTATAAATGAATGCCGGCCGGGTACCCTTGTTTCGGAGCGTGTTGAGGGTGCACTCCAGAGCCTCAATCTTCATTCCCTTATCGTCGATGGGAATGCCAATGAGTCTCGCACCCAGCCTCTTGTAAGCGCGAATCGTCCCCATGTAGGTAAGTTCCTCCAACACGATGACATCGCCGGGACCGGACATAAGTGCTTCCGCCATGAGGGTGACGGCTTGCATGGAGCCGTTCGTTAGCGAGATATGGTCAGGAGAAACAGTTACGCCTTCACGGTCCATCTCTCGCTGTGCCATCACTTCTCGCAGCCCTTGATGGCCCAGATCTCCTGGATAGAGAATGAAATCCGTCCCGACTTCAGTGATTCCCTGCTTTGCCGCGTCAATCAGTTCAGAGACAGGGAAAGTCTCTCTGGCGGCGTGACCACCGGTGAAATTGTAGGTTTTCATTAGCGACGGACTAGTGGAAAACGGGAGTAATCGAACTTAGCTGGTCCTGTGCTGCCTACCGTAGAGGCGGAATATTCCTGAGACAGAATGGCGGAGTGATTCGTTGATCTCTTTTTGGCTACTTTGATTTAGTCTGAAAATTCCCCGCAGTTTTCTACGAGGTCGCTACCCACACCCCAACGGTTGTTGGCATAAGAACCGAAGTAGCCGACAGAGATGAGTTCCGGGCGATCCTCGGAAACCCTTGCGACCCATTGCCGAAGTGCTGATTTTACGGTCGCTGGATCAGGCCATTTGAGGACGGACGATTTCGATGATCTCACTGGCATAGCTGATAGCTTCGTTACTCTGGAGTTGACTGTAATGTTCGAAAGGAGCGCCTTCCGGGTGGCCGTTAGGGTATCGTGGGGCTATATAGTAAGCGTCAAGAACGTGGGACTTTTCGATGACGCCTTCTGCAATTTGAGCCTCATTTGGCAGTTCCTTAAGGAGATTGGCGCAGACATTTCCCCAAGCCTCTTGACCATGGTGCAGGTGGAGAGCCTTGATCGCCTTTTCGGTGGCCTGATGCGCCGCGAAACAGGCCCATTCGTGCCTGCCCTCCCGTTGTGAATCGGAGGCTTGCGCGAGATCACGCTCGGCCTGGCGAAACCAATCTGAAGACCGATTCGGAATAATGGGGATGTAGAGTGTAGAAGGAGTGATGGTCATGCAAGCTAACAGCTTAACCCACGCTTCTCGTTGGTAATCGAATCTTGCGAATACTGGATTGCCACGGGCTAGCTTCAGACCTCACTATATTGCCCCTCTAAAGGCACTATACAATCGCAAGTTTAAATCCCGATTTTTTGCCCAGTCGGAAGATGATTCTTCGGCCTGAACCGTCGGGCATCAGTAAGGGCTTCTCATTGAGAGTTTGCAGATACTCAAGCACCACCGCCTGCACCCGAGGGGGATAAGTTGCGGTGGGGAATAAATGCGCTTCGACCGCACAGCCCCTCTCTATAAGAACGCCGTCACTGTGAGTCAAATTGCGAAACAGATCGTGGTCGTCACGATAGTTGTTGTAGCGAGCTTTAAAGGGTTCGAGCTGCTTGTAGAAGCTGTTACGGGCGAAGATTTTCAAGGCATCCATGAGGGACTTGTTAGCGGTGTCCAGGCGGACATAGTTTTCATCAATGAGGCGCTGCAGCCTCGAGCATTCGGTGTCGATTTGCTCCAGTTCGAGTTGGAGGGCTTTGAGGGCCTGATCGAGTCGACGGATCTTTTCGCCCCTTGAGGCGCTTTTGCCCGGGTGGGCATGCTCGGCCAGGAGCAGTCTTTTCAATTCTTCGGTGCATTGCTGTTTTTGCTTCAGGAGGGCTTTGGCGGCACCGCTTTTCTCCTGCTTGTCCTCAAGGTGTTGGGCTAATCGCTTGTAGTGGACGGTGCGATAAGAGGTGATCTGATTAATCCCAAAGTGCTTATCGAGGTATTTGAAGTCATTCTCCTGAATCCAGCGACTGAACATCCCTTTGATTACCTCTTCATTTCGGGCCTGCTGATCGGTCGCCAGGATGCTCACGGTAATGGTTCGATTTTTTGGATTGGTCGCCTCCACGATCCACTGCACCAGTTGAGGATTTTTCTTCCAGGGGCCCCGCTGATAGCGAAGATGATACTCCTGGAGATCTTCGGCATGGTTGCGCGCGCGCTGCAGGCGCAACTGCCCGTCGATCCGTTGGAGGGGCTGGGCGCTGGCCTTGTAACCTTTTTCCCAGGTAATGATTTCGAGTTGAGGATGCTCCACGATGGCTTCGTAAAACCACTCCGCGGCGATCGCCCGGTCCACGTAAATGCTCACCTTCTTATCAGCCGGCAACTGCACCAGCTCGAGCATCGCTTCGCAGTTGGGGATAAACCGTTCCCTTATATCCTCATAGTTGTCAGTGCTCGCAAAATAGACCGGATAGCCCTTGAGGGTATGAATAAAATCGCTGTGGAGCGCTTTGTCGGCCAGACGGATACCCGGACACCATCCCGCCAGCACCTTGCTCATTCCGGTGTAATGTTTGGTGTGCGGATCATAATAAAAGCTCTCTTCATCCGAAGCATTCAGGCCCCTCGCGTTCACTCTGAGGATCTCTCTTAAAAGCCCTTCATCGGCCAGGGCGCTAAGGCTTTGGCGTTGCAGATAGGGGGTATACAGGACTCGCCCGATGAGTTTTTGCAGGTCTTCGAGATCGAGCAGTTTGCTCTGCTCGATATTGACCGCGGCCAACAACCCGCAAGCCACCCATTGTTTCAAAAGCCAGCCCTCTTCGCGATCAATCTGAGCGACTTCTCTGAGCGCGGCACTGAACAGAAGTACTCCCAGGTGCCGATACCATTGCACCGCTTCGGAGCTCTCCCTCGAAAAATCGGGAGACTCCTTGCGATTGTCCCCTTCGCTTTCGGGGCTATTTTCTGCTTCTTGCTCCTGTTCGTCCCTCCCCGAGTCCTCCGGGCAATCCCAGGGAGTCTCCCGATTTTGCGCCCTCTCGGCTTCGGCCTCCTTTGCCCGGGCCTCTTTAAGCTCCTTAAAGACAGGGCGCAAAGTTTCCCCACTGAGGTTAACTCCGAACACCTCCTCGATCTCCCCCCGTATCTTCTTGCTGTAGCCATACCGACTCTCCCCATAGATCTGCCCGAAGCGCACCCGCCCAAAACTCCGGATTTCCCTCGTCAATTTGCGATGAGCGCTGCGTCCCGCCAGCACTCGCGCTAAGGTCTCGGCATCTCCGCTTTGAAGCGCCTCCCCCCACCGCTTCATCGTTTTGGGGTCAACCTCAAATTGCTTCTCTAAGCGCCCTTTCTTCAACCCCGCATTGTAGAGGCGCCCCCCAATAGCTTGAATTCAACTTGCTCCCGATCGTCCTCTACGACTTCAAAAAGCTCATGCCCGTAATAGACGTGCACTCAGATCCCGATAGACCGTGATCGAGGGATGACCCTTGTCCACTCCAAGGATGCACTGTAAGAAGGTCTCTTCTTTGACGGTAGGTTTCTCCATTTTTCTTCGAATTTGATGGTTCGAAGATGAAGCCTACCGTTTTCTTTAGCTTTAAGGTTCTCCGCCACGGGCGGACCAGCCTATGGCTGGCAGGTTTCGGGTTTTAGGCTGCCGGCGCTGCCGATGAGCAGGTATTGAGCGGCCATCGGCGTGGCTTGCTGCACAATACGTATATTTGCCGCTGTCTGGAGGCATACTCATCCCGTGGTGCTTTTTTCTCTGAGCTTCAAAGCGGTCAGATTCAGGCTGCCTGTTCCAGTTCCTCCCCTCGGCGTTTCTTCATCAGTATGATGCGGCAGAAGTTGTAGGCCAGAACCTTCTCGAGCAGTTCATCGCCTACCGCATCGATGCCGCGGCGGCCGAGTTCGCCAAAGGCAAATCCATCTTTAATCGTGAACATCAGCGACTCCACTGCGGAGCGATCGCGGCGTGCCTCGCGATACGCCTCGCTCTCCCAGTCCTCGGGGGTGGTCAACTTCTTGCCCTTCGCCCCACTGATACTGATCTGCTTTACCCCCATGCTCAGCACCTCCTTGCGTCCCTTCGCCGAAGCATATCCGTCATCGGTGCTGACCAGTTCAGCAATGACACCGGTGCGCTTGATCGAATCGCCGATGGCCGGCGCCAGCTCAATGGAGTCTGCCGCGTTGCCTTGCGGTACGATCAGGCTGGTGACAAAACCGTTTTCGCTGCGAACCAGTTGTGGCTTGTACCCGATCACTGGATTGCGGCTGCCCTTCTTGATGTAGGCCGCCGATCCGTCCGAGAGGCTCAGGACCTTCTGTGTGGACGGTAGCTTCTTTTCGTGAAACACCCGATCATGAGCATACTCAACAACCCGCTTGGCGTCGGCAATATCGCCCCTGATCTGGCTCAATGCCCGCTCCAGAAGCTCCCGGCGAGTGGGAGGCAGTGAATCCATCGACAGGCCCTCTTCAAGATGGCTCAGTTCCCCCGTTAGTGAGTCGGCCGCCTTGCGGCCCCGCTTGAGCAACCGCCGGTAGTGTTTCTTCAGCTTGCCCTTCGACTTCGGTTTGCCCGCGGCCAGACAAATCTGAAACTCCAGCTTGTCCATTTCCTCCAGCCAACGCCCAACCCATCCCTTGCGAAAATCCTCCAGCCCGAAGACATGCAACTTCTGACCCAAACGATTGGCCCGCATCAAAAGACCGCTCAGAATCTTCCCATCGGTGGGCCAGCAGCTGTTTGCTTTCACCGAGGTGCTGTCGATCGTCAGCTTCCCGAAATCGTCCCATTGCTCCTGGAGGATAAACCCAATCTGTTTATCAAAGATCAACTCGCGGGTCGTATGGCTGACCAGGTTCACGTTCTCCAGAATCGTCGTCACCGCCGGCATTCTCAGTCCCCCGCTCTGCAAAAATCCGTACAAGCTCATCGACTCGCGCACAAACCGCCGTGCCGGTTTCGTGGTCAACGAACCCAGAAACCCTCGAATCATCACGAACACGTATACCGCATAAGCCGGCATCCGCGGCCGGCCTGCCCCAAGATTCAATTCAGCAGCCAGAATATTCTCCTCCTCGATGTCCAGCTCCGGCAGCTCCGCTGTGCGCCCTTCAAAGAACCTGCGATCTTCCAATCGAAGTTTCTTCTTCTCACGCGCATGGGCGTCCAGATCCTTCTCGATCGCCTCGATGATTTGCGCCGCGAACCCGGCCAATTCTTCAACTTCATCCAGAAAATCACGGAAATCCGTGTCTGGAACCGGCAGAATGAGGTTGCTAAGGGGCGTCTTATCGCTTTTGTTCTCCTCTGTCGCACATGTTGGCATGTTTAACTCCTTTCTTAATCTTAGGTTGTTAAACACTAGCATGTTGCGACACTTTTTATCAAGCCAAAAAATGATTTTTCTCAAGTTTTTCTTGCGCCTTTTGCGCCTCTTTGCGGCCAATCAGTAGCTTTTCGGATAAGGTCTAGCTTGAATTCAACTTGCTCCCGATCGTCCTCTACGACTTCAAAAAGCTCATGCCCGTAATAGACGTGCAGTTTGCCTTCGCTCAGATCCCGATAGACCGTGATCGAGGGATTACCCTTGTCCACTCCAAGGATGCACTGTAAGAAGGTCTCTTCTTTGACGGTAGGTTTCTCCATTTTTCTTCGAATTTGATGGTTCGAAGATGAAGCCTACCGTTTTCTTTAGCTCTTAAAAGCCGGGAATTGTATCTGCGATTGCCCCCTGCCCGCCAACCCGCATGATAGCGAGTTCTGAGCTTATAGCAGACCTCGCAATGACACTCTCACTCATCCTGTCTTCGATAGCTGGCTGCCCAGGTCTTGCCTTGCCTCGGCGAAGCCTTTCGCGAAAGGGGGGCGGGGAAGGAAACTGGTGTGTGGCAAGAAATGTGCGCCACCCCGGCACAATACCGGGGCAGCCCTAAAACACCCCATACACGTAGAGCGAATGGCGAAGACGCCTGCGCGGGATGTTTTCATATTGATTCACCGTTTCGAGAGACGTCGGGGGACTTGACGATTCGATTCTCCCTGACAGTCTGATCATTTTCTCCGCGGCACTCTATGAATGGACGTTATCTACTCGCTTCAATTCTCGTTCTCGCGAATGGGGCGTTCTCTCCGCTGCTGACTGCGTCTCAAGAAGGCAGTGAGGTATTTCTACGCGATCCGTTCACCTGGAGCACGGTAGACACAGATTTCGGAACTGGAATTGGAGGCAGCTTCTGGGGAGTTGGCAGCGGCGTCTTGATCGTAGCGGGTGGGGAAACGCAGGCATTGGCGGGAGAGACTGCTTTCAGCGATGCGATTCGACTGAGATCTCTGGATGCTGACCGCCCCATATCAGCTGTAAGCGAGAGCGTTCTGAAAAGACCGACGGCGCATGGTGCGTCGGCCAGTACTCCGGATGGTATAATCTGCGTCGGCGGAATTACGCGCGATGGTGTCAGCAGAGAGGTGTTTCGAATCCGATACGATCCGGTAGCCAGAGACGTCATACTTGAGGGACTCCCCCCATTGCCTGAGGCAAGCGCATTCGCGGGAGCGGTCTTGCACGATTCGATTCTCTATGTCGTGGGCGGGAGTTCGGCGCAAGACGGATCCTCTCCTTCGAATTCCGTGTGGGTCCTGGACCTCGGAGACTACGAAGGGGTGCCGGCCGAGTGGCAACAGCTGGACTCGTGGCCGGGAGAGGGGAGGCTGTCTCCCCTGGTGTCGGTTCGGTTCAATGGGTTTAGCGACTTCCTCATTCTTGTGGGGGGAACCACTTCGAATGGAATGCCTCCACGTGAGGTATTCGGCTTCGATTTCAAAAAGAAAATGTGGACGAAATTGAGGGACTTGCCAGAGCCCGTCCGAATTCGATCGGCGATTGAAGTTGGTGTGGCACACGTGTTTGCCCTGACCGATAGCGATACCTCAGGCCGACTTTCGTTCCTCGCCTATCACACCATAACGGACACCTGGACGAGAACGGAGCCATTACCGGTGGAGGGCATTCCGCTCGTGGCACTAAAGGATGACGATTCTCTTGTGCTCGTGACGGAAGGAAAGCACAGGCGCCTCGAGATTTCGACTGGAGTGCCTCCAAGGGTCGGTAAAGGAATGCACGTCATCGATAATCTGATCGTATTGGGATACATCGCAGTTCTCATCTTTCTGGGTTACCACTTTTCGGGGAGGGAGAAGACGACGGACGATTTCTTTCGAGGTGGAAAGAGGATTTCCGGATGGGTCGCGGGGATCAGTATTCTCGGCACGCGCTGGAGTGCGATCTCCTTCATGTCGATACCGGCCAAAGCTTTCGCGACAAACTGGGTTTATTATATCACCCAGTTTGGCCACGTCATTGCCGCCTTTGTCGTGGTGCGTTACATCCTCACGTTTTTTTGCAAACTCAACGTCACAACCGCCTACGAGTATCTGGACAGGAGATTCGGCTTTGTCGTCCGGAGTATCGGAAGCATCAAGTTTGTCCTTTTCGATATCTTTCGCATGGGGGTGCTTATTCTCCTCCCTTCGATGGTCCTTTCCGTAATCACGGGCATCCATATCTACTACTGCATTCTTGTTATTGGAGTCGTTTCAACGCTCTACACCTATCTCGGGGGGATCGAGGCGGTGATATGGTCGGATGTGATGCAACTTTGTATTATGATCGGTGGCGTTCTCATTGCCATCGGGGTTGCCCTTGCCCGGGTGGACGATCCGATTTCCGCTTTCAGGTTCGCTGCCGAGAGTGGGAAGACAGAGGTCTTCGATTTGAGGTTCAGCCTGACCACCCTAACAGTCTGGGTGTTTCTCTTGAGCCTTCCAGGCTCGGCCAACGAGGAAGTATCCGCCCAGTACATTTGTTCAGCGGTTCGTCTCGGCAAAAGATCAGAGCCACGCCGCCACGAGTGCCTGGATTAATGGCGTCGTCGGCCCGATGTTGATCTTCAGTTTCTTCTTGATGGGTACGGCGATGTGGATCTTCTACCAGGCCCATCCGGAAGAGTTGAATCCATTGATGCGTCAACCGGATGAAGTCCTCGCATGGTTCGTTGTCGAACAGCTACCGGTCGGAATCTCGGGACTCATGATCGGGGCCATCTTCGCCGCCACCATGTCCAGTCTGGACAGTGCCCTGAGCAGCACCACTACCGTCATTATCAACGATGGGTATCGTTGCTTCAAATCCGATGTGAATGAGGCTTCTGCCATGAAAGCTGCGAGGCGTCTCACTTTTCTTCTCGGGGTTGTGGGAACAGGATCAGCGCTCATCCTGGCCGTTATGCAGGTGCGTTCTCTGCTCGACTATACGCTCGAGTTGCTCGCTCTTCTTGGGGGCGGTTTGGCCGGAATCTTTTACCTGGGGATGTTTACGACAAGAGCGGGAAGTCGTGGCGCGATCATTGGATTTATCGCCAGCGTTGTCGTGCTTGCCTTTTTCAAATTTGGCACCGATTTCAGCTTCTTTCTCTACGGTGCGGTTGGTGTAGTTTCGTGTATTGTGGTCGGGTACACGGTGAGTCTTCTGTTCCCTGAAGAGCAGCGAGATCTCAGGGGTCTGACGGTGCATACGTTGGAGGAGTAGGGCATATTTCGCCGAAGCCGCGCTCGTGAGAGCGTGGGATGGCTTTTCCACCACCTTCTAACGAAGGCGGCTACGACGCAGGGCGTATGAAAGGGTAGCCGCGCTCGTCAGAGGGTGGCGCGTGCCGCGAGGGCTCAGCGCTCTTTCTCCGACATAGTAGCCAGAATCCTCCAGAACTTCCCCCAGTAATTCTGTTTCCACGGAGTCAGGTCTGGATACCCGGCGACAAGGCAGCGCGTGTAGGGATAGTCTTCAGCCTTGCTCACAATCCTAGCACGAACTGGATTCTGCGCGATATAATAGACGAGACTTTCTACCGCATTCCTTTGCCGATCCTTTTCTCGCAGGACGTTATCGTAGGATTACTTTTGTAATATCCATTCAACTGTTCACGCAAAGTCGCAAAGGGAGGAGGGGAAGCTGTAAAGTCTCTTGTCGTGAATCATAATCGTGATCTGAAGTCGAAAGAAGAAAAGATCGACGGGAGAGCACGATTGTGAGACACGATGAGCAACCGCCTGGGTCCAGGTATTGACGAACGTGTCAAGATAGCGCCCATCCGAATGCGCGTAAAAGGGATGATCCTGGTGCATCGCCGATTCGGTCGTGCGGCCATACAATCCGTCGCTGAACGATTAGAAATCGCGTCGACGGAGTCAAGCGCTTCGTAGCCGACCAGCAGCTCGTCGAACCCGTCGTTGATGATATCAATAAAGCGCGGGCTGTGGCCCAATCCGACAGATTACTAGATCTGCAAAATGCTTAATCCATCGATCTCCAGAAAATGCTTGTCCATGGTCAGAAGTTCGGCTGCTTCCGCCAGAGTATGGGCAGCCACCCAGACGTCGTTCGTCGGAATCGGCCTCCCTTTCCTTCGCAATTGCTCCATGACTAAGGCGTACCGTTCACACACTGACTGGCCGGCAGGATGAAAATCTGCGTGCCGTAAGGCGAGAAACTCCGAGAGTTGTCGGCGATTTTCAGAGTTCCGTTTTCCAAGGCGAAAACCGTATAGCAATTCGCCCATCACCACAGCTGGAATGTAGATATGATCCGCGGCACGGACCTCGTTTGCGGCCCACTCCTCTCCGCGCATCAAGCCAGAGTAGGCGTTCGTATCGAGCATCAACTTCAACCCCACATCTCCTCATCGATGCTTTCGAAGGCCTCCTCGATGCATCGATCGAATGCGTCGGCTTCTTTCCTTTTCCACGTGCCGATAAACGCATCCAGTCCGTTTCCAATATCCGCCGCTTCCTGTTTTTCTCGCATTCCTGCGCCCTTTTTCAATAGGTGGATTGCTGCCTTATTTTGCGACCAACCTCGCTCTCTGGCAACCGACTGAATCTTTTCCTGAATCTCAGTTGAAAAACCTCGAATGGTAAGTTGAGTCATAATGATTCAGTATGAGGCACCAAATTGGGTTTCGTCAAGCCTGAAGAGCAATGTCTGTTCATTGCTTATTGATAAGAAATCGCTTTTCGGGTGGCACGCACACGCACCTGTTGCGGCCAACCTAAAACAGGAAGGGATGTAGCCGCGCTCGCAAGAGCGTGGGAAGTTCTGCCTAGGACCACCTTCTTGCGAAGGCGGCTACGGTTGGGCGAATTCCATAAAGTAGCCGCGCTCGTGAGAGCGTGGAGTCTCACTCCTTCAGCACCCAGTAGGTATCCATTTCCATGGCCGGGCTGCCGTCTTCCGGGCCCCCTTCGACCTTCCCAGTGAGGCGCAACCAATTTCCAAACTTTTCGAGGCTGAGGTGATAACCTCCCGGTTCCGTGATCGGTTCGAATGCCCTGTTTAGGTCCATCCAACGCACGCCGTCGACTGAGATCTGGGCCTTGACCCGGAGCACGGGGGAGGGTCCTTCAACGAAGTGCACGTAGAGCATGGCGATCGCTTCCGATGCCCAACCGGCTTCATGAGGTTCAAGTTCGAAAGTTCCGTTAGCCTTTGGAGCAAACAGCTCCATCGGGGCCGTATGAATTCGTCTCATAGTCATTTTTCTGTCGCCGAAACAACGACGGAATCGAGGTAGAGGAAGCAGCGCTTGTCGACATCAGGGATGATATTGAAGTCGGGGAAAATCAACCCTCCGGTTCTGTCCATACTGGCACGCCACTCCCAGCCGCGATCGACGAGTTCAGGGTCCTCCGGATCCCAGGTCTTGATTTTCATACCGGAGACATTGAACTCCTTGCCGTAGCAATGAAAGTCCACGTACTCGTGGGTCGTGAGGTCAAACGTCAGTCGAAGATAGTGCCACTGATACTTGGTAGGCGCTCGATTGAACCCTAATTCCTGTTCGCCATCGTCAAGGTAGGTGTGGGTTGGACCGACATGGGATGATTGCTCGTTGTAGATGCGCCAGCGCCGTACCGGTTTTCCGTTCTCTGCATTCTGATAGAGGATACTGGGATGGAAGCGCATCGGCTTGATCCCTTCCTCCGCAATATGCTTTAGGTCGAAAGCATCGAAGTGAACCCCGATCGAGCGGATGGCATCTTCGCCCCACTGAAAGTCGGAGGGATCGGCCTTGTAGGTAAAATAGGTCTCGATCCGAAACTTGCCGCGCCAGGGACAGGCCATCCGCTTCATCGCTACTCCTCTTGCTCCCGCTTTGGCGATGGTCGGTATCTTCAAAGCATAGGTACCACTCCACGACCCGTTTGACCCGATATCCCATGATGTGAGAGAACTGATCATCGGGACCGCTCTTGGCCCGATTGGCGCCCGTCGATCCCAACGAGTGGCGGGATCCCTGGCCTGTCTCAGCTTTTCCGTGAGCGGCTCAACCTGGGGATAGCGGCCGGGGTAGTCGTCCCAACCGTCGTAATCCGGGAAATAGGTCTGCCAGCCCTGCATCCCGTTATCGAAATCGTGAGCGAGGATAACGCGATCAAGTGGGCTGTATTTTCCCAGTAGAGGGTCTTTAAGGTAAGCTTCCATTTTCGATTTTAACCAAAATGTTCGAACTGAATCTTAAAAGTTCCCGCAAATCGTGGCTCAAGAAGAGTTGTAAGTCTACCTCAAAAAGTAACTGTATATTCCGGAATCTTCGTTGGCGTTACCAGTTGTGGTGAGGCAACCTTCAAAATAGGATATTTCGAGCATTTTTACCTGTACTTTGAGAGCCGGCTCGTGGTGATTTCAACGCGGAATGGGTCTTCGAAGACCGTCAGGGTAGGAAGCTCGCTTGCGAGCGATCCGAACCACCAACCAATCATACCGTGACGGTGAACAGGTCTGCGTTTCGGAGGGTGATTCGGAGTCGGACCCGATGCCCGTTGAGGCTGTCGCGGATATTTGCAGGAAGGTCCCAGATTCCTTCTAACTCATCCCCTTGGAAACGCATCTCTTCAATTCCGGGAAGGGGAGCGCAATTGGTGTCGAGTAGTTGCATCGTAATCTCACCGTCATCCTTGGTACGGGCGTTTAACTGCGGGTTCCGTCCTGTAAACTCGACCGGCTGAGTGATGACTTCGCCGCCGTTACTGTCTGCGCGCAGGCTGACGAATCCATCCTTTCGCAGCCTGGCGAGTCCCCCAAAGATTCCCCAGAGCTGGCCGTCGATCGTTTCACCGGCATGCTTCAGGTCGTCTTTGACGTGCCTCATTGGCGTTCCGGCGTAATAAACGTAAACCTCATTCTCGACCTCGAGGAGCGTACTCCCGTAGATAACACCACGATCCCAATCTGTCCCTTCACCGAGAGGAATGAAAGATTGGCGGTCACCGGCCTGATGCCAGATCTGACCGTCCCGGCTGAATGCCAGACGCACGTCCATGTGCTGGTCCATTTCCGCGTATTCGGGGGGAACTTCGGCGGTGGCGTCATGCCAGGCGCCGCGTCGACGGCTGTAGTTATGGTAGACGCTGAGCAACCCCAGGTAGAGGTCCCCGAATGGAAAGACGGAAAGATAGTAAAATTCGGTTCCCGGAATGTCATATTCATCGGGATGGAGCACGCTGACCAGCCGCGACCAGTTGATGAAATCCGTGCTCTCCGTGTAGCAGATGGTACGAAAAGCCTCCGGGATGTGGTCGTTACTTTTCAGGTAGGCAACATAATGACCCTGTCTTTCCACCCAACCGATGACGGAGACGGCATCAGCTGCGGTGCGGACGCCGTAAGGGCCGTCGTGACCGTGCCGATAATCCCCCTGATTCGTAGCGTTTGCCTTTGGTCGTGGGCCGAATGGAGGGTCCCGCGGATCGCGGAGTAGATTCCACCGTATCCCATCGGGGGAGGCGGCGACATTGACTGAGCTGTGGATATCGGTGTCTCCTGTCTTCGGGGCAATGGCCCAGAACATCATTTTGAACCGTCGATTCGGATCGGGGTCGTGGCCGTCGATAATTACGTTCCCAAAATGGACGCCGAATGGCCCCATTGCGAGAATGCTGTTCGAGGCGGATCCACCGCGTTGAACCTGGCCGAGGTCCGGTCGATGCCACCGAATGCCGTCGTTGGAGGTCGCGTAGGCCATGCGTTTGATCCCTCGGCGTTCCCATTGCATACCGGTCGGTTCGCCGTCGTGCATGGTCTCGTACCACATCTTGTAAAGTCCGTCCACCGGATCCCGGAGGATGGCGCGTCCGTAGGGAAAAGTGCGCCAGCCCTCCCAGTCATGTTCGGGAGTGAGAATCGGGTTGTTTGGCTCCTTGACGGGTCGATGCATGTGGAATCGAACACTCCGCATAAGGTAGAGTTTGATCGAATCGAAGAAGTAGAGTTTCGTGGAGCTCATGCACGTGACGTTGACGGTCGGCTGCGAATCGGGCAATGTTTACCTTCACATATCCCTTAAGAGCGATCAAATCGCTGTGATGGATATCAAAAAAATAGGCCTGCTCCCGCTGAATGGGGACAGGTCTGCTACAACGCGGGCTGTGGCAATACAGAGCATCGTACGGCGGAGAGTCTGGATTGCCTCGTCATTCTTCCTCGCAATGACACGTCTCGCATAACGTGGCGAGTGAGTGATTCATTATTTGAAATTTACTTGAAAATTCTCCCAGGAGCCTTCAATCCGAATCTTGACTCGCTATCTACATTTCTGCCGCTTTGGACTTTCCTTGGCGATAGCTGCATCGATTCTCCTCTTCGATTGCAGTCTAGCCAGTGAAACTGACACTGTACAATCTCCCTGGCACCTCGCAGCCCGGGGCTTGATCGAGGAAGCTCATGCGGAGTTTTCGCGGTTGGCAAGCGGAGGCGGCGACCAACGTGAATCCAGATTTGGTATTGCAATAACGTTATTGAATGTACAACCGAAGACTCGCCGGAATGTCGAAAGAGCTTACCATATTCTGGAGCAACTAAGGGACGAGGACTCCGCGGACCATTACGGCCTATCCGCTCAATACTTCCTTGCCCGTATTGACCAGATTCATCGCTCCCCTCCCGATCCGGACTCCGCTGCGAGGCATTATCTCAGTTTAATCGAGAGACAGAGCAAACACCCGCTCGCCCAATTAGCAGTTATTAAGCTCGGGATTCTCCAGCTTTACAATCCATCCGCCGAGGACGTCTCCGCCGTTTTTTCTCAGACAGAGAATAGGCTCGATCTCCTTACGGACTCGATCGTGATTCGGGACTTCCATATCCTGCTCTCTGAAGCATATGAGCGACACAATCTGTCAAAATCCAAGGGCCTGGAGCATCTAATGGCCGCTCAGGAGATCGATCCCGCAATTCGGCTGCTCGACAATAGTTTCATTATCAGGGTCGCCGATCTGGCAAGGGAACTAGGCGACTATGAACTGTCAATCCGGTATTACCGGGAATTCCTCAATCTATTCCAACGTGACGTTCGCAGATTTCAAGTGGCACGTACTTTGGAAAGGCTCAGCTCAGTAACAAAGAGTCGTGGGTCTCCGAACACCGAATGAAATGCGTTTGAAATCCGGACTTTCGATGCGAGCTGGAATCAGTGCGATCTGCCACCGTCTAGGGATGCTGTTTCTCTTCGGCTGTTTTGCTGCTTCCGTTATTTTCATCGTGGCGCGAACGATGCGTGAGGACGACTCGGATATGACGACGATTCGCTTCTCCCACTTTCATTTGCACGGGGGATTAAGGGATTCCTATGAGATCATTACACGGGAATACATGAAGCGGAATCCCGGCACGCGGGTGCAGCAGATTGATGTTCCGATTGGAGTCTTTCCCGCCTGGCTTTCAACGCAACTGGTCAGCGAAGAGGCTCCTGACATCATGCTGATCAGCGGCCATTTTACCGATGATCGCCTGGCGCGTTATATTGAACCGATAACCGCTTATCTGGAGCAACCGAACCCCTATAACGCGGGGACGGCATTGGAGAACATTCCATGGCGAGAAACGTTCGTCGACGGATTGTATGCCGGGGGAAGCTTTCGTCAGTTTCAGCAACTGCAGGAATATCTGAGCGTTCCCATAACCGTGCAATCAATCCGTCTTTATTACAACAAGGACCTTTATAAGAGAATCATGGGGGGTGCACCAACACCTTCTACATTCGACGAGTATGTGGAATTATGTGAGGAAATAGTACGGTTCTCGAACGCTACGGGACAGAAAATCGTCCCAATGGCCGGTTCGAGGTACAATGCAATCCGACTGTTACAAATCCTCTTTTCCAGTCAAACTCAGATGCTCGCGGCGGATCTTGTCGAACATCGGAACGAACGCGTCGATACGCGTCTAGACGTCGCTTTGGGTTTCCTGAAAGGCACCCTTACCCTCAATGACAGATCCCTCCGCGATGCCTGCCAACTTACAAGGGAGTTCTGTCAATACATGCAGGACGGTTTCATGCAAGTTAACAGGGAAGACGCAACCTTCCTATTCGCACAGGAACATGCCTTGATGATCGTTTCGGGAAGCTGGGATGTCACGACCTTTCAAACAGAGTGCCAGTTCCCAATTGGCGTCATTCCGATTCCGTTGCCACAGCGAGACCACCCCGTCTTTGGGAGAAATTTCCTCACCAGGCCAGTTGAATCAGTCGAGGGCGATGGCAATTTCGGTATTATGGTCCGATCCAAACATAAGAAGGAAGCGCTCGATTTTCTGCGCTTTTTGACTTCAAGAATTGCGAATCAGATTCTCGCCGATACAAGTGGTTGGGTGCCTGTCATCGTCGGTGTAGATGTGCCGGAACCGACGAAGCCCTTCCTGCCCTTCGGCGAGGGATTTCTCCCGGGATTCCACTTCACTTACAATCATATCGGAACAGAGACGACTGGAGTGTTCTATACGTATCTGCATACTCTTCTGGAGCCTGAAGGATCCGTTGATGCCTTCATCGTGGCCGCGCAGGATGAGATGCTCGAAGCGATGGACAAAGATTTTAGAATGTTCCTCCGGGATCAGAAGAGGAATCTGGCCCGTCTCGACACGTCCATTGCGGCAGGGCGGGAACTTATCGCCAGCGGAGACGAAGACAAAAATTGGAGCGAGAAGATCTCAAATTCCTACCGGACGCAAAATCAGAGCGAGGGCCGATTCTATTGGGCACAATATGAGCTGCAGTCTCTCCAGGAAGCTGGGAAAAACTGATGAGAATTCATTTGATGAACTTGCCCAACTTCGGACCCTCTGAGGTCGCCGGGCAAGGGAAGGCTTTGAGACGTAGTGACATACGCGGTCGTAGTAGAAGTTTTGTGAAAAGTTCGGGTTAGGACAAGATTCTATAACATTCTGCTCCTAAGACAGCCTTCAGCCGCAACCAAACTCGTTGGTCCTCGCCAGGGAAAGAGAATTGAACGGAAGAAAACAGAGAAAGAGTAAAGAATTCTCATCCCGGCAAGCCGGAGCAAAGGCGCAAAGGGGAAGAGAGGAAGTGGTAACTTCGGAGGGTCTTAACACACTGTTCCCGGCTTGCCGGGACAAGGGAAAGGCTCTGATATGCAGTCCCGGCGAGCCGGGTGAAGCATAAGAATCTCGAGAAGGTGTTTTCCGGCGTTCCAAGGCTTGTGGGCCGAAAATTCAAATATTCCAGCGTTGATCGGGAGGTTCAGTCGAGGGATTTAAAGGAGGCTGTCGACCTTCTGGAGAAGGCGGGTGTTCTCTACCGTGTGAGCAGGACGTCCGGGGCGGGACATCCTCTGGGGGCCCTTGTGAGCGACCGACATTTCAAATTGGTCTTTCTGGATGTGGGTCTGATGCAGAATCTTTGTTGGGGGAGATATCGCTAGAGACGTCTTAATGACGGACGACGTTTTGGAAGTAAATTCAGGCGCACTGGCGGAGCAGTTTGTTGGCCAGGAGATTGTTGCCCATCAGCCTTGGTATCGAGAATCTGCCCTGTTTTATTGGGAACGAGAGGCGCGTAACAGCAGTGCGGAGGTCGATTACCTCGTCTCGTTTGGAAACAGGGTTGTGCCCGTGGAAGTGAAAGCGGGGACAACGGGGAGGCTAAAGAGTCTAAAAATGCTCATTGGGAAATATGGAATTGACAGGGGTATACGAATTTCACAGAGACCGCTTGAAAGGGAACCGACGTTAGTGTCGATTCCCATTTATGCGATTGAAGCAATGGAACTGATGTATTTGAGTCTTTAGTCCGCTTATTTAGGTTGTCGCTTCGCTCGGTACACAGAATAAGCGGACTAGAAAGCGAAACGAATTTGTAATTTACTGAAATTCTATAAGTTGAGAGTTTAAATTCTTGTTCTTCGAACGATTTGATATCAAACAGCCTGTCGAAACGAATCTCCTTGAATGCATCTTTGAATAGACTTAATTGCCTGATTTTCAGTAAATTACAAATCGGTTTCGCCACTAACCCGAAAACTGCAAGATGTCTCCCGCTGAGCGGGATCGGGAGTAAGATTTTCGGGTTAGCCGGCAATGTTAATCACTACATATGGGAGGAGTTCTAGATGTACACGCACACACGCTCAGTTAGAGATAAAGTTTTCGAAGTCTGGCGGCCGCCGGGGAAGTTCACGAAGAATCCGGATTTGATACAGCTGCCGTCGGGGCGACTGCTCTTCGTCTACAGCGAAACGGACGCCCATTGGGCGCAATTTAGCGAGGTTCTTACCCTGGTTGCGAGCGACGACGGAGGAAAGAGCTGGTACAAGTTCAAGGAGGTCGCGCGGGCGGAGCAACCGCGCGACGAGAGGCTTGTGACGCCTCGCCTCAGCCGACTGAACGACGGCCGTCTGGTGGTGCTCTGTGATCATGACGACTTCACTCATTTTCACGAAAAGCAGACGAGCGGCAATTGGGCCTGGTGGAGTGAGGACAACGGGGAGACCTGGTCCGAACACCAGGTTACAGGAATCCTGGGCTTCGAACCGGATCGGATGTTGGATCTTCCCGATGGGACTTTAGGGGTGGCGTCCCATATTATGCTTGGGGAATCGCAGGAATTCGCGGACATTCTCACGGTATCTGAGGATGGTGGGAAGAGCTGGAGGCAGCGGTCGATCATCGCTCTTGACGGCTACCATCGGTTTTGCGAAGGGGCCTTGGTTGTAATGCACGGAGGAAAGCGCCTGGCCTGCGTTTTGCGGGAAAATCACTCGGCGGGAATTCCCTCGTTTGTCACTTTTTCGGACGACTGCGGGCACACCTGGAGCGAGGCGCAAAAATGCCCATTTGCCATCCACCGGCCCTACGCGAAGCAATTGAACGACGGTAGAGTCCTGGTGACCGGGCGCCACGTGAATGGCGGACTCGGAACCTACGGTTGGGTAGGGGATCTCGAGGCGGAGGCGGGCGTTCATGCGATCGGCGGACCGCGCCGGAAATTTCGCGCCAAGCTGGGCGATGGTTTGTTGACAATCGAGAACGCGCCGGAACACGAATGCCGCTATACCTTGCTGCCTCCCGAATCTTCGCGCAGCGAAGTGGATTTTGAAGCCACTTTGAGCGTGGAAGGCCCTTCAGACGAAGCCGCCGCCTTTATCTCTGTGAGTGTTCTGCAACCACGGGGGGGGAACGGGGTGCTGCGGATCGCACCGAATTGGATTACGATCGGTTCGGACCGGCCCGATAGGAGGATCGCGATCGATATGACGCGCGAGCGCACAGTCGCCATCAAACACAGGAACGGACTGCAGGAGGCGCAGGTGGATGGGAGGACTCTGGTATACGGATGTGTCTTTCACGGGGGGCTGCCCCTTCCCGACTTCTACGGTGGCGATCCGGAACGGCGGACCCAGTTCGGCCAGTATGGGGATTCTGGATTGAGCCGGTGGAAGAACGTTTCTTACTCGCTCAAGAATCCGAATCTATCGGATTACTCCTGGTCCTGGGATGCCTCTTCGGGGGATTGGCCGGACCAGTATCAGCGGGACCGGCTGATCCAGATCCACGCCAATCATCCGGACCAAAAACCGAACCCCGATCATGGCTACTCCTCGTGGGTGATTCTCGACGATGGGCGTATCATGTTTGTCGACTACACGACTTATGGGGACCCGCCGGGTAAAAGCCATGTTGTCGGAGTCTTTCTGGAGCCGGAAGATCTGGTCTAACGGCCTGTCGGACTTAGAATGAAAAGATGAGAACGTCGAAGCAACGAGTCGCTAAAATATTCGAACCCTGTCATTGCGAGGAAGAATGACGAAGCAATCCAGGTTTTCGCGCCTTCATAACCGTGGATTGCCAGTCTGCCGTACGGCAGACCTCGCAATGACAGGTGAGTGGTTGAGCAGAATCACTTGGAACGGTCCCATCGAAAGCAAAGTCCGACAGGCTGCTAACCCGAAAATCTCACTACCGAGCGCAGCGACATTGATTGGAATTGATTAGAGATGACGGAGAATAGAGCTATGAGAGAAGATGCAATAATTGCGGAAAAAGTAGTAGTCGCTGGCAGGGATGTTTTTTTGAAAAATCCGCCGGCGCCGCTACGGTTGTCCGAGGAACTTGGTCTTTTGATGGATGAGCGAATAAGCGGCCAATTGGTCCATCAGACCGCGGCGCCCGAGGTGCCTTTGTATGAGACCCGCGCAACAAAGACGCCCGGAGGTGATTACCTCCTGATGTTTCCGGATGGCGGGCACTACGGGGGTGCCGATCGCAAGATCAACGAGATACTTGCCTATCGGTCCAGCGACAGTGGCGAGACCTGGGAAGGTCCGACCCATCCGTTCGATATCGACTATAACCAGCACGGATTCATACCCTTTATCCCTCGCGGAGCCAACCGCATCTATGCCTTCGGCACGCAGCCGATCTGGGGAAATTACTCGCGTGACAACGGCCTGCAGGAAAATGCACCCATCGGCTATCGCTTCTCGGATGACGACGGAGTTACCTGGTCGGAGGTCAGACTCATATCACCGATCAACGATCCCGGTTTTCTCGGCATGTCGGTGATGCGCATGTGCGAGACCGAAAACGGGGTCTGGTTACTCGGGTCACACGAGGCGGACTGGTCCTACAAGCCACTCATTACTCGTCAGTATATCCTGCGGTCGGAGGATCGGGGAGAGTCCTGGGAGTTACTTCCAGGAAAACGACACAGTGGCTGGCACTGTCCCGGATTCGGCCGTATGGATGAAGGGCGCCCGATCGATCTTGGTGGCGGCCGCGTCCTCCTCATGGCACGCACGCCGGAGGGACACTTGTGGGCTTTGCGCAGCGAGGACGACGGTAAGACCTGGAGCGATCCCGAACCCACTCCGCTCATCCATCCGGACGCCCCGCCGATGCTCTTTAATCTGTCCGACGGCCAAACCCTTGCCGCCTTTCACCACAACCGGCACCATGATTTGAACTACACGGGGCTCTCGTCGAAAAAGCCGGAGATGATGATGGATCGTTCGGAGATCTGGGTTTCGCTTTCCACCGACGGTGGCACGACCTGGAGCGAACCGCGTTTTCTCTTCGTCAACGCGCTCGAGGAATATTTCGACTCGGCGTTCCGCAATTACCAGTGCTCCTACATGGACGGGTTTGTTGATGAGGGCGTCATGAACCTTTTCGTTCCCCATCGGTGGCGGCGGGTGCTGCATCTGCAGATCGCGGAGAGTGATTTAGCCACTCTTGCGACGGCGAGTGAGCTTGGTTGAGATTGGGATAGGAAGCGCCGTTAGTGGAGGAGACGAGCAGGAATTCCGCCAAGTCTGGAATCGTGTAGTCCCGGCGAGCAAGGAGGTGCTTTTAAATAGTCTCGTTTTCGAATTGAACAACTATGGTCGGCCCGCTAACTTTCTCCCATGTTGATGTTTCATTTTGATCGCGCTCTCGGCGCGCTTACGCTCGCCAGTTCGACGGTCTCAACACCTCGGTTCAAACTTGATTGAGACCTTTGACGGCGAAGTGGGACAGGCTTCCAGCCTGTCAAAAGTCGTGACAGTTACCCGTGCTTTACACAGGCTGGAAGCCCGTCCCACTTCGAATGATCCTACGAAAAGTGTAAGTTTGGAATTGAGAGGGGATACGGATGAAATAGGCGAGAAGCTGCGTGGCTGATGAGGACGAAGATGAATAAAGCAGATCGAAATGATCAATGCGGTATCCGATTAAGTGAAGTTGAAGTGAAGCGGTTCCACGAGACCGGTTACCTGGGACCATTTTCGGCGGTCAGCGAGGAGGAGATGAGCATCATCAGCGAACGTTTGGACCGTGAAGTCTTAACAACCCCCGGCCCCTCACAGGGCAATTCGAAGTCGATGCGGCATCTGGACCAGAAGATGGTCTATGACCTCGTTACTAAACCGGCGATCGTCGGCCGCGTCCAGTCTATCCTGGGTTCCCAAACCTGCTGTTGTGGGCATGCACTTTCTGAAGCGGTTCCACGAGACCGGTTACCTGGGACCATTTTCGGCGGTCAGCGAGGAGGAGATGAGCATCATCAGCGAACGTTTGGACCGTGAAGTCTTAACAACCCCCGGCCCCTCACAGGGCAATTCGAAGTCGATGCGGCATCTGGACCAGAAGATGGTCTATGACCTCGTTACTAAACCGGCGATCGTCGGCCGCGTCCAGTCTATCCTGGGCCCAAACCTGCTGTTGTGGGCATGCACTTTCTGGCTCAAGGATCCTGGAGGTAAGGAAGTGCCTTGGCACCAGGATATGAACTACTGGCCGATCGAACCGATCATCAACGTTACAGCGTGGATTGCCGTCGACGAAGTTACAGAAGAAAATGCATGCCTGCAGGTGATACCGGGTTCTCACCGAGCGGTTGTGCCGCATGTCGCGGCACCCGAGGGCAAATGGTTTGACGAAGAGGCGGACCCCGACAAGGTAGATTCGTCCATGGCCGTCAAACTGACCCTCAAACCGGGTCAGTTTGTGCTCTTCAACGAACGGACGCTGCATCACTCAGAGGCTAATGCCTCAGATACGCGCCGCTTCGCCATGGGTCCCCGGTTCACGATCCCCATCGTCCGAATCGACCACGATAAACTTTTTCCGGGGCATGCCGCTATACTCGTTTCGGGTGAAGACATCATGGGATTCAACCGCCTGGCGCTACCGCCGAGGGAGTAGCATAGCCTAGACCCCATTCGAAAAGCCTTTCGAGCGGGCGGTTTAAGGTTCTCCGCCACGGGCGGACCAGCCTATGGCTGGCAGGTTTCGGGTTTTAGGCTGCCGGCGCTGCCGATGAGCAGGTATTGAGCGGCCATCGGCGTGGCTTGCTGCACAATACGTATATTTGCCGCTGTCTGGAGGCATACTCATCCCGTGGTGCTTTTTTCTCTGAGCTTCAAAGCGGTCAGATTCAGGCTGCCTGTTCCAGTTCCTCCCCTCGGCGTTTCTTCATCAGTATGATGCGGCAGAAGTTGTAGGCCAGAACCTTCTCGAGCAGTTCATCGCCTACCGCATCGATGCCGCGGCGGCCGAGTTCGCCAAAGGCAAATCCATCTTTAATCGTGAACATCAGCGACTCCACTGCGGAGCGATCGCGGCGTGCCTCGCGATACGCCTCGCTCTCCCAGTCCTCGGGGGTGGTCAACTTCTTGCCCTTCGCCCCACTGATACTGATCTGCTTTACCCCCATGCCCAGCACCTCCTTGCGTCCCTTCGCCGAAGCATATCCGTCATCGGTGCTGACCAGTTCAGCAATGACACCGGTGCGCTTGATCGAATCGCCGATGGCCGGCGCCAGCTCAATGGAGTCTGCCGCGTTGCCTTGCGGTACGATCAGGCTGGTGACAAAACCGTTTTCGCTGCGAACCAGTTGTGGCTTGTACCCGATCACTGGATTGCGGCTGCCCTTCTTGATGTAGGCCGCCGATCCGTCCGAGAGGCTCAGGACCTTCTGTGTGGACGGTAGCTTCTTTTCGTGAAACACCCGATCATGAGCATACTCAACAACCCGCTTGGCGTCGGCAATATCGCCCCTGATCTGGCTCAATGCCCGCTCCAGAAGCTCCCGGCGAGTGGGAGGCAGTGAATCCATCGACAGGCCCTCTTCAAGATGGCTCAGTTCCCCCGTTAGTGAGTCGGCCGCCTTGCGGCCCCGCTTGAGCAACCGCCGGTAGTGTTTCTTCAGCTTGCCCTTCGACTTCGGTTTGCCCGCGGCCAGACAAATCTGAAACTCCAGCTTGTCCATTTCCTCCAGCCAACGCCCAACCCATCCCTTGCGAAAATCCTCCAGCCCGAAGACATGCAACTTCTGACCCAAACGATTGGCCCGCATCAAAAGACCGCTCAGAATCTTCCCATCGGTGGGCCAGCAGCTGTTTGCTTTCACCGAGGTGCTGTCGATCGTCAGCTTCCCGAAATCGTCCCATTGCTCCTGGAGGATAAACCCAATCTGTTTATCAAAGATCAACTCGCGGGTCGTATGGCTGACCAGGTTCACGTTCTCCAGAATCGTCGTCACCGCCGGCATTCTCAGTCCCCCGCTCTGCAAAAATCCGTACAAGCTCATCGACTCGCGCACAAACCGCCGTGCCGGTTTCGTGGTCAACGAACCCAGAAACCCTCGAATCATCACGAACACGTATACCGCATAAGCCGGCATCCGCGGCCGGCCTGCCCCAAGATTCAATTCAGCAGCCAGAATATTCTCCTCCTCGATGTCCAGCTCCGGCAGCTCCGCTGTGCGCCCTTCAAAGAACCTGCGATCTTCCAATCGAAGTTTCTTCTTCTCACGCGCATGGGCGTCCAGATCCTTCTCGATCGCCTCGATGATTTGCGCCGCGAACCCGGCCAATTCTTCAACTTCATCCAGAAAATCACGGAAATCCGTGTCTGGAACCGGCAGAATGAGGTTGCTAAGGGGCGTCTTATCGCTTTTGTTCTCCTCTGTCGCACATGTTGGCATGTTTAACTCCTTTCTTAATCTTAGGTTGTTAAACACTAGCATGTTGCGACACTTTTTATCAAGCCACAAAATGATTTTTCTCAAGTTTTTCTTGCGCCTTTTGCGCCTCTTTGCGGCCAATCAGTAGCTTTTCGGATAAGGTCAGCCTAGAGCAGCAGAGCTGCAATTAAAAGTGGGGAGGGGGGAGGGGGGGGAGAAACGGAGACGCGGAGAGAAATGGTCAGTTTCTACAGGCGCAACATTAAATTCCTTCTCCTTGGAAAAGGCACGATTGAGCTGAATCATGATTCAGCTGAACAATCCCACGTTCTTGTCCCGCCGAGCGCATACGCGTAAACCTTATTTTCGCAACTTAGTCAGATTCAAAGACTTGCGAGGTATTTTGCGGCGGAGTATGAGGGTGTCTCTATCCTCGAGGTTCCACTCCATTTGTTCGCCCTTTTCTATTTGCTTCGTTTCGACCACAGCGGTGAGGAAATTCGCAGTTGAGCGAGTGCATTTTGGCCGGGTTATCTTCTCTACTTTTACCGTCTACCCCATTTTTTTTCACTTTGGCAGCATTTTATACTGTACATTCGTTCATATATAGGATTTATCCTTCGGATGCAAAGTATAAAAAAAGCTGATTGTATCCGTCAAACCTTCCGTAAGTTGAACCTCACAGCCCTCGCTAAACAGAGTGGTTTTAGAGAGAGGAAATCGCGCAAGATCTCCCCTCTGAACTTTGTTTTGGCTTTGCTGGCGATGGCTTCTAAGGGGGCCTTGTCCCTTGGCAAAGAAGCCGAGCTTATTGGATTCTTAGCCAACCGCACCATTTCCAGACAAGCGGTCCAAAAGTGCGCCAAAAAAGCCACCGCTTTTATGACCTTAGTGCTCCTGAGGCTTTTAGAACTTAAAGCTTATGGGCCTGTGGGCAGAGCTGTTCCAAATTGCATGAGGAGCTTTGAACGGGTTCTCATTGCCGACAGCACTTCGATTGGCTTGCCTAAGGTCCCTGGCCCCCTTCTTCCCCGGAGCGTCCAATCAGACAGGCTCCAAACAGGCTCAACTGAAGATTCAGGCCTATTACGATCTGCGCAATGAATCCTTCGTT
>CBDCEW010000052.1:0-12138 GCA_965215885.1 Candidatus Moanibacter sp.
TTGATTTCCTCTCTTGTTTCTTCTCCTTAGGTTAACGCAAATGCGCTCAGCGGGACCCGAACCTTGTCGACCCCACAGCTTTGAATATCAGCATGTTACACTCCAAACCGGGTTCAAGAAACTGAGTTTTGCAGATACATGCCTTTGGCTAAATATTGCCAATGGTTCGGATGGTCTTTCTTATCCGTGTCAATCCGTGAAATCCGCGGTCTCTCTTCTATTGAGTTTAACATCAATATCTTATGAGTATTCGTAAAGAAAAGATTGCTCAGAAAACAGGAATCTAAGGGATGACGCAGCTGAGTTTGATCCGTCAAAGTGTTCGCTTTTATTGGCGGACTCACCTTGGAGTCGTGGCGGGAGCGGCAATCGGCGCCATGGTACTGATTGGCGCTCTCATGGTGGGCGACTCGGTAAAGGCGACTCTCGTGTCTCTGGCCGAGTATCGTATTGGGAAAGTTGAAGTATCGCTGTACTCGCAGGATCGGTTTTTCCGCTCCCGACTTGCCCGCGATCTCCAGTCGAAACTAGGGGGAACTGTAGCTCCCGTGCTGATGTTCAAAGGCAGCGTTTCGACTCCGGGAAGGGAGAAACGGATAAACCGGATTCAGGTTTTTGGTGTTGACGAGCGGTTCTGGCAACTCTCAGTGAGCGGCCGAGAGAGACCATTCAGCGAATCTGGGGTCATTCATTTGAACGAGCATCTTGCGGCTCTCTTGGAAGCAGCAGGAGGGGACACCCTAATTCTTCGCCTCGAGAAACCCAGCGAACTAACCCGGGATGCACCCCTGTCGGGAGAGCGACACGCTTTGGTTGCCATTCGAGGGAAGATTGACCGCATAATCGGCGACGAGGATTTTGGTCGATTCAGTATGCAGTCGTCGCAGCTTCCCCCGCTGAATCTCTATATATCGATGCGGGTGCTGCAGGAACGTCTGGCCCTTGAGGGCAAATCCAACCTTATCCTGGCCGGTGCGTCTGCGGAAGAGGCACTTACTCCCACCCGCGCTGACTCGGCGTTGGAAGAGATATGGCAATTGGAGGATGCAGGGTTGCATTTTCGCAAAGTGGATCAGGGACGGTTCTGGGAGATGCACTCAGACCGAATATTTCTTGAGGAACCGATAGTTGAAGTGGTGCGAAATATGGCGGCCAAGTCAGAGTCGAAGTCGCCGGATATCGGACAGATTGGCAGTCCCCAGGGTGTGTTCTCCTATTTCGTTAACGAAATACGAAATGGAGATCGCGCCACCCCCTATTCGATTGTCACTGCGGCCGATCCGGGGACAGGCGGAATTCTCCCGGTTGATATCACGATGGATGAGATCGTAATAAGTGAGTGGTTACAGGAGGATCTGGGCGCAACCGTGGGCGACAAAGTAATGTTGAAATACTTCGTCGTGGATGAGCAGCGAAATCTCAAGGAAGATACCCGGGAATTCGTAATCAGGGACATATTACCGATGAGCGGTAGCGCCATTCAATCCGATTGGATGCCGCGGTTTCCCGGACTGGCGGGTGTTGAAAATTGTCGGGATTGGGAACCTGGACTTCCGATTGATTTAGAGCGCATCCGAAAGAAAGACGAAGACTACTGGCACCGGTATAGTGGCGCTCCCAAGGCTTTCATCTCTCTTGAGGCGGGTCAGGAGATGTGGTCAAATCGCTGGGGAAACCTTACCGGCTTGCGTTTTCTGAAAGAGTCTCTTTCGCGTGAAAAGCTCCGCCACGAGATTCGTAATCGACTGACGCCGTCCCGTCTCGGCCTATTCTTCGAACCACTGCGAGAAAGGTCCCTGGCCTCCACCCAATCTCCGATTGATTTCGGGCAGCTCTTTACCGGTTTCAGTTTTTTTCTTATCGCCGCCGCCGCCGCGCTCACCGGTCTCCTCTTCGTTTTTACTCTTGAGCAGCGGAGCCCTGAGGCGGGGATCTTGCTCGCCGTGGGCTGGCATCGACGGGAAGTTAGAAGACTGCTTCTCATAGAGGGGGCTGTTTTGGCTGTGATTGGAAGCGTCATCGGAGCTATTGCTGCTGCTGGTTACACCCGGTTAGTGCTCCACGCTCTATCCACGGTGTGGCGTGGAGCGGTCGGTTCCGTCGAGTTCCTCTTCCGGGTTTCACCTTTAACGGTGGGACTTGGTCTGTCGGCTAATATTATGATCGCACTTATAGCGATGTGGCTTGCGAGTCGAAGACAATCGCGGTTCTCCGCGAGAGAGTTGCTTATTGCCGATGGAATATCGGTGCGGGGCGGTTTGAGAAATCCGAGGAATGCGGCAAAATTCAGTTTCTGGATGGGCCTCGTCTCTATTGGCGGGGTTCTGGGTCTTCTCGTTTTTGCGACAGAGTCGGCCTCGACTCGGGATCATTCAGCGGCCCTCTTCTTTGTCGCCGGTACCCTCCTTCTGGGTGCGGGAATCGCTTTCTTGTATGATTGGCTAGCTCGTGCGTCGCAGATTCGCACACCTCTTTCAAGTCTCGCCGCGTTGGGCCGCAGAAATGTCTCGAGAAGAAGGGGACGCAGCCTCACCACAGCCGGTATTCTTGCGAGCGGCGTTTTCGTCGTAATTTCCGTTACTGTATTCCGCCAGGACTCCGCGGAGATAGAGAGTGACCGCACTTCGGGAACAGGGGGATTCGCCCTCCTTGCGGAGACAGCTTTACCGCTCTACGCTGACCTGAATACCGCGAGCGGGAGAGAAAGCCTCGCTTTGGACGATGGTATTCTGAAGGGTGTCTCCGTGGTTCCGATGCGGGTGCGCGATGGAGATGACGCCAGTTGTCTCAACTTGAATCGCGCCCTCCAGCCACGTTTACTTGGAGTTCGCGCCACGGAACTTGCTCAGCGTCAGGCTTTTCGTTTCTCGGGAGTGCTGAAGGATTCCGCTCTTTCGGACGGTTGGAAACTGCTTGGGGCAAGACATGCAGATAGCGCTGTACCTGCCATTGCGGACGAAGCGACAGTGAGATGGGCTTTGAAAAAATCGATTGGTGACACGCTGACTTATACTGATGAGAGGGGTGAGCCCTTTGATATTCGAATCGTGGGCACTGTGGCCGGTTCTGTTCTACAGGGGAGCCTCTTAGTATCTGAAGATCACCTGAATCGGAACTTCCCTTCTATTGCCGGCTATCGTTACTTCCTAATTGACGCACCCTTACAGGAGGCGGAACACGTTGCCGGACACCTCACGAGAGCGCTCACCGACCAGGGAATTGAGGTTATTCCGGCGTGGAAGCGTCTGGCTGAATTTCAGAGGGTGCAGAATACCTATCTTTCGATCTTTCAGGTCCTCGGAGGACTGGGTCTGGTCCTCGGAACGGCCGGACTGGGAATCGTTGTGGCTCGCAATCTGGTTGAACGCCGGCGGGAATTCGGGTTGCTCCGTGCCCTCGGATTCGACGAGCGGGCGATCCGATCGCTAGTGTTTCTCGAATACCGCTGGCTGATTGTATGGGGGCTCACCACCGGATTGTGTGCGGCCTTGGTAGCTGTTTGGCCGGAGTTTGCCAAGACCGGCTCCAATTTCCCGTTAGGGGGTTTCATGATGTTCCTTCTGGCACTATTCTTCGGATGCGTCTTTTGGGCCTGGATGGCAGCGCGCATTGCCCTCCCCGTTGGCGATTTCAACGCGCTCAGAAGCGAGTGAATATTACCGTCCTACTGTTAGTTAGACCCCATTCGAAAAGCCTTTCGAGCGGGCGGTTTAAGGTTCTCCGCCACGGGCGGACCAGCCTATGGCTGGCAGGTTTCGGGTTTTAGGCTGCCGGCGCTGCCGATGAGCAGGTATTGAGCGGCCATCGGCGTGGCTTGCTGCACAATACGTATATTTGCCGCTGTCTGGAGGCATACTCATCCCGTGGTGCTTTTTTCTCTGAGCTTCAAAGCGGTCAGATTCAGGCTGCCTGTTCCAGTTCCTCCCCTCGGCGTTTCTTCATCAGTATGATGCGGCAGAAGTTGTAGGCCAGAACCTTCTCGAGCAGTTCATCGCCTACCGCATCGATGCCGCGGCGGCCGAGTTCGCCAAAGGCAAATCCATCTTTAATCGTGAACATCAGCGACTCCACTGCGGAGCGATCGCGGCGTGCCTCGCGATACGCCTCGCTCTCCCAGTCCTCGGGGGTGGTCAACTTCTTGCCCTTCGCCCCACTGATACTGATCTGCTTTACCCCCATGCTCAGCACCTCCTTGCGTCCCTTCGCCGAAGCATATCCGTCATCGGTGCTGACCAGTTCAGCAATGACACCGGTGCGCTTGATCGAATCGCCGATGGCCGGCGCCAGCTCAATGGAGTCTGCCGCGTTGCCTTGCGGTACGATCAGGCTGGTGACAAAACCGTTTTCGCTGCGAACCAGTTGTGGCTTGTACCCGATCACTGGATTGCGGCTGCCCTTCTTGATGTAGGCCGCCGATCCGTCCGAGAGGCTCAGGACCTTCTGTGTGGACGGTAGCTTCTTTTCGTGAAACACCCGATCATGAGCATACTCAACAACCCGCTTGGCGTCGGCAATATCACCCCTGATCTGGCTCAATGCCCGCTCCAGAAGCTCCCGGCGAGTGGGAGGCAGTGAATCCATCGACAGGCCCTCTTCAAGATGGCTCAGTTCCCCCGTTAGTGAGTCGGCCGCCTTGCGGCCCCGCTTGAGCAACCGCCGGTAGTGTTTCTTCAGCTTGCCCTTCGACTTCGGTTTGCCCGCGGCCAGACAAATCTGAAACTCCAGCTTGTCCATTTCCTCCAGCCAACGCCCAACCCATCCCTTGCGAAAATCCTCCAGCCCGAAGACATGCAACTTCTGACCCAAACGATTGGCCCGCATCAAAAGACCGCTCAGAATCTTCCCATCGGTGGGCCAGCAGCTGTTTGCTTTCACCGAGGTGCTGTCGATCGTCAGCTTCCCGAAATCGTCCCATTGCTCCTGGAGGATAAACCCAATCTGTTTATCAAAGATCAACTCGCGGGTCGTATGGCTGACCAGGTTCACGTTCTCCAGAATCGTCGTCACCGCCGGCATTCTCAGTCCCCCGCTCTGCAAAAATCCGTACAAGCTCATCGACTCGCGCACAAACCGCCGTGCCGGTTTCGTGGTCAACGAACCCAGAAACCCTCGAATCATCACGAACACGTATACCGCATAAGCCGGCATCCGCGGCCGGCCTGCCCCAAGATTCAATTCAGCAGCCAGAATATTCTCCTCCTCGATGTCCAGCTCCGGCAGCTCCGCTGTGCGCCCTTCAAAGAACCTTCGATCTTCCAATCGAAGTTTCTTCTTCTCACGCGCATGGGCGTCCAGATCCTTCTCGATCGCCTCGATGATTTGCGCCGCGAACCCGGCCAATTCTTCAACTTCATCCAGAAAATCACGGAAATCCGTGTCTGGAACCGGCAGAATGAGGTTGCTAAGGGGCGTCTTATCGCTTTTGTTCTCCTCTGTCGCACATGTTGGCATGTTTAACTCCTTTCTTAATCTTAGGTTGTTAAACACTAGCATGTTGCGACACTTTTTATCAAGCCAAAAAATGATTTTTCTCAAGTTTTTCTTGCGCCTTTTGCACCTCTTTGCGGCCAATCAGTAGCTTTTCGGATAAGGTCTAGTTAAACCTTCCACTCTCGACCAGGAATAATCCAGCCATGAAAGTAGACCTTACCGACAAAGTCGCATTTGTGACCGGCGCAGGAAAGGGAATAGGACGCGCCATCGCAGATATCCTTTCTGCGAATGGCGCTTGTGTCGCCTATACGGATATTGACGAGGAACTGTTAAAAGAGAATCCCCCGAAGGGAGATGCGCATAGCATTTACAGATTGGATGTTCGTAATGACGATCATATAGAGGAGACCATTACAAGCGTCGTAAAAAAACAGGGCCGCATCGATATCCTGGTTAATAATGCTGGTGGTGGCGACCCCCATAGCCGGGTGACGGGCGACCGCATGTCCGTTCATTCATGGGCGATGGCTGTCGACATGAATTTGAACAGTCCGTTTAAAATATGTAAGAAGGTTCTCACCGACACAATGATACCGCGGAAGTCAGGACGGATCGTCAACATAGCTTCTATCGCGGGCATAGTGCCATTGCAGTTGCAGTGCGCCTATGATGCCTCCAAAGCCGGACTCATTCAATTAACTAAGGCTTTGGCGGTCGAAATGGGAGAACATGGAATAACCGTTAATGCAGTGGCGCCCGGCTCAACTCTCACCGACGGGACCCGTAAGATATTTTATAGCGAGGACGGCAGCTTTGCTGATCACGCTCAACGTCACCTGGATCATATCCCCTTGGGTCGGCCGGCCCAGCCCGAAGAGATTGCCCATGCCGTACTTTTCTTAGTGGCTCCCGAAAGCGCTTATATTACGGGTCAGGTGTTGGCCGTTGACGGCGGTTGGACCTCGGGCTATATACGTGATTTTTGATGTCTCGTAAGCTTCGTCGCAAACTTCGTCGTATCAACTTCGAATCGAAATGCTACCACCAAGATTGCCTTCTAAGCTCTTTGTCGTGAGCATTGTCGTAAGCTTCGTCGCAGTATTACGTAGTTCCCTGGGAAAAGCGCGGGTCTTCGATTATAAACTTTCTACAATACTTACGACAAAGTTGACAACGAAGGATCAGGAGATCGACTAGATTGATTTCGACAAAGCTGACGACGAAGATTCTCCTCTCCAGAAACCTGAAATCCGACACCCTAATGCCATTAGTTTGTGTTAACTTCTCATCAGGGCTGGACAGTTGCGATATAGATCAAAACCGGAAATAGAATGACTAAAATTGTAGAATTTAAGGACGCTAAAGAGGATAAGGATTATGTGCCGAAAATACCGAAACCGGATCATCCCGTTTTCCCGAAGATCGTATCGGCAAAGGATGGTAGACCGGTAAAGTATAAAAATTGTCAGGGTGTTGGAGTGCGAATTGTTCACCCTTCAAATCCGAAAGCACCTTCTGAGAATTTTGGATTAGTTTTGTTTTGTCTGCCACCACATGCTACACTGCTGCCGCCCGGTTCACACGAAACCGAAGAGACTTATGTGATCTTAAGAGGCGAGGGGACGATGACCTTCGCGGAAGGCAAACAGGAGCAGGTAGGTGCAGGTGATTATGTTTATTTGCCGCCCTGGTGTGAGCACGGCGTCGAGAATACCGGGGATGTTACCCTGGAAATTCTAATCTGCACCTCTCCCCCCAATCCTTGAACTTGATCATTCCCTAATCTGAAACTTCTCTGCCGTAGGGCAGAGCGGGTCTCCGGGCGGGTGGCTAACGTAATTTTAACACGGAAATTGACGATCCACGAATTGCTGTTTGGCAGATCATTAATCGTTCTCGTAATCGTCCTCGTTCTCGAAATTTTTCGCTCAAGGACGATTACGAGAACGAGTGCGAGATGGAGGGTTCTGAGGTAGAGCCGTTCGACCAGCTCACGGTTTTCAACGGGGTGCAAGACCGCCGTAGTTCGGTGCTTTAGGCCGAACATTGACCGTACACAGGCTTTCGCAAGGCCATTGAGTTACGCGGGCTAAAGCACCGCGCTACTGTCCAAAGGGACTTCGATCTAACGCAGCAATGCCGCAACCAAACTGGTAGGTCCTTCTGAGGAGAAGAGAATTGAATCCCGGCGAGCCGGGAGAAACGGAGAAGAAGAGGAGAGAAATCTCACGCAACGGTCTTCGACCCGCAAGCGGCACTACGCCCTGTCGAGAAGCCGCAAAGATACAAAGGGGGGAGAGGAAGAGTAGGCCCACGGATTCGAGAACACCGCGGATTGATTCAATGTCCAATCCTTCTGGTCCTCCCGGTAAGCCGGGACCGAGAGGACGGGGAAACCTGAGTAAGATGCCGACATTATTCCCGATGTGTGTTGCGTCCCGCTCAGCGGGATCGGGACAAGGTTTGCGACGAGGTTTGCTACGTTAAACCTTGAGTCGGCCTGCGGTGATTCCGCTGAGCGGGACGAACCCGTTAACTGTCAGGATATTCTTGATCGGATTGCGAAGAAAACTCCTACATCGCTAGTAACCTTGCCTGCCTCGGCAAAGCGGAGTGACGACGGGTCGCGAACCTTACTCACGAACCTTGTCGAATCGGGGCGGCAGTTTTGCCGCTGGTCCCCGGGCGTGTTCCCTGGCATACCGGATCAGGTTAACCAGCAGGCGATCGGCTGCCGGGTTCGTGTCCAGGTTCTCCAAGATGGCGAACGTGTTCAAGACGAAGCGGCCGTGACCCAGATCGTATGCCCCCACCAGGAGGCCCGATCCATATCCACCGGGATGGTGCCAACTGCCGGTTCCAATGGAAGCGGCCGCCACATCGTCGGGCGTATTCAGTCCTTCGAAGCCGTAGCAACTCAGAATCTCGCCATAGTAGTCCCAGTCCATCACTCCGGGTGCCGGCAGCCCGTCGAATATCGGGTGCCGCTTCGCAACCCATTCGTGATGGTAAAGCCACTCGAAGAAACGAGTGCACTGGCCCTTCTTTTTCAGAGGCATCCAGTAGGTGCTGTCCTTGCCCTGCGCGAAGGCCGTCGGCGAGAGGAAGACCGCTACCGAGCCGCGGGCCATGCACGCTACCAGTTGCTGCCATTGGTTCGGTACGGTTTTCATCTTGGTGAGATCCCCCACCAGGATCACTTCGCGCCGTTTGGCGGAAGATTGACCAAAAGGCCGGCACGCCAATCCGCGCTGTTCCAGCCAGCGACAGGCCCTGCCGCTTATTCCCCAGGTGGTGACCTCGCCTTTCACTGTCGGCAGGTTCGTCCGGTCGGAGAGGAAGAATGTGAGTCGGCCTCCTGCCGGCGCCGCTCGATCCATCTCCGCCGCGAAGGTGTACTGACCTGCAGGTCCCACAAGCCTCAATTCACCCTTGTATACGGGAATAGCCATGGGAGGCATCGATCCTGCCGCAGGTCGTGGGACGCGCACGGTGAGATTCTTCGCCCAGACGTTGCCCTCCGGACCGAATACCCTCAGCCGTACTCGGTAGCGGCCCGGTTGCAGGACATCCTCATTGGCCAGCACCGCCTCCACGACGATCTTCCTGCGGGCGTAAGTGTGCAGAGGGGTGACGAAAAGGCACCACCGCAACGGGGCCCAGCCGTCGGAAAGGGCGTCCGCGATGCCGGGCTTCCAGCGACGGAAGAATGTCCAGAGACCCTCGCCTGTGTAGCCGTGATCCAGCAGGCCCGTGACGTTGTAGCCGCATATCCTGGGATTGGAGCGGACCGCATCGAAACCCAGAAGCCGCTGACGGCAGTGCAGGCGCTGACTCTCCAGAAGCATTTCCTCCGGGAATGGGTAGACGTCCTCCATGCCCAGTCGTCTCCAATCTTTCTCGAACTTCCGGCACATCGATCGCATCAAGGAGGCATCCTCGAGGTCATCGCGCGCACCGGCCTGGCGGTAGTGCCGCCATTCGTCAATGACGTTGATCTGGCTGCCGATGCCGTATTCGGAGAGGAAGACGGGCTTGGTATCCCTTCCGAGGGTGCGGAGAAACCGGATGGTCTGCGGTCCGTGGGGCACAGGTGGGTAGACATGGGCGTCGCCGGCGCCCTCGAAGTAGCCCGCGCGTGCAGGATGCCATTGGGAGTCCGGCCGCGGCGCACGGGGCGCCTCCGCACCCCAGACGTGCTCCCATCGGTCACCGCCGGGGTTGCTCACCGAACCGATGGAGGGATCGCAGTCCCACCGACCACTGGAAAGCAGCACCAGCCGCGTGTCGTCCAGACTGCGTACCAACTTCAATGTCTGCACCGCATGCCGAAAGACCGGACCGTCCCTGGTTTCGTTGAGCATGCCCCAGATGGTTACGCTGGGGTGGTTCCGGTCTCGCAGGATCATCTCTCGCGTGGACAGGTCATAGCGCCGGGCCATGTCCGGGGAATCCTCCAGTTGCCAGCTGCCAAGGTGTTCCTCGTAGACCATCAACCCGATCTCGTCACAGAAGTCCAGTTGCTCCGGCCGCGCCATCCCGGCGATCCAGCGGATCATGTTGAATCCGGACGCCTTGGCCATTATCAGGTCGCGGCGCATCAAGTCGGGGTCCACCGGCGTGACTTGCCCCATCGGAAAATGGTTGCCGGTATGTGAGGACTTCAGGAAAATGCGTTTCCCGTTCAGGTGGAAGTAACCGTCAATCACACGGAAGTCGCGGAATCCGCAGCGCACGCTCTTCTCGTGGCGGAATTTTGCCTTGGGCGCCCTTGCTTCCAGGCGGACTGTAGCAAGGTAGAGGAATGGATCATCCAATGACCAGGCATGCGGATCATCCACGCGCAGCTTCATCTCGTGCGCACTCTCTCCGCTGGGGATACTGGCCGTCAGCTCCGAGCCGGTAACGACCTCGCCGGACATGGACGGTCCAACGGACGCCAGGAGCTTGCCCTTTGCCGCCTTGTCGGCATCGTTACGAACGGTGATGCTGATCCGCACATCGCCCCTGGCAAGCTCCGGTCGAATGAACAGGTCCGCCACCCGTACGGCCGGTACTATCACCAGTTCCACCGGCCCGGTGATGCCGCCGATGTTGAAGGCGGCGCCGAACTTGTGGGGGATCCTTCTGTTGTCGTGCGGCGTTTGACCGAGGACGACACCGTCGATCGGTTCGTTGGTCGGATTCAACACGCGCACGGCCACAAGGTTCTGTCGCCCGCGGCGCACCGCCTTGGTCACATCCACTTCAAAAGGGGTTTCGCCGCCTTCATGCCCGCCCACTCGCCGGCCATTCACCCAGACATCACCCATGTAGTCCACAGCAGCGAAGCGCAACAGGCAGCGTTCGTCTGCCCCAACCGCTCGACCCGTTCGGAATGTGCGCCAGTACCACGCGACACCGTGATAGCCGGGGAGCGCCTGCTGAATGATGCCGGGAACCGGCGCTTCCTCTGCCCCGGGCTGAATCTTCTCGAACCAGCGCTCTTCTCGGCCCTTGTTTTCGGGATCGGCAGCGAGTCTCCAGGTGCCGCTTAGTGTTTGCATTCTGGCCCGCGCACCACCGGGTAAAGTTCGCAGTCGAGTGGCGCACCGGCCAAAATGCCAGGATCGCGTAGGATGGCTGGAGTGCCTTTACGCGGATCGTAGACCACATCGTCGCCACACCAGCGCGTTGCGTAGCCACGACGGCGAACCGAGGAACTCAGGTTCCCTCTGGCGCCATGGATCGTTTCGGCATGGTGGACTACGCAGTCCCCGGGTTCGAGGTCGTAGCAGACAATCTGATCAGCGGGAACTGTTGCATCAATGTCGGGTATTTTTTCGAGATCGGGGTTGTGATAGCGGTTATCGCCGGAAAAGCTTTGCGGTGCGTACCACTTGCCCCATCGGTGAGAGCCCTTCACATAGCGTACAGCGCCACTCGCGTCCGTGACCGGGTCCAATCCCACCCAGACTGACACAATCTGATGGCCCTTTACCTTCCAGTAAGGCGCATCTTGATGCCAAGGTGTGGGCTCGATGGACCCCGGCTCCTTTACCAGCAGATGATCGAAGAACAAATTCACCTTCCGTGACCGCATAAGACGAGCGGCGATCTCCACTGCAGGGCTTTCGAAAATATAGTCCCTGAAGGTATCATACTGTGTCCAGAGGTATTGATCCCCGAGGAAACGCGTGGATTTTTGCTTGTCCGCATACTCCAGCGCCATCTCACTCGGGTGTGCCAGCACCTCTTCCACGACCTCGCGTAATCGCTCGATCCACTCCATCGGAATGGCACCGCGCAGGAAGATCACGCCGTCTTCCTCGAATTGGTGAATCTGTTCTTCAGTGATATCGATGCTCATGTCAGCCTCCCGCGGCAGTCGATCCTTTATCTTCAATACGCTGCATTGTAACTAGACCTTATCCGAAAAGCTACTGATTGGCCGCAAAGAGGCGCAAAAGGCGCAAGAAAAACTTGAGAAAAATCATTTTTTGGCTTGATAAAAAGTGTCGCAACATGCTAGTGTTTAACAACCTAAGATTAAGAAAGGAGTTAAACATGCCAACATGTGCGACAGAGGAGAACAAAAGCGATAAGACGCCCCTTAGCAACCTCATTCTGCCGGTTCCAGACACGGATTTCCGTGATTTTCTGGATGAAGTTGAAGAATTGGCCGGGTTCGCGCCGCAAATCATCGAGGCGACCGAGAAGGATCTG
>CBDCEW010000053.1:0-15669 GCA_965215885.1 Candidatus Moanibacter sp.
GGAGGGATTGTAGTACGGATGGGGAAGGAAGCCCGACGGATTCGGCAGGCTCACCGCAGGCGGATTCGGCAGGCTCATCCCGGCAAGCCGGGAATTCGAGCCGTCTTCTCCCGCTCAGCTGGATACGCCGAGCCAGGGAAAACCGCAGGTTGGGGAAAAGGGATCGAGACAGGATGAGAAATCTAAGAGAAAGTGAGTGGGAGAGTTCTCACTTACCTTTGGCGGTGTCCGTAAAGGCCCTGTTGTATGTGGCAAACTCGAGTGGCAATTGTAACTCCCCACTCATCTTGCGCCAAGCCCCACGAAGATTGCGATAATCAATAAAACGGCCCATGCGAAATGCTTCCCCTTCGACACTGCAACAGATACGGCGGCCGAAATTAGGAACGTGATCGCTATGACAATCATCATCTGCCGTATTGCTTTCTCTTCGGGAAGTGATGCCAGCATGGCAGTGTGTCCGCTGACCTCAATCATAATTGATGCTCCGCTCTTCCGGATCGCCGTAGAATCAGATGAGGGAAACGGGTTAAAGGTGCCTTCACAAATCATGTCGACAAGATGACGGCCTTGAGATCGAATCGATTCAAATCTGTCATTGGACGTTAAACCGACTCAAAGTTGGGTAGTATTGATCATGCTCTTCGCCTGTGGCTGGGGCTCGACTGAATTCTTCCAGAAGGCAAACTTTTTCATGGTCTGCAAAGAATCGCAGGCGCATCAGACAGCCACTTCGAATTCTGCCAGCTCACGAGCATAATCCAGGCAGGCAGCGATCTGCTGATAGGTGAGGTCGGGAAGTTCAGCCATGATTTGTTCGGGGCTGCTGCCGGCCGCAAGATAACCTAGAATCAGGCTTACGGGAATCCTGGTCACTTTGATACGCGGCCTGCCTCGAAGAACATTCGGGGTGCTTTCTATATGGTCTTGCCAGGCAATGCTCATTGTCATCCTCCCAGTCTATTGAATCTTACGTTTTGTATTAATCAACAGGCTTTCGAGCAAGGCTGCGCTATTGTGGGGAGAAAGGCAACAGCACAATCTTAAGAAAGTGACTTGCCTTCGGTTGAATCTGATGGCAACTCATGTGACAACGAGCATTCGACTGCCAGGCAGACTGCGCGAACGGCGGGAAAAGCGGGCGAAGTTGAAGGGACGCGGCAAGAACTGGATCATTACTCGAGCCCTCCAAGAGTATCTGAAGGTGCAAGAACAGGAAGAACTCAAGCGGCAGGCGCGACGGGAATAGATGATGTTCATGGACCGGAAAATTGCGGAGAAACTGGCGCAGATTGAACGCCGTTATGCGGATCTCCGTTTCCATGCGGCTGGCGAAGTGGAAATGGATTACTGCGAGACCAGGGAACATTTCACCCATGTGCCAAAGTCGGGCGATAATGTTGAGTGGAAGCCCGCGGTCGCCGGAGTGCGGTGGGGTGGTCCCGGGATAACCGCCTGGTTCAGGGGTGCGGAGAAGCTGCCGCCCGCCTGCCGTGGTGAAAAGGTATTCGTCCGGGCCCGGTGCGGAGGAATCGAAACGCTCTTTGTGGTGAACGGAGAACATCGAGGGGTATTCGATCGAAATCATCCGGTCGTGATGTTGACCGCCAGGGGCTCAACCCGTAAGGTCTACAAGCTGACCTTCGAGGCCTATGCAGGTCATCTCTTTCCGGGAACGCAGCCGGACGACACGATGGCGACGTGGCGCCGACGAGCGGGTTATTCCCCGGAGTTCGAGACGCGCTTCGAGAAGGTCGAGCTGCTGCTGCGGCGGGAGGATGTAACAGCCTTCGTCTTCGATCTGCGAGTGCTTCTCCAGTTGGTCGGCGCCCTCGAGGAGGATAGCGCGCGCCGGGGCCGCATCCTTGCAGAACTCGGAAAGGTGTTCGAGCGAATCGATGCGTTCCCCGCTGAGCGATCGGAGGAGAGCTGGCGCCTAAAACTGCAAGAGGCCCGGAAAATCATGCGCCCCCTCCTGGAAGCTAAGAATGGGGACAGCGCGCCGCAGGCGGGTCTGATCGGTCACTCCCACATCGATACGGCCTGGCTGTGGACCCTGGACGAAACCCGGCGCAAGTGCGCCCGGACATTCTCCTCCGTTCTCAATCTGATGGAGCAGTATTCCGAATTCCTCTTCATCCAGAGCGCGCCATACCACATGGAGATGATGCGGGAGAGCTATCCGGCGCTCTTCCGGCGGATCCGCGGGGCGGTGAAGAGCGGTCGCTGGGAGCCGAATGGAGCGGTCTGGATCGAGCCGGACTGCAACATCCCCTCCGGAGAGTCGCTGATCCGCCAATTCCTTGTCGGTCAGCAGTCGACTCGAAGAATGTTCGGATATTCAGCCGACACTCTCTGGCAGCCGGATGTCTTTGGCTACTCCGGCGCTCTTCCCCAGATCATGCGCGGCTGTGGTGTGGAATACTTCCTGACCACGAAACTTGCAGCCAACGACACCACCCGGTTCCCCTACGGCACATTCTGGTGGAAGGGGATTGATGGGAGCGCCGTCCTGGCCCACTTCAACCGCATTCAGTGCAGTCCCGATCCCAAGACATTGATCGAGCAATGGCGGGAGGTGCAGCACAAGGACGTTCAGGATCGGTGGTTGTGTTCCTTTGGTTTGGGAGACGGAGGAGGCGGTCCGCAAGACGAGATGCTCGAGATGGCCCGGCGGGTTGGCGATTTGGAAGGTTGCCCGCGGGCATCCTACACCACGGTCAGCGATTTCATGCGGGGAGTGCGCGACGAACTGGGAGAAAAGCTCCCTGAATATCTCGGCGAACTCTACTTTGAGGCGACCCGGGGCACCTATACCTCGATTGCTGAAATCAAGCGGGGAAACCGTCTGGCGGAATTGGCACTGCGCGATGCCGAATTACTATCCACAGTGGCCGCTCTCGCAGGGCGGAGATACCCGAGTGAAAAACTGCTCGGAATCTGGAAGCAGCTTCTCGTCAACCAGTTCCACGACATTCTCCCTGGCAGCTCGATTTCCGAAGTCAACGACCGGGCGATCGCCGAGTTGCAGCAGTGCATCGCTGATGCGCGCAATCTGACCGATGGGGCGCTCCTTTCTCTCTGTGGAAAATCGCCTAAGAATAGCGATTCGGTCCTGGTCTTTAACTCGTTGAGCTGGGAGCGGACAGGCGAACTGGCGCTGAACGGGATACCACGAAACCGGATTCCCGCCGATTCCGATCTGACCTGGCAGCGTGTCGAGACAATCGAGAACCGAACACAACTCGTCGTCGCCGGGCTGACGCTTCCTCCAATGGGCGGTCTGCGCATGGACCTGAAAACAGGTCGAAAAGCAGCGCCTTCCGCGTTCAAAGTCGCAAATTTGTCGGTAGTGACACCATTCTTCCGATGCCGCTTCGACCGGGACGGGAGGATCGTCTCCCTTGTCGATCGGGAGAGCGGGCGGCAGTTGATCCGGAAGGGTGGGGCGTTCAATGTGTTCTGGCTCGGTGAGGATGTTCCTTTCGGCTGGGACAATTGGGATATCGACTTTGACCAGGAGGTAAAGATGGGGCCCGTGGGCGGACTCGTGCGCCGCGATCTGGTCGCCGACGGGCCGCTGCAGCTGAGATTCCGTAGCGAATACCGAATCGGAGATCGCTCCCGACTGATTCAAGATATGGTCTTCCACGCCACGATTCCGCGCATCGATTTCGAGACGGTGGTCGACTGGGAGGAAACGCATACACTGCTCAAGGTCGGTTTTGCTACCGATATCCTGGCAACACATGCCCGCCACGAGATTCAGTACGGTCACGTCGAGCGCCCCACGCACCGAAACCGTCCGGCGGAAAGGGCGCAGTTCGAGGTATGCTCTCACAAGTGGACGGACCTGTCGGAGAATCGATTGGGCGTGGCCTTGCTCAATGACTGTAAGTACGGTGTAAGCGTCCTTGGCGGGGAGATGCGTCTGACCCTGATCAAATCGGGCACCCACCCCGATCCGCGGAGCGACCGCGGGCGGCACCGATTCAACTATGCACTTTTGCCGCATGCCGGCACCTTCTGCACCGAGAATGTGATCCGACCTGCCTATGAATTCAACGTCGCGCCGGTCACTTGCCCAATCGCCGGCGGGGTTCGGGAGATCGACAGTCTGCTCACGGTCAGCGCGCCCCACATCATTGTGGAGGCAGTCAAGTGGGCAGAAGAGGGCGACGGCTTTGTCATACGGCTATACGAGGCGGAGCGCAGCGGCACTTCGGCTGTCATTCGCTTCAACATTCAAATTGAGAGCGTGGAAGAGACCAATATGCTCGAGGAACAGCCGGAGGAGCTGCGCGTGAAGAATGGGCAGGTCCTACTATACTTCCGGCCCTTCGAGATAAAGACTCTGAAGATCCGCCTGGCGAGATCGCGCGAAGTTGGGACAACTGTGACTAACTCTCAAGTTGGGAGCTAACCCTCGCTTCGCAACCTTGATTCCGTTGAGCGGAAAGCGGGAGCTTTTCGTTGTTCGCATCCCAAGATTCGATACCTCGGCAACACCACTTGAGCCGGGTCGGCGGATTAAGTCCGTCGAATCGAGAATTGACCCACGCTGGATGCTGTATTCCGATCGGTGGATGCAATACCGAAAATTCGGCCAGACCGACCTGGAGGTCTCAACGATTTGTTTCGGACCCATGCGATTCGCGGCCAAGTCGCCAGGAGCGGACGAAAAATCCGAAGCTGGGCAACGCGCTCTCGAGCGGGCCCTGGAACGCGGGGTCAATTTCATCCATTCCAGCTACGAATACGGTACCCGTTGGGCAATGAGTGAAGTCCTCAGGAGGCACCCGAAAAGGCATGAGTTGCATCATATTATCAAAGTGCCGGTACCCGATTTCGAAGATGGCGACCGCTTCGATGCCGGCAAATTCAGACATCGCGTGGAAGAGGCACTCCGCGATCTGCACACTGATCGCATCGCGGTAATTCAACACCTGCAGCGGTCCAAGCCGAATAGCGACGAGCAGAGAATTCCTGGTATTGATGCGGTCCACGATGAAATGCGCGAGATATTTGAAAAGCTGAAAGAGGAGGGAAAAGTCGGGCACCTCACTACTTTTCCCTATACTCCGGGATTTGCACGCAGGGCGCTGGAAACCGGAGATTTCAGCGGTCTGGTCGCCTATTATAACTTGATCGAGATGGAGATGTCGGAATTCTTCGCGGACATGGAGGAGCGTGGCGAAGGGTTTTTCTGCATCCGCCCGTTCATGGCTGGACTGCTCACAAGCGAACGGGCGGAGCGCAATTCACTTTCGGATGGCGATCGGTTTAACGACAGCAAATGGGACACCGCTTACGAAAGGCTCGGTTTGATCGCTTCTAAGTTCTCAGGAGAGATCGATTCATGGACAGCTTTTTCTATTCGGGTCGCCCTCGCACACCCGATTGTTGCCAGCCTGGTTGTCGGCTTGAATAGCGTTGAGCAGGTGGATTCCGTAATCGATGCCGCGGAGGCCGCGCAGGTTGATCACGCCCTGTATTCGAGAGTGCTGGAGATTTTTCAAGAGCACTGACATGATTAACCCGTCCGGACAACATGGGTGCCGGCAGACGAAGTGCATGCTCAACAGCAGAAGGATCCTTTACCTGGAAAATACCCTGCTTCGTATCGGAATTTATCTTGATAAAGGCGCGGAGTTATTTGAGTTCCGCCACAAACCGACGGACATTGATGCCATGTGGTGCGAAAGAGAAACTGGTTTCTGTTCTTCCAGGGCAAGAGAAATTGAATGGTACAGAATGGTACCAGGCACTATGGCTAACAATCTTCAATCTAGATTTTCTTATAATAATGACGGATATATTAGTGAATGCCGTTTGGAATAAATCGGAATAAATAACCTGTCTATTTATCTCTATATTTCGATGTGACTGACGACGAGGGGGATACAGAAATCCACATTTTGAAAAAGTGGTGGGAGATACTGGATTCGAACCAGTGGCCTCTTGCGTGTCGAGCAAGCGCTCTAACCAACTGAGCTAATCCCCCAGCATTTTGCGGGCGCAAGATGCTATGCACATTGCTCCGCAATGTGAGAGTGAAGAGGTAGAGTGACCTTTCCCTCTCGAGCATGAGAAGGATTGAATCTGGCTTGGCGGCATGCAAGATTAAAAATGAGGCAGCGAGGGTTCAGGGTCACAGGGTTCAGTGGTTCACGGTTGAAGGTTGGGGGGTGTCGGGGTTACCTTGTCGTAAGCTTGGTCGAGGGATCAGTCGAAAAGGGCGACGAAGTTGACGACAAAGCTGACGACGAAGATTCCCTCACGGGAGAGAAGCTCCTTCCAAACTTAATGGTAAGCTTCGTCGTAAGCTTAGTCGAGAGATCAGCCGAAAAGGCGACAAAGTTGACGACGAAGTTGACGACGAGGATTCCCTCACGGGGAGAGAAGCTCCTCCTAAACTTAATCGTAAGCTTGGTCGAGAGATCAGCCGAAAACTTCAACCAAGCTGACGATGAGGCTTGCGACGAAGATTCTTGAAACCAGAGATCTGGAATTCCGGGACCAATGCGGTTGGAGTTGCAAGTGGAGGCGGAATGGGTGATTTGATTCTATGAGCCTGTGGGATAAAGTCCGAGGCTCATAGGAACAATGCTCCAGTACCTTAGAATCAAGAATCTGGCGCTCATGGACGAAGTTGCCCTCGAGTTTGAGGAGGGCTTTACTGCGGTAACGGGTGAGACGGGAGCGGGGAAGAGCGTCTTATTGGGGGCGCTGAGCATTCTATCCGGGGCGCGCGTGGATAAGACAATCATCCGAAGTGGCGCTGAGGCATGTGAGGTGGAGGCTGGCCTCTATTTCAGTGAGACGACCGCTTTGGATGAGAGACTGGAGTCGCTCGAGTTGCCACTCTGTGAAGGGGGAAGTCTGATCTTACGCCGCATCTTTTCGAAGCGAAAAATGCCGAAGATTCAGATTAACGGTGTGCTGACGACACTGGCGAATTTGCGAGCGATTGGAGAATGGTGGATCGATTTTCACGGTTCAGGTGAGCCGCAGAAGCTCTTTCGGGAGAAGTGGCAGAGAAGGCTGTTGGATTCCTATGCAAGGGTAGGAGAGGGGATCCGCGAGTACCGGGAATTATATCGCGGATGGCGAGAACTGCACCGTCAGATCGAAGAACTGAAAGGGGAAGAGAGGCTTTCGCCCGATGAGATAGAGTTTCTTCGAAAACAGGTAGAGGCGATTGACCGTGCGGAACTCAGTGGTGAAGTGGTAGAGGCTTTAGAAAGCGATTTTAACCGCCTTAATCACGCTCAGGAATTAGTAGAATTGGCTTCGCACCTGGAGAGTTTGCTGGCGGGTGAGGAAGGTGTTGCGGGAAAGCTTGGAGGAGCGCTCCAGGAAGGGAGAAAACTGGCTGAGATTGAGAAAGGCGCGGTGGGGCTGAGCGATCGCCTGGAGTCGGCTATTATCGAGTTGGAGGACATTGCGGAGGAGTATTCGTCGATCGTGCGCAGAGGTGAGTTCGATGAGGCAACCGCTCGTTCTCTCGAGGAGCGCATGAATAGATGGCTGGAGCTTAAACGGAAATACGGTCCCGATGTGCAGAGTGTCCTGGAGGCACGGGAACGACTCGCACAGAGAGTCTCGGCTCAGAGCGACGTTGAGGGAACAATCAGAAAACTCGAGCGTGAGGGCGACGAGCTGGAGGACAAACTGCAAAGACTGGCTGAGGATTTGCGAAAGAGGCGTCAGACAGCCGCGGCGGGCCTGGCGAGGAAGGCTAAGGAGTTGATCAATCTCCTCGGTTTCAAACAGGCGGACTTTCGCATCGAAGTGTTTCGAGAGGCGGAGCTTAAGGAGCACGGCATGAGCAGCTGTCGCTTTCTCTTCCTACCAAACGCAGGTCAGGAATTGCTGCCTCTCAACAAGATTGCCTCGAGCGGGGAAGTTGCGCGAGTGATGCTGGCACTTAAGACGGTCCTCGCGCAAGTGGACGAAACTCCGGTCCTCGTGTTTGACGAAGTCGATGCCAATATCGGGGGTGAAATTGCCGGGATTGTAGGAGAGAGTCTGTCGGATCTGGGGCGACAGCATCAGGTCTTTAGTGTGACTCATCTTCCGCAGGTTGCGTCGAAGGCAAGGAACCATTTTGTGGTGGAAAAGAAGGAGAGCGCCGATGAAGTCGCTGTTACGATTGAGTCCATCAGCGAGGAGCGAAAGAAGCGCGTGGTGGAGATTGCGCGCATGGTTGGCGATCGCTCATCTACCTCGGCGCTTCAGCATGCCGAGGAATTGCTAGGAATCTGTCGGACTTAGCGTTGCGAATTTGCGGTGCGCTCGGATTAACTGGGGTTATTCGTGGATCGCGGCCTGATCCTCCACCGACATTTTCCTAATCGCTCTGCCGGGAGCAGAGCGGGGACTCCATTGAAAAGGTCCATCGGTTTGCTCCAGTCTGCTTTATGCCAATTTCGCTCTCTGTTTCCTGCCGGTCAGACCATTGAGACGAGAGCGCTTATCTCAAACAATCTCTCATTGGCCTTTTCAGCACAAGATAGGAGAGTGCTTTCCGTAAGATCGAGGATATCGATGATCTCAGGATCGTATTGATCACAAGTGGTCGCTATGGAGTAATCAGACCCTCGATTAGATAGAGCTGAGTTCGTAAGATTGAGCATGCTTGCGAATGGATTGGGAAATGGTGATGCCAGGGGCTTGATCTGAAATAGGATGGCCATACAGATTTCCAGGGAAAATTTCCACTTTCTGAGAAGAGCTGAGCCGACTTCGGCATAGTGAAAACCGAGAATCCGCTCTTCAATCTCGTGCGCAGGATCTCTAATCCGTTTAATCGCTTCGGGTTTAATTCCCCGAAGCTTGCTTCGTTTCTAATTCATAAATCTAATATCAAATGCCTCTGGGCTTGCCCCGAGGAACTGGTCTTGACATTCTGTATCTTTGGCCACGATGCGATCGATTGGGATTTTGCCAAGATTGTGAACAAGCCCCGTGGTATAGGCGGTGTCCGAATCTTCACCAAGCTCATTCGCGAGGCCCTCCATCATGGTCGCTGTAAGTATCGAATGCTCCCAGAGCTCCCCTTGCTTCAATTTGTATACCGGAAGTGCCTTTCCGAGGATCTCCTTGACTACGATCATGCTTACGGTGCGGTAGATTTTAGAGTATCCGAGTCGGCTGATTGCTTCATGGATATTTCTGCTCTGGGTCGGCGAACCAAAATACGCGCTGTTCCGTATCCTGATAATCTCAGCGGTAAGAGACGCATCCACTTTGATTAGGGCGGCAATCTCCTCGACACCGGATTCTTCGTCACGGAGAACCTTCTGAAGTTTCGGAAGTATCATTGCTGTTGGGGGGAGGTAATCGATACTGGCGATGACAGTGTCCAGTTCCATACTGTCAAATATCGGTGGTTTCACGATTTAGCTTACGATAATTTCATCGCTTTGGCGCAGCGAGATGGCAATCAAACCACCTTGACAGCTCCTTACGCGCTCTTCAGCTTCCAGTTCAGCCAACAAGGACCCTCCAACCAGATCCTGATATTGGACTCGGACGATGTGAACCTTGACGCCATGCCGGAATTGGAAGCGCTCGATTACACGAAGAAGCTCGTCTCATTTGACTCGACCAGCAGCCTTTCCAACACGCCGGTCACCGATTACGTCGACCAGGTTCTGCAAGAGCTGGAATTCGAGACCGAGCGCGTGGAGTATACCGATCCGGATGGAGTAGCAAAGTCCAACGTTATCGGCAAGAAAGGGTCCGGTAGTGGAGGCCTCGCCTACTTCGGCCACACCGATGTCGTGCCCGCGGATGACTGGTCTTCGGACTTGCACGGCCCCTTTGAGCCGACCGTTGTCGAGGATAGACTCTACGGACGAGGAAGCTGCGACATGAAGGGGTCGGTCTCGTGCATGCTTGCCGCGGCGGAGCGTTTTTCCGCGAGCGAACTTGCACACCCGGTGTATATTACCTGCACCGCGGACGAGGAGGTGGGATACGGCGGTGCGGAGGAAGTGGCGCGGCGATCTCAACACTATCGGGAGATGGTGGCCGGGGAGTCGCACGGGGTAGTGGGTGAGCCTACGCGCCTTGAGGTTGTTTACGGGCACAAGGGCACCTACGGTTTCCAGGCCGTCTCTCACGGTCGGGCCGCGCATTCGAGCACCCGTGAAGGGATCAATGCCAATCTGGCGATGATCCCATTCCTTTCCGAGATGAAAGCCATTCATGACGAAGTTGAAGAGAATAGGGTCTGGCACCATCAGGAATTTGACCCGCCGACGGTCAGCTGGAACATCGGGATAAACGATCATACGCGGGCCGTCAATATTACGCCGCCGCAGAGCGTCTGCACGGTCTATTTTCGACCCACTCCCGGTATTGACGCTGATGCGCTGTTGGAACGAGCGGCACAGGCGGCTCAGCAGTGCGGCGTTGATTTCGAGGTGAAGCGGGCGGCTCCTCCCTTCTACCTCGATCGGGAATCAGAATATCTCAAAGAGATACAGGCTGTCGCTCAAAGGGAGAATATGGAGACAGTCAGTTATGGGACGGACGCCTGCATGTTGAGGGAGATGAAACACCTGGTTGTGATCGGGCCCGGGGACATAGCCCAGGCACACACGGCCGACGAGTGGGTCGAGCTGGAGCAACTTCGACTTGGCACCGAGCTGTATACGAGATTGATCAAACGCTGGTGCATCGAACGGAAATCCACCCAATCTTAACCGTAATCGAAAATCGAATGCTCAGAGATCTTTCGTCGTGCTCGTAATCGTTCTCGTTCTCGAAGAGTGGTGCCCGCTAAAGACGCGAAAAAGCGCGAAAGCGGGATTGGGAATGAAGGCGTGAAAATGGAGAGACATGGGGACGCGGGAAGACATAGGGAGAGAGGGTGACGCGGAGACGGGGAGAGCGGGAACTCGTTAGTTCTTCCCGTCGTGATCATAATCGTAATCTAAAATCGAAAGAAGAGAAGTGAGCCTGGAGATTACGATTGAGAGTTACGATGGGGGAGGAGGATATCGTTTCAGTCTTTTCGTCGTGAATCATATTCGTGATCTAGAGTCGACAAGGTTCGGGACGTGGTTCGCGACCCGTCGTCGTTGCGCTTTGCCGAGGCATGCAAGGTTTCCCTTTCGGGTGGTTCGGCAAAGAAGGAAATCAGAGGAGAAGCTCGACGCAGCTCTGTTCGATCCGAGATTTCCTAATCGAAAATCGAAGGGAGAAAAGATCGACGATAGATCACGATTGAGAGTCACGATGGGGGAGGAGGATACCGTTTCGGTCTTTTCGTCGTGAATCATATTCGTGATCTAGAGTCGACAAGGTTCGGGACGAGTTTCGCGACCCGTCGTCGTTGCGCTTTGCCGAGGCATGCAAGGTTTCCCTTTCGGGTGGTCCGGCAAAGAAGGAAATCAGAGGAGAAGCTCGACGCAGCTCTGTTCGATCTTTCCTAATCGAAATTCGTTGTCATAATCGTAATCGAAAATCGAAGGGAGAAAAGATCGACGATAGATCACGATTGAGAGGCACGATGGGGGAGGGGGCAACCTATTAGATCTTTCGTCGTGCTCGTAATCGTTCTCGTTCTCGAAGAGTGGTGCCCGCTAAAGACGCGAAAAAGCGCGAAAGCGGGATTGGGAATGAAGGCGTGAAAATGGAGAGACATGGGGACGCCGGTAGACATAGGGAGAGAGGGTGACGCGGAGACCGGGAGAGCGGGAACTCGTTGGATCTTCCCGTCGTGATCATAATCCATTCGGCAGGCTCATGGCAGGCTGTGATCTAAAATCGAAAGAAGAGAAGATCGACTGGAGATCACGATTGAGAGTCACGATGGGGGAGAGGGGAACCCGATGAAGACTTCCCGTCGGGATCTATATTCGACCAAGGGCCTGGGGGCTGCGCCAATATTGTCGGGGTAAGCTACCGAGGAGGATGAGGAGAATCTGGCTACCGACAAAGCTCATGAGCCAGAAGAAGGCGCTGTCCATAAAGCCGTAGGAGTGAAGGCCGATTCCGAGCATGTTAGTGCCGAACCAGGACCAGCTTGTGATGATATTACCACCGATAGCGAGGACCATAAACCCCTGTCGCTGGACCAGGCGTCCCCATCTGGCGTGGAGGATGAGGGCGTTCCAAATCACGATCATAAGAGCGCCGTTTTCTTTTGGATCCCAGCCCCAGAATCGTCCCCATGATTGATCGGCCCAGATCCCGCCCAGGATGGTGCCGACAAAGCTGAAAAGCAGAGCGAAGCAGACAGTGCCGTAGGTCATCCGAACAAGAGCTTCCGCGGTTTGATCATCGAGCCCCCTTGTGAGGAGGCCGCGAAAGAGAAAGATGAGGGCCATGAAACCGGCCAGAAAAGTGCCTGCGTAGCCGAGATTTATGATGACAACATGAGTTGCGAGCCAGAAATTGTCGTCGAGGACGGCGCGCATCATCTCCAGGGTGTCTCCTGTTGCACTCAGATTGTGAGCGATAATGAGGGTGCAGAAACCAATCATGCCGGCCACTGCGCAACCGATGCCGTTACGGTATAGCCGTTCCACAATGGCGCTGAGGATTACCGCGCCCCAACCGACGAATACGGCCGAGGAGTAGAGGTTCGTTACGGGCGGACGCCCCTGAATATACATCCGAGCGATGAGGCCGAAGCTGTGGATAGCCAGGGTGAGGAGGAGCAACCAGAAAGCGGAGCGACCGAAGGACTGAGGCGATAGGAGCCAGGAGGCACAAGCCAATAGAAATAGGAGTAGGTAGAGTTCGCTGCTGAGAAGAAATGGTTGGAAAGCGTTAAAGAAACGCTCAAAGCGAATGCGATTGCGGCCGCCGGGATAACGCTCGCCGATCATTTCTTTGAGTTCGCCAAGAATTTCATTGAATCGCACATATTCATCATGCCGGTAGGAGTCGACCAGTCGGGCGTATCCGAATACAATCTGATCGATGCTGTGGTTTGTGAAGGTGGTTGAAACGATACTGGTTCCAATGTCTTTCCAGTCTTCGGGAGGGGCAAAGGGATTAGTGGGAGGAACGACGCGCATGGCGGCGTTTTGGGAGAGTCTCTGGTAACGCTGGGCAAACGCCATAAACCGATTAAAAGTCTCTTCATCGAACTCCTCGCCGGCTTGCTGCTTGTTGAACGCTTCGATCGATTGAGAGATGATACTCTGGTATAAGATATACTCCTCTTCGACACGATGGGCCGTGTCGGGAGGGAAGAGGCTATGAATGAGTTGGTGGTATTCGATGAGTGAGCTACGCAGTTTGATGAGGCTGCGCTCATAGGGCGTACGTAGCGGTGCTTCGGGATTAACGTGGCGGGAATGTTCCTCAATCTCCTCGAGGTGCGGGGAAAGTTCGCTGAAAGCGTAGTAGAATTCGTCCTTTTGCGGAAGCCCAAAGGAGCTGAGCAATTCCGGATTCGTTATTCTAAAGACCGGATAAGTGTCCGCCGCCTCGGGCTTCATAGTGACGTCCATGAGCCACTCGATGGCAGATTTCTTCTCGCCTGAAGCCGTGCGAAAACTCTGTCTTCCCCTTAGTAGAACGAGAGAGTTTCGCGCGATGCTGTCCATCGGTTTGAGGCGCCCCCCCTTGAGGGCGGGAAGGGTGGCGAATTCCGCCACGCTGAAAGGGCTCTTGTATCGATGGGGGAGAAGACCCTTGATAATAAGGAGCGATCCGACGATGAGAGCGAAAAAGGGTAAAATCCTCTTCATTCCTGGTATTGGCGTTGCCGGGATTTGACGAATCGGACAAGATGAAATCCGAACTGCACGAGAAGGCCTGCTGAGACGAGGACAACAGAAATGTAGGGTATAAGCCAACCCGGATTTCTAACTACCTGAAAAACAGTTGTGGTATCGTTGTTGGCAAAGGAATATTGGAAGAATGCGAGCCCTTCGTAGCGAAGCGGGTTGTTCATGTAGATCAAAGTCTGGCGATCGACCCCGGTGTCCTGGTTCTTGATCCGGACGAGGCTCGAGTAATTCTTGGGAATGTCGGTACCGGGATAGAGGTCGTGGGAGAAATCGATCAATTCGATGCGATAGGGAAGGTAAGACCGCTTAAATCGAAGAGCGATCTCGTAGTCACGCCCACCGTAGGTGAGGAGTTGTGGTGGCGTCTCCTCGTCAAAAGCTGTTGAGACGAGCCATGTGCCGACCGCCTCATCGCCGTCGCGGAGTGTTAGGATGGCACTGGATCTGTTTCGCTCGTCCTGCTTGTAGGTCTTGGGCAATTCAGTCACGACGAGGTCCATTTCTTTTCCCAGTCCACGGTTTACACGGGAGGGTTTCGCATTGGGCACATTGCTCCTGCGAAAAATTCTTGAGTTTGGATAGAACGCCTCGACATCAATACTTAGTGGGATTTTGGGATGTTGAAGGGTAGGCGTGTCTTCGATGAAAGGAGTAGGGATGCTCAAGACGTAGTCTTTCTCGGAATCGGAATGTTCGATGATAACAAGCTCGTCTGTGCGGAAGCTCTCTGTGTAGTTGGCGCTTCTCCCTTCATCGATGGTCATATAGCTCTCTTCCTGAAGCAGATTAGTCAGGAGCTGACTCACTAGAAGGAGAACGACGCCGGTGTGGATCAGCGCGATACCTGCCTTCCTCCAAGTCCGGCGGAAGTATTTGAAATGCGCCAGAGTGAGATTGACGACGAGGAGAGGTCCAATGAGATATCCCCCGGGAATGGGAAGGCGGAGCCAATCTAAGAAGCCGCCCAATGGCCACTGTGGGGGATATTGCCAGACCCCGATGAAGTGTTCGAAGTACTTCTCCTGTGCACCGTAAATGCCGATATTCACCTGATCCAGGGTACCGAAAAAGATCAATACGATGGAGAGGGCTAAAAGCGCAACCGTCAGGCGGAGCGAACTCAGTATCTCTTTGAGGCGATTCAATGCTGCCTTGGTTTGTTGGATAGCCCGCTATCAGAATCGAACAGATTCGAGAAACTGCATGAATGCCTCCCGCTCTTCGTCCACAAGGGGCGTGTCTCCGGACATCTTGAAGAACCAGGAGTTACCGTTGTGAAAGGTCGTTGCGATAAGACTGCTCTGCGGCCAATCTTTGCCGATTGGAGGGGTTTTACTGGAAATGTCGATGATTTTGTAGCGAGTTTTTCTTATTTCCAACTCGTTGGTTAGAGCGCCCGCTGCCTCCTCATCGACGGAATCCAGGCCTATCTGGCGGCGCCATCGGTTGATATTTGCAAGTGCGCCGCCCACCTGGCCGGGAAATGTGGTAATCGAAATGTCAACCAACTGACCGTCTTGGCCTCTGGCGGAAAAACTGGCGCGCCTCAATTGCGATGGCGGCCCAGGTAACCAATGTTCCGGTTGCGACCATTTGGGATTCGATGCCTCTCCGGCGATCTGAGTAGATGCCGCAGCAATATCCGGATGATCTGGAGGCAAGTTTGACGCCTGACTCGCTCCAGGAGTTGTCGGTCGCTCTTCCCTGGGAACCTCATAATAGCTTATCTGTTCCTTCTGACATCCAAAATGAGCGAAGGATATGAGCAGAAGCAGGCAAGACCCGTAACCGCCTCGATTGCGCCTGACGGGGTCATCACATTCTCGGATTGAAGTACCCGGATGAGGCCTTGACTTGCTGTATCGAAGGTCGGTATCCATTCGACAGAGTGGAGAAAACTGTTCCTGAA
>CBDCEW010000054.1:0-17420 GCA_965215885.1 Candidatus Moanibacter sp.
TAGTAAGTGTCTTGCGTGCCTTCGATTGCTGGCTGCCCCGGTCTTGCGCCGGGGTGGTGCGCGTTTCTTGCTAAACACCGTGTGCCTCTACCCACCCCTCCACCGGTCCTCTCTCGCCTCAGTCGGTACAAGGCTGAGGCGAGAGAGGACCGGTGGAGGGGTGGGGCTGTCTATCGTTTATTGTAGCTGTCTACCGTGCGCCACCCCGGCGCAAGACCGGGCAGCCTCAGAAACGCTAAACAGGTACTTGCTGTACGGCAGGACTGCGGGGAGTGTTCATTACCAATTCTTCTTGCACCGGCCCGAAACGTTGAGAAACTTCTGTTCTCTATGAGCGACGATTTGCATTCGAGCATTATGCTGGCGGGAGATTGGGGCCCACAAGACACGCACTCGATCGACTTCGACAACCTGCCACGCGTGAGGTCGCAACATACCGTTGTCACAGATGTTCGGGGACGCAGAGATAATCTCGATAAGATCGACACTGAAACGGGCGGCGTGAGCCAGCACAATTACCTGGCCCACCACGGTGGACGATATTGGGTGATGTGGAGCGATGGTCCGGGGGTGGAGGACCGAGTTGGCCAACGGGTAAAATATGCCACGAGCGGGAACGGCATCGATTGGTCGGCGCCGGATTTTATCACCCCGGAACCACCGGGTGCCGGAGTTGATTCCGAATTCTACGGTCAGCGGACGAGCGAAGGGTTTCGCTATATTTCGCGCGGTTTCTGGCAGCGCGACGGAGAATTGCTGGCGATCGCCGCACTTGATGAAGCAGCCGGATTTTTTGGTAAGAGCTTTTCCCTGAGAGGATTCCGCTTCAGCGATGCGGATGGCCTCTGGGAAGATGCGGGAGTAATATTCGAGAATACGATCAATAACTTCCCGCCCAAACAGCTACCTACTGGAGATTGGATGATGACCCGGCGGACCCATGATTACGGTGAAAATGGGATCCAGGTTCTCATCGGCGGGAGGGAGGGAATCGATCGGTGGGAGTCCTATCCCGTGCAGGGCACATCCGAGAAACTGAGGGCCGAGGAGCCGCTCTGGTGGGTCCTGCCGGACGACAGCCTGATGGCGCTTTTTCGCGATAACCGGCGCAGCGGGTTTCTCTTTCGGTCGTATTCCTCAGACCATGGGCGATCCTGGTCGTCGCCGGTGAAGACGAATTTTCCCGATGCCACATCGAAGCTCCACGGTCTGCGATTGAGCGACGGGCGCTACGTGCTGATATCGAATCCGTATCCGCGCAAAGACCAACCCAATCCGCGCTTACGCGACCCTTTGGCCATTTCGATCAGCGATGACGGGAAGGTGTTTCATTCGATGGGGTATCTGGCCGGCGGGCGGTGGCTCGATTATCCCCATGCTATGGAGCACGACGGACACTTGCTGATTGCTTTCTCCGGGGGTAAGCAGTCCGTCGAAGTTCTGAAAGTAAAAATTGGCGATCTGGACTCGTTGGGCTAAGCAAAAAGAGATTTGAATTTCTCAATGGAGGATCGAAAGCCATCTTCAAAGGAGCCGCCCTCTGGCCGATAGACGCTTTCCAGAGAAATGACTCCTTCATAGGTATCGCCTCTGAGCGAGTTTGCTATTGCCTCCAGGGAGGGGCCCAGATGGCCTTCTCCAAGAGACCGGCAGGCGACGGTCGCTTTCGGAATGTCGACTTCACTGTCCTTTAGATGAAGATGGCCGAGATACCCTCCTCTGAGTGCCTCATAGCCATCCGGGTAGGCTTTTTCGTTGCAGTAAAGGCTGTTGCAGGGATCCCAAAGAACCTTAAGCCGGCTGGTTCCCAGTGCTTCAATCAATTTTCGCCCCAAATACGCTGAAGAGATCATAGCATTGTTGCCCGTCTCCACTACCAGGGTGATCCCCTCCGCTTCAGCGATCTCTACGGGCAGAGCCATAAGGTGTACCAGTTTATCCCATGCACCAGTGGAGACATTCCACTGATCGGCGCCATTTCTGCCAAAGAGAATCATCTCTTTACGAAAACTCATTGTGCGCACCAGCGAACAATCGAGCGTCTCGCCATGTCAATACACCGTCGCAGGGCTTCAATTTGCGTCAGATAGATTGGGCTATCGGTCTCGAGATCACCTATGGAAATACCGCCAAAGATATGACGTGAAATACAGGACACCTCAACGTTATGGGCCTGAGCCAAATCCCGAACCCGGGAAATCTCAGCGTAACTCAAGTCACCAACCTCCTTATCCCAGAGATACTGCAATTCGGCCTGATTCAGACCGAACTCATTCATCATCGTCAAGGCGTGCTCAAACTCGCGGCTGATGCCATCGGTAATGACGCCTAACTTTGCCATCATTGCCTCCCTTCTACCACGTCACTTCCGTATCGGCTATTTGTTCGAGCAGTTTTACGATCGACCAGTTGTTGCCGTCGGGAAACATCGAAATGCCGGCCTGAAAAAGTTCATATGCCGCGGCGACGGTGAACATACTCACTCCATTCTCGCGGGCCAGATTCAGACTGATACCCAAGTCCTTGTACATCGTGCCGATGTGACTGCCTGTGTTTTCAAACTTGCGGTCCATAATCAGTTCGGCGCAGTTACGGAAAAGAGGACTTCCGACGCCGCTGAACACATCAAAAAGCACCTGACCGCTGACACCGGATTTTGAACCGAGTACCAGCGATTCAAAAATGGCGGTGAAGGATGCGCCGATAAATGCCTGTAACGATGCCTTGACCGTTTGTCCCATGCCGGCTTCTTCACCAACATGGAATATCTTATCACCAACGGCTTTCAGCAAAGTGAGGTTATCCTCAAAAACCGCTTTGGGTGCAGCCGCCATCAAAGTCAGTGTGCCGTTGTCCGCTCCCGGTTTTCCGCCGCTTACAGGAGTGTCGATGATGTTGATCCCGGTCCCCGCAAGAACCTCCGCTGCGGCTCGCGCGTCCTTGGGTTCAATCGTCGCCGAAAGGATGTTGGTGGCGCCGGGCTTCAGGCTTTTCAAGAGACCGTCCTTGCCCGTAATCACGTCGAATACCTGCTGGCCATTCATCACCATAAGGAAAACAGCATCCGAATATTGACCCACTTCGCTTGGGCTGTGCGCGGATTTTCCATCAAGAACCTCGAGCATTTGGAGCCGTTCTGCCCTTATGTCAAAGCCCGTACAGTTAAAGCCGCTCTCTGATGATGTTGGTGGCTAAACCAATCCCCATTTCACCCAGACCAATAACACCAACGTTTCTCATAAATTGATTCCCTCTTGTGCGTTTACGCAGTCAAACACAAACGACGCAAAGATAATGGGCGTAAACGGTTAATCCGCCCCTTCTTCGTTTCGACCGCAAGCGGTCTTCCAACAACAATTTTTGCAGCTCGTAGGAAGCTCGCTTGCGAGCGATGAACCCGCAATCTTACGCCGTTGCAGTCAGACATCGAATTTTTTCTTCAAATAGTCGCTCGTGAGATGTTTGAGGATATCCAGCGGTTCGCATTTTGAACCGCCATCGTTGAAATCCACCGGGCCGATGGCTTTGGTTGCCTTGATGGCAGCCCGGTTCAGCTTCTTATTGCGTTTGCCGATGCCGATGAGTGCGCCGCCCATCGACAATCGGACCCAATTCTCCTCGGTTGAAATTTCGTCGCGGATGCGTCTGACGCAGTCGAGAAAGAACTCATCCATGAGCTCCGCGTTCCGCTTGTCCTTCGTTAACTCGTAGATCAGACCGTAACCGCACCGGCGTCGCAGCGCGTCCGCGCTCTCGATCCAGTGCCGGGCGAGGTCAAATGCGAAAGGCGCCTTCGGCAGGGTCGCATCACATGAACTGAACACATGAGCCAGCATGCCGGCGCCGACTCCTTCCACCTGCTCTTCCACCTGTTCCCGTGTCAGTTTTTTCGGCTCGTCAATCAACAACCCGATAATTTTCGCGTCATGGTTGGCGCACTTCCAAAGCTGGAGCGCCAGGTTGTGATCGCGGCCGACCTTCCTGGCCAGCTTGCGTAGCTGAGTGAGGCCGATCCCGAAACTTTTCAAGCCTCCGGTATCCGGCCCCAGTTTCTCCCAATTCTTGACGCCGCGATCGTTTCGGTTCGCTTTCAGAAGGACCATCACCTCGGATTTCGTCATGGCGGAGAGTTTTATGCGCCTGATTTCGAGAAGAACTCCTTGAATGCGGAAATCGCAGTGCAGATATCTTCTTCGGTCACATCCAGGTGCGTGACGAGGCGAATGATTTGCCCTCCCAGGACCAGGATACCGCGCTGTTTCAAGAAAGCTGGAAGCCGATCAGCTCCTTCGTGCGCCCGAATGAACACCATGTTGGTCTGCCCGGGCGCGAAATCGACATCCAATTCTTCAATTTCGGACAAACCTTGGGCCAGGAGAACTGCGTTGGCGTGGTCATCCGTGAGTCGCCGGATATTGTGTTCGAGGGCGTAAATTCCGCCGGCCGCCAGCATCCCGGCCTGACGCATGCCGCCGCCCAGCACCTTGCGCCATCTTCGTGCCCGCCCGGTCTGCTCCCGACTGCCACAGAAGAGGGAACCGACCGGCGCGCCGAGCCCTTTTGACAGGCAGAAGGAGACAGAATCGAAATTTCCAGCGATCGCGTCGACGGATGTCTTATGCTTTACGGCCGCGTTGAAGATGCGGGCGCCATCCAGATGAAGCTTGATCTGCTGTTCACCGGCGAAGTCCGCAGCCTCTTGCATGTAATCCATAGGCAACGCCTTTCCGTCTTGAGTGTTCTCAAGGCATAACAGGCGAGTGCGTGCGAAGTGGAAGTCGTCAGGTTTGATGGCGTCCGCTACTTTGCCTAGATCCAGGGTGCCGTTCTCTTCGAAATCCAGTGGCTGCGGTTGAATGCTACCCAATACCGCCGCACCGCCTCCTTCGAACCGGTAGGTGTGGGCCTGCTGACCCACGATGTATTCATCTCCCCGTTCACAGTGGGTGAGCAAGGCCAGGAGGTTGGCCTGCGTGCCGCTCGATGTGAAGAGGGACGCCTCCTTCCCGAGCATTTCAGCCGCGAGCGACTCCAGGCGGTTGACAGTGGGATCTTCCCCAAGGACATCGTCACCGACTTCGGCCTCCGCCATAGCGGCCCGCATGTCTGGGGTCGGTGTCGTTACTGTATCACTTCTCAGATCAATGACTTCCATCAGTCTGCTTCACTGTTCATGCGGGTTCGCGGGCTGTTTCTAACGCATACTCTTCGTGGAATTTGCCGAAGTGGCACAGGCTTCCAGCCTGTGTGAAACATGGATGTTTGTCACGACTTTTGACAGGCTGGAAGCCTGTGCCACTTTGCATTCAGAAGTTTCACTCTGCCGTACGGCAGAGCAGCGGGGTTTCCGGGCGGTCCATTATAGCTCAATTCGGTCGCAACACCATCGAAATGCTCTCCCGGGGCGCCGGGACTACATGCTTAGATTCGGAACGTAGCGGAATGCGGGAGCATTTCGTCCTGCCACCAAAGTATTCGTTCCTTGCCTACTCCGACCAGTTGATAAGGCCGAGGCTGATAAAATTGTCATCATCGGGCGTCCTGCACTTTACCGTCAGTGTAACCTCGTCCTGCTTCAGTTCGGACGCTGCTTCATCAGCTATGCGCAGTCCGCCTACTTCGTCCAGGCTGTAGTCGGGGTGCCCCAAAATTTCCTCGGGCTTCTTCTTTATGATATTAGCGAACTTACTCAATTGTCATTGTTTTCGTGGATTAGTATGGTGATTTTTCCTGTTACAACGTTCGCGGTGAAGGTCCGCGGCTTCATGCACCATGGATTAGAACCGAGCCTTCGACTCGGCTTCTAAACCTTGTCTTGTTCGGCTTCCTGGGACCAAGCGTGGTGCCAAGACTAACTATCTTCTTATAGATACTTCTTCGTCTCCTCACATAATAGATAATTGTCGGGACTTGCCCCAGCCTTATTTTCCAGCCTTGCGGCCAAAGTCTTTGATTCGATTCTATTCGTTCTAGTACCTCCAATATTGATGAATATTATAGGTCATTTCCCCCCCGATGCTCTCTATTTTCTTAGAAGAGGCCTTCAGGGTTGTCCGTCGCCGGCGCGCCTTGCACTACCCCCAATCCCGGCTTTGCCGGGACATACCTGACCGTCTTTATGAGTTCGAGCACTTAGTGTCGGTGCGCAGCTGGGAGCACCTGACCATCGAGTGCGGTTGGCCTACAACCGAGTATGTTCGTTCAAGAAGCTGCTGAGGCGCACGCATGTGCGGGACGTCAGTCAGGCGCCTTCGATTCCCTCGACCCACCAGTGATGCGCGTTGACTTTGCTGCTGCCCTCCTCGTAGGCGATGCTGGACTGTATGAGCAGCCGATTCGGCACTGCCGGGTCGTACTTGCCAATAACTTCATTGGCTGAATAGGCATCGCCCCCACCGATTTCCTTGCGGTGCAGAATAGTGCCGTCATCCCAGTGGATACCGGCAGAAGATGTGTAGAGGATCAGATGACTCGGGTCCCGATTGTAGCTGCCGCTGCGCCCATGCAGAAAATAGAGATTGCCGATCTTGCGCGACAGTTGCGGATTGCGGATGGCCCCGGCAAATCGGGTCGTTTTCACCTCGGACCATGTACGCCCTTCGTCCGCGCTTGTGACGTAGGGAATGTTGTATTCGTCAATGGCCGCGTTCCTGCGGTAAGGGTAGGAGTAGACTATGATGTCGCCATTATCGAGAACACCGGCTGTAACGTAGTAGTTCTCGTAGTCGAAGGGCAGTGTGCTGCGTCGCTCGAAAGATTCCCCGTTGTCAGCTGAGACATATAGATTGTAAGGGCCGATGCAGTAATCGGCCGATCCGCCGATGAAGACGGCAAAGACCTGATCATTGTGTGTGAATACGGCATCAAACGTCAGCGAAACCTCTTCAACGGTCGCATCGGCATCCAGAGGGTGTGGCTTGCTCCAGGTTTGGCCGTGATCGTGGCTCAGCAGGCAGACCGGAGGCAGTTTCTTGACCCACAGCTCCTTCTCAAATCGGCAGACGAACGCGATCAATGTGCCGTCGGGCGCGGTAGCGGCGGCGAATACGATGGCGGAATACATCTCTTCGCCCTCCCAGGCGCGTTTCGAATAATCCAGGATGACCGGTCCGCTCCAGGTCTTTCCGCCGTCCTCGGATCGGCGATATTCCGACCAGCCTGCCACGCCGTGGCCACTCTCAATTTCACCCGATACGTTGCTGTAGAAGGCCACGATATCGCCGTTGCGGCATTCCGTCAGGCAGTTCCCGCCGTGACTGGATCGACCGTCCTTCTCGTGATCGACAAACCGAATGCCCTTATTGGGAATGTCCGCCGGGAACACGTGGAAGCCCTTGGATATTCGAATGCTGGTAGTTGTAATATAGTTCCTTTCCGTCATGGCTCTGGCAGCCTCAACGCCCGGTCTTTGGAGTAGCTTGTAGTTGGCCGCGAAAGATCGCTATACCCAAACTTAAACGTAAGCTTCGCCGTAAGCTTTGTCGAGAGAGCGACCGAATTCCGCGACAAAGCTCACGACAAAGATTCCCTGACGGGGGAAAGAAGCTACTCCCTCACTTCGTCGTAAGCTTCATCGAGAAATCGGCCGATAATAGCGACAGAGTTGACGACAAAGATTCGGCTGCGTCTCCCATCTCCCTCTCTCCCCGTCACCGCTTCTCCGACAAGAGCGCCTTGCGGTCACCGAAGCTTGATCATTCCTTGTCCCGGCAGGCCGGGATACCTGTTTAGCGTCTTTCCTTCGACTACCGGCTGCCCGGCACAAGACCGGGGTACCCTCAGAAACGCTAAACAGGTACCTACCGGGACAGGGTTCCGATAAGTGCCCTGAAAGGGCATGGTGGGAAAGCCTCGGGTTTCAACCCGAGTCGTGGTATTCTACATAACCATGCGTCCTGAAGGGACGCTGTGGGCGCGCTGACGGCGGTCCTTCAGACCGCAGATCTCTCGCTTCTCTGTTTCCTCGGATTTAAACCCGAGGCTCCACCGCAACACTGCTTCGCAGTATTGAGGAAAATGAACCTGAAATCTGAGACAATTTGTCATTATCTATCCCTTTCTCGACTTCCAATCTGAGGATAAAGAATTGCCGCCCGCAGATTGATCGTGTCAAAATGGCCAATAACGAAACCGCGGAGCAACAATTCGTCCACTTTCCCACATAAGTCAGGCTGATTTTCTTGTCTCTAGGCCCGGCAAGCCGGGATCGGACTATAACCAAATAACACTCTCGAAAAATGTATAAAGGCCGACAGGCTCCAGGAAACAAACCAATCTAGAAAGAAGAAAAACTATGGGAGATATAGCTACACGCAGAGTGGGAAAATCTATTGCCTCGGTCACGGAATTGGGACTCGGGTGCGCACCGTTAGGTGATCTGTTCACGGAACTCAGCGAAGAGGGGGCGCAGCAAACACTGGGGGCCGCCTGGGAGGCCGGAATCCGCTATTTCGATACGTCGCCCTTCTATGGGCATGGCAAGAGCGAGCATCGCGTCGGCCATTTCCTTCGTCAGCAACCGCGCTCCGAATTCATGGTATCGACCAAAGTCGGGCGTGTTTTCAAGGCGGCTCGGGACCCCGAAAACGTCGTGGGGGATTACTTTGTGGGAAGGCTTCCTTTCGAATTCACCTACGATTACAGTTACGATGGAATCATGCGTTCCTTTGAGGACAGTCTGCAGCGCCTAAGTCTGCCGTCGATCGACATGCTCCTTATCCATGATCTCGATTGCTGGTTTCACCAGACGGAGGCGAAGGTGTCAGCCTATCTCACACAGCTCGTTACGAGCGGATGGAAGGCGTTGGACGAGCTGCGCTCCAGCGGAAAGATCAAGGCGATCGGAGCGGGCATCAACGAGGTCGGAATGATTCCGCGTTTCCTCGACTTGGTAGGGGTCGATTTCTTTATTGTCGCATTGGTCTACACGTTACTGGATCAGGATGTTCTCGATGCCGAGTTCCCAATGTGCGAGCGACATGGCGCAGGGGCGGTGATCGGCGCCGTATTCGCCTCCGGTATATTGGCAACTGGGCCCGTCGAGGGGGCCATGTATCGCTATGAGCCGGCGCCGCCTGAGATGCTCCATAAGGTCGAGCGTATGGTTGATGTCTGCGCTCGTCATGATGTACCCCTGGCTGCTGCAGCCATGCAATTTCCACTGGCCCATCCCATCGTTGCCTCCATCATTCCGGGAGCCCTCGCCCCGGAGCATGTAACAGCCAACGCGGGGCTCCTCAACCACCCCGTTCCCGCCGACTTGTGGTCCGAACTGAAAGAGGAGGGCCTACTAAGGGAAGACGCCCCCACTCCGTGAGGTGGGACGACAATCAGTCCCGAAGGTTAACAGGGCGTAGGTTTCCCTTAGCCCGGACATTTCACACACTTCGTAGCGAGACCGCGTAGATTGCTGCATATCAGAGCCTTTGCGTAGTCCCGGCAAGCCGGGAACAGTGTGTTGAGACCCTCTGAGGTCGCCGGGCAAGGTAAGGCCTTGAGATGCAGTGATATCCGTGGTCGTAGCAGAAGGTTTGTGAAATGTTCGGGCTAGTCCCGGAGAGCTGGGACGCAGAGGCTTCCTACAAGTTTCGCAAGTCCTCGTAGGAAGGCCGCTTGTCGAAGACTCTGCCGAACGGCAGAGCGGCCGATTTCGATTCAGCGATATTGACCGAGGAAGAAGTAACCGAGGACAAAGGCGATAGGTATGGCGGACGCAGAGAAGTCCATGCCTGGAATCAGTAGGCACAACACAGCCACGGCCAAAAGGACTATCTGCCGAGGGCCGCCCGAAATTCCTCGAAGGTCATGGAAGCGTTTGGATCGCGATCCATCTCGGCATCCCGCCGTAATGCCTCCGCAATGCCTTCGCTATCACCCGAAAGGACTGCAGGAAGCGAATCTAGTAGCCTGGAGGCAAGCCCCGCTCTTTGACTATCGGGGAGTAACAGAATTTCTCGTTCTAGTTTTTCAAGTGTCATCTCATGTGAAAGTAAGATGCTGATCGTGAGCTTTCAACTATATTTTCCGAACGTCGAGGTTTAGGTGGCCGCAAAGAGGCGCAAAAGGCGCGAAGAATCGGCGTCGGGTTTTTGCGTTTCTCTTGTCTCGGCGAAGTCGAACGACGAAGACGGATGCGCTTTTTTGCGGCTAAATCTCTTCATCTCTCCGCGTTCTCAGCGGTTACATCTTTGGCTCATCGAATGTCAGCGGCAGATACCCAATCCGGCCCTCTGATCACTCCACATCCACTCGATAGCTCACCATCCACAGTTCAATCTACTCAAGACGCGACTTCCACCGTTCCCTGAACCCGCGCATCCACTGACGGGTATTGGGTGAGTCGGGAACATCAACGAAGATCCGCGCCAGGTCGTCGCGATACTGGACACCACCCTGTCGCCACTTCGAACGGAATGCCCTGATCTGTAAGTGCTTCGAGTGCCGCTTCTGGAACTAAATGCTCACCAGACTTCGATACGCGACCCGAAAAGCGACCAATCAGAAAGCCCAGTCCGCGTTTTTCAGTCTCACGATCAGGAAATGTAATTGTGATCGTCTCAAATCGACCTCGAGTTATCTTTCAGTCATACCTTACAGGCGAGCAAAACGGTTTGCCTTTCGGTATTGGAACTTCCTTATCTAATTCCTCAGCTGGCTTATGTCCAGAGGAACCCCCTGATCTCCACCAAACGATGGAAATTTCTCTGGTCTTCCTCTTCCCATTTCTTTTCCAAACGCCGGTGTTGCTTCACCGCTTTCTCAAACTCAGAGTACTTCGTCTTGTCGTATTCGACCAGCTGGCGACAGTCCGATCCGGGCACTTTCTTCCAGCGCATCGGCGGGCGCTTCAGACCCTTTGCCAAAACGGGGTCCTTCCGGGCGGGACGTGTCTGGGTCCACCACTTGTAGAGCGATCGAATTTCCTTCCATGCATGCTTGTGCTCCGGATCGGAGATCCAATCCACGATCTCGTCGGGTCTCTCCTTCTCGACAAAGTCGACGAGGAGCTGGAAAGCGGCGTGGAGCATGACGTAGTCCTTGTCGCACCATCCCTTCTCCAATGTTTGTATCTTGAGGATCTTCATAACATTATCCCTGGCAGAACGCTGTGGCTCACGCAAGAGGCCCCCAGGCCGAATTGTGTGAAGCCGATCGCTGGCATTTCATTTTTTCTGAACTAACCCAGACGACTTCGATTTCCGGATCGTTCGCAGCCTCCCCAGCATAGGCCAACGAGGGGTTGCGGGGCAAATTGCGCGCTTGAGTCAGGGCGACAGACCCCGCGAGCACATAATTGTGTATCAACTTAAGCCGGGAGGTTTCGTATTGTTCGATGCCATCCTGCGGTGTTAGTGTTTCCAGGCTGGGACGTTGAGAATGAGTCGGCCGCCTGACACGTTGTTGTACGTGTTCCCTCAGCGCGAAGCTGTCGGAGAGATCAAGGCGTGTATCGCTGATACGCCGAAAGGAGCAAGCCTTGACCAGAAGTCGCGGACAACTAATCTATTGGGGCGTTCGCAGTGACATGGAGAAGCTGATACAGAACAAGCTGCGTCTCTTTCCATCCATCCACAAACAGATCGTTGGCGCGCAATTAAGAATGGTGGCAGGAAATGATCACATTGATGTGGCATCAGCGAATTTTAAATAGAGTCAAAATCATGCAAATGACAGTGCAACAGTGGCTTAATAGCCCCGATAATCCCGATGTGTTCAGGCCCTTCTTGCGCGAAGGAGACATCACAATTGGTGCCGCACATTCCTGCGACCAAAGAGCAGAGGTTTCAGGAACAGGCCGACCCGGCACACTTCGACCCGAATCAAGCGGTTCCGATGGAAATGCGGGCCGGGCAGTTCGTACTGTTCAACGAACGCCTGTTGCACTGGAGTAAGCCGAATTCCTCGGATCGACGACGCTTCGGTCTGGCTGTTCGGGTTCTGCCGCCACAAGTCCGTGTGCTGGAGTACGGCTCGGACGCACACGGCTTAGTACAGCTACGCGGCGGTAACCCTTTGGGGTTTAACCGAATCCTCAATGATACGTGTGATTAGGATCGGGTGGGGAGAAATAGTATGAAAGGAGCATGGGGACAGTCTGCGAAATGTTCGATTGAGAGGAGTGCCTTGGGGCGGCTGAAACTCGGTGCGCATGGATCGTCGGTAGGCTCAATTCGGGTCGCTCAAACTATGGTGTCACCCCGGAAGTGACCCTTGGTATACGCGGATGATTAAAGGCAATCGCCCTATTGCATTGAGGAAAATCAAACAATTCGCAGACGGACCCCATCTGCAGCCGCTGCTTCAAAGCAACTCGACCGGGTGCCCAAAGATGGTAAGCGACCGGGCAACGACCTTGTAGCGCAAAGATGCCGACCGTGATATGATTATGGGATGGGAGAAAAAACGAGAGGGCGGACACGGTCGAAGCGAATCGTTCGACGAAGTCGGCAGGAGCGCAGGCGACTGATAAGCGCATACCGTCGCAGCAATCAGACGCAGAGGGCGTTTGCCCAGCGGCACGGTATCAAGTATATGACCTTTATGGGATGGCTGCGCAAGGACCGGGCCGGGCACAGAAGCAGCGGGGTAAAATCGGCGGGGGCGCGGTTTGCCGAAGTTACGGTGCAGAGCAGCGCGGTCACGGAGGATCGGATCGAGATCGTCTTAGGGGACCCGATATGGGTGGAGGTGGACTGCGGTGTTGCGGTGGAACAAGTGGCGAGTCTGGTGAAGGCGTTGAGGGAATCGGGATGCTGAGCTTACCGGGAACGATGAAGGTTTTCCTGGCCGTGGGAGTAACGGATCTGCGAAAGAGCTTTAATGGTCTCTACGCCCTGGCGGCCAATCAGCTCAAGGAAGACCCGTTGAGCGGAGCGGACTTTGTCTTCTGCAATCGCAGCCGGGACCGGGTCAAGATTCTGTATTGGGACGGCACGGGGTTATGGGTTTTCGCAAAGCGATTAGAGAAGGGTCGGTTCAGCTGGCCGCAGGGAGTGGACTTGAAAGATCAGAAGCTTCCATTGCGCCCTGAAGCGTTGAGCATGCTCTTGAACGGGATCGACCTGAGGGAGGGGAAGATGCGGCCCTGGTATCAGCGTTAGGTCAAAAAAAGTGATTTTTTTGAAAAAGTATTGCTTTTCTTATTACCGTTAGTTTAGTATTGTTTTCATGCCTGAAGTCGAGGTTTTGCAAACAGAGCTGGAGCAACTCCGAGAGGAGAATCGGCTTTTACGTCAGAAGATCGGCTGGCTCATTAAGCGCTACTTTGGAGGCAACCAAAGCGAGCGGATCGATCCGGGACAGCTGGAATTGCTCCTGGCCGGGCTGGAGCAGGCCGAGGAAAACAAACCCGCTGAGCAAACGGCAGAGCCACCACCCGAGCCGAAGGCGCGCAAAGGAGCTGGGGCGAGGCGACAGCGTCTGCCCGAGCACCTGGAAGTCGAAGAGATCGTAATCGAACCCGAAGCGGTGAAGGTTGAACCGCAAAAGTGGCGGTTGATCGGTGAGGAAGTCACTGAAGAGTTAGATTTGCTCCCGGCCCGATTTATCAGGCGGCGCTATATACGGCGCAAATATGTATCTCGCGAAAAGCCCCAGGAACCTCCCGTGCTGGCGCCATTACCATCGCGGCTGATTGAAAAAGGGATCCCTGGAGTGGGGCTTTTGGTGCACATATTACTGAGCAAATACGTCGATCACCTGCCGTTGTATCGGCAGGAGAAGATTTTCCGGGAACGCTACGGAGTAAGGGTGGCGCGCCAGAGCATGCTCGATTGGATCCACCAGGTAGCGCAATGGCTAAAACCCATCTACAACTACATGTGCTTACAATTGTTCGAGGGCGGTTACATCCAGGCGGACGAAACGCCCATCCGCTACCTGGATCCGGACGCAGGCAAGAAAGAGGGCTGCAGGAAAGGATACCTGGGGGTCTACGGGCGACCCGGCGGCGAGGTGCTCTACGACTGGCACACAGGCCGTGGGGTAAAATGTCTCGAGCAGTTCCTCAACGGATACGAAGGGTTGCTCCAAACCGACGGTTACGCAGCCTATGGCAGTTTCGCCCGGGAGCATAACGGGATTACCCTGTTTGGGTGCTGGGCACACCTGCGACGCAAATTTGTGGAGGCGATGGATGAGAATCCGAAGCTGGCCGGCTGGGTGGTGCGGCAGATCCACAATCTCTACAGAGACGAGCGCCCTCTGCGCGAACAGCGGGCCGGTCCCGCCTTGCGCGAAGCCTACCGGAAAAGCCATGGTCGGATGATCGTGGAACGCTTGGGCAAAGCCTTGCCTATACTCAAACGGCGGGCCTTGCCGCGGAGCAAAATGGGTGAAGCCGTTGAGTATGCTCTGACCCAGTGGGAATCACTCAAGCGCTACCTCGAGCATGGCAAGGTTGAAATCGACAATAACCTCATTGAGAATGCTATCCGGCCGACCGCCCTGGGAAAGAAAAACTGGATGTTCATCGGCCACCCCAAGGCCGGTTGGAGAAGCGCCGTAATTTACTCGATCATTGAGAGTTGCCGGCGGCACGCAATTGAACCATCCGCTTACCTCACTGACGTCCTCAAAAGATTGCCGGACATGAACATCACCGAGATCGCCGAACTCGCTCCGGCGAATTGGAAGCCGACCCGAACAGGCGAACCGCTCGCAGCCTCTTGAACCCGGACACTGCCAGGATCCTCGCGCATGCCGCGATCCATAGGGCAGTTCACCGGTCGTTTACCAAAGATGTCCTCAAACGCTACGAGAAGTGGAAGGACATTGTGCGACTTTCAGGACCTCAAGGGCTCAGGCAGATTCGGGGGTTCTATGATGAGGCATTGCGGGGCGAGCACAAAGGTCATCGCTCCTCCTCACGGCTTAGTCAGCAGTATCGAGTGATCTACAGGGTTGTGCGGGACCGGGTATTCGTGGAAGTTTTAGATGTGACGCCACACGATTATCGGAAAAAGTGACATGAGTATATATCAAAAGGCAAAAAAGCGGATAGATGTCTCGATTGGAGAGTCTGTTCGAATCATTCGGGAACTCCAGGAGCTTAGTCAGAATGAGCTGTCGAAAATGCCTGGAATTCCCCAATCTACGATCTCTGCGATCGAGCGAGATCGTATTCGCCTGGGTGTGGAACGCGCTAAGGTGCTTGCACGTGCCTTGCGATGCCATCCTGCGGTGTTAGTGTTTCCTGGCTGGGACGTAGAGAATGAGTCGGCCGCCTGACAATCGCTGAGGAAAAACAGAAGCTGATGTTACTGGGGAAGCACGGGGGCAGATTGCGAATGGTTTGATAGAGTCGAAGCATTGGGGCGTTCGGGACTCAATACGCATGAATCGTCGGTAGGCTCAATATAGGTCGACCAAGCTCCATCAGTCACAACGGTAGTGTTCCGCGGTGTGAACGGACGAACAGAAGTAAGTCCTACACTGCATTGAGGAAAATCCAACACTTCGCAGTCTGACCCTCTGCGACCCTCTGACCCTCTGCGACCCTCTGGGTATGAACCGGGGAACGAACCAGGACATGGGTAACACTTTCTCGAAAACGGGCGGATGCCCTGGAAAAAAGTGCCACCAATGGAAGAGAGAGCAAAGTTCGCGGTGTTAGCGGAAAGCGGCCGCGTGACGATGAGTGAGTTGTGCGGCGATCTCGGGATCAGCCGCAGGACCGGCTACAAGTGGCTGGGTCGGTACCGGGAAGGGGGGTGGGTGGCATGCGGGACGCGCTGCGGGAACCTGTTTTACCACATCGCTGGACGGGCCCAGAGCCTGGCGGCAGCGGCCAAAAAGCCAGGACAGAAGTGGCTGCAGGTGATGCGCCCTCCCCTGCCGATGTATCAGCCCAAAACGGCCTGAAGCCCGCGTAGCAGCACGCCGTCAGAGCGCACAAAACCCGCAAATCTCGCTGCCCCGCAGAGGGCCCATTCGCTTTCGAGCCCCTCGGCCATGAGCACAATGCCGAATGGCTCATGGCCGGGGATGCGGACTAAGGGACTAAGGATCCCGCCGGTTGCTGTTTGCGCAAGGAGATTTCGCGCGACCTTCATGTTGTTTCTCGGCGTTCCTAAAGTAAGCACGACATCGACAGATGTTCGCTGACATAGAATAGGGATGTCCTACTTATGCCATTGCCATGAGTGTGCTAATTCTGCTCTGTCGAACATTGTCCGCAGCATGTTAAGGTTTTTTCGGTCGCGGAATTGGACGGAGGGTTCGTTTCACGTGGGTGATATCTAAAACTTGGAAACCCGATATGCGATTCTGTTTGAACCAGGTGCTCCCTGGGCTTTCGAATGAACGAGACGCAGGAAGGGCATATCGGACACCCACCACATCGTTGTCTGGTGATCGAGCGTGATATGACAGCACTAAATCGTCGTAGCCATCACGATCTAAGTCAATTACCTTCACCAATTTAATCGCATAATCAGTTTCGGATTCGGAAGATTTCCAAGTATCATTCCGGAAAGCTTCCTTTCCGTTGTTGATCCACGGTTCCCATAAATAACCGCCATCGACCCTTTTCTGAACGACGAAATCCGTAAGTCCATCATTATTGATATCTCCGAATTTCGTGTTGCCAAATTCCCCTTTGATTTCGGCCCAAGAATTGCTCGTCACATCGAAAAAGCCGCCCGCCTTCGATTCGAAAACGCGAATCCGAGAAACATCCCCGCTTTGATCAATTACAATCAGATCGGCGCGGCCATCCCTGTTGGCGACATCCTCGACGGCTAGGAATTTCAGGTTGGAATCGACCGAGGTAGCCCATCTCTCCGGTTCTTTAAAGCTGGTCTTTTCTGATAGGAGCACTCGCCATTCCCAGCCGCCAGAAGGTAGGGGAATCTGGATGATCAGATCGGAAAGTTGGTCGGCATCTACGTCAGCAACATATTTCGCAATTTTGCTACCGCCCGTATTATCGGTTTCCGAATACCAGGTTCTATCAGCCGAGGCCACAAATGTGTTGGAGTTAGATTTTCTTACTGAAAAGTTCCTTCGACCATTGTATATGTACTCGTTTACCAAATCTGCCCGCCGATCGCCGGTGACATCCGAAACTCCAACCGTCGTAACTTGCTTTGTTTCGGTTCCCGTCCTCGTCCATTGATCAGATTTCGTCCATCGTTTTAAGTCGGCGTCGTACGTGTGAGCTGTCCAAACCTTTCTCCACGAACGCGGAGGATCGCCACCACGTGGGACCTGGTCGTAGGTAACAACTAGCTCGGGCACTTTTGCGTTGGTAACCATTGCCGAAAAATGGAAAACAGCGAGTAACGAGATAGAAGCGAGTAGGATGTTTGATTTGGATTCAGTTGGATATAACATGGTTAAGACTCCAGGGCTAGGTATTACTATTGCTACAAAATTGATATAGAGCCGTGTCGTAGGCAATTTTCTCGAAAAGAGCGATC